>CAJFFY010000007.1 GCA_904374465.1 uncultured Subdoligranulum sp.
TCTCTTGATCCAGCCGGGCCATCGGTAATGGCAGCCTCGATCCGAATGAATAATTGGATGGGCATCCTGTGGAAGAGAAAGGATTGCACGGTCAAGCATTGTATTTACCAATTGCGCATCTGGTTTGCTGCTAATGTTCCATGCTACCGGCATTCCATCATAGCAATCGATAATAGGAGAGAGATATACCTTTCCAGCAGGTATAGAGAACTCTGTCACGTCGGTCAGCCACTTCTGATTCGGTTTGTCAGCCCTGAAATTCCGCTGTATTACATTTGGCACCTCAGGACTAATTTCTCCTTTGTATGAACAATATTTCCTTGCACTTCTGCCTTTTACAAGCAACCTATTTTCACGCATGATCCGGCGGATCACCTTTTCGGAGAGAATGTAACCTTCGCGATTCAAAACAGCTTTGATTCTGCGGTATCCATATCTTTCCTTGTTATTGTGAAAGATGGTCGTAATAATCTGGCAATCGTCCTTGTGCTTTTCTGAAAAACACAAACGCTTCTTTTGATAATAGTAGCTGCTTTTGGCCATTTTAAGCTTTTTGAGCAATACAGGCAGTGGATATTTCGTTTTTAAGGCATCAACAATCACTGCCTTCTCCCCGTTGCTTAACGGAGTTTTGTTGATGCCTGGGTCTTTTTTTAGTACATCAATTGTTTGTTTGAGGATATCAATTTCCAGTTGCATGTCTTGGACTTTTGCCTTTAATTCGTCGAGTTCCTTGGAAGGAGCAGGTGCCCCTGCAGTCAGTTTTCCTCTACTTCGCTCATTGGATGAATTCATTAACGCAGCAGCACCTTTCTGGATATATTTACGCCGCCAGGCATAGATACTCGCTGTGCTATATCCTACTTCATTTGATACTGATTGTACATCTTCTCCCATCTCAAAGCAACGATGAAGTATCTGAAGTTTTTGTTCTAATGGGGGATGCCGGGGATGATCCGCTGTGTTATATCCTCGGAAAGTAGACTTTCCCTCCGGCAGAATTCGCTTACGATTGATCCAGTTATACAAAGTCTGTCTACGTGCTGGATATCCTAAAATCGTCATGGTTTTTGTTACTGATTTCGTCTCTTCATAAACCTCGAGAGCTTTGTAATATTGTTCCTCTGAATACATCTTTCAATCTCCCTTTTAAGTGTATCCAGTCCAACTTTTTGTCCGCACCTCCCCACCTAGAAAGATTACAGAAAACGCTTGGTTTGAATAAAATCCAAACCAAGCGCTTTTTAATTCCAATGTCCAAAACGGTACCGTGGCAGTATAGGATCTTCTAGCTCAATATCTTTGCCGAGAAACACTCGTACAGAATTTTTCTGAAATCTTTTTTGCACACGAGGAGAGAGTTTTTCAAAACCATCCATCAAGTGAGCGGGACGCTTTTCCGGATGATGCGCATCTGTACAAAGTAGATGCACTAACTTCCAATCAATATACTTCTGTAACAATTTGGCCGTATGCCCTCCTCGGATCAGCCCCGAGGCATTAATCTGCGCTAAAGCACCACCAGAAACCCAATGATACAGAAGCGTAGGATTCTCAGTTACATAAGGATACCTCTCAACATGCGCAATAATGGGGGTAAAACCTTGTTGTTGCACCTCAAACAGCACATCCTCAATCCCACTCGGATGAAAGCTGGTAGGGAGCTCTATAAGGATATAATCCGTGCCATAAAAAGCCAATTTTCGAAGGTCCAAAGAGGGGAGAGCCGGTGTGAAATAAACTTCTGCGCCAGTCTTGAGGGCAAGCTGAATTTTGTTCTGCTTGATGGGTTCCACAATCGACGAAAAAGCCTTGCGGCGATTCACAATAAACTCTTCAATCGTTGTGCGTTCATAATAAAAGTGCGGTGTAAAGCAAATTCCCGCGACATTACTGTTCAGCTCCTGCTCCAGCAGTTGCATAGACATCTCTATATTTTTGGCTCCGTCATCAATTCCTGGAAGAATATGACAATGTAAGTCAACCAACTGCATTCAGCGTACTCCTCAGTTTTTTTTCTTCTTGGATGATACTTTATCCTCATCCTCTTCTTCATGTTTATAGTAATCGTAGGTGTAAGAATAATAATAGCCATCCTTTTTACCGGCATGCTTGGCATTGTAACCGTTCAGAATCACACCAAGGATATGGGCATTGACAGAATCCAAGTTCTTTTTGCTGAGCTGTGCGCCCTGAATCGTTGTAACTCCGGGGCGAACAACCAGAACCACACCATCCACCAGACGACTCATAACCGCAGCATCAGTCACCACCGAAACCGGGGGAGTATCCACAATGATATAATCGAACGCTTCGCGGGCTGCTTTAACCAACGATGCCATCTTATCCGTCGACAGCATTTCAGCAGGGTTCGGCGGAATCGGACCGACCGGAAGAAGCGTAAACTCGGCGCCTCCCACAGACGCCATTGCTTCGGCCAAATTGCACTGACCGGCAATCACATTGGAAATACCAGGATGCGAACGTTTTACATTCAGATAGCGGGAAAGAGAACCTTTACGCAGATCACAGTCCATCAGAAGAACGCGTTTTCCTCCTTCCGCAAGAGTCATAGAGAGGTTAATGGCCACATTGCTCTTACCTTCTTCAGGAACAGAAGAGGTAATCAAAATGACTTTGCTATCTGTGGAGCCTGACAAAAAGGAAAGGTTAGTGCGTAACGATTTGTAAGCTTCCACATACTGGAATGGGGCATTAGGGCCCACCAACATCAATTTACGGTGGGAGTGCTTATTCTTAGCCATTATTGTTTACCTCCCATATCGTAATCCGGAATGACACCCACAACCGGCAGATCCAGGTATTTACGAACATCGTCTTCACTCTTTATCTTGTTATCCAGCAGTTCCCGCAGGACTACAATACCCACACTAACAACAAGACCAAGCAGTGCAGCGATAGCAGTGTTCTTCATAACATTCGGGGAAACTGGATCCGGTGTCACAGATGCCTGCGAAATTAGCTTTACCGAGCCTGCTTCTACCGATTCCAAAATGACATTCGGAGAAATCGCCGTAATTTGCTCGCAAACCTGCCGTGCCCACTCAGGATTATCGCTCTGAACGGTAATCTGCATGACCTGAGTTTCGTCAACAGCCGTTACATTTACACGTTCTTTCAATTCATCATAGGTTAGGGAAAGCCCCAGATTATTAATAACCTGCTGCAAAACTGTATCGCTTTTAATAATGATACTATAGGTAGAAACCAATTTTGTGGCGGAATTAATCTGGTCACTGGTGACGTTGGCGGTCGTATCCTGCCGGGTATTGACAATCATCAGGGCAGAAGCTTGATACTGAGGGACCATTACAAATCGGGAAACGCCAAATCCAGCGACAGCTGCGATGACTGTGACTAAAATAATCACCAGAATGTGCTGGCGCACTACCTGTAATACCTCCAGAAGGTCGATGGTATCATAATCATCATCTGTCATGGCGGCATTTTGCATCGTTTGATTCGTCGTCATACTTCTTTTCCTTCCATTTTACTCATGCGGTGTTTGGCCTTCCGGCGTGCTGCGATTTCGAGAGCAATCAACGCGGCAGAGATGACAACGTAGATGCCCAAGAAAATACCGAAAGACGTAAACATCCCATGGATGTAGTTACAAACCAGCAATTTTAAAGAGGTGGGGGAGATGTTCAGATTTCCTAGGTTCAGCATCGGATACGCGGCAAAGGTAAGTATCGCACATACGATTGCCGATGTAAGCAGGCTGAAAGTCAACAGCCGCACCTTGAAAGGAGCAGAACCGCGTGGCTTGGTGATAAAGAAGATGGACACCAGTGCCAGCAGCAGGCATACAATCAAAGCGACGAGGGCATACCCTTCCATTTTGTCGATAAAACCGGCCATCTGGCTGACCAGCGGTACACAGACATAATTATCATAATCTGCCTGGCAGGCATCCGCCACCAGTTCCAGAGCGCTCTCCACATCCGCAGTCACTTCGTAGCCACGGGAAGCTGCGTCTTCCTTCATGGTGGTCATGGCTGCCTCATGGATCTCCGGGTGTTCCTGCATGGAAATGTCCCCGGCATACATGGCGTCCACGGCCTTACCCAAATCGACTTCAATCTGTTCGGGAGAAATAAAACTGGTAATCACATCCGGGGAGAAGCCAGCCGCAGCGCCGTAACTTTCGTAGTTTTCACACAGAGATTCGTACACGGCCGTGGCATAGGAGCTCTTCTGCAGTGCACTCTTATAATACCCGGCGCGGCCCAAGGTGATCATTAAAACCACTGCCAGTGCAATGCCTACCAAAAATAGGGAAAGCAGATACGAAAGAATCATCTGAGAGACATTGGAGGCTCCCTTTGCAGTTTTTTTACTCATTGGAATCAGCCCTCCCCGTCAACCAGGACTGGCCCGGAGACATATTTGGCATAGACAAAGTAACGATCCGAGGTGAAGCCCAGGGCATCAAACGGATAGCAAGTGTACATAATCAGATTTTCATCCGTCCGGGTAAAATCGTAGGCGGTAGCATCCTGATAGTCCTTCACGCCCATATCCGTCACTTCATAGGTGTATGTGCCATAGTGGGTTTCGATGGTAACGATATCACCCACTTCAACCTGCTGGAGACCGTTGAAGAAGGTATTGTTATGACCCGCCAGGAGGATTGTCTTGCCCTCGCCAGGAATGCCGACGCCCACATCATCTTTGAAAGTACCAACACCCTTATTCAGCGTAGCGGTATCGTCACCGTAGTAAAGAGGCGCGCTGACCGTGGTACCCTCGATGGAAATTTCACCATAACGGTCGCCAGGGTAGGGGTAGGTGATAGACTGTTTGTCGATAGTCTGCGCTGTATTATTCTGCGCCGCAGTTCCGTTCTGTGCATCGGCAATGGCCTGTGAATAGAGGTCACGGTTGGTCTCAATTTCCTCTGACTTGGAAAAGAACCAACCAACCATTTCCTTATAGGGGCTGAGCAAAGCATTCCCCAATAGGAACAAGGCACCGATGGAGATCACCGCAAAAAGAATGGGCACAGCAATGTACGCGGCCCAACTTTTGCGGAGGAACGAGCGATTGCTCGACGAATGGGTCATAAGTTCAATTCCTCCTGCATCCTATAATTTTCGCTTGGAGTAGACAACCGTTTTCGGCGCATAGAACGCGAAAACGGTTGAATCAGTCTATTTAAAAACGGCAAAAACCGTGGTAATACGCAAAATCGAAAGGAAGCCGAAGCCCCCTTTCGATCTAGGCTCGGGGATTACTCCTCGCGCTTACGGACGGCCAGAGCCATGACGCCAACGACAGTCATCAGGGAGACGACCATCAGAACGGCGCTGTTGTCGCCAGTGGCCTTGATAACGCTGCTGGAAGCAGTGCTACCGGTGCCAACGACCACGTCGCCGACAGCATACATGTTGCCAGAGGTGGCGGTCACGCGGACCAGGTTGCTGCCAACAGCGCTGACGGTAACCTTCAGGTCCTCAAAGCCCTTCATGCCACGGATGATGCTAGCAGCAGTATCCGCATTGGCCTGAACGGTGGCCAGGCTGGAACCCTGAGAGGAAACGAACAGAGCGTCCGCATTGCTCTTCAGAGAGCCGGCACTAGCGGCCAGGGACTTGGCCTGCTCCTGGGTCAGGGTACCGGTAACGGTAACGCCTTTCGCCAGCATGTAAGCCTTGACGTCGGAAGTGGTATCAGCAAAAGCGCAGGTTGCGAAAACGCAAGCCATCACAACGCTGACGACCACCGCGAAGAGTTTCTTCATCTTGTTCATGGGAAGTGTCCTCCTTTCCTCGAATATTTATATAAAATGTAGTTAGACTACACTTTATATACAAAGGTGCGTTCAGCAGAGAAGTCGCAGGGAAACGGACTTCTGCGAACTTGGTATTCATGAATTTTCTGAACTAGACAGCACTGAGCTTGCAGACATAAAAAATTCATGATTGTTGTCATTATACCTTATTTTCCTTATAAATTCAACCTGGAATTTTTGGGAAGTGGATCAATCTGCAAACATTTTGTCGTTTTACACAAATTTGACTTGAATGCTCTTCCTATATAAAACATTTTTCTTGGATGTAACCTTCTATAAAGCCAGGCTGTATGTAATTTCAAAAAGTCCGTTGTCGCAATTGGTACCCATGCACTTATAATGGTATAAAACCAGTTGTCGCGAAAAAGGGCGAAAAAGAGGATTTGGAGGAAATTTTTCTACAAAAAACAAGAAGACCCGACGGAACAACAGAACAAACGTCGCTCCAGCGGGTCCTTTATCATTTTTGTATTTTCGGTAAGGCCAGGGTAAAAGTGGCACCGCCTCCCGGCGTATCCGTGACAACAAGAGAGGCGCCGTGCAACCGGGCCAGTTCCTTCGCCATCGAAAGCCCCAGGCCGAAATTTCGCTTGTTGGTACGGCTCACATCTGCCCGGTAAAACCGTTCAAAGATATGCGGTTTTGCCTCATCGGGAATGCCGGGACCATGGTCCACCACCGAAATCGTCACAGTGCCATTTTTTCCACTTGGCCGAAGCACAAGTTCGATGGAGGTTTCGGCCGGAGTATGCTCGATGGCATTGTTCAGCAGGATGGCCAACAACTGCCGCAAGCGCTCTTCGTCGGCCCGGATGGCCGGTACCATTTCCTGCGGCAAGGAGAGGGTTAAAGTTTGTCCCTGCTCCCGCGCCACCAGATAGAACTGGTCATAGATTTCGATACAGAGATTGTCGGGAGCCAAAGGCTCGAGGTGGGCCGGTAGATTCCCCAAATCGCCGTTGGCCAACAGCAGCAAATCATCGATGAGGCGGCTCATCCGGTCCGCTTCTTTCTGAGAATTATGCAAAAGCACCGTTTGCCGTTCCGGGGATAAGTCCCCGTCCACAGCCTGCAAACTGGTTTTGATGACCGCCAAGGGGCTGCGCAGTTCATGGCTGGCCGCCGCGATGAACTCCTTCTGCCGGCGCATGGCCAGGGCTGTGGGGGCCAGGGCTTTTCCGGTCAACCAGAAGGAGATGAGTGCCAACAGGGCACTGCCCACAACCCAAAGTCCCGCATATTGCAGGGCGGACAGCACCTCATGCCGAGCCAAAAAACTCTTGTCCTGCAAGGAGGCCACCATCAGGTATGCACCTGTTTCTCCGCGGGGGAGCAGCGCCAGAGCCATAAAGTAGGAGTCGGAGGCATTACCGGCCATGGTGCCGTGGGCTTCCTGACGAAAGACGGCCCCCGCACTGTCCCGCCGGGACATGTCCAACAATTGTCCCGCCGCTTCCAGTACCAGGGCTTCCAGTTCCGCCCGTGGTGTCCGACTGGCAAGACTTCCTTCATAATGAAGCGAAGCCCCATTATCCTTTAGAAATAACAGACACTCTGTACCTTGTTCCTGTTCTGCCAGCCAGGCATCGGACACCGAATCCGCATCGGCCAGGCGGTCGCAGAGAGAGGAGAAGTTATTTTCAAAGAGCTGTTCCGCACTGCGCCGATACTGCTCTTCCGAGAGCCGCCAGGTCACAAGCAAAGCACCAGCCAACACCAGCGCCGTCATAGCGGTCATCAGAAGGGTCAGGCGGCGTCGCAATTTGGAAATCATCTTTACACCTCAAACTTATAGCCGCTTCCGCGCACCGTCACAACCCGGGAAGTACTGCCCACCGATTGCAACCGGCGGCGTACAAAATGGATGTAACAGTCCAGATTGGCGTCTTCCACCTCGGCCATAGGCCCCCAGACCTGGGCCAGAAGACCTGATCGCGATTGCAGATGGCCGGGACTGCGCAGCAGGGCTTCCAGCAAATCGCATTCCCGTTTGGTCAGACTGACCGTTCCCTTGGGGCCGGTCAGCGTCAACTCGGTGGGGGAGAGGGCCAGGTCACCGCTTCGCATCGTAGGGTCCACCGCCGTTCCGGGGCGGCGGGTCAGCGCCCGCAGCCGGGCCAGCAGTTCCCTTGTGTCAAAGGGTTTGGCCAGATAATCATCGGCCCCAGCATCCAGACCGTCCACCCGTTCTCCGATCCCCGAAAGAGCGGTCAACATCAGAACCGGCGTTACCACGCCGCCGGTGCGTGCAGCACGCAGCAGGCTGAGACCGTCGAGTCCCTGTAGCATCCGGTCCAGGATACACACATCATAGGCGCCGCTGGTGAGCAGCGCCAATCCGTCGGGGCCGTTGTGTGCAAAATCCACCCGAAAAGCGGCGGCTTCCAGGGCAGGCCGCAGCGCTTCGCAGAGGGCTGCATCATCTTCTATCATCAAAATCCGCATTCCATACTCCTGTATTTTCAAAAACTTTCCTTTATTATACACGATTTACCTTGAAGAAACCTTGAAAAACTTCGGTTTCTTTTTAAGGACATTTCAAGGCGAAGACGTTATACTGGATGCATACCACAAAGGAGGGTACACAGGATGAAACGATACAGAAGGACCGCTTTGTGCATGGCACTGGCTCTGGGATTAACGGCCTGCGGCAGCAAAACGGCAGAAGTTCCCAGCAGCAGCGCCACGGCGACCGCTGCCGGCGAAACCCAGATGGGGCGCTGGGTGGAAAGCCAGCTGGATCTGGGGGGACGGGAAATTGCCGGAGGCCCCACCTTGCTGGACGACGGATCCCTGGTTCTGTATGCCTATGAGGAGGACCCAAACACCCAGGAGGTCGGCGCATTGACAAAAATGACCTCCACCGATAACGGAGAAACCTGGAGTGAGGAAGATACCGGCTGGAACGACCAGGTGGAAGGCTTTGTCATCCATGTCTGGAATGGAAGCGACGGTACTGCCTGTCTTTCCAGCGTGGTGCTGGGAGAGGACGGCCGTGCCAGCAACGGCTACCAGTTTTACCTGCAAAAAACGGGCGGCGCGCTGGAGCCGCTGACCATTGATGAACTGGATTCCGTTTACGAAGCGGTGTTTTATGACGGAAACCTCTGTCTGTTTCATCAGTCGTACAGCGAAAGCGGTGGGCACAGTTTGCTCACCAACTACAACCTGGAAACAGGGGAATCCCAGAATATCACCCTGGACGAAGCGGTCAGTTCCAGCGGCGGCATACAGCCCACCGTGGCAGGGGATAAACTGTTCTTTCTCTATTATGCAGAAAGCTCCATGCCTTTGATGGAACTCCATCCGCAGGACGGCAGCTGCACCCAGGTCCTGGACAGCCTGAGTGAAGCCATCTCTCCCAGTGCCTTGGTGGGGGACAGCGACGGGGCACTCTATTATCCCGCCCAGGATGGTATCTACCGGCTGGCACCGGGCGGCACGCTGCCCGAACAGGTGGTGCCGGGGGAAGGCACAGCGCTGAGCGTTATCAGCAACTATCCCACAGCCATCTGCCGTGCGGCCAACGGAGATTTTCTGGTAACTCAGTTCGGGGATAATTCTGACCACAAAATCTACCGCTACCATTACGATGAAACGCTACCCACCCATGCGGAGACCACACTTACAGTCTGGTCTTTGCAGGACTCTGCCACCGCACGGGCAGCCATCAACCTGTACAAGCAGGAGCATCCCGATGTGGATGTGACCTTCACGGTGGCCGTATCCGAGGATGTTCAGGACAAAACCGCTGCCCGCAACGATGCGCTGACCCAGCTGAACACCCAGCTGCTGGCCGGGGAAGGACCCGATTTGCTGATTCTGGACGGGGTGAGCTATGAAACGTATGCGGACAAAGGGCTTCTTGCAGACCTCAGCGATACGCTGCCCTTGGCAGACCTGGAGAAAAATCTGACCGATCCCTTTGTGGAGGACGGAAAAGTCTACGCCATGCCGGCCCGGTTCAGTGTGCCGATACTCTTCGGAGACGAAGGAACGTTGGATGGACTGACCGACCTGGCCGCGGTGCAGCAGGCGGTGCTGGAGGCCCCGGCACGCCCCACCACAGACGATTACAATCCGCTTTCCGAAGAAGAACGCTATGCCATGCGCTTCACCTGCGCCGAGGACTTTGCCGAATTTTTGCTGCCGGTCACCGCAAACGCCATACTGCAGGAAAATACCCTCAACGAGGACGCATTGCGCCAGGTGATGACCTTCGTGGAATCGGTATCTTCCTATTATGATGTAAAGGACAGTGTTTCGGACAACACCTGGTCTTCCGCACAGAGCTGGACGGGGACCGACGTGATTACCGTCGACTCCCAGCAGGCGGAATATTCCCAGATGGGCCGTGCCCGTTACGGCTGGTTCTCTATGGATACCCCGTACTCGCTGCTGACCATGGCCCGTTCGGAATCTCCGCAGGACCCATCGGCGGAAGACGTCCCCTGCAATATCATACTGCGTCCCGGGCTTACTTCCGGCGCCTATGCACCGAAGGTTCTGGTGAGCGTCAATGCCGGCAGTGGTCATCTGGATCAGGCCAAGGAACTGGCCGCCGCCTTCTTTGCCACCGGCGTACAGGGGTCCTACTACAGCGACGGGATGACCGTGCGCACCGATTGCCTGGACCAGAAGGTGCAGGATGTGCTGAACGATGAACATGCTTCCGCCGATGCCGTAAGAACCGATATCCGGGAACTGCTGAGCAGCTGCACCACCCCGGTTCTGGTGCCGGCGCTTTTGCAGGACAGCTTCCTGGAGCACACACAGGCCATCATCCAGGGGCAGGAGACCGCCGAGGACGCCGTACAAGGCATCCGGGGGGATATCAGCCTCTATCTGGCGGAACAGTCATGAAGCGGAAACTCCGCCTGGCCGCCCCGCGCATGGGGACTGTAAAACGAACTCCGTCGGCCCTGGCAGCCTACCTCTTTCTGGCGCCCAGCCTTGCGGGCGTGACGATTTTCCTTCTAGCGCCCTTTGTGGAAACCGTGCGGCGCAGTTTCTGCGATACCCTGGGCAAAAACTTCGTGGGGCTGGCCAACTACCGGTCCGTTCTGAGTAACACAGCCTTCCGGCTGGCCGTCACCAACACGCTGCGTTTCACGGGCGTATGTGTGCCGCTGCTCTTGCTTCTGAGCCTTATCCTGGCCCTGGCGCTGCGTACCCGGGCGCTGAAAGGAACCCACTGGGCCGAGTGGTACCGCACGACCTTTCTGTTGCCCATGGCCATCCCGGTGGCCAGCATCGCCCTTTTATGGAAGGTCCTCTTTGCGCGCACCGGCCTGATCAACAGTGTGCTGGGAACCGAGGTGGATTTCATGGGCACCGAAGGCGCGTTCTGGGTTTTGATTGCCACCTATCTCTGGAAAAACATCGGCTACGACAGCATCCTCTGGTCCAGCGGGCTGGACGCCATCTCCACCGAACTGTATGAGGCAGCCGCCGTGGACGGCGCCGGGCCCTGGCGGCAGTTCACCGCCATCACGCTGCCCAACCTGCTCCCCACCTTACTGGTCACCGGGATTCTCAGCCTGCTCAACACCTACAAGGTCTTCCGGGAAGCCTATCTGGTGGCGGGGGCCTACCCACAGGACAGCATCTACCTGTTGCAGCACCTCTTCAACAACTGGTTTTTGGCGTTGGATTTACCGCGACTCTGTGCAGCGGCGGTGCTGGTGGCGCTGGTCTTGCTGGCAGGCATCCTTTGGTTGCTTCGCAGGATGTAAAGGAAAACTACTGTACAATGAAAAAATGGCTTTTGTTGCCCTTTGCACTGCTGGTCTGGGGCCCGATATGGCTGCTTTTTGCCGGGGCCATTACAGGGGATGCTGAACTACAGGCCACGCTGGGGCCGGCACTGACAAACAGCGGACAGGCCCGGCTGGTCCTTTTGCCCAGCTGGCCCACCCTGCAAACGATGCTGGAACTCCTACTGGATACCCCGGAATACTTTGTTACTTATTGGAACACCTGCGCCCAGGTGCTGCCCCAGGTAGCCGGACAGTGCCTGGTGGGGGCGCCTGCCGCCTGGGCACTGTCACGGCTGGTGTTTCCCGGCCGGCGTGCGGTGCGCAGTCTATACATCGTATTGATGCTGTTGCCCTTTCAGGTCACGATGGTGCCCAGCTATCTGACACTTCATGCGCTGGGGCTGCTGGACACCGTCTGGGCCGTCATTCTGCCCGGAGTCTTCAGTACCTTTCCGGTCTTTCTGATGCAGCGCGGATTCGATGCCGTGCCGAAATCGTTGCTGGAAGCTGCCGCCATCGACGGTGCCGGACTCTGGCAACAGTTTTTCCGCATCGGGTTGCCGGTGGGGCTGCCCGGTGTGCTGGCCGCCATGACCATCGGCTTTCTGGACGCCTGGAACGCCCTGGAACAACCCATGACTTTTTTGAAAACACCCTCCCTCTGGCCGCTCTCCCTTTACCTGACCAACACCAACGGCAGCAATCTGGCACTGACCATGGCGGCCAGCCTGGTGATGTTGTTGCCGGCCGTCCTGCTGTTTTCCTTCGGTCAGAAATATCTGGAACAGGGGATTCTGGCCGGAGCCGTGAAAGGATAACTCATGAAACGTCTGTTTATACTCTTTGTCCTGGCCGCCGCTCTGTGTGCCGGCATGGCCACACTGTGCACAGCTTGCGCTGGCCGGACCGATGCTTCCTCCACACCGGAAAATACCGGCGCCGCGTCGTCTTCCGCTTCGCAAGAAGCTCCCGCAACGCCGCTTCCCACCGCCACACCGGCGCCCCAGGAGGATACAGTCTCCTTGGAAGAGCCCGACCTGCAGGGAGTGATCCAGACAGTGGGCCCGGACAGTTTTACCATTTCACCCATTCATCTGCAGTCGGACGGCGCAGTCGCCGTGGCGGCTGCGGGTGCCTCCGACCAGGAACAAACCGTTACCTTGGCAGGGGCCACCATTGAAACCATGTCGGTCTATAACGGCGGCCACGGAACGCCCCAACCCGCGGATACCGCCGCCCTCGAAGCAGGCAAGCAGGTCTATCTCTACGGCCAGGACACCGAGACGGGTTTTGCCGCTGACAGGATTCTTGTGCTGGAAATCGAGGCGGACATCCCATGAGGCTGGCACTGAACCTTCCGGACTGGATCCGGCAAAGTGATCCACAACAGCTGCGGCGGCTTGGAAATCTCGGCAAGTTCTTCGGAGCGCTGCTGCTCATTACGCTTATCGCCCGAGGCACTTCGGGCGCCACCATGCCGGTGGTCACGCTGCAAGCGCCCACCTCCGGTTCGGTGGAACGAAGCCTGCAACTGGATGGGACTGTTTCTTATGCCGATGGTGAACCCTTCACCGTTCCCAGCGGTTTGCTGGTCACCGGGGTACCGGTGCAGGTGGGGCAGCAGGTAAAGGCCGGGGATGTGCTGGCCACCTTTGACGCTGCCGAACTGGACCGGGCGATAGCATCCAAGCAGGCGGAGCTGCAGCAGATGGAGGTCCAGGCCGCCCAACAGGCCCAAGGGGATACCGCCGACCCCTATAATGCCCAATTGGCCCAGGACCAGCTGGAACGGGCTTACGAAAACACCCAAAAGACTTACGCCGACGGGCAGGAGAGCGTGGACCGGATGCGCCAGAAGCGCAACGAGGCCGCCCAGGACCTAGAAAATGCCCGCAACGCCCCGCTGGACGAAAGTCTTCCCCAGGCGGAATCTGAAGCGCAAAAGCAGTCCAATATCCAGGCAGCCACCCAGGCATTGGAAGCAGCCGAAGAGGCGCTTTACCAGGCGGAAAAGGCCGCCGAGAGCGCCAACGATGCGGCCCTGTCGGCGGCACAGAGCGTGGAAGATACCCGCAACAGTGCCCTGCACGCCCTGGAAAAGGAAGAAGAAACGGTGGCCAAGCAGAACGAACTGAATCAGGCCGCGGCGGCAGTCAGCGAGGCCAGTGCCGCCACCTTGCAGGCTCAACTGGATGCCTTGCTGGCACTACAACAGGCGGGAGCTTGTTACACCGCACCGAAGGGCGGGACTCTCGTTCAGCTGGCCCTCAAAGTGGGGGAGGCAAGTCCCGCCGTGGGGGGCCTGCTGGCCGGTGAGGATGCCGACTTCACCCTCTCGGCCGTGCTGAACAAAAACCAGGCGGCCGAGATCACGGTGGGCACGGTACTCCATGTGAACCAGAACAAGAGCAGCGGAGATGCCGCAGTACAGTACCTTTCGGAAGCCGATGCTAACGGCCAGGTGACGGCCACCGCCACCCTGCCGGAAGGCGCCTGGGCGGCCGGGTCGGCCCGCGTTTCGGCCACCGCGCAAAGCGGCCGGCAGGACCTGGTTTTGCCTGTGCAGGCGGTGCGTCATGATGCGGAAGGCACCTTTGTGCTGGCGGCGGAAGCGCAGAATACCGTTCTGGGATTACAGAACGTGTTGGTCCGTCTGCCGGTCACGGTTCTGGAAGAAGGGGATACCACCGTATCGGTATCGGGTCCGTTGGACACCACCACCCAGGTGGTGGTCACCAGCGACAAATCGGTACAGGCAGGGGACCGGGTGAGGATTCGGGATGACAATGCTTAACTATCCGGCGTTGCCGCCTGCACCCCGGCGCTGGCCCTGGGTGGTATCGCTGGTACTGCTGGCGCTGCTGCAGGTCCTGCTCTGGGGATGGCGGCAGGAACAATACCGCCTGTATGCCACCACCGGGCTGCGTTTTTCCGAAGTGCTTTCCGAAGAAACGGTGCAAGGAATCCTCGAGCCGGAGGAAGAGGAAACTCTCCCCTCCGGAATCAGCGCCAGTTTCTGGGGACAGCAGCTTGATTCTGTACAGGGCGCAGGCGGCCGCAAGGCCGAGGAGGTTGTCTGCATCGGCTCCTGGGGCGATGCCAGGGACTGTCTGCCCGTTCGCTACCAGGCAGGCGGTGCGCCGGGGCTTCTGGGCAAGGAATGTGCCCTTTCGGAGGCCCTGGCCGAAGCACTGTTCGGCAGCACCGATGTAGTGGGGCTTTCGGTAACCTGGCAGGAACAGATTTATACAGTCTGCGGCGTGTTTGCGGCGACCGACTGTGTGCTGCTGGCCCCCTCCCGGGACCATCTCACCGCTGCAGAACTGCGCGGGGTATCCGCCGATGCCCCCAAGGAGGATGCCGAACAATGGTGCCTGGCGGTGGGGCTGCCGACACCCCAGGCCATCGTCTACGGGCCGCAGCGCCTCTGGCTGGCCGACTGTCTGTGCTGGGCGCCCTTGTGGATCCTGGGCCTTGGCTGGTTGGGATGCCTTTTTCACCTGAGCCTTGCCTGGCCCGGCCTTTTGCGTTGGCTGTTCTGGTTTGCCCTGGCACTGGTGTTTGCCCTGCTGTTGCCCCTGCTTTTGCAGGCATTGCCCGGTTGGCTGGTCCCGGCCCGGTGGAGTGATATTTCCTTCTGGGAACAACTCTGGCAGAAGATCGGGGAGGGACGCCGGGCTTTGGCCAAGACGCCGCAGCTCTGGCGGGATTACGGACGCCTGTAAAGTAAAAACGCTTGCTTCGCGGTCTGTGCGAAACAAGCGTTTTTATTTTTTAAATCATCTTCTGGCCATTGATTTCCAAGGCGAAGGTCTGGCCCAGCACTTTGGCCGCTTCCCGGCAAAGCCGCATCCGGTCCAGGAAAATCTCAAAATAATCCATCAGGGCACAGGAACTGGTGTCGATGTGCAGCCGCAGCAGGATGGTGCCATCCTGTACGAGGACCTGGCTTTCCTTTACGGCAAAGTTTACCCGGTCGTGGATATCGAAAGTGCTGGGGTCCTGGTTGCGCACCCGGTTGGTACGCACATCGGTTTTGTCCGCGAGAATCAGCGCCGCCGCCACGGCGTTGACGGGGTAGGCGGTTCCTTCGTCATGGTTGCCAATGGCCGTGATCACGGTGGCCACCTCGTCGGGGGCCGCCCCCATCTTATCAAGAATCCGGAACGCCATGATGGCGCCGCTCTGGGCGTGGTCGTGCCGGTTCACAATGTTGCCGATGTCGTGCATCCATCCGGCAATGGCGGCCAGTTCCGCGGTGCGCGCATCGTACCCCAGCGTGCGCAGAATCTCGCTGGCCAGGGCGGATACCCGCCCTGCGTGGGCGTAGCTGTGCTCGGTGTAGCCCAGGGCCGAAAGGCTCTCATCGGCTTTGCGGATATAGCTGTTGATTTCCTCGCTTTTCTTGATTTGCTCCAGATTCAGCGGCATACAGGACCGTCCTCTCCTATGAGTGATAGTTGTATCATACCGCAACCGCCTGCCGGACACAAGCAAAAATCCGGCGTTTTACGGAAGTTTTACACTTTTGCGGTAGACGGCCGCCGAGATGCCCGCTGCGATGACTTCGGTGATCCAGAAGGCATGCCACACACCGGTGGGACCCATCAGGCGGCATAGCACCCATGCCAGCGGCATGATGGCCAGTGTATAGCGGAACAGCGAGATGACCAGCGAGGCAAAGCCCTTGCCTAACCCTTCCAGGGCACCGGAAGTGGCCACCGAGACGGCCGAGATGATGAACCCGCAGCTGATGATGCGCAGGGCCGTTTGGCCAATGGCAATGGTCTCGGGATTCGAGGTGAAAAGGCCCATGAGGCGATCCGAGAGCACCAGGCAGAGCACCGTGCCGAGGGCCATGATCCCACCGCATAGCCAGAGGGTCAGCCGGTAGATTTTGCGTACCCGGTCGGATTCCCCGGCACCGTAGTTGTAGCCAATCAAAGGGCGCATGCCCTGCACAATGCCGCTGCCCGGCAGATACAGAAAGGTCTGCAGCTTATAGTAGATGCCCAGCACCACCACATAGCTCTGGGGGAAGGTGGCCAGAATGGCGTTGAGGAAGGAGATGAGCACCGAGGGTAGTGCCAGGTTGAGAATTGCCGGAATACCGATGGCGTAGAGCTGGCCGTCCATCCGGGCGTTGGGGCGAAGACAGCTCCGGCGCAGATGGACCGGCAGCTGCTGGGTCTTATAATAGATAAGATAGATGCAAAGGGTCAGCATCTGCCCGATACCGGTGGCCAGTGCCGCACCGGTAATACCCATCTCGGGAAACGGCCCCAGACCGAAAATCAGCACCGGATCCAACACAATGTTGCAAAGGGTACCGGCCATCAGGGCGCCCATGGTGATTTTCATCCGGCCGATGGCCTGGTAGATTTTCTCAAAGGCCAGGGCCGCCATAACAACCACCGAGAAGGAAAAGGCGATGGTGGCGTAGGTGGTACCCATTCCGATTACAGTGGTGTCCCGGGTAAAGGCAGATAAAAACCGGGGCGCCACCGCGATGCTCACTGCCGTGATGAGTACTCCGTGAAGCAGGGAATACATCATGCCGTGGGTAGCCGCCGTGTCGGCCCGACGCCGGGAACCGGCGCCCAGGTGCAGGGCAATCTGGGCGTTGATCCCCACACCGAACCCGATGGCAATGGCGTTGACCAGGTTCTGCATGGGGAAAATAAGCGAGAGGGCAGTCATGGCGTTTTCGCTGATTCGGGCCACAAAAAAGCTGTCCACAATGTTGTACAGCGCATTGACCAGCATGGAAAATACCATGGGCAGCGCCATGGAAGTGAGAAGAGGAAAAATCGGTTTTTCCTTCATGAAGGTTTCGTTCATAGGACCCGCCTTTTGTAAAAAAGCACACAAAAAAGCCACACAACGGTTTCGGGGGAAACCGTTGTGTGGCGAAAAGTAGCGTACACTGTAAAAGTCCACACGGATGTTTTATTGTATTCAGCATACCACAACCCGGTGAATGCTGTCAAGGCGGTGGCAATGTTTGGCAGGGAAATCCCCTTGCGCAAAAACAACGGGATTTGGTTCACCGCTCTGCCGGGGTCAAAGGGCGGTCCGGCGCTTTTCCGAAAGGAGTCTCCCGGTGGCTGGCAGGGAAAGCACTTTCTCAACGCAAAAGCAACGGGATTTTGGGAAAGCTCTGGCTTCAAAAGCGGGATAGTAGCAGTGTTTCCCGGCCGTTTGGCGGCACCAAACTGTACCTGGGAATTGTCTTGTGGATTCCGGTGACAACCATATGGAAAATCCCGTTGTTTTTGCGTGGCGGTGACGCCCGGTGCAAAAAGATGTCCGGCGACACCACGCGGGTACCCAAAAACCAAGAAAAAAGCCTCCGCTCGAAAGGACAGAGGCTCTGGGAAAAAGTCCGTTGTTTTTGCGAGAACAGTGAGCCGGGAAAATGGAAGTTCTGCTTACCGTCTTCGCACCGCGAAACCGAAGACTGTTCCGCATACACCACCCACAATATGCATAAAATTGGCAACCTGGTCCTGTACAAAGAGCATGCCGTAGACCTGCTGGCCCAGATAAAGGGCCGCCACCAGAATCAGTGTCAGGGGAATGGTGCCGCTGCGCATACCTGCCAGGCTGGAGAGCATAATGAGCATAAAGACAATGCCGGAAGCCCCCAGCAGCGCGCTGCCCGGAAAGAACAGGCATTGCAACACCCCGGAGATGGCCGCTGTCATCAGGATGCCGCCAAGCAGGGTACGGCTGCCGTATTTTTCTTCCAGCGGCGGACCGATAACCAGGAAGAGCAACATATTGTTGAGGAAATGTTCCCAGCCGGCATGGCCCAGCACGTGGCCGAAGAGCCGGACATAGAAAAGCGGATCCGCCAGGGAGGAGCGGTACACGCAGAACAGATGAGTGGTGGTCCACCCACCTGTGAGGGTGTCCAGCACCAGCGCGGCCAGCGAGAGAAAAAACAGGCTCAACGTCACAGGGGCATTATACTGCAGGCGCAGCGTTCGACGTTTCATAAGCGACCTCCTTCGGTTCACCACTGGCGGCGGAATTCGCCGGGGGTGATGCCTTCCACTTTTTTGAAGAGACGGGAAAAATAGTTGGCGTCGCTGAACCCGCAGTCCTGGGCCACCGCCTCGATGGTGTGGTCGGTGAAGCGGAGCATCCGCTTGGCCTGGGTGATGCGCAGCTGGACAAGATAGCTGTTCACCGGCTGACCAAACTGTTCCTTGAACACCCGGGTCAGATAAAACTTATTGATATAAAACCGCTCGGACAACCCGTCCAGCGTGATTTTTTCGGTATAATGGGTGTCCAGGTATTCCTTGATTTCCTGTAGGTTTTGCTTTTTGCTCTCCGGCACCCGGGTGACGCCGGGATGCCAGCTTTCCTTCATCAGCAGGGTGAGCAGTTCCACCAGGCCACCGTAAATCTGCATATCCCGCACATAGTCATCGGAATCCGCCAGAGTGTACAGCGTCTCCAGGACTTCCCGAAAAGCATCGGGACGCCGGGCGTGGAAGGCCGGTAACCCGCCTCGTTCCTGATACTTTTTATAGATGGCGCCCATATTGGGCCCGTAAAAGTGTACCCAGCGCAGCCGCCAGAGATCCTGTCCGGTATGATGACGATAGGGTTTGCGGCAATCCAGGAACACACAGTCTCCGGCCTGGAGCGGACGGGAAATTCCTTCGTAATCGAGCTTTCCGGAACCGCTCTCCACCAGAAAGAACAGGTAGGACGCCAGGCCTTGGCGGCTGCTGGAATGGGGCTGCCGCGCCTGCAGGCTGCCCACCTCCTGCAGATGCAGAAGGCTTGCGCGGGCAAACGGGGAGGGCGTATAAAGAATGCGGCTGGAATGCACCAGCTCGCCGTCAAACAGGGGAGTGTTCAAGAATGGTACCTCCTTTGCGGAATTATCTTCAGTATAGCAAAAAAGTCAATATAATGCTAGTCTTTTACAAGATTCCCCCTACCCAACAAGGGAAAATCCCATTAGAATAACAAATAATAGGGTATTTGCGCACATACCAATTCTGTGCGATACTACACAAAGAAAGGCAACTCAATTCTATGAAAAAAGCATTGATTACCGGCGTCACCGGCCAGGACGGCAGCTATCTGGCAGAACTGCTTCTGGAAAAAGGATATGATGTCCATGGCATGATTCGCCGTTCCTCGGTGGATTACCGGGAGCGTATCGCCCATCTGGAGGGGCACAAGAATTTCCATCTCCACTATGGGGATCTGGGAGATTCCATGAGCCTGATGGCCGTCATCGGCAAGGTTCGCCCCGATGAAATCTACAATCTGGCCGCCCAGAGCCACGTGCAGGTGAGCTTCGATGTACCGGAATACACGGCCGACGTGGTTGCCACCGGTGTGCTGCGGGTGCTGGAAGCGGTGCGCCTGTGCGGTCTGGCTGATACCTGCCGCATCTACCAGGCTTCCACCAGCGAACTGTACGGCAAGGTGGAAGAAGTTCCCCAGAACGAAAAGACCCCCTTCCATCCCTACAGCCCCTATGCGGTGGCCAAGCAGTACGGGTACTGGATCGTCAAGGAATACCGGGAAGCTTACCATATGTTCTGCTGCTCGGGCATTCTTTTCAACCACGAATCGGAGCGCCGCGGTGAGACCTTCGTCACCCGCAAAATCACCCTGGCAGCCGCACGCATCGCCCAGGGCAAGCAGGACAAGCTGTATCTGGGTAACCTGTCCAGCCTGCGGGACTGGGGCTATGCCAAGGACTATGTGGAATGCATGTGGCTGATCCTGCAGCATGACAAACCGGAAGATTTCGTCATCGCCACCGGTGTCCAGCACTCGGTGCGCGAGTTCTGCCAGCTGGCCTTCCGCCATGTGGGCATTGAACTGGAATTTGTGGGAGAAGGCATGGACGAAAAGGGCATCGACAAGGCCACCGGCAAAGTCCTCGTGGAAGTCAGCCCCGATTTCTACCGTCCCACCGATGTTGTCAACCTTTGGGGGGACCCCACCAAGGCCAAGACCGAACTGGGCTGGAATCCCACCAAGACCAGCTTTGAGGAGTTGGTTCGGATCATGGTCGAACACGACATGAAGAAAGTCGCGGTGGAGCGCGCCGAAGAACACATCCAGACCAACCTGGCCGAGTACCTGGAAAAGGGCGTTATCAAATAAACCATTCTGTTTCATAAAGAAAGAAGTAAGTCTTATGATGGAAAAAAAAGCGAAAATCTATGTGGCCGGTCATCGCGGCATGGTGGGCAGCGCCATCGTCCGGGAACTGCAGCGTCAGGGCTACACGAACATCATCACCCGCACCCACAAGGAACTGGATCTCTGCCGTCAGACCGATGTGGAAGCGTTCTTTGCCAAGGAAAAGCCGGAGTACGTCTTTCTGGCAGCCGCCAAAGTGGGCGGCATCGTGGCCAACGAGGAGGCCCTGGCGGATTTCATGTACTTTAATATGACGCTGGAGATGAACGTCATCCATTCCGCTTGGCAAAACGGCTGCAAGAAGCTGGAATTCCTGGGCTCCAGCTGCATTTATCCCCGCATGGCACCCCAGCCCATGAAGGAGGACTGCCTGCTGACCAGTGCGTTGGAAAAGACCAATGAGGCCTACGCACTGGCCAAAATCAGCGGCCTGAAATACTGTGAGTATCTCAACCGCCAGTACGGCACCGACTATATCAGCGTCATGCCCACCAACCTGTACGGTCCCAACGACAACTATCACCCCACCCACAGCCATGTGGTGCCGGCTTTGATCCGTCGGTTCCACGAGGCCAAGGAGCAGAACCTGCCCAGTGTTACCTGCTGGGGCGATGGCAGCCCGCTGCGGGAGTTCCTGTACGTGGATGACCTGGCCAACCTCTGCGTGTTCCTCATGAACAACTATTCCGGCAACGAGACCGTCAACGCCGGCACCGGCAAGGAACTGACCATCAAGGAACTGACCGAACTGGTGGCCAAGGTAGTGGGCTACACCGGCGAGATCCTCTGGGATCCCACCAAGCCCAACGGCACGCCCCGCAAACTGCTGGACGTGAGCAAAGCTACCAAGCTGGGCTGGACCTACAAGACCGAGCTGGAAGACGGCCTGCGACTGGCTTACGAAGACTTCCTGAACAACCCCATGCGGGCAGAACGATAACTTCCCAGGGGGCCGTTGATCTCTTTTGGGGAAGACGGCCTCTTTTTTTATCCCCCCAAGTCAAGGAGGAAACCGACTATGAATATTGTATTGCTCTCCGGCGGGTCGGGCAAACGGCTCTGGCCTTTGTCCAATGACATCCGTTCCAAACAATTCATCAAAATTTTCAAAAAAGAAGACGGCACGCTGGAATCTATGGTCCAGCGGGTGTATGGTCAGATCCGCGAGGTGGATCCCCAGGCTACTGTGACCATTGCCACCTCCAAGAGCCAGGTTTCTGCCATCCATAACCAGCTGGGACAAGATGTGGGCATCTGTGTGGAGCCCTGCCGTCGGGACACCTTCCCGGCCATCGCCCTGGCAACCGCCTATCTGCATGATGTGAAGGGAATCCCGTTGGAAGAATCCGTGGTGGTCTGCCCGGTGGACCCCTATGTGGAAGAAGATTATTTCCGTGTCGTGGAACAACTGGGCCAGCAGGCTCTGAAAGGACAAGCCAATTTGGTTCTCATGGGGATTCAGCCCACCTATCCCAGCGAAAAATACGGGTATATCATTCCCCGCACGCAGGATCCGGTGAGTGAAGTGGAGACCTTCAAGGAAAAACCGGACGCCGAAACGGCCCAGAAATATATCGACCAGGGCGCTCTTTGGAATGGCGGCGTTTTTGCCTATAAGGTGGGCTATCTGTTGGATAAAGCCCATCAGCTCATCGATTTCACCGATTACCAGGACCTTTTTGACAAATACGAGAAACTGGAAAAAATCAGTTTTGACTACGCGGTGGTGGAGAAAGAAACCAAAATCCAGGTTATGCGGTTTGCCGGTCAGTGGAAGGATCTGGGAACCTGGAACACCCTCACCGAGGCAATGGAAGATCCTTGCATCGGAGAAGGCATGCTGAATGATACCTGCCAGAACGTCCATGTAATCAACGAGCTGAGCGTTCCGATCCTCTGCATGGGCTTGAAGGACGTCATCGTGTCCGCCAGCGCAGAAGGCATTCTGGTGTCGGACAAGGAACAGTCTAGCTATATCAAACCCTTTGTGGACAAGATCGATCAGCAGATTATGTTTGCCGAAAAGTCCTGGGGCAGCTTCCGGGTGCTCGACGTGGAAGATGAAAGTCTCACCATCAAGGTGACCCTCCATGCAGGGCACGGCATGAATTATCACAGTCACCAGTACCGGGATGAGGTCTGGACTGTCATCGCCGGAGAAGGCCGGACTGTGGTGGACGGCATCGAGAAGAAGGTCAAAGTGGGAGACGTGATTACCATGCCGGCAGGTTGCCGTCATACCATTTTTGCGGACACGGAATTGCAGCTTATTGAGGTTCAATTGGGCAAAGAAATCAGCGTCCAGGACAAGCAGAAGTACGAGTTGGAACGGTAAACCTTTTCTGCTTCAGGGCAGTAGTGCCGGCTTGGATCGGACAGGCCCGGTTTCTGCTGACATGAAGCCGAAAAGAAGAGGTACAAAATGGATTACAAAAAGGAATATGAGCGCTGGTGCCGCCTGGCCGTGGCCGATGCTGACGTTGCCGCCGAATTGAAGGCCATGGATGATGCCAAAATAGAGGATGCCTTCTACCGGGATCTGGCCTTCGGCACCGGAGGACTCCGCGGCGTCATCGGGGCAGGTACCAACCGGATGAATATATATACCGTCGCAAAGGCATCCCAGGGCCTGGCAAACTACCTGAACCAGACGACAGAAAAGCCCTCGGTGGCCATCGGATATGACAGCCGGATCAAATCCCAGCTGTTTGCCCGGGTAGCGGCCCAGGTATTTGCGGCCAACGGGGTCAAGGCGCATATCTGGCCCCGGTTGCTGCCGGTGCCCACCGTTTCCTATGCCACCCGTTATCTGGGAACCAGCGCAGGCGTGATGGTCACGGCTTCTCACAACCCCAGCAAGTATAACGGATACAAGGTCTATGGCGCAGATGGTTGCCAGATTACCACTGAGGCGGCAGCGAAAATCCTCGGTGAAATTGAAAAACTGGATATTTTCGGGGATGTGAAGCAGGCGGACTTTGAAGAAAGCCTGGCCGAAGGAAAAATTTCCTATATTCCCGACGAAGTGCTCACCGCTTTCGTGGAAGAGGTCAAGAAACAGTCTGTTCTCTTTGGGGAAACCGTGAATAAAGACGTAGCCATTGTCTACTCTCCGCTCAATGGCACCGGCCTGGAGCCTGTGACCCGCACACTGCGGGAGATGGGATATGGCAACATCACGGTGGTCAAAGAACAGGAACAGCCGGACGGCAATTTCCCCACCTGTCCTTATCCCAACCCGGAAATCAAGGAAGCCATGGCACTGGGTATGGAATACGCCAAGAAGTGCAATGCGGATCTTCTTTTGGCTACCGATCCGGACTGTGACCGGGTTGGCATCGCGGTCAAGGACAAGAATGGGGACTACCAGCTCCTGTCCGGCAACGAGACCGGCCTGCTGCTGTTGGATTATATCTGCGCCCAGCGGCAAAAGCACGGAAAAATGCCCGCTGACCCGGTGATGATCAAAACCATTGTTACCACCGATATGGGAGAGCAGATCGCTACCCATTACGGAGTGCGGACCATCAACGTGCTCACCGGCTTCAAGTTCATCGGAGAACAAATCGGGCTGTTGGAAAAGCAGGGGAAAGCGGACAGCTATATTTTCGGCTTTGAGGAAAGCTACGGTTATCTGTCCGGCGGCTACGTCCGGGATAAGGATGGCGTCAACGGCGCTTACCTGATCTGCGAGATGTTCAGCTACTATGCCACCCAGGGCATCAGCCTGCTGGATAAGCTGAACGAACTGTACAAGACCTATGGTTATGCCCTGAACACCCTGCACAGCTACGAGTTTGATGGCAGCGCGGGTTTCGCCAAAATGCAGAAGATCATGGAGCAGTTCCATCAGGATGTGGGTACCGGCAAGACGATTCATGCCTTCGGCGGCAAGGAAATCCGGACCGTGCTGGATTACAGCAAGGGACTGGATGGCCTGCCCAAGTCGGATGTACTGAAATATCTGCTGGCCGACCACTGTTCTGTGGTGGTGCGTCCCTCCGGCACCGAACCGAAATTGAAGACCTACATTTCGGTAAGCGCTCCGGATCACGCGTCCGCGGCCGCTCTGGAAGAAAAAATCACCGGGGAACTGGGCGCGTTTTTCCGGTAAGAAAAGAAATCCGAATTACCGGTGCAACAACCGCAGAAGGGCACACAAAATGACTTTTTTGTCGGCAGGGGTTGACTTGCAGGCAGAAATCTGTATAATATTAGTGTTGCCCTTTGCGCTAGTATGGCTCAGTTGGTAGAGCAGCTGATTCGTAATCAGCAGGTCGTCGGTTCAAGTCCGACTACTAGCTCCAGGCAAAGCCCCCGGAACCGTAGGTTTCGGGGGCTTTTTGTGTTGGCTTCTATAGTTTCTTCGACAATTTTCTACAAAAACTTTACGCAAGCGTCTTTTTGCGGTACTATAGAAAAAACACCGACCGAAAGAAGGCGAATGACAGCCATGCGAATTCTATTCTTCCTTTTTGCCTGGATTTTTTCGCTGTTCTGCCTTTGTCTGGTTCCGGTATATGGGATTTTCTCGGTCACCGGATTTCTGGGTCTGCTGGTCGGTCTGCTGGCTCTTCCCATCGCTCCGATCCGACGACTCTGGGATCGGATTTTGCCCCCGCAATCGCCGCGCTTTTCAAGACAAGCACTTTTGTTTGCGGCTTTCTGTGTACTACTGGCAGCCGCCCCCACACCTTATACCAATGCAGCAACCGGGCTTACGGATTCCGCCGCCGTGACAGCACAAAAGAAGGCAGCCTTGGTTCCTGTGCCCACAGCGGCCACGGACGTTTCCACACCGCAGCCCGGTTGGACACCTGCTCCCACGGCAAGCATCAAGGACGAAGCAAGCGAAAGCGCCTCATTAGCACTGACGCCGGAAAGCTCTTCCGCTGCGAGTCAGACAGCACAAGGGCAGGACGACCAGGAACTTGTGTACATCGCCGGCAGTGGAAAGGGAACACGTTATCACAGCGATCCCACCTGCAGCCAGATGAAAAATGCCACGCCGTTGACGAAAGAGGAAGCGGAAGCCCGCGGCTATAGTCCCTGCAAGCGCTGTATTGGTTGAGTTTTTCCGAAAGGAAAGCGGTCCTTTGGGGCCGCTTTTTTTATGTTCCCGCCTTGTTTGGTCGGGAATTCTTTTTTGTTCATAAAAATTTTATACACAAACCCCTTGATTTTTTGGGAGAAAGTGGTTATTATATGTTTAGCACTCAAGAGAAACGAGTGCTAAACCAAATCTTTCAAGAGAAATCTTTTATTTAGGGAGGATCTTTCATCATGAAAATCAAACCTCTTGCAGACCGCGTTGTGATCAAGCTGGTCGAAGAAGAAGAAACCACCAAGGGCGGGTTGATCCTGTCCGGCTCTGCCAAAGAGAAGCCGCAGGTTGCCGAAGTGCTGGCCGTTGGCCCCGGTGGCATGGTGGACGGCAAAGAAGTGCAGATGATTGTCAAGGTCGGCGATAAAGTGCTGACCAGCAAATACTCCGGCACCGAGGTCAAAGTGGACGGCGAGGAATGCACCATCGTCCGTCAGAGCGACATTCTCGCTGTGGTTGAGTAAGACTTTCACAAACATCCAGATTTGTTTTGAGTAAAAGGAGATAATGCTCTATGGCTAAACAGATTAAGCAGGGCGCTGAAGCCCGCAAGGCGCTGTGCGCCGGTATCGACCAGCTGGCCAACACCGTTAAGGTTACCCTGGGTCCCAAGGGCCGCAATGTGGTTCTGTCCAAGAAGTTCGGCAGCCCGCTCATCACCAATGACGGTGTCACCATCGCCAAGGAGATCGAGCTGAAGGACGAGTTCGAGAACATGGGCGCCCAGCTGGTTCGCGAAGTTGCCACCAAGACCAACGATGCTGCCGGTGACGGCACCACCACCGCCACCGTTCTGGCCCAGGCTCTGGTCAACGAAGGCATGAAGAACGTCACCGCCGGTGCCAACCCCATGGACATCAAGCGCGGCATGCAGAAGGCCATTTCTGCCGCTGTGGAGGCTGTCAAGGCCAACAGCCAGAAGGTCAACGGCAGCAAGGACATCGCCCGTGTCGGCACCGTTTCTGCCGGTGATTCCGAGATCGGTCAGCTGATTGCCGACGCCATGGAGAAGGTCACCGCCGACGGCGTCATCACCATCGAGGAGAACAAGACCACTGCTGAGACCTACACCGAGGTTGTGGAAGGCATGCAGTTTGACCGCGGTTACGTGACCCCCTACATGGTCACCGACACCGAGAAGATGGAGACCGTCTACGAGGATTGCTCCGTGCTGATCACCGATAAGAAGATCAGCGTCTTCCAGGATATCGTTCCTCTGCTGGAGCAGGTCATCCAGTCCGGCCGCAAGCTGCTCATCATCGCCGAGGATGTGGAGGGCGACGCCTTGTCCAACCTGATCATCAACCGTCTGCGCGGCGGCCTGAACGTGGTTGCTGTCAAGGCGCCCGGCTTTGGCGATCGCCGCAAGGAGATGCTGCAGGATATTGCCATCCTGACCGGTGGCACCGTCATCAGCAGCGACCTGGGTTATGAGCTGAAGGATGCTACCATGCAGCTGCTGGGCACTGCCCGTCAGGTCAAGGTCACCAAGGAGAACACCACCATCGTGGGCGGTAACGGCGACAAGAACGCCATCGCCGAGCGTGTGGCCCAGATCCGCAGCCAGATCACCACCGCCACTTCCGACTTCGACCGTGAGAAGCTGCAGGAGCGCCTGGCCAAGATGGCCGGCGGTGTTGCCGTCATCAAGGTCGGTGCCGCTACCGAAGTGGAGATGAAAGACAAGAAGCTGCGCATCGAGGATGCCCTGAACGCCACCAAGGCCGCTGTTGAGGAAGGCATTGTTGCCGGCGGCGGTACGGCCACCATCAACGCGATCCCCGCTGTGGATAAGGTTGTGGGCGAGCTGGAAGGCGACGAGCGCACCGGTGCCAAGATCGTCCGCAAGGCTCTGGAAGCTCCTCTGCGCCAGATCGCCGCCAACGCCGGTCTGGAAGGCAGCGTCATCATCGATAACATCCTGAAGGCCAACAAGGCCAACTACGGCTTTGATGCCCAGAAGGAAGAGTACGTGGAAGACATGATCGAGGCCGGCATCGTCGACCCGACCAAGGTCACCCGTTCTGCTCTGGAGAACGCTGCCAGCGTTGCTGCGATGGTCCTGACCACCGAGAGCCTGGTTGCCGATCTGCCTGAGCCGCCGGCTCCGGCCGCTCCCGCAAGCGGTGACATGGGCGGCATGTACTAATCCGCACATCGGCTGCTGATTCCTGAATAGAGAAAATCCCCGGGACTTCTAAGAAGTCCCGGGGATTTTTTTTGTTCAGGAATGGTGGGTGCGAACGCGCCTTTGTTTGCGCGGCAAGGCAAACGCTTTGCGCACAAACTGGTCCATTTCCGCTTTGGTATCGTAACAGCAGATCAGAAGCTCATCGCCCATGGCGCCCGCCAGGGCAGGGGGCATCTGCCCGATCTGACGCAGATGCCCGCCGCACTGTGTGGCCAGTTCCCCCAAAGGATAATCATATGTCACGCCACGACGGCGTCCCACATACACGCAGAAGCGCCGGGGGCCGATATAGGTGTGACGGCATTGGTCAAAGGCCACCATATCCGCATAAATCTGGTACACATCCACGCTTTGGCTGTAGTTGATCATCTCAGTGGTAAAGCCGCCGGCCGGACGCATGTTGACTTCCAGCCCCACCAGGGCGCCTTTCTTGCCCAGACCGGGTTTAGTCTCTGTCAGACGGAAAAATTCCAGATGGAAGAAGCGGCGTGTCACGCCAAAGGCCTGCAGGGTTTTGCGGCCGATCCGTTCCACATCCGCGGGAACATGTTCGTCAATGTAATAGTAGGTGGGCACGCCTTCGTTGACCATATCCATGATGGAATTGGGGGTCACATGGCTGACGGCAAACAGCACTTCTCCCTTGGAATTACAAACCCCGTCATAGGTGGTCACCACCCCGGGCAGGTATTCTTCCATCAGGTAGGGGACCTGCGGCGGTGCCAGAAAGAACCGATCCAGGTCTTCCTCATTTTCCAGGCGATAGGTGGCATTGGCGCCCACACCGTTGTCGGGTTTGACGACCACCGGATATCCCACCTGGGCAATGAATGTTTTGGCGGCATACTTCGTGGTCAGGGGAATACAGCGGGCACAGGGAATTCCGGCGTGCTGGTAGGTTTCTTTCATGGCCAGCTTGCTTTTCCAGCCCTGGATGGCATCGGATTTAGGGCCGGTGGTGATATTAAAGGCGGTGCGCAGGGCCGCGTCCATTTCCAGCCAATATTCGTTGTTGGATTCGATCCAGTCGATTTTTCCATAGCGGAAGGTGAAATAGCCCACCGCACGGACCATATCATCATAGTTGCCCAGATCGTCCACGCGGTAATACTCGGTCAGCACACTTTTCAATTCCGGATGCAGCGTATCGTAGGGAGCATCCCCCAGTCCCAGTACATTGACCCCGTTTTCCTTGAGCCGAATGGCAAACCACCGGAAGGTCTCCGGAAAATTGGGGGAAACCAGAATAAAATTCATGATTCCTTCCGCTCCTCATTCTGTTTTTCTTCTTTCCGATCCGGCTCCTTGGTTTCATTGGCCACCGGAATGAAGCGTTTAACAAACTTGCCCTTGCCGCGGCTCAGCACATAAAAATACCCGATGATGGAAAAGACCAAGGCGCCGATAAAGTTGACGAAGAGGTCCTCCATGGTATCCAGCAAGCCGATATCAAGATAGCCGCCCAGCCCCAGAGCGGTCTGGCTGCCATCCGCCTGCACCACAATGACATCCACAATATTGTGCAGTGCAACGGGGTGATTGCCCCCGGTGGGGTCCAGCAGAATGGTTCCGATGCTGTGGACCACCGTGTCTTTCTGCATATCCAGGAAAAAGAACTGGTCCATCGCGCACTCAAAAAACTCCCAGACAACACCTACCGTCATGGAAAAGCAAAAAGCCACGATGGCAAGGTACAAGGGGGAAAGGTGGAACCGGGCGCGGTTATGCCGGTTCAGAATGTCCAGCAGGGAAAAGCCGATAGCCGCGCACAGGAACCCGTTGAGCGTGTGCAAGACGGTATCCCAATAGGGGAAGGTGACGTAGTATGCGCCGATTTCCCCGAGAATTTCTGCCGCATAGATAAACAGCAGGATGATGATCTCCAGTGTGTTGGGTAGATCGATGTCCAGCTTTTTCTCCAGCAACGAGGGCATGGCAAACAGAAACAGCGTCAGAACGCAGAGAAAAACGTTCTCAAAATTGCGGTTGAACAGCTGTGCCAGCATGACCAGAACCACCGATGTGCGTAGAAAAACATACACAATAGTAACGGCACGCTTTTCTTGCCAAAGGGTCCGTAAACTTTCCCGTCTGCGTTTTTTGTGATCCATAATGGCTCCTTGCTCAGTCCAGTGTAAAATCCTTGGGGTCCAGTTCCGGCAAAACCTGCCGATGGGGAACACGCATCAGCGGGTCATAGCGGAAACGACGGCAGCAGTAATAAGGGGAAACCACGCCTTTGAGTTTGCAAAGAATCATTTTGGGGTCGGAAGCGGGATTCCCATACAGGCAGTACGCACATGCCGGTGCAATTTTGCTGCCGTAATAGGTCTTTTTGAACATAGCCTCACCCCAAATCCCACAAATATACCTACTTATTATAGAAGTTTTGACGAACCTTGTAAAGGGCCGCACACAGGAAGCAAAAAACCACCACAGCCGCATCCCAGGGAAGGCGGTACATCGGGATCACCCGTGTCGCCAACGTGCTGTACACCGCGCATTCCGCCGGCAAAAACGGTGTACACAAGCGAACCAGCAACACAAAAAGCACCAGATGGATGGCTCGATTCCATGCCAGGAGCTTGCAGGAAACTGCCCCCTGCAGCAGCATGGACAATTGTGCCCACACCGAAAGTCCCAGTGTGCTCAGACAAAAGCAAATGCCGTACAAAGCCGGTTTTCCGCCAAGTCGGGCAAAGTCGGCACAACCGGCGGTGATTTCCAGCAGACCGCTCAGGAGCGGCTGAACCAGCGGCTGTTCGGGCAAAAACGGCAGCACCGCTGCTGCCACCGTGCGAAAAAACAGTACGCAGCCGCAAACCTGCAAGCTGCTGTCCACCGCCCGCCCCAGTGCACCGGAAAAGGAATTCTTTTGGGGGATCAGGCAAGCGCCTTGTGGGGCAGAGGACGCCACAGGCAACAGGGGAAGGCACAGCGCTGTGCTCAATAAATTGGCCGACAGTTGCAGACCGTATAACAGAACTCCCAAGGCAAGATTGCCCAGCAGTAAGCCCCCTACGCATCCGATAACAAACCCCGGGCTGGAACAACACCCCAACAGCATCACCTGAGAGGCATCCCGTGCGGACAAAGTGCCTTCCCGGCGCAGCTGCCCGGCCAGGCGAGCTGCCACCGCATAGCCTCCCAACCAGGAGAGCAGAATCGCCAAAACGCCGCTCGCGTTGCGCATCCCCAAAAAACGGGCGGCGGGACGCAGGGCCCGGCCATCTCCCACAAAACCCATCATCCAGTCGCAAAGGACAAAAAATGGAAACAAGGCCGGCAGCACCGTCCGTAGACATAGCTGTATGCCGCTTTCGAACCCCTGGGCTGCTGCCTGCGGTTGCCAGAGCAGAAGCCCGCCTGTGGCACAGCAGAGAATCAACCGGGCCGTTTTTCCCTTTCCACTCATAGAACCCGCCTCCCAAGACGTATATTGAGATGATCCGTTTTTTTTTCGGGCGGGGAGGGCTCTTTCATGAAAATTCCAAAGCACAACCAGAAACACCGCGCCGGTTCCGTCTCGCTTCGCGGTCTGCTGGCACAACCGCCGGAAGCCTTTTACCGGCTTCCGGACTTTGCCATGCGCGGCGGTTATTTGACCACGGATGGCTGCCGCCGTGTCCTGGATTTCGAGCCCGAAAAAATCTGCCTGGATATGGGCAACTTTATAGTAACATTTTATGGGCAAGCGCTGCGGATAGAATCCCTGGCAGGAAAAAGGCTGATCCTGGCCGGGCAGATCGCCAGCATTGTTTTCAAGCGCAAGTGGGAGGGCCATCCGCATGAAACATAAATTCTGGATTGTCGACCGCTTCCGCTTTCGCATCACCGGAAAGGACCCGCAACGGTTCGTCAGCTTCGCTGCCGCCCGCGGCATCCGCCTTGCCGGACTGCGACGGGAGAAAACAGGCATCACTGCACTGGCCTTTGGGGCGGATCACGCGGCATTGACCGCACTGGCGGTAGAAGGTGGATGGCAGTTATCCCTGGTGCGGCGCAGGGGGCCGGGACGCCTTCTGGAAGCACTGCTGGCGCGCCCGGGCCTTGCCGTGGGCGGCATCCTTTTTCTTATGCTGCTGCATTTTCTGACTGCCTTTGTCTGGATGATTGATTTCGGAACACTGGAACCGCAGGCGCAGGATCGGATGCGGGAACTGCTGGCCGGCTGCGGCATCACCGAGGGGGCCTGCATGAGCCGGGAAAATCTGCAGACCGCCCAGACCCTGGCATTGCAGCAAAGTGATATCTTTGGATGGATCACCTTAAATTTTACAGACGGATGCCTCTGGATCGAAAGCACCCCTGCCGAATACCAGGCAATCCGGGCGGATCCCCCGCTGCAACCTTTGTATGCCAAAGAGGCCAGCACCATTCTTGCCGTCCAAACGCAAAGCGGGTTCACCGCCGTCGCGCCGGGACAGTCAGTGGAAAAAGGGCAGCTGCTGGTGGATGTGGTGCGGCTGGACCGGGATGGCAAGGAAATTCTCCAGGGCGCCTCCGGAAAAATTTTGGCCAGAATCGAAAAAACCTATACGGCATTTCAGCCCCGGCAGAACACCCAGACTTTCCTGAGCGGGCAATACTTTGTGGAAACGCAGTATATGATTCTGGGGCATACCTTTCTGCAAGAAGCTACACCTTTGCCAGAAGGCGCGCTGGTGCAAACCGACTGGGAGCCTTTGCAGCTGGGACGGCTGCGCCTGCCAGCCAGCCGGTGCCAAAAAACAGCCTGGCTCCGGGAAGAGGAAACGCTGACCTATACGGAAGAAACGGCAGCCGCACTGGCGAAGCGCGCCTGCCGTGCGCAGTTATTTGCCGAGTTTCCCGACGCCGAAATCCAGACCCAACAAAGTAAAATCGAACCCACCCCGGAAGGGTGCAGCTGTACTATAACCTATCGGTTTTATGCCAATATCGCATCTGCACAGCCATAATCGGGCAAATTGTACCGTCGTCGCACCATGCGTCAAAAGAAGCCCCAAAATTTTGTGCATATTAGACAATTTCTTTTGGTAAAAATTGTGATATAATCTGAATGGGTTATTATGACTTTTGCTACACGGAGGGACAGAAATTTGGCAGAGCGATCCATTGAACTGGACAGCATTGAACTGGCCGCAGCAATTTTTGGCAACTGCGACCAGAATATCCATCTGCTGGAAAAGGAGTTTGGCGTCACGGCGGTATGCCGGGGCTCGGAGCTTCGTTTCAGCGGCGCCGAAAAAGACGTTGCGGCTGCAGCACATGCCGTGGATGGTATGGTAACGCTGATGCAAAACCATACCCCGCTGGAGGAGCAGACGGTACGCTATTGCATCAGCCTGGCCCGGGACGGCGAAGAGAAGCGTCTGCGGGAATTGACCGACGACTTTGTGGCCGTGACCGCCAAGGGACGTCCCATTCACCCCAAAACCCTGGGGCAGCGGGAATATCTTTCCGCCATCCGCAAACACGCCATCACCTTCGGCGTGGGGCCTGCCGGTACCGGCAAGACCTATCTGGCCGTGGCCATGGCTGTCAAGGCTTTCAAGTCCAAGGATGTCAGCCGCATCATTCTGACACGTCCCGCGGTGGAGGCGGGGGAGAAGCTGGGCTTTTTGCCCGGGGACCTGCAAAACAAGGTGGATCCGTATCTGCGTCCGCTCTACGATGGTCTTTTTGATCTGCTGGGAGCTGAAACGTTCCAGAAATTGTTTGAAAAGCAGATTATCGAAGTGGCCCCGCTTGCCTACATGCGGGGGCGCACACTGGACGATGCCTTTATCATTCTGGACGAGGCGCAGAACACTACCCCCGAGCAGATGAAGATGTTCCTGACCCGCATGGGCGTGGGCAGCAAGGTGGTTGTGACGGGAGACGTCACCCAGATTGATCTGCCGGACAAGGTGCGCAGCGGTCTGGTGGACGCGCTGCAGGTACTGCGGGATGTGGATGGCATTGCCCAGGTGCATCTGACCGAGAAGGACGTTGTGCGCCACCGCCTGGTGCAGCAAATTGTTAAAGCATATGAAAAAGCGGCAGAGCAACACGCCGCCCGGCAATAAAGACAGTACAGGAGGTCGATACCCTATGTCCAATAAGGTTCTGATTACCAACGAACAGAACGTCGTGAAGATTCCGTCCGGTCTGCGGATCCTGATCCGACGCAGTTGCAACGCGGTGTTGGATTTCGAAAAATTTGAAGGTTCTGCCGAGATCAGCGTCACATTCGTGGATAACAACCGCATCCATGAGCTCAACAAGCAGTACCGTGACAAGGACTCCGCCACCGATGTTCTCAGCTTTCCCATGGGCGAAAACGGGGAATACGATATTGATGAAGACAACGGCTGCAAAATTCTGGGAGACATTGTGATCTCGATGGAGCGTGCCATGGAACAGGCCGAACTGTATGGCCACAGTCTGCAGCGGGAGGTGGCGTATCTCACGGTGCATTCCATGCTCCACCTGCTGGGATATGACCATGAAGCCAGCGGCCTGGAGGCCGTGCGTATGCGGGAAAAAGAAGAAGCCGTTTTGATCAAGCTGGGTCTGCCGCGCACGGTTTCCTACACCAGCGATGAGATCTGAGATCCGGCGCTTCGGGCGCGGCTTTGTATATGCCTGGAACGGAATTCGCGCAGCGGTTCAGCAGGAGCGGAATTTTCGTTTCCACCTGTGTGCGGCCTGTTATGCTTTTGTAGCCTCCTGGCTGGCAGAACTGTCCCGCCAGGAATGGGCCCTGATTTTTCTTTGCGTGACCGCCGTGCTGGGCATGGAACTGATGAACTCCGCTGTAGAGCGCGCGGTGGACAAGCCGGACACCACCCATTGGTGGAGTGCGGGTGCTGCCAAGGATATGGCCGCCGGCGGCGTTCTGTTTGTGGCGCTGGGGACGGTGGCCGTGGGCATCTGCCTGATCGGCACACAGTGGCTGCAGGTATGGCAAAGCCTGCTGGCCCACCCTTGGATCGCCGGGATTTGTCTCGTAGGTTTGGTCCCGGCCTATCTTTTTATCTTCCGTTATCATCCTGTTATACAGAAAGGCGAAACAACGAATGGCAAAACCGATTCCTGAAATGCCCAGCAGTGTTTTTGTGGCCCTGGTGGGCCGTCCCAATGTGGGAAAGTCCAGTCTTACCAACTATCTGGTCGGTGAAAAGGTTGCCATTGTGACCAAAAAGCCCCAGACCACCCGCAGCAGGATCACCGGCGTCATCACCAAGGGGCCGGTACAATATGTGCTGATGGACACCCCGGGCATTCATAAGGCCCGCAACAAGCTGGACGCCCGGATGACCCAGACCGCCGCCGCCAGCCTGAAAGATGTGGACGTCACCATGATGTTGTTTGAGCCGATGGGAGACTTTACCGAATCGGAACTTACGATGGTCAAGGCCCTGCAGAAGGGCGGCCCTGCCATCGCGGTCATCAACAAAGTGGATCTGCTGGACAGCTTTGCCGCCCTGGAAAGCCGGAAGCGCCAGATTCAGGACTTTGGCTGTTTCGATGCCGTGGTCACCGTTTCCGCCAAGGACGGCACCGGCTGCGATGAACTTTTCTCGCTGCTCAAGCCCTACGGTAACGAGGGGCCCCACTATTTTGACGACGATGCCTTCACTGACATGCCGGAAAAGGAACTGGTTGCCGAACTGGTTCGTGAAAAGGCGTTGCTCTTCATGCGGGACGAGATCCCCCACGGCATTGCGGTTGTGGTGGAACGCTTCAAAGAGCGGCCCGACAAGGACCTCATCGATATTGATGTGGATATTTACTGCGAACGCAAAAGCCATAAGGGCATGATCATCGGTAAAGGCGGACAGATGCTCAAAAAGATTGCTTCCGCCGCCCGCATGGATATCGAGGAATTGCTGGGCGTGAAAGTCAACCTGCAGTGTTGGGTCAAGGTGCGGGAGGATTGGCGCGACAACGAACAGCTCCTCAATTCGATGGGATTTGCCAAACCCTGACACCGTTTGCACCGCCCCCGTTGGACAACTTTTCCCGTTCGGCTGTGGTATGATGACACCACGACCGAGAAAGGGGGATACCGGATGACGGGTGCGGCAGGGGACTGGGCACGCTTTGTACAAACCGGCAGTGTCTATGACTATCTGAACTACAAATCACAGTGTGCCTTGCGGGAGGATGAAAATGCAGATTGCAACGACAGGCCTGGTACTGCACCAGGTCAAGGTGGGGGAGGCAGACCAGATTCTGACCCTTCTGACGCCTGATCTCGGTGTAATCTCCGCTTCCGCCAAGGGGAGTCTGCGGCTAAAAAACAAACTGTTCAGCGCTTGCAGCTTGTTTTGCTACTCGGAATTTTCGCTGACCAGCGGCCGCAGCCACTATTTTGTGGACAGTGCGCAGGTAAAAAAAGTATTTCACGGGATTTCCGATACGGTGGAAGGCATGTGCCTAGCCACCTATATGGCGGAAATCGCCATTTCTCTGTCCCCGGCACCGCCGGAGGCGGACGCGCAGTTGCGGCTGTTGCTCAACAGCCTGTATATGATCTCCACAAAGAAACTTCCCTTGCGGCAACTGAAAACCATCTATGAGCTGCGGGCCATGTCCATGGCCGGCTACCAGCCGGACTTGTTGGCCTGCCATATGTGCGGCCGGTATGACGGCGGGGAATTTTACTTTGATCCCCTTGAGGGCAATCTGCTGTGCGCCGACTGTGCTGACAAGGCACGGCACATCCCCAACCTGGATACCGGCGCTTTGTATGCATTGCGCCATATCTGCCTGGCAGAGGACCGAAAGCTGTTTTCCTTTACGCTGTCCCCGCAAAGTTTAAAAAATCTATCCCGTGTCAGTGAGCAGTATTTGCTGGCCCACCTGGAGCACGGATTAAAAAGTCTCGACTTTTTAAAGACTGTACTGGAATGAAGGAGAAGCACTACCCTGTATGGATACCGCTTACAAAACTACCCTGGAATTGGATAAAATCATCGCCCGTGCCGTGCAGCTTTGCGCCTGCCGCGAAACCAAGGAAATGATGCAGGCGCTGGAGCCTTATACCACGCCCGAAGAGGAACGCTATGCTTTGGCGCAGACCAACGCCATCAATACGCTGCTGATTCAGAATGGCAGTCCTCGTTTCGGCAGCGTGTCCGAGGCACGCCGGATCACGGCGCACGCCCAGAAGGGCGGCATTCTTTCGATGGGAGAACTGTTGGAGATTGCTGCCACACTGCGCAATTTTTCAGGCCTTTCCCAGTGGTACGGCCTGAGCGAGCATGAAATGCTGCCCACAGATGATCTGTTTTATGCCCTGGCCCCCCAGCCCGTACTGGAAAAACAGATTACCGAGAGCATTCTCTCTCCGGAAGAGATGGCCGACACGGCCAGTGTGACCCTGCATGACCTACGTCGCAAGATCCGGCAAACGGAAGATTCCATCCGTACCAAACTGGACAACATCATCAAGAACTCCACCACCAACAAATTCTTGCAGGATGCGGTGGTTTCCCTGCGCAACGGGCGCTATGTCGTCCCCGTCCGCGCCGAGTACCGCGGCGAGGTGGGCGGCGTCATCCATGACGTTTCTTCCACCGGTGCCACCATCTTTGTGGAACCCACGGCCGTGGTGGAGGCCAACGCCCGCATCATGCAGCTGCGTGCCCAGGAGCAGGAGGAAATCACACGGATTCTCTCCGCTTTTTCTGCCCAGGTGGGATCGCTGGAGCCGCAGTTTTCTTACAGCTATGAGGCCATGCTGCAAATTGATCTGCTGCTGGCCAAAGCGCGTCTAGCTGTGGAACAGAACGCCTTCATGCCCACCGTCAGCGATACCATCCGTTTCCGACTCAATCGGGCACGGCACCCGCTGATCGACAAAAAGACCGTGGTACCGGTGGACATCACGCTGGGCGAGGCGTACGATACCCTTGTCATCACCGGCCCCAATACGGGCGGCAAAACGGTTTCCATCAAAACCGCCGGCCTGCTCAACGCCATGGCACAATACGGCTTTTTGATCCCGGCCCATGAAAGCAGCGTAGTCTGCACCTTCCGGGAATATCTGGTGGACATCGGCGACGAGCAGAGTATTGAGCAAAGCCTTTCCACCTTCTCCGGCCATATGAAACGAATCGGAGGTATCTTGCAACGGGCCGGGCACGGCACCCTGACGCTGATTGACGAACTTGGCGCCGGTACCGATCCGGCGGAAGGCGCCGCACTGGCGGTCAGTATTCTGGAGCAGTTGCGCCGCCAGGGAAGCCTGCTGATGGCCACCACCCATTACGCCGAGCTGAAGGTCTATGCACTGGAAACGCCCGGTGTGGTCAACGCCAGCTGTGAGTTCAACGTGGAAACACTGATGCCCACCTACAAGCTCAGCGTGGGTGTACCGGGCAAATCCAACGCCTTCCTCATCAGCGCCAAGCTGGGCATTCCCCAGGAAATCATCGACGCCGCACGGAATCACATGTCCAACGACGACAAGCGGCTGGACAGTGTTCTGGCACAGCTGGACGACCTGAAGCTGCAGTTAAAGGCTGCCCAGGACGAAGCGGAAAAGGCCCGGTATGAGGCTGAACATGCACTGGAAAGTGCCGAGAAAAAGCGAGAGGAACTGGTGGCCAAAGGCCAGCGGGAGCTGGAAGACGCCCGCCGCCAGGCACACGAACTGATGCAGCAGGTCCAGAATGAGGCCTACGCCCTGACCGATGAGTTGCGCCGCATTCAGAAGGACGAAAAAACCAATGCGGCGCAGCGCGCCATCCGCGCCCGGGAAATTGCCCGCAAGGACACCGAGGCCTTGCTCAAGCGAACGGATGCCAAGCCTGCCAAACAGGAATACGTCCCGCTCAAGGAGGTGCAGATCGGTCAGGAAGTGGTGATTGCGGACCTGAACCAGCCGGCCACCGTCATGTCGCGTCCCGACCGGGATGGTATGGTGGAAGTACGCGCCGGTATCATGAAAACCAAGGTACCCCTTTCCGGTCTGCGCGCCCCCGACAAGATGGAAAAACGACCGCAGCGTGAGCCCCGGCGTTCCAGCACGCGGGTACAGCTGGACAAAAACCGCAAGACCAGCATGGAGCTGAACCTGCTGGGATACACCGTGGAGGAAGCACTGGCCGAAGTGGACAAATTCCTGGACAGCGGCATGCTGCGCGGGCAGCAGACTTTGTATATTATTCATGGAAACGGCACCGGCGCATTGCGCACCGCCATCCAGAAGCACCTGCGCACCCACAAAGCGGTCAAGAGCTTCCGCCTGGGCCGATATGGCGAAGGGGAAAGCGGCGTTACCGTTGTGGAGTTGAAATAATCCCCCTATCCAAAAAGCGACTTGCTATGCCCATAGCAAGTCGCTTTTTTGTGTGTTTCACCGTTTGCGTATTTTCTCTTGTGCCGGATCATACACTGGTAGAAACGGCTGTGCCGGGGAGGTGATACCATCAAAACGGTGATTTATCTGGACGTGCTGCTTCTTGTCAATTTTCTGGCGGCCTATTTTTTTCTGCTTGCCGCCGGAGCGCTCAGCGGACAACGCGCACGCTTCGGCAGGATGCTGTTGGGCAGCACGTTGGCCGCACTTTCCTCGCTCATCCTGTTTGTGCCCGAACAGCCCTACGGTGTTCAACTGGCCTATAAACTCGCAAGCGCCCTGGTGATTACCGCCGCCACCTTCGGCTGGCGCAACAAACGAAGGTTACTGACTGTCTGCTGCTGGTTCGCAGCGTTGAATATTGCGTTGGCCGGGGTGGTCCTCCTGGCCATTCTGCGCACCGGCACCCCTCTTTTGCAGACCGGGAACCTGGCGGTGTATCTACGGGTATCGCCATTGCTGCTGGTCGGTCTTTCCGCCCTGTGCTGTCTGGCCGTGGAGCTCGGTCTGCGGCTTCTGAACAAGCCCAAACCGACAAATCAAATTGTCGGCCTGGAATTGGAGCTGGCCGGTACCATTTTACATCTGCGCGCGGCACTGGACACCGGTTGTCATCTCATCGACCCCATCACCTGCCTGCCGGTTCTGGTGGTCAGTTTTCCCGACGCGCAAAACCGATTACCGCAGATTTTGCGGGATTACTTGACGGCCTGGTTTGCCGGCAAACCGCCCGGCGATCCGCCGCCACACACCCGGCTTCGATTGATTCCTTGCCGGACGGCATCCCAGCACAGTCTGTTGCCGGGGTTTGCCGTGGGCAATATCGGTCTAATCACAACCAACGGAATATTGGGACTGGGACGAACCGCCGTGGCGTTTGCCCCTCAATCCTTTGGCAGTGAACACTACGAAGCGTTGTACGGAAACGATTTTTTATGACATAAGGGGGAGAAACATGGAAGTATGGAAACAGATGAACCATGCGCTCTGGGTACTGTGGATGCGGTTGGTCTCGCCGCAGGAACTCCATTACATCAACGGTTCGGACACATTGCCGGCGCCGCTGGAATCCGAGCAGGAACAGCAGGCGCTGGCGGACTTGGCCGCCGGCAGGAGTGCAGCCCGGGACCTTTTGATCACCCATAATCTGCGGTTGGTGGTGTACATTGCCAAAAAGTTCGAGACGCCTTCTGCCGGCATCGAGGACATGATATCCATCGGAACCATCGGCCTAATCAAAGCCGTAAATACCTTTGAGCCGTCCAAAAACATCAAACTGGCCACCTACGCCAGCCGGTGCATCGAAAATGAGATCCTCATGTATCTGCGCAAAAGTTCCAACCGACGTCAGGACGCCAGCATCGATGAACCATTGAATACAGATAACGATGGCAATGAACTGCTTTTGATGGATGTACTCACCAGCGACGACCCCCAGGTCGGGGAAGAACTGGAACGCAGCGCAGAACGCGCCGCCCTGCGGACCGCAGTAGAGCGGCTTGCCCCGCGGGAACGACGCATTATGGAGCTGCGTTTTGGTTTGAACCATGAGTCGGAGCACACCCAAAAAGAGGTGGCAGACACACTGGGGATTTCGCAAAGTTACATTTCCCGGCTGGAGAAGCGCATCCTGAAACGGCTGCGCCGGGAGCTGGAAGCCGTGGGTTAGGATTTTTCCGCACGGGTATTGTTTACGAAATAGTACGCCAGACCGTTCATCATGTTCATTTCCGGTTCCTCGGAATAGATCAGGTATTCAAAGTTGTCCCGGGTCCAGTAAACGGCGCTGCGACGTCCGGCTTTCTGGCTTTGGGTCACGGTGATTCCGGAGATTTCATACTGTTCTACGCTTTCGAACACTTCTGTATAGTAATTGTCAGGAAATCGCATCTTGCCCTGTTTGGCAATAAAGAGTGTCATGAAGCGCCCGGGCACAATGGAATAATCCAGGGCCGCAATGCTTTCGTCAATGAGCCAGTAGCGCTGCAGAATCACCAGCTCATTGTCGGGGTAAGAGGTCAGGCGGAACCCCGCCGCACGGGAATAATTGGGTGTCAGATATTGGGTGCGGGTTTCACGGCCGGTAGCGCGCAGATCATTTTGCAGCACAATCATCAAAACCAACGCCACCGATACCACCGCCAGCAGGACCAGCACAAGAACAAACCAGATGGATTCAACCATAGGGCGACCCTCCTTTGTTCTTATGCTATGCGCCGTTCCGGCATCCCGTGCGCCAGATTTTACCAGCCAGCGGGGTGTTTGCCTCCCGGGACTGCGGACCATACTCCTAACCGACGGGAAGGAGGATGGTCAAAAAATGTATGCAGGCAAGGTGGATTTGTGCGGAGTGGATACTTCCCAATTGCCGGTTCTGAGTGAAGCAGAAAAAAGCGAACTGATCCGCGCCGCCCGTGCCGGAGATGGAAAGGCACGGCAGAAAATGATCCAGGGCAACCTGCGTCTGGTCCTGAGCGTGGTACAAAAGTTTACCAATCGCGGGGAAAACCTGGATGATCTGTTTCAGGTGGGCTGCATCGGATTGATCAAAGCCATCGACAATTTTGATCCCGGCTTAAAAGTACGTTTTTCCACCTACGGTGTGCCCATGATTGTAGGGGAGATCCGCCGGTTCCTGCGCGACAACAATGCCGTGCGCGTAAGCCGTTCTATCCGGGATCTGGCCTACCATTCCATGCAGGCGCGGGAAGCCCTGCAAAAGGAACACGGGCGGGAGCCCAAAATCTCCGAGATCGCCGCCCGGGTGGGGGCTTCTCCGGAGAACGTGGCCATGGCACTGGAATCGGTGGTGGAACCCGCCAGTTTGTATGAGCCCCTATATTCGGACGGCGAAGACAGTTTTGCCATCGTGGATCAGCTGCACGATGCCACCGGGGAAGAAAGCTGGATCAGCGACATTATGTTCCGCGACACCGTAAAAGCACTGACACCGCGGGAACGGCGCATCATTGCCATGCGGTACCTGAGCGGCAAAACACAAACGCAGGTTGCCCGGGAAATCGGAATCAGCCAGGCTCAGGTCAGCCGGTTGGAAAAAGGAGCACTCAACCACATAAAAAGCCAGATCTCCTCCAGCTGCTGAAAACCGCCCTGCCAGGAAAAGCTTCTGGCAGGGCGGTTTTCTTTTTTCTTTGGTTGGAATTTTATCCCAGCTGAATGCCGCAGGCCCCCAGCGCCCGCTGAAAAGACTTGGGGTTCTTGTACAGAATGCCGGTGATTCCCAGATTATAGGCAGCCTGCGCATTGATTTTGTTGTCATCCACAAAGATGGATTCATCATAAGCCAGCTTGCACTGCTGCATCAGCGTTGTATAAATCTCCGGTTCCGGCTTGCACAGATGGACATCGCAGGACGCCACGCCCCCGTCAAACAGGGCAAACCACTCGCGCTGGCGCAGTTCATCCATAATATCTGTCGCCATATTGGTCAGATAGTACAGGCGATATCCGGCGGCTTTCAATTCTTTCATAACGCGCACCGTACTTTTCTTGGTGCGCAGCATGGTGGTCCATTCCTCGATGACCGTTTTCACTTCAAATTCGCGGTTTACATGGGCCGCGTTTTCCAGCATGGTGCGGTTGGCAACCGCGCGGGTAACGGTACCGCGGTCCAGATCCAGCCATTCCTGGCTGCCAAAGGTCAAATCATAAACAATCTCCTCCGCATGTTTGTTCATGAACCGGTCCATCAGGAAATTGCGCGGGTTGAAATCGACCACAACCCCGCCGAAATCGAAAATGATATTTTTATACATAAGACCCTCCCGGATGCTTCCGCTTTTGTATTTTTCTATTATACACAGAAACCCGGCAAGAAACAATCGCTTTTTCCGCGCATACACTGAAGATACCTTTGAGAAAGGAGACAGGAGACATGACTTTACATGATCTTCGCAACAAGGACGTGATCCAGACCCAAAGCGGCGAAAATCTGGGCCGAATCGACGACCTGCTTTTTGATGAAATGACCGGGCAAATGCAGGCTGTTGTGCTCCATGGCCGCGGCCATTTGTTCGGGTTGCTCGGGTACGATGAGGACCTGGTCATTCCGTGGGAGTCTTTGACAAGAATCGGCGCGGATGTGATCATGACAGACGCCGAACCGCATGGGGGCCCGTCACCAAACCGGTCGCGTCAGTAAACGGTATATTTTCTGTAAAAGACAAGATTTGCAGATGCATTTTTAAGATTGCCATGCTATAATAAAGTTATATGCAGGAACGGGGGTCTGCCTGTGCCCAACAAAAAGAAACCATACCCGCTGTATCCATTGGTTGTCGCCACCTTTGCGGCTTTGGCAGTCATCCTGTGGGGCGCTTTGTTTCTGATTGCACCGGTCTGGCAGTTTTCCGCACCACCCGCCGCCTATATTGCCCCTTCTGCAGACGGGGAAGATGTGGTTGATTCGTCCCAGGCAGAAACACTGATCGACATTAACACCGCCACTGAACAGGAGTTGGATAGGCTGCCGGGAATCGGCCCTGCAAAAGCCGCTGCCATTGTTGCGTATCGGGAATCGCACGGACCGTTTACCTGCCTGGAAGAAGTGACACAGGTAAGCGGCATATCGGCGAGCATGGTGGAACAATGGGCAGGTTTGGCAACCGTTCATACACCCGGTACAACCCCAACAGATTTTCAAGAAATGGGAGGAGCAGGATTTTGGAAAAGCCGGAGAGCATTTTTATCAACCGCGAACTGAGCTGGTTGGATTTTGACAGCCGTGTGCTGGCGTTGGCCAAAGAAAAGAACGTTCCGCTGGGCGAACGCCTGAAATTTGCTGCCATCTTTGGCAGCAATATGGACGAATTTTTCATGGTGCGTGTTGGCTCACTGTATGACCAGACCCTTTTGAAAAACAACAAACCTGATATCGTCACCCACATGACGGCTTCCGAACAGATTGCGGCCATTACCCCCCGCGTGGCGGAATTGCAGGCCAAATGTGACAAGTATTTCCAGCACCTGATGGGACTTCTCGCAGATGCCGGGTATAAAAAGGTAGATTTTTCCCATCTGAACAAACAGCAGGAACACTTCTGGAAGACCTATTTCCAACGGGAATTGCTTCCGTTGCTGAGCCCCCAGATTGTGGATTCCCGTCATCCATTCCCGTTTTTGAACAATAAAGATATCTATTACATCGCCCAGCTCTATAACAAGGGCGATGGGGTCAGTTTCGGCATTGTCCCGGTCGGAAGCCGTTTTGAGCGGGTGCTTTTCGTGAAGGACGGCGAGATGACCTGCTTTGCCTTCATCGAAGAGTTGGTGGCCCACTATGCCGCCACCATCTTCAACACCAGCACGGTGCAGAAAGAATGCCTGTTCCGGGTGACCCGCAATGCGGATATCACGGTGGATGAAGGCATGATGGATCACGACATAGACTTCCGTGATGTCATGAGCGAACTGCTCAAAAAGCGCCGCAAACTGGCTGCGGTCCGGTTGCAGTTCTGGCCGGAAGCACCGCAGGAAATCGCAAAATTCCTGCGAGAAAAGTTGGTAGTACCCGCATCCCGCTGCTATGCGCAGACTTCGCCGCTGGACACCGGCTGCCTGTTCAAGCTCGCCAGCCGCATCGGCAACGATGGGGAGCACGCCGAAATGTTTTACCCTGCCGCCAAGCCCATGCAGGCGCCGGCAGGCTATGATCTGTACACGGAAGTGCGCAAGCACGACGTGTTGCTGGCCTACCCGTACCAGAGCATTCGCCCCTTTATCCGGATGTTGCTTCGCGCCGGTGCCGACCCCAACGTGGTTTCCATCAAAATGACTCTGTACCGCATGGCCAGCGATTCCCAGATTGTGGGCGCACTGATCAATGCAGCAGAAAACGGCAAGGAAGTTGTGGCCATGGTGGAACTGCGTGCCCGGTTCGACGAGCAGAACAACATTGACTGGTCCAAGCAGCTGCAGGATGCCGGCTGTACCGTTCTGTACGGCTTTGATGATTACAAGGTACATTCCAAGTTGACGTTGATTACCAGCCGCGTGGACGGCAAATATCACTATCTTACCCAGATTGGTACCGGCAACTACAATGAAAAAACCAGTGAGTTGTACACGGACCTTTCCTTCATCACCACACGACAGGAAATCGGCGAAGAGGCCAGTGCTGTTTTCAATAACATGGCTCTGCAGCGCCTGACCAGCGAAGCGGATACCATGCTGGTGGCCCCCCTTCGTTTCAAAACCGTACTCCTGGATGAGATGGACCGCCAGATTGCACTGGCCATGCAAGGGAAACCTGCTTCCATCATCCTGAAGAACAACTCCATCAACGACCCGCAGATCATTGCCAAAATCAGCGAGGCCAGCTGCGCCGGTGTCCGGGTGGATATGATCGTGCGCGGCATCTGCTGTGTTCGCGCCGGTGTGCCGGGTCGTACGGAAAATGTACACATCCGCAGCATTGTGGGGCGGTATCTGGAACATTCCCGCATCTATTGCTTCGGCAGCGGCGAAAACATGCATATTTACATTGCCTCCGGCGATTTCCTGACCCGCAATACGGAACGCCGCGTAGAGGTGGGCGTCCGGGTGGACGACCCCAAGATTGCCAAAAAGCTGCGCGGTATTCTGGACCTGCAGTTGCGTGATACGGTCAATGCCCGCGAAATGCAGCCGGATGGCAGTTACACGAAGGTAAAACCGGCAGAAGGCCAGTTCCCGGTCGACAGCCAGATGGCCATGTTCGGCTACTTCAAGGATGGCTTCGAGATGGAAGCCGAAAAGCCCAAGCCGCAGGTGACTGCCAAGGCTGTGGCCAAAAAAGCAGTGGCCCGGCCCGCCACACGTCAGGCATCTTCGCTGCGTCCGGCCCGTTCCGGTTTGTGGCAAAACCTGTTTGGCCGAGGCAAAAAATAAAAGGAGAATCCAGGAAATGAAGACCTGCGTTGTTACCGCAAATTACGCTTGTGACCCCTCCAAGGTCTGGCTGTATCTGACCAAGCCCACCCTGAACGGTTGGCGCAAGGATGTGCGCGACTACGAAGAAAGTGATGACGGCATGCGGGTTGTGGAACACCATACCGACGGCACCACCACCGAACTGCATTTTACCCGCAAAGAAAAGCCGCGGTGCCTGAGCTGCAATTTCCAAAACGGAAAGGTCAGCGGCACATTCACGGCGATTCTGCTGGGAGGCGGTGACTCCACCAGTCTGGAATGCACCATGGAAATCAATGGACTGGGGTTGTTTGCCAAGCCCAAAAAGCTTTTGGATGATCGCCTACAGATGCTGAAAGCTTCCCTGGGCGTCTGATTTAAGCCTTTTTCTCCGCACCGAAACCGTATGTTTCGGTGCGGATATTTTTTTGCCGTTTCTCATATAGATACACCAGAAGGGAGTGTTTGCCATGTGGGAAAACGCCACCCCGATACCGCCGCCTCAATCCTCCGTGCCATCATATCGTAAACGGACGGCCAAGCGGGAAGGGGAGTTTCTTTTGTGGGGACAGTGCGCGGTGTGTCTTCTTGCAATCGCTGTGGCATGGGGAGCCATCACCTGGCAGTGGCCTTTTCTTCCCGTGCTTCGCACAGCTTTTGAAACCGCCATGCGCCCGGATCAAACCCTGTTTCTTTCAGAAGAACGCAGTCTGTCCAAATTCACCGAACAAACGCTGGAGACCATCAGCAACGCCGCCGATGACGTTTTGCAACGTTGGAGCGGTCCCTCCACGGCGGAAACGGCGCGCCGCCTTGCCCACGGGAAAGAGGATCCTGTCCCATCCAACGCACGGGAGGAATCTTATCTGCCGGATTTTTCGGTAACTTTTCCGTTACAGGGAACCTCCGCCGCAAAAACTTCCGGCTATGGTTGGCGTGCCGATCCCATGGGAGGGTCCGGCTCGGATTTTCATCTGGGCAACGATTTGGCCGCCGCCACCGGCACGCCGGTTCTGGCGGCAGCCGACGGTGTTGTCCGGTATGCCGGTACCCACAGCAGTTACGGAAACTATCTGCGCATCCTGCACGCCAATGGCGACGAGACGCTGTATGCCCACTTGCAATATCTGTTTGTGCATAGCGGACAGTCTGTATCGGCCGGGCAGTGTATCGGCACCGTAGGTGAGACCGGCAACACCACCGGTCCGCACCTGCATTTTGAAATTTTGCATAAGGGGATCCGGTATGACCCGTCCGAAGCATTGCAGCAGGCCTCGTAAGGCGCGCCTGCACCTGCGGGCTCCTTTGGTGGTTTTGGGCCTGCTCTCTTTCGCCCTGGCCTGGGACGGAAGCGGTATTCTGCGGTTAGGATTGCTCTGCGCCTTGTTGCACGAAAGCGGGCATTTGCTCATGTTCCGCTGGATATGGGGGCATTGGCCAGACCTGGAAATCTCGCCCTTCGGGCTCTGCCTGCTGTTGCGCGGCACAGCAATGGAACCGCACCAGGAATGTATGCTGGCCGCAGCGGGGCCCTTAATCAATTTGCTGGCCTGCTTGGCTGTGCTTTGGCTGATGCAATATACCGGCTGCTACCGGTATGCAGGATACTGGTTTGCCTGTACCAACCTACTGGTGGGCGGGCTCAATCTTTTGCCTTTGCCGGGGCTGGACGGACAAAGAATCCTACTTTCTCTGTTCCGATAGCCTCTGAGCGGTTGCATTTCCGTCCGGCATAGGGTACAATAAAACGAAACAAAAGACAAGGATGGTTCACCACTATGGCGGAGTTTTCCCCAAAATTCAAAGAAGCATTGAGCCTGGTGCAAAAGCCCGGGCGCTACACCGGCGGCGAACCGGGCAGCGTATATAAAGACAAAAACGCTGTAGATGTCCGGATGGCCTTCTGCTTTCCCGACACATACGAAATCGGCATGTCCTTCCTGGGAGAGAAGATCCTCTATGATCTTCTGAACCGCCACGAAAACTGGTGGTGTGAACGCGCCTTCATGCCGTGGACGGATATGAAAGTCCAGATGGAGCGTCTGGATATCCCGCTCTACTGCCTGGAAAGCAAAGATCCCTTGACAGCCTTCGATATCGTGGGCTTCTCGTTGGAGTATGAGCTGTGCTATACCAACATTCTGGCGATGCTGCGTCTGGCAGGCATTCCGCTGCGCGCCGAAGACCGTGACGAACACTGGCCTCTGATTATCGCCGGCGGGCCGTGTGTATGCAATGCAGAACCCATGGCGGATTTCTTTGATGTCATGCAATTGGGCGAGGGCGAACAAATGCTGCAGGACATCTGCGCCACGGTGGAGCAGGGGAAAAAGCTGCACTGGACCAAAGAGGAGCTGTTGCTGGCACTGGCAAAGATCCCCGGTGTGTATGTGCCTTCTTTTTATGATGTGACGTATCTGCCGGATGGCCGCGTGCAGGCAATCACCCCCAATCGTCCGGGTATTCCGGCACGCGTAACCAAAGCCATTGTCAAAGACATGGATGCTTACGAACCGCCGAAAAACTTTGTGGTGCCCATTGTGGGCGCCGTGCAGGACCGCGCCTGCGTCGAGGTACTTCGCGGCTGTGTGCGTGGCTGCCGTTTCTGCCAGGCGGGTCAGATTTATCGGCCTTTCCGGGAGCGGTCGCCGCAGATGATCAGCGACTGCGCGCGGGAGCTCTGCCGGAATACCGGGTATGACGAGCTGAGCCTGACCAGTCTGTCCACCTCAGACCATTCGCGTCTGGAAGAGATTCTCGATGCCCTCAATTCCTGGGCGGAAGCGGATCACGTCAGCCTTTCTCTGCCGTCCCTGCGGGTGGACAACTTCTCGCAGTCTTTGGTGGAAAAGACCACCAAAGTGCGCAAAAGCGGTCTGACCTTTGCTGCGGAAGCCGGCACCCAACGCTTGCGCGATGTCATCAATAAAAACGTTACCTGGGAACAGATCGAGCGTGGCTGCCGGATTGCTTTCTCGGAGGGCTACACGTCCGTCAAGCTGTACTTCATGATGGGCCTTCCCACCGAAACGATGGAAGACATCAAAGGCATTGCCGACACCGCCCAAAAGGTCGTGGACCTGTTCTATCAGATTCCGGATCGCCCCAAAGGCAAAGGGGTTCAGGTAACCATCAGCGTCGCCTGTTTTGTGCCCAAACCGGACACGCCCTTCCAGTTCTGCGCACAGGATCGCCGTGAGACCCTGCGTGAGAAGCAAAAATATCTGCTCAGTTGCGTGCATTCCCGCAAGATCAAAGTCAACTACCATGACAGCGCCACCAGCGTGCTGGAAGGCGTCTTTGCCAAGGGAGATCGCCGTCTGGGACGTGTCATTGAAACCGCTTTTGAAAATGGTGCGTTCTTTGACACCTGGGAAGAATACTTTGACTATGATCGCTGGATGGATGCCTTTGCAACCTGTGGGATCGACCCCGACTTTTATAATTACCGCGCCATGGGCCTGGAGGAAGTCACTCCCTGGAGCCACCTGGATGTAGGGGTCAGCCACGCACATCTTGTACGGGAATATCAGAAGGCGCTGAAAGCCGAAACCACGCAGCCCTGTAACCGTCAGTGCAGTGCCTGTGGCGCCAACAAACTACTGGGAGGACCGTGTTTTGACTACAGTAAGAATCTTCTTTGAAAAACGCGGGGAAGCCGCTTATATTTCGTTGCTGGATCTGCAGCGCGTCTTTCATCGCCTGCTGAAAATCAGTGGTTTGCCGGTATGGTACACCCAGGGATTCAATCCCCATATCTACCTTTCCTTCTCCTGCCCGCTTTCCCTGGGGCAGGAAAGTCTGTGTGAAAGCTGCGAGGTAAAAACCGAGCAGGAGGCCATCGACGGGACCGCCTGGAAAAATGCCTTGCAGCCACTGATGCCCCGGGGTATTACGATCACCAAGGTAGCGGTGGCAGTGGAAAAGGTGGGGGAGATCTCCACCGCCGCCTATCGTATTTCTATGCCTGCTTCTGCTGCTCCGGTGTTGGATGCATACAACGCCGCCGAAAATGCCGAGGTCATCAAGAAAACAAAACGCGGGCAGAAAACGTTGGACCTCAAAGCTTATCTGCCTCGCGTGGACTACGAAGTGCAGGGAGACCAGCTGCATTTTTCCCTTCTTCTGCCCTGTGGCTCCGGAGAAGCCCTCAACCTCAATCCGTCTTTGTTGATGGAGTATCTCCATTCACGCGGGGGCGCACCGGCTTGGCAGTGTGAGGTGCTGCGGACGCATCTGTACAACACGCAAGGCAAAGACTTTGCCTGAACTCGTGCGTTTTACGCGTTTTTTCAGAAAAAACTCTTGCAATTTCAAAAGACCTGTGGTATTATACTACGGCAATACACACGCATTGCGTTGTTTTTTTGTGCCCTTTTTTCGGGAAGCGAAGAGAGAGTTAGAAAACATAAAACGGAATGCGGAGGGTAAAACTAAATCTATTGGAGGAAACAAACATGGCAGTCGTATCTATGAAACAGCTCCTGGAGGCCGGCGTTCACTTCGGTCATCAGACCCGTCGTTGGAACCCCAAGATGGCGAAGTACATCTTCACCGAGCGCAACGGCATCTACATCATCGACCTGCAGAAGACCGTGAAGAAGTTGGATGAGGCCTACAACTTTGTCCGTGACACCGCTGCTGAGGGCGGCGAGATTCTCTTCGTCGGCACCAAGAAGCAGGCTCAGGAGTCCATCCGTGACGAGGCCACCCGTTGTGGCATGCATTACGTCAACGCTCGTTGGCTGGGCGGCATGCTGACCAACTTCCGCACCATCCGCAAGCGCATCGACCGTATGGAGCAGCTGAAGAACATGCAGGCTGACGGCACTTTCGATCTGCTGCCCAAGAAGGAAGTTGTCAAGCTCGAACTCGAGATGGAGAAGCTGGACAAGTACCTGGGCGGTGTGAAGAACATGAAGGGCCTGCCCAAGGCTCTGTTCATCGTGGATCCCCACAAAGAGCGCATTGCCGTTTCTGAGGCCCGCAAGCTGAACATCCCCATCGTCGCCATCGTGGACACCAACTGCGATCCCGACGAGATCGATTACGTGATTCCCGGCAACGACGACGCCATCCGTGCCGTCAAGCTGATCTCTGGTGCCATGGCCAACGCCGTTCTGGAAGGCAAGCAGGGCGTGCAGGAAGCTCCCGCCGCTGAGACCGCGGAAGCTGCTGAGGCTTGATTGTAACAAAAGCGTAAGACAGAAAGGACAAACAAGATTATGGCTATTTCTGCAAAAGACGTTATGGAACTGCGCCGCCAGACTGACTGCGGCATGATGGAGTGCAAAAAAGCTCTGACCCAGGCCGAGGGTGATTTTGAGAAGGCCATCGAGATTTTGCGTGAGCAGGGTCTGGCTACCGCCAACAAGAAGGCTGGCCGTATTGCCGCCGAGGGTATGGTCTACGCCGTTTCCTTTGACAACTGCGCCGTCGTCGTCGAGGTTAACGCCGAGACCGACTTCGTTGCCAAGAACGACAAGTTTGTTGAGTTCACCAAGGAGCTGGCCAAGGTTGTTGCCGAGCAGAATCCCGCCGATGTGGACGCTCTGATGGGCTGCAAGATGGGCGAGGGCACCGTGGACGATGCCCTGAAGGCTCTAATTCTGGTCATCAAGGAGAACATCAAGGTTCGTCGTTTTACCCGCTATGAGGGTCACTGCGCCGCTTATGTCCATGGCGGCGGCACCCATGGCGTTATCGTCAAGTTCGAGACCAGCGACGACGTGGCTTCCAAGGCCGAGTTTGCTGCCTTCGGCAAGGACATTGCCATGCAGATTGCTGCGGCTAACCCCAGCTACCTGAACGAGGCCGCTGTCCCCGCCGAGACCATCGCCAAGGAAAAGGAAATCATCCTGGCCCAGATGGCCAACGATCCCAAGAATGCCAACAAGCCGGACGCCATCAAAGAGAAGATGGCCATCGGCAAGCTGGGCAAGTTCTACAAGGAGAACTGCCTGGTGGATCAGGCTTTCATCAAGGACGGCAACATGGACGTGAAGAAGTATGTTGCTGAGACCGCCAAGGCTTTGGGTGGCGACATTCAGATTGTTGCCTACACCCATTTTGTCAAGGGTGAAGGCCTGGAGAAGCGCACCGAGGACTTTGCTGCCGAGGTTGCTGCTGCCATCAAGCACTGATTGAATGCATCTCATGTAAAAAAGGACAACCGTCAGAGGACGGTTGTCCTTTTTTGTTTATGGGATTCGATAACCGCTCATACTCTCTCCAAAGAGGTGTTTGTATGTCCCTGCGGCGTTTGAGCGTGTTTCTTTCTTGCTTGATTCTCCTTTTTGGTGTGGTGCTTTGCCGTGTTCTCTGGATTGCCACCGACGGAGACTATGCGGCCAGTGCTGGCGCCCAGACGATACAATACACCGAATTACCCCGGCAGCGCGGTGATTTTTATGACCGCGACGGGCAGCTGCTCACAGGGTTTCAAAAAGAATGGTACGCCCTTTGCATCCCGGGTGATGCCAGCTATGCCACACTGTTTCCGTATGTTTCCTATAACGAACAGGTAGAACTCTATGAAAAGCGAAATACCTCTACGCCTTTTCTGGTTAAGGTGGATCAGGACCTGAATCCACAGGGAGTTCCCACCTATGCGAGTTCACGGCGCTATCTTCCTTCGCCCATTGCAGTGCACCTTCTGGGCTACCTGAACGGGGAAGGGCAGGGGGTTTCCGGATTGGAATACGCTTACGACGACGTGCTTTCCTCCTCTGGGGATGATCTGGTCCTTACCTGTACCACCAGCGCTCAGGGGCGGCTTCTCCGCGGTGAAAGTCCCGCTGTGGAAGTATCCTCCTCCGGCACCGGACAAGGTGTCCGTCTGACGTTGGATGCGGATATACAAAGGCTCTGTGAAGGAATTGCAGATTTGTATCTTCCGCGCGGATGCATCGTAGTCATGGATACGCAGAGCGGCGAAGTGCTGGCCAGCGTGAGTCGGCCGGAGTACGACCCGGAAAATGTTGCCAAAAGTATTGACGCCAATGACACCTCGCTGATCAATCGCCCGTTGAATGCCTTTGCGGCCGGCTCTGTCTTCAAAGTGGTACTGGCCGCTGCCGCCTATGAAAACGGTCTGGACTGGTTTACCCATGATTGTACCGGCAGCGTGGAAGTAGCTGGGCAAGTATATCGATGTGCCCAGGGGCGTGCCCACGGGGAGGTGAATTTGCGAGGCGCTTTGGAACAGAGCTGTAACTGCTATTTTGTGGAGCTGGGGCAGCGTTTGGGGGGCAAAGCAATCCTGCGCAAGGCTGAGGAATTGGGATTTGGGACCGCCCTGGCTGTAGCGCCCGGCCTGAAAAGCAGTGCCGGAATTCTTCCGGATTCCGATACACTGAACAACCTGGGACAGCTTTCTTTGTTCAGCTTTGGGCAGGGAGGCTTGACCGCCACGCCGTTGCAAATCACTGCCATGATGAACGCAGTGGCAGACGGAGGCTTCTGGCAGCCCCCTCGTTTGGTGCAAGGGGTGGTCGATTCGGCAGGGGATTTGGTGGAACCACTGCGCCTTCCGGAACCGGAAACCGTATGCAGCGAAAACACTGCCCGCATCTTGCGCAGCATGCTGACCTCCGTGGTCGAGGAGGGCATTGGCGGCGATGCCGCACCGGAAGAATTGACAGCTGGCGGCAAAACCGGTACGGCACAGACCGGGCAATATGACGACGAAGGCGAAGAGCTTCTGAACTATTGGTTCAGCGGATTCTACCCAGCGGATGCGCCGCGTTATACCATCACTGTACTGCAGGATGCCATTCTGGAGCCGGAGACCTCCAGCGCTGCCATCTTTGCCGCTGTATGCAATGGGCTGCATGTACTGGATGATGCACTGTCATCACAGACCCCGGAAACCGCAAAAACCAGTTGACAAGGCGGAAAAAGGGGCATATAATACTTTTGTAAAAAGGAAAATGGCGTTGAAGGGGCTAATGCTGATTTCGCAGCCTACAGAGAGGGTATCGCAAAGGTGCAAGGTACCTGGCAGCAATCTGACAAAGCCACCCCGGAGCTTTTGGCGGTGAGCCAGACGTAATGCGGCGTTAACGCAGGGAAAGTGGCGGTCCAACAGGGCCGCAAACCGGGTGGTACCACGGAAGCGTTTCAGCCTTCGTCCCTGTAACAGGGGCGAAGGCTATATTTTTTCATGGACCTTTTTCGCACAAATGAACCTATGGATGGGAGAACGTATTGTTATGCAATGGACCGGACTGAATGAATTGCGTGAGAAGTATCTGCACTTTTTTGAGACCAAAGGCCATCTGCGCCTGGGCAGCTTCCCGCTGGTACCGAAAGACGACCCGAGCCTCCTGCTGATCAACAGCGGCATGGCTCCCATGAAAAAATGGTTTCTCGGTCAGGAGGAGCCGCCGCGCCATCGCGTGACGACCTGCCAGAAGTGCATCCGTACTCCCGATATCGAGCGCGTGGGCATCACCGCCCGGCACGGCACCTTCTTTGAAATGCTGGGCAACTTCAGCTTCCAAGATTACTTCAAAGAAGAAGTGATTCCCTGGGCGTGGGAGTTTCTGACCAAGGAACTGGAGATTCCCGCCGATAAGCTTTATATTTCGGTCTATCTGGATGACGATGAAGCTTACGACATCTGGACCAAAAAGGTTGGTATTCCCGAGGACCACATGGTTCGCTTCGGTAAGGAAGACAATTTCTGGGAACATGGTTCCGGTCCCTGCGGTCCCTGCTCGGAGATTTACTATGACCGCGGCCCGGAGCATGGCTGTGGCAAACCCACCTGCAAAGTCGGCTGTGACTGCGACCGCTATATGGAGATCTGGAACCTGGTGTTCAGCCAGTTTGACTCGGATGGCAAGGGCCACTATGAGCGCCTGCCCCGCCCCAACATCGATACCGGTATGGGTCTGGAACGCCTGGCCTGCGTGATGCAGGATGTGGGCAACCTCTTCGAAGTGGATACCGTGGCTGCCGTGCTGCATCATGTGGAGCAGATTTCCGGCAAGCATTACGGCGACAGCGAAAAGGATGACATCTCCATCCGCGTTATCACTGACCACATTCGTTCCACTGTCTTTATGGTATCGGACGGCATTTTGCCTTCCAACGAGGGCCGCGGATATGTTCTGCGCCGTCTGCTGCGCCGTGCGGCACGTCACGGCCGTATGCTTGGTATTGACCGTCCCTTCCTGACCGAATTGGTGGATACCGTCATTACTTCCAGCGAGGCCGGTTATCCCGAGCTGCGTGAACACGAGTCTTACATCAAGAAAGTCGTGGGCACAGAGGAGGAACGTTTTGGCCGCACCATTGATGCCGGTTTGAACATTCTGAACAACATGATTGAGGAACGCAAAGCTGCCGGTGAGACCGTTTTGTCCGGCACCGAAGTGTTCAAGCTCAACGACACCTTTGGCTTCCCGCTGGACCTGACCAAAGAGATTGCCGCCGAGGCTGGCTTTACGGTGGATGAGGAAGCTTTCCATGCCGAAATGACCAAACAGCGGGAACGTGCCCGCGCGGAGCGTCTGGCAAAAGACATCTCCGGTTGGAGCGCCGACCTGTTCGGGGAGCTGACCGCAGAGCCCACTCAGTTTGACGGCTATGAAACCCTGCGGGAATCCGCCACGGTGATTTCTTTGTCCGACGGAGAGGAACTGGCCGACGCCATTGCCACCGATGCGGCAGGGGAATCCAAGGACGGTGTTCTGGTGGTTCTGGACCGCACTCCGTTCTATGCAGAGATGGGTGGCCAGGTGGCTGATCATGGCTTTATTGTCTGTGGAGATGCCAAGCTGAAGGTTACTCAGGTCAAGAAAACCCCCAAGGGTTACTTTGTGCATACCTGTGAACTGATGGATGGCACCATCAAAGTGGGCGACCAGGTCACGGCTTTGGTGGACGAGGCGCGCCGCATGTCCATCTGTCGCAACCATACCGCTACCCACCTGTTGCAGAAGGCTCTGCGTGAGGTCCTTGGCGAGCATGTCCATCAGGCAGGTAGCTATCAGGATGACAAAATTACCCACTTCGACTTCACCCATTTCAGCGCTGTGACGCCGGAAGAATTGCGTGAAGTAGAACGCAAAGTCAATGAGAAAATTTATGCTTCGCTGCCTGTGGTGATTCAGAACCTGCCCATTGAGGAAGCCAAAAAGATGGGAGCCATGGCTCTGTTTGGCGAAAAATACGGCAGCGTGGTCCGCGTAGTGGATGCCGGCGGTTGGAGCACGGAGTTCTGCGGCGGCACCCACGTGCAGAACACTTCTCAGATCGGCTGCTTCAAGATTCTGAGCGAATCCAGTGTGGCCGCCGGTATTCGCCGGATTGAGGCGACCACCGGCTTCGGTGTGCTTCGTCTGCTGGATGAGCGTACGGAACTGCTGAACCAGACTGCCGTTGTGCTGAAAGCCAACAATCTGAAAGATCTGCCCGGCCGCGCCGAGTCGGTCACCGCAGAGTTGAAAGAGACCGGCAAACAGCTGGATGCCCTGAAGGCTGAAATGGCTGCCTCCAAGGTGGATGGCCTGTTCGAAAACGCTGCTGACGTGGATGGCATCCGCATCATCTCCGCCTATCTGACCGGCACCGGTGCTGATACGCTGCGGGAAATGGTGGATAAAGTCCGTGACAAGGCGCCCAATGCTGTGACAGTGTTGGTGGGCAACGACGGCAACAAAACGATGATGGCCGTGGGTGTTTCTTCCAACGCCAAGGCCCGCGGCCTGAAGGCCGGATCCCTTGTCAAGAAAGTTGCCGCCATTGCCGGTGGCAACGGCGGCGGCAAACCGGACTTCGCCATGGCCGGCATCCGGGATGTGAGCAAGATCGACGAAGCGCTCAACGCCGTACCCGAAATCGTCAAGGCTGAACTGAATCAGTAATCCTACCAAATCACACCACCATAAGGGAGGGATTGTAATGGAAGATTGTCTGTTCTGTAAAATCGCGGCGGGGGAAATCCCCTCCAACAAACTGTATGAGGACGACACGCTGCTGGCCTTTTACGACATTGATCCCCAGGCGCCGGTACACTTTTTGGTCATTCCAAAGCAGCACATTGCTTCTGCCGCAGCATTGACCGAAGAAAATGCCGCATTGCTGGGGCACATCTACGCTGTGATTGCCGACCAATGCCGTAAGTTGGGCGTAGATGAAAAGGGCTACCGCGTTGTCACCAATGTGGGGGAGGACGGCGGCCAGAGTGTCAAGCACCTGCATTTCCACGTGCTGGCAGGGCGCAGCCTCGCATGGCCTCCGGGCTGATACGCCCGTTCCGGCACCGATTGTTCCAAAGTAGAAAGAGGTTCCTAACATGGCAGATACCTATACATTGCATATTGCAGGGCTTACCCGTGAATTGCCGATCTGCAAAGTAAACGATCACATGGACATTGCCGCCTTTATCATGTTCAGCGATGTCGAGCTGACGGAGGCCTGCGCAGCCGCGCTGCTCAAGAAAGCCCCTGAGTTTGATGTGATTCTGACCGCCGAGGCCAAGGGCATCCCCCTGGCATACGAAATGGCTCGTCAAAGCGGTAAATATTGGATTCCTGCTCGCAAAGGCCCCAAGCTTTATATGCGCCAGCCTGTTGTGATTGAAGATGAATCCATCACAACGGCCGGCAAGCAGGTTCTGGTCATTGACCAGAAGGATATCGATTATATGAACGGCAAGCGGATTCTGATTGTGGACGATGTGATCTCCACCGGCGGGTCCCTGCACGCGCTGGAAACGCTGGCCGCCAAGAGCACCGGCAAAGTAGTCGGTTGCTGCGCTGCTCTGGCGGAAGGCGATGCCGCCAAGCGCACTGATATCTTCTTCCTGGAGCCGCTGCCCCTGTTCCTTCATTGATTCGCCATGAAACGCAAACTTGCCTGGTTCGGTCTGGCCTTTGCCACGGCCGAGTTGTTTGCGGCTTATCTGCCGCCGCTGGTTCTTCTGCCCGCGGCGGCATTTTTTGCTTTGCTCGCTTTTCTCTACCATAGATACGCCGTCGGCGTCCCTTTTGCCGGTATTTTTTGCGGTTTACTCTGCTTTTTTGTGTTTTACCTGGCAGTTGTGCGTCCTCTGGAGCCCTATGCCGGTCAAACCGCCCAATGCACTGTCATCGTGGAGACCGATGCCGAACCCGCTTACCAGGAAGGGATGTATCGCGGCAGCCTGCGTGTGACTTCCTGGAACGGTGAGCCGACGAACTTTTTGGTGGAGTGCCGTGCATTTCCGGCTGCCGCACCGGGGGATACCTTCACGGCACAATGGAAGTTTGCCGATTTAGAGACAGATGCGTATCAGATGTCTTATCGGAGTCAGGGCATCCATTTGCAGGCAGAATATCTGGGATCTTACCAGCCGCAGCCATCCTGCCAGGCTACACGCTTTACATGGTTCCGCCTGCGAAAGACACTTGCGCAGCGTCTGAAGACCTGGATGACCGCCGAAGAAGGGGAACTGGAGGCGGCTATGCTGTTGGGGGACAAAACCGGTCTGCGGGATACGATTCAGGACACGTTCCGTATCGCGGGTGTTTCCCATTTGTTAGCTGTCTCCGGACTGCACGTAGCTTTGCTGTGCGGCATTTTTTCCTTTGGGTTTCGTCGGCGCTTTGTCCGGCCGTTGATCGTACTCCGGGCGTTCCTGGTGATCTTTTATATGTTGCTGACCGGCTTGCCGGTCTCGGTACTGCGGGCCGGTTTGGTCTTTCTAATTGCCCTGGCCGGAGATTTTTTCCTGCAACCGGTGGATCTTCTTACCTCCACTGGTGCCGCTGCGGTGCTTTTGGGCCTTCAAAATGCGTATGTCCCCTGTGACCTGGGATTTCAATTGTCCTTTTGTGCGGTTCTCGGTGTTCAGGCAGCCGGTACCTTGTCCCGTTGGGAAGAGGGGCACCTCCCTGACCCAAGACATCCCTGGGCAGTGCACATCCTTTCCCGGGGAATGGCACTGTTGGAAAATGTCCAGATTGCCTTTCTCGCCGGGTTGGCCACACTGCCGGTCCTGATTGCCCACGGTATGACCGCCAGTGGTGTTGGGGTTCTTACCAACCTCTTGGTGGTTTGGATGCTGGAACCGGCACTGCAACTGGGAATTGTCATTCTGGTGTTGCAGTTTTTACCGGGTTGCTTGCCCGTAGTACGGATCGCAAGTGTTCTCCTGTCACTCTGGCTGCGGGGGATGCTTTCGTTGGTCGGCTGGTGTGCGGGCTTGCCTTTGGCACAGCTGGCTTTTCCTAAAAACTACACGCTGTTGGTATTGGCCGTATTGGGCATCCTGGCACTGGTGTTTCACATGGCAGACCGCATGCTCTGGTATCTGCCTGCTGCAGCCATATGCGGCCTTTCTGCCATTGCAATGGGAATTTGGTCGCAGGAAGATCTTGTCCGCATTGCACTGGTGGGAACCGCCAACAACCCCTGTGCCGTTTGTATGCAAAACGGCCAGGCAGTGATTCTGTTCCGGGGCGGCCAAAGCAATGTGCGCGCAGTAACCCGCTATCTGACGGAAAACGCTGACCCGGAGGTAACCTTGGTAGTGGACCTTCGCCAGGATCCCTCTTTGCTGGATTTTGGCGAATGGCCGGTAATTGAGATCCGCGATCTGGAAGGGTACACACAGCAAACAACCCTTGACGATGTGGCACTGGACCTGTATCATGATGGCAGCGGGAGTCTTGCCGTCCTAGGCGTAGGCAACCGTCACATTGCTTTGGCCTCCGGCCGTGTCCATCTGGATACGCCGGTATCTGTGGATGTGTTTTGTGCCGGCAGCTCTTTGCCGGATACCGTTCTTCCGCAGACCATTGTATGCTGTACCGATTCTGCGGATTGGCTGACATCCGTTTCAGCGCAAACCGTCTTGTATGGCCAGGAAACCCCTGTGATCATGATTCGTCCCTGGTTGTCCCTTACCTACGAGGAGGTGAAACCGCTTGCTTTACAGTGAAAAGGAACTGGCAAAGCGTTTGCACTCCGGCTGCGCCCTGTTTTATTTTTATGCAGCGGACGAAGCGCTGGTACGTGCCGCTGCCAATGAAGCCTTGCGATTTCTAAACCAATCAGACCCTGAAACAACCGTCCTGGACGGCCCCACCCCTACGGTGGAGGAAATCGTCCTTGCCGCCGGTACGATTTCTTTTTTCGGGGGCAAACGTCTGGTTCTGATGCCGATGGTGCGCCCATCCACTTATTCCGACAAGGACCTGCAAGAGCTCTGTGATACACTGGCCGACACAGAAAACGCTATTTTTGTAATAACCAGTGTAATCGAAGAGAAATTTGGGAAGTTGCGCCCCGGCAAGCGGGAACAAAAGCTGATTGCCGCCTGTGAGAAAATCGGATATTGTGTTCAGATTAACAAACCCGGGCGCAACGAACTGCAATCCTTGGCACGTAGCTGGGCCCAGGAATCCGGGGCCACTTTTGCTCAAGGGGCGGAGACCGCGTTGCTGGATCGCTGCGGAGAAGATCAGTTTTTGTTGCGCAATGAAATTGCCAAGTTGGCTGCCCTTGCCAATTACGATACCATTACGTTGCAGATGGTACAGCAGCTGGGAACGGTCACGTTGGACGCCGACACCTTTGAGATGGTGGAATTGGTGGTGTCAGGACGGATTGACCAGGCGCAAAAACGGCTGAAGACCCTTCTGGAACTGCAAAATGATCCCATTATGATCACCGGCGCCCTGATTGGAAACTATCTGGACCTGTATCGTGTACTGCAGGGTAAGCGGAGTCGACGCAGCCTGGCCGATGTGGCCAAAGATTTCGGTTACGGTGGCAAGTGGAGTTATCGGCTCGGCAAGGTTGAACGCTCCGCCTCTCGGTTCAAACGGCACCAATTGGAACAATGTCTGACCATTTTGCAAAGGCTGGATCTTGATCTCAAAAGCAGCAAGCTAGATGCAGATCTTTTAATGCAGAAGGCTCTGTGTGAGTTGGCACTGGCCGGGAGGCGCCTATGATTCATCTGAAACAAATCCTTCTCGTGGAGGGAAAATACGACGCCGCCCGACTGCACAACCTGGTGGAAGGGACCATCCTGACCACCGACGGTTTTCGTGTCATGAAAGATCGTGCTCTGCAACGGATGCTCCAGCAGCTTGGACGGACCCAGGGGCTGATTATTCTGACTGATTCCGATGCAGCCGGTTTCAAAATCCGTCATTTTGTCACAGGGCTTGTGGGGGCGGCATATGTATTGCAAGCCTATGTGCCGGCCATTCCCGGCAAGGAAGCCCGCAAGGCTCAGCCCGGCAAAGAAGGTCTTTTGGGCGTGGAGGGAATTTCGGACGATCAGCTGCTGCAAAGCTTACATGATGCGTTACAAAGTGCCCCCACCGAAAGTCCCGTAGATTCTTCTGACAATGTACAGCCGATCACCTATACTGATTTATATGAGTGGGGGATTTCCGGTACTGCCAACAGCGCCGAACGTCGACGCCGGTTGCTGCAACGGTTGGGATTGCCACCGAGGCTCAGCAAAAAAGAACTGCTGCAGATACTGACCACATTGTACACTCGGGAAAGCCTTGCCCAACAGATTGCACAGTTATAAACCACAAAGAGCGTATCTCATAAGAGATACGCTCTTTCTTCCTATTTTATTGCAGGGTGCCATCCAGTACTTGCTGGCAATACCAGGGCTTTTCCGACCGGAATGTCCGTCCGGCCAGATGAGCAAATCGTTCTTCCTCAATCTTGGCAGGGAAGCGCAGTTCCCAGGCACAAAGTGCCTGATATTTGAAATGCAACGCACGGTTTGCGGCATTATTGCCGTATTTGGAATCCCCGAGAATCGGGCAGCCGATATGTGCCAGATGCGCACGGATCTGATGGGTACGCCCGGTCACCAATTCCACTTCCAACAGTGCCAGGCGTCCGCTGACCGCCAGTGTTTCATACCCGGTGATCACTTCCTTGGCGCCGCCGGCGGGGGAGGGAACAATACGCACCACACCGCGCGCAGCATCTTTCACAAGATAGTCATGCAGCAATGCCGCCGGTGGCTGCGGACGCCCGAAGGTCACACAGAGGTAGCGCTTTTCAATGCGGCGTGCCTTAATGGCTGCTGTCAGGAATTGTTCTGCCGCCGCATTTTTCGCCAACAAAATCAAGCCGCTGGTGCCGGTATCCAACCGGTGACAAAGTACCGCATGGGTGCCTTTTCCTTCGGCTGCCAGCTTGGCTTGCACGCGCTTGAGCAACGTATCGGTGGCAGCACCATCCACCTCAATGCCCGCAGGTTTGTGTGCCACAATGATATCTTCATCCTCATACACAAAGACAGCCGGCGGAATCGGCCGCTCCTCCAACTGCTCCTCCCGAAGGAACAGTCGGATTACATCACCGTTTTGTACCCGGGTAGACAACGGCTGCTTTTTGCCATTGAGTTTGATTTTGTTTTCCCGCAGTGCCTTATTCAGTCGCCCCTGTCCCAGTGCCGGATACAGCTCCATCAAATATTTGTCAAGACGTACCGGCAATAAACTTTTTACCCGAATTTCTTTCATTTGGTCGTCAACTCCTGATCCCACAAAACTGTGGCGTCTTCGATGTCCAGTGTAACCATCAGCCACCCCGGATCGCTGTCATCCACCGCGCGGACGGCATACGCCTGTCCGTCGCAGCACAGATACTTGGCCCCGTCCAACTTGGAGCGAGCAAAGGGGGAATCTGCAAAGCATACCGTCTGTTTGGTTGCATCCAAAACCCCTCGATTCCACAACGCATCTGTGTAATCAGCCAGTCGCAGCGGATAGTTCTCATCATACACGGTACAAAGCGAATCAAATGTATGGTCCTGCAGCCCCGGTGCGATCACATACCAGACTGCCGTTCCATCTGCACTTTCCACTCGTCCGCACCACGCTTGCCCTTTGACGGGTTCCACCGCCTGCAAAAAGGCACCTTCCGTTTCAAACAGATAGAGTGTATCCTGCCGTAACGTCCCCGCGGACAGTTCCTCCAGAACGATCTGTCTGGACGCTTCCAGCGCTTGTGCGTCATACCGTGCCGCAAAGGGGTCATTGGTGGTCATACCGCTGTCGGCAGCCAAAAGTGCCAAATGTAAGGCGTCATCCTGCAGCCCTTCCACAGATTCCATATGTGCGTAGCGCCCCGGAATTGTTTCCCAGAAATCGCTCTGCAGTTGGGAAGGGAATGCCTGGGTCTGTGTGGCCTGGTTCATGTCCTGATGGCGCTGGTACAACCCAGGACTCACATCCCAGATTTGGATCATTGCCAGCAGAAAGGCCGCGGGAACCGCCCGCGGAAGACGTGCAATGCCCACAAAGGCACAAAGTACCAGCAAATCATACACCGGCCAGAACAGCCGACCACCCGAGCGGAATACCGAACACAGTTGAATGATTTTTCCGGGCAGAGGAATGGTACACACGGTCACACCGTTCGCCGTGACCACATTGCTGACAGCAAACACGGTCAGCAGTAGACATACGACTCCCAGCGCCCAATGTGCCCGGAAATGCTGCCTGATCGTCTTTCTTCCTCTTATCAACACTATGGGAAGCGCCAGCAGTACCCCCAGCCCCAGATAGGCAAAGGCATCATAATTGCCATTCACCTGATTTTGGGCTGGCAATAACCGGCTGTACACCGTTCCCTGAACGCCAACCGGATTCCACAATGCATTTAAGTTCATGGAGAAGTATCCGTACAGGGCCTGTCCGCCGCTGGTGGCTGTTCCGTAGAAAAGCCCCAACAGCCAGCCAAGAAGAAGTGTGGAACATAAATTGGAAGCCAAAAACAGCGCCGGGCCACACCAACGATGCGTGGATATTGCATATTCCAGCAAGAGGGCCAGCGTAATGGCGTAGGTCATGGGCAGGAAATAGGGATGAATCCCGATTGCCAGCACATTCAGCAAAAACAGCCCTGCAGAAGCATACCGTTTTTTTCTTCTGCAGGAAAAATAGAAGTACAGCGCGGCCAGAACAAACCACTGCGCGCCCAGGGAAGTGTGGCGGAAAGCCCTCTCATAGAGAATGGGACTGGTGACAAAAAGCAGAGCCCCCATAAGCGGTAAGACGGTTCCGCCAACAAAAAGACTGCAAAGCAAAGTCCCAAAACCGCCTTGTAGTGCAAAACACACCAAAGTGAACCATCCAAAATATTGGAACGTACCGCCCCAGGCATTGGCCAGCGGGCGCAGGAGCACCGCCACCAGCGGAATAGAGTCTGTATAAGCAACACTAACGCCCTGGGGCGCGTTGATACTTTTTGTAACGCCCAACGGGAAAGACAACGCACTGTTGCGATAAAACAACCAACCTGCATAATGTTGTTGGATATCTTTTTCCAGATATCCTCCTCGGCAGAATGTGTCATTGGCAACGTTCAAAGAACTTATCCCGTAAACACAAAGAAAAGCGATCATTCCCAGGCACATTCCCAACACAAACAGTCGGGTGCGGTGTGCCTTTTTTTGTACAGTGAGCATGGCGGCAGGCCTCATTCATTCCAAATTCGGTATCAGTATACCATATTCATAGCCGCTCTTCAATGTGGATTGACTTTTCGACGTATCTGCTGTACAATACAAACAATATGCCGCCGTGGCGGAACTGGCAGACGCAAGGGACTTAAAATCCCTCGGTAGCGATACCGTACCGGTTCGATCCCGGTCGGCGGCATCTTGCCCCGCAGCAACGCTGTTTGCTGCGGGGCTTTGCTTTGTAATGTATGCTTTTGACTTTATTATAATAAAGGAAGAGGATTTTCTTTGCGTTTGCAGACATAAAATTCAAAGAAAAAAGGGGATATTTCTTCATTTTTTTATGTTTTTTATGGGAAAATGCCGGGCAAACCGCTTGTTTATTCTGCACAAATCGTATATAATGTAGTGTACGCCTGCGATTGCGTCAAAATAGAGGGGATGCCGCAGGGAAACTATCATTAGGGGGAAATACAATGGCAGACTATTTTGCAATGGACCGTGCCGCACTGACCGCTGAAAAAACTCAGCTGGAAGGCGCCTACAAGAAGTTCCAGGATATGGACCTGAAACTGAATATGGCGCGCGGCAAACCCGGCCCTCACCAGATGGACCTGGCGATGGACCTGCTTAAAATGGACGACTACACCACCGATGACGGCTTCGACGCCCGCAACTACGGCAATCTGGAAGGCCTGTACGAAGCGCGTGAGCTCTTCGCTGATGTGATGGGAGTAAAACCGTCCGAGGTTTTTGTGGGGGGCAACTCCAGTCTGCAGCTCATGTACAACCTGATGGCCATCGGTTTTATGTTTGGCTATCCCGAATCGCCGTGCCCCTGGTCCCAGGTGGAAAAGCGCAAATTCCTCTGCCCGGTTCCCGGATACGATCGTCACTTCTCCATTACCGAGGAAATGGGCTTTGAGATGATCAACATCCCCATGCATGAAGACGGCCCCGATATGGATATGATCGAAAAGCTGGTGGCGGAAGATGACACCATCAAAGGAATCTGGTGTGTGCCGCAGTACTCCAACCCGGACGGGTACACCTACAGCGACGAAACCATTCGCCGCTTTGCTTCCATGAAGACCGCGGCGCCGGATTTCAAGATTTTCTGGGACGAAGCCTACATTGTACACCATCTGACGGATGAGATCATTGAAACGCCGGTCCTGCTCAACGAAAGCAAAAAGTATGGTACCGAAGACCGCGTCTTCATGTTTACCTCCACCAGCAAGATCACTTTCCCGGGTGCCGGTGTGTCTGCGATTGCTTGCAGTGAAAACGCCCTGAAGTACATCTGCCAGCGTTTTTCTGTGATGATTATCAGCTATGATAAGATGAACCAGCTGCGCCATGTTCGCTTCCTGAAGAACAAAGACGGCGTTCTGGCCCACATGGCCAAACATCGTCGCCGTCTGGTTCCTTGCTTTGACGCTGTCAAAACCACCTTCGAACAGCAGCTGACGCCTTGCGGCGATATCGCCCATTGGACCAATCCCAAGGGTGGGTATTTCATCAGCCTGTATGTGATGCCCGGCTGCGCCAAGCGGGTTGCCCAGCTCTGCAAAGAGTGTGGTCTGACCTTGACCGGTGCCGGTTCTGCATACCCGTATCACAAAGATCCTGACGATTCGCATCTGCGCATTGCGCCGACGTATCCCAGCCTGGATGAGGTGGAAACCGCATCTGCGCTGCTTTGCGTCTGTGTGCGCCTGGCGGTCGTGGAAAAACTGCTGGCGGACCAGCAGTAATATAACCCGCCCGCCGGTGCCGGGCATGTTTTGGAGGTTTCTATGAACAAGAGAGGGAAGTCATGGCCGTTGTTTGTCGTGGCGATTTTGATTGTTGTATTTTCCCTGACAGCTATTTTCGGTGTAAGCTACCAGTACGGGGACACAAAGAACACCTACATCAAGGGTGCGTCGGATATCCGCTTCGGAATTGATATTCGTGGCGGTGTCGATGTCACTTTTATGCCGGATGGCGATGTGGATGCCACCCCCGAGCAGATGAACGCCGCCAAGACCGTCATTGAAGACCGACTGGTCGGCCTGGGCATCACCGATTACGAGAGCTATGTGGACAGCAACAAGGATCGAATCATCGTTCGCTTCCCCTGGAAGACAGGGGAGTCCGATTTCAACCCGCAGACTGCCATTGACGAAATCGGCACCACCGCCAAGATGGTGTTCCGTAAAGGTTCGACAGTCGATGGGGAAGAGATTCTCAGCGGTGATGACGTAACCTCTGCCAATGCAGCCTACAGTGAAACGGATGGCTGGGTTGTTCAGCTGAAGTTCAGCACTGATGGTGCCAAAGCATTTGCCGATGCTACCACCGAACTGGCCGCCAGCGGGGATCCCATCTCCATCTGGCTGGATGATGAAAACATCTCTACCGCGTCGGTGGATGAAGCCATCACCGGCGGTGAAGCCATCATCAAGGGCAATTTTGACCAGGATAGCGCCGCAACGCTGGCCAACCAGATCAACTCCGGTGCACTGCCGTTTGCTCTTTCAGCCGAAAGCTACTCCACCATCAGCCCCACGTTGGGCGCCCGTAGCCTGGAGGTTATGGTGCTGGCCGGTGTGGTGGCCTTTGTGCTGGTTGCTGTGCTGATGATCCTTCGCTATCGTCTGCCCGGTACCATCGCCACCTTCTCGCTGTTGGGACAGGTCTGTGCCACCCTGGCGGTTGTGTCCGGCTATTTCAGCGTATTCCCCGGCTCAACACTGACGCTGCCCGGCATTGCCGGTATCATTCTGGGCATCGGCATGGGTGTTGACGCCAATGTTATCACTGCCGAACGTATCAAGGAAGAACTTTCCAAAAACAAGACCCTGGATGGTGCTATCAAGAGCGGTTTCAAGATGGGGCTTACTCCTATCATTGACGGCAACGTGACCATCGTCATCGTCGCTGCCATCCTGATGGGTGCTTTCGGCCCCACGGATGGCTTCTGGGCCAAGGTCTTCAACCCGATCTTCTTCTGGTTCGGACCTTCCACCGCCGGCACCATTTATTCTTTCGGCTTCACGTTGCTGACCAGCGTGTTGTTGAACTTTGTGTTCGGTGTGTGGGCTACCCGTGTTATGATTCGCGGCGCCATCCACTGCAAAGCACTGCGCAATCCCTGGTTGTACGGCGGCAAAAAAGAGGGTGGCGCAGAATACAAAACGCCGACCATCAATTTTGTTGGCAACCGCAAAAAGTTCTACTCTCTTTCCTGCTGCATCATTGTCATTGTTCTGATTTTCAGCGCCATTTTTGGTGTACGCATGGATGTGGAGTTCAAGGGCGGTTCGATGATCACACTCGCCTATGAAGGGGAAGCAGATCTGGACGCCCTGAAGAGCACCGTCGGCACGGAACTGAATCAGAGCAATCTGACTTTGCAGACCGGTGCAGATATCTCCGGCGGGCAGACCCTGACCATCACGTTGCCCGGCAGCGAAACCCTGGCTACCGAACAGTTGGATTCGTTGCTGAACACATTGAACGAACAGTACCCCGACAACCAGTTTGTGCAGAACGAAGTCAACAATGTGGATGCAACCATCGGCAACGAGTTCCTGGTCAAGAGCCTGGTAGCACTGGTGGCTGCCTGTGTTCTGATTTTGCTGTATGTGGCGTACCGGTTCCGCAGAATCGGTGGCCTCAAGGCCGGTGCCACCGCAGTCGTCGCCTTGCTGCATGATATGTTCATCATCTTTGCTGTCTTTGTGTTGCTCCGTATTCCTCTGAACGGCAACTTCATTGCTGCCATGTTGACCATTCTGGGCTATTCCATCAATGATACGGTGGTTATCTACGACCGTATTCGTGAAAACAGCGCACTGTTTGGCAAAAAGCAGATGACACTTCCGCAGCTGGTCAATCTCTCGATCAACCAGAGCTTCTCCCGTTCTCTGATGACATCCATCACGACTTGCCTGGCGCTGGGTGTTATCTGTGTGGTATCGGTCATTTATCGTTTGGACAGCATCTATACGTTTGCGTTCCCGCTGCTGTTCGGTATGATCAGCGGTGTGTACAGCACGATTTGCATCGCCACGCAGCTGTGGGTCGATTGGAAAATGCATAAAAAGACCCCTGCCAAAAAGAAAGCCTGATTTCTGACAAGAGGAGGAATCCGCCATGAAATGCCCGTACTGCGGTGAAGTTGATTCCAAAGTCATCGATTCTCGCCCGACCGAAGACGGGGAAAAAATTCGTCGTCGCCGCGAATGCCTGAATTGCAAAAAGCGTTTTACCACGTACGAGATCGTTGAGACGGTCCCGCTGATGGTGGTCAAAAAAGACCACTCCCGGGAAGTCTTTGATCGTCAGAAACTGCTCAATGGTATGCTGCGTGCCTGTGAGAAGCGCCCGGTGAGCTACCAGCAATTGGATGATGCTGTCAGCAGAATCGAACAGATGTTGCTCAATTCCTATGACCGTGAAGTGACTTCCATTCATATCGGTGACTTGGCCATGCAGGAACTGAAACAGATGGATGACGTTGCTTACGTGCGCTTTGCGTCGGTCTATCGTCAGTTCAGCGACGTCAATACCTTTATGGAAGAGCTGAAGGATATGCTTGACACACGTTCAAAACCAGCTGAAAAATGATTGACGGATCTGCAGTGCTTGGGTTCGTGCCCGTGCCGTTTCCACAGCCAGATCAGACTGGTTTTCTGGAATTGCATAGGCTGGAATGGTTGCCAGTGTTTGATTCAACTGATCAATCAGATTACGGCGTACCAGCAAAATCCACACAGGACTGTATTCCCGGGCTTGTGCGGCAGTCTTCCGATAGAGCTGCCGCGCTTCGGCGAAGTCTCCTGCATTAGCGCAGGCATAGGCCTGTTCCAAGCTCTCATCAATTTGGCAGATACTGGTGTCCACGAATCTTCCTGCGCTGAACAGCCCTACTGCCAGCAAAAACAGCAGTGCCAGCGCATACCAGTTTCGGTTCAAAAGGAATCCTTTCCAGACCACCCCAATGGGGTGGTCTTTTTTGGTATCAGCAACAATTCGCTGCCATTGTACAGCAAAAGTAGCACCTGCCGCTGCGTCACATGATGGGTATCCAAAACGGTTTGCAGCCAGGCCTGATCCAAATGCAACGCCGCCAGGTTTTCCTGGTATATCGTATCGTCCACCAGAATGGGGAGCATGGGATTCTTTTCTCCCTCTTTCGGCCGAAGCGCTGTGCTGATGTGGCCATTGGGTTCCACGACGCCCCACCAAACATCCGTGGGAGAAAAAATATCCTTGCCACGCAAAGCTTCAATCACATCGCCGGCCGTGATACGCAGCTTATCTAAGGCTGGTTGAAGAATTTCCCCGTTCCGGATCACGGTCACCGGTTTTCCAAACAGAATCCTGGCATAGCCGGGATGCAGGCAAGCCAGTGTGGAGCTGAAAATTTCCAGCGCCGTTAACAGGAAAATCAAGGCCAGACTGGAGAGCAACGGCAGATCCGGCTCATCAATACACACCGACGCCACATTGGAAACCAGTAAGGTGGTGACCAGCTCCGAAGGCTGCAGCTCGCCCAACTGTCGTTTTCCCATCAGGCGCAGCGCCGCCACAACCGTTCCATATACGATGACCGTCCGAAAAAGCGCAGAAAGCATAGCCATCTCTCCTCATATTTTTTCTGTTTTGGGCAACACTAGTTTCTGACAGGAAGGAGAACAGCTATGCAGCAAACCAAACTGAGTCGTTCCTTGCAGAAAAACCTTCAAATCCTACAAAACATTTTTGGCTCTTCCGGAGACTTTTATACCAAAGAACTGGCCATCAGCGGCATTCCCTGTGCCATTGTCATGTTTACCGGATTGTCCTCCCCAGAAAAGCTGTGCCACCTGGCATTGGATATGCTGGACCGTAACCCCGTGCTGCTGGGAGGCAGTGACGGCCTGTGCGATTACCTTCTGACGCAAAGTCTTGTTCCGGCAGAACCAAAACCGGTAGAAGACTGGAATTCCTTTGTGGAGATGCTCTGCAACGGCATGACGTTATTGCTGATCAACGGCAGCACAAAAGCCGTGGTTTTCTCTACCCAGGAAATGCCGCAGCGCTCTGTCAGCACGCCCACCGGGGAGGGGAACATGCGCGGCTCCCAGGAAGCTTTTACCGAGCTTTTGCGCAACAATCTTTCCCTGTTGCGTAGGCAATTCCGTTCCGATTCGCTGGTTGCCGAAATTGCCACCTCCCACACGCCAGCCAAAACAGAATATTGCCTTTGTTACGACAAACATGTCGCTCCAAAGGAAACCATCGACCATCTTCGTGCGCGACTGGCTGAAATCCAGCTCCCGCTTCTGTTGGACAGTGCCTATTTTGCTTCCTTCCTGAAACAGGATAAGATGAATCTGTTCCCGGCTGCCGCATACACCGAACGTCCTGCCACCGCCTGTGCACGCCTGTGTGAAGGTAAAGCCGTCGTATTGGTATCCGGCTGTCCTTATGCTTTAGTTGTGCCCAGCTTTTTTGCCGAACACTTTGAGTGTCTGGATGATTACGCATCCAGTGCCGTTTTTGCAGGATTGATCCGTCTTCTGAAATATCTGGCCTTCTTGCTTTCGGTTTTTGGCCCCGGCTTGTATGTGACGGCAGTCTCTTTCGCGCCGGAAGTCATTCCCATCCAGATGCTGACCAAAATGGCACAGGCGGAAGTTTCCACCCCACTGCCGCCCATGCTGGAAATGCTCAGTGTAACGCTTCTTCTGGAAATTGTCCGCGAAGCCGGCTTACGTGCTCCGCAAGCCATCAGCCACACTGTCAGCCTTGTGGGCGCTTTGATCATTGGGGAGACGGCCGTATCCGCCGGGATTGTCAGCATTCCGGTGCTAACCATGGCCGCAGCTGCCACCATTGCCACGTTGGCGGTTCCTTCCCTGTATGAGCAGTCCATTTTGTTCCGCTTTGCTGTAATCCTGCTGGCAGGTACTTTTGGTGTGCTGGGCCTGGCCTGTGCTGCCCTGGTGATTTTAGCCATGGCTTGCGGCAGTGAACCCTTCGGATACGATTATCTGTACCCACTGATGCCTTTGACGCGTACCAGCTGGCGAGACGGCTTTGTACGAACCATCTGGTCTTCTCTGGCCGGTTCTCGGGAGGTGATTGGGCATCATGAAACGTGAATCTCCCAGCCTGTTGGCCGCTCTAACCGTTGGCGTTCTGGTTAATGTTTTGTTGCGCAGCCAAAGCGCTTACTGGCCGCGGGCCGGCGCCGCCACCGCGCTCGTATGTGTGCCCGCCTTGGCGTGGGTTGGCTGGTTCTTTTCCTGGGCATGGAGACAGGGAAGTACCCCACTTTTGCGAATTGCTTTTGCGCTGCTTCTGTTTTATACTTCCGCCTTGGAACTGCTTCGTTTCTGGAACCTGGCCCAGCGGCTTTATCCCGGTATGGTCTCGCTCACCGCAGTCTGCTTCATGACGCTGCTGCCCGTACTGTATCTGCGCCGTGTATCTGCCATCTCCCAAACGGCACATGTGGTTTTGTGCCTGTTGGTGCTGGCAACAGGGTTTATGTTATTGACGGTTCTTTCCCGGCTTCACTTAACCAACCTGCAAACACAACCTTTACAAGTACCGGACTTTGCTGCGGCGGCCCAGGAACAATTCACACTGTATCCCGAATATCTGCTCCCTGTTTTGTGGCCCAGACAGGAGGTCAAACCCAGACATCCATTACTCCGGCTTGCCTTTTTATCCCTGTGGTTTGATGTGGGGATCCACTTGATGCTGGAACTTTTTTACGGTGCTGCCATGCCGCTGCGGGTGGACCCACTTCACGCGGCCGCCCGCTGCGGCGCGCTTTCGGTGTTCAATCGGTTGGAGAGCCTGCAGTTGATCCTGTGGGCCATGGCTGTTACGCTGAAACTGGCCCTTTACCTGTACGCCATGTGTCGGCTTTTGGCGCCGCAGGAATCCCAAGGTTCTTCGGTCCGACTGAACACCTTTCCGCTCTATATTGGCGGAATTTGGCTCACATGTGTGATCTTGCGAAAAACCGAAATTGAAATTGCCATGCAAACCCGGAATCTGCTCACTTGGGGACTGGTCCTGCTGGTGGGGATGGGAGGTGCTGCCGCTTGGCTTTGCAAAAGATTACGAAACTTTGGCTGATCCGAGGATGTTTGCTTATGAGTTTACTGTTGTGCGGCTGTGGCGGACGCCCCCTTTCAGAGCGAGAAATCGTCCGTGGCATTCTCTTCACCCGTCAGAACGAGAATTACTCCGTATGCCTTGTACTGGCAAACCAGCAGGAGGAAAAAGGAGGAACCGGCCAGAATAAAATTGTGGCCGCACAAGGACGAACACCCGCCCAAGCGCTGGAACAAGCCGAGGAAAGTCTGTACGGGGATGTTTATTACGGACTATTGGATCTGGTGGCATTGCCCTCCGATACGGACTGGAGTCTGGCACAGGAAATTGGCACTTTACTGTATGATAATGCCCAACCGGCACCGGAACTTTCGGTTTTTCTCTTAGGGTCACAACCGGTGGACAGCTGGGCAGACAGCGCCGACCGCTTATACAATGGCATGAAATCCATCGAACGAACCTATAAAATCCACTGTGGACTGCAGCAACTGTTTACGCAGAATAATGTCTGCGCCATACCTGCCTACACAGAAACCGGCGGATATGATTATGTAATTTTAGCACAAGACGCCACGCCACTACACTGTAGCGGCGTAACCGAAGCACAGCTGGCGGCCGTACTGTGTGGTCAAACGGACCGTCTGCAGGGAAGTTACAATTCCGGCAATGCCGCCTGCACGGCAAGAGCCCAGGTCCTTATGGAGGACGGCGTCGTGCAGCTTCATCTGCGTCATGTGGAACTGAAATCTCTGTCTCCGCAGGAAAAACCGCTGCAAACCGTCCTCGCCAAAGAATTGCAGCGTTCTTTCGCAACCTTGTACGAGGCTCTGAAAGAGACCGGAACCGATCCATTCCACATGATCTTTTGGCAAAATGTTCAGGGCGTTTCCGTCTCGCCTTCTCAAGCTCCCACCTTTGAAGTGGTTTTTGAATAAAAAAATCACCGATCCCCATGATGGATCGGTGATTTTTTGTTATTGAATGGTACTTGGACGGGAAATATAGATCAAGTTTGTATCTGCAATAAAGGTCTGGAAATTATAGAGGATCAGGATCTCATCGTACCCTTCCTGGGCGATGGTTGAATCCAGCCCATACTTGAAATTCCGGAAATCCACCACACCGATTTTGGCATAGTTTTCGGTCAAATAGGGAATGAAGCTGTTGGCATAGCTGTCCTTGACCACAAGGATGCTGCCGGTGCCGTTTCCCTCTACCACCGAGTAGCCGTTGTTTCCATCCAGAAAAGCGGCATATTTATCTCGCGTGGCAAATTTCTCGGTATTGATCAGATTCTCTGTCCGCAGTGGCTCATATTGTGCCTCTCCGTTAACCTGGAAAATGGTCATGGCATTTTCCATTGGATAGTAGGTAATGGAATCGTTTTGGACATTCCACAACCGTGTGGCTGAATAATGCGTCCCCTGGAAATCTTCTATCGTTTCTGCCGTGTGAGCTTCGCGGTCAAAGGGCGTCAGTCCTTTCAACGCGCAAAATTCTTCATAGGCATGATAGGCGCCGTTGGGTGTCCAGTGATGATCTGTCTTGAAATACAGATATTCATCCTTCCGCTCCGTAAAAGCTTGCCGAAGATCCAGAACCGATGCATTCTGCCCCACCTGGGAAAATATCTCATCCAGCATAGCATTTTCATCAATCATCGGCGCACCGCTTGGCAGCTCTTCCGGATAAATCACACTGGCGGACGGTGCGAGCAAGAAAGTAACCTTGCCGGGATATTTGGCCGAAAATTCCGTAACTGCCTGCACATTTTTTTGCAATTGCTTTTGCGTGGTGGTATCCAGGGTGAACAGTTTGGTAAACATCCAGTGATCTTTGCCCAGTAAGATGCCGCCCTCTTCCACCTTCTGGAACAGGATTTCATCGACGGCACGCTGGGTATTGATCCACTGGTCCCGCAGCATAAACTGATCCTGCATCCAGGTAGAAAAAGAATTCTGCCAGTTCCCGCTTTCCATGCTGGCCAAACTGAAAGCAGGGAATCGCGCCGTGCTGCGGTTTTCCAATTCAATGCGGGTACGTTTGGGCCAGAAGAGGTTCAACAGCGCACCGCCAAACAGAAACAGCGCGCCTACCACAACCAGGGGATAGGCGGCCCGTCGACCGCTCTTCCGATATACTACTTTTGCCATACGGATATCCCTCCTCTCAGAAATTGGCGTACAGCGCCGTGGCGTTGGTCGCCGCCACCACATAGGCAAGGCACAGCAGCAGGACGATCACAAACACCAGAACTTTTAAAGGGACACACCGGCTGACTTTTTGCCAGACAAGACGCGGCAAGGCGGACGAACACAGGCACCCCAACACCAGCAGTACCCCGTAGTTGCGCAGATAATATACCGGGGAAATTCCACCTTGCGGTATAAACAGTTTCTGCATCAATAACCCCAACGGCGCCCCCGGCTGGTTGGCAGTAAAAATTCCCCAACCCAGTACCACAAAGAACAGGGTATATAAATGTGGCCACACTTTTCCTTTTTTCAGATACTTCAGAAGGAACAGCTTTTCCAGCGTGAGCAATACAAAATAGTACAATCCCCAACAGATGAAGTTCCAACTGGCGCCATGCCAAATTCCTGTTGCGGCCCACACCAAAAACATGTTGAACAGCTGGCGGGCTTTGCCTTTCCGGTTTCCTCCCAGAGGAATATAAATGTAATCCCGGAACCAGCTGGAAAGGGTGATATGCCAGCGACGCCAGAACTCTGTAATGCTGCCCGAGATGTACGGCAAATTGAAGTTAATGGGACAATCAAAGCCCAGCATGGCCGCAAGGCCGTTACTCATTTCGCTGTATCCCGCAAAATCGAAATACAACTGCAAAGAATAGGCGAGAATGCCCAACCATGCCAGGGGGGTGGAAACCTGTGCCAGTCCCACACCACCATTGCCAATAATATCTGTCCAGAGGGCACCAATAGAATCGGCCAGGATCACTTTTTTTGCCAGACCGAATACAAACATTTCTATGCCATTTTCCAGACGCTGCAAGGTACACCGATCGCGGGTGGTATGCAATTGCGCCGCCATCTCGCTGTATTTGACGATCGGGCCAACAATCAGCTGCGGGAAAAACACAACGTAGCAGGCGAAAGTGATGGGATTTTTCTCTGCAGCCACTTTACCGGTGTAAACATCCACCTCGTAGCTTATAATTTTAAAGATATAGTAGCTGATGCCCAGCGGAAGAACGTCCCCGATTTCCAACGCGGGAATACCGGCATTGGCAATTTTGTCAACGGTCTCGATGAGGAAGTTGGCATATTTGAAATATACCAGAACGCCCAGATTGAGCAGCACCGCCACCAACGGTAGCAAGCCATGCAACCTGTTTTTAGCCGCGGATGTAAACATTGCCCACAGATAGTTAAATAGAATCAGAGCGACAATCAGCGGCAGGAATTCGGTGCCTGTCCAACAATAGAAAAGCAGACTTTCCGCCAGGAGAACCCCATTCTTGATACGGCCCGGCGCCAGATAATATAGCAATAGCGCCAACGGCAAAAAACAAAACAGAAACACGACACTATTAAAGACCATGTACATACTCCCTTTCCAAAGAAAGAAACAGGCCGTTACCAGATGGTAGCGGCCTGTTGTGGGCGATTATGCAGGGGAAAAAATCAGAAATTCAGGGCCGTCTCCAGCGCAGTGTCAATGGCAGCATAATCTCCAACGTCAATGCTGGCAATCACCATGGCCACATAGTTACCGTTCGTCACAATGCGAGCTTCCTTGGAGATCGCAATCTTATCGGCAAATTCGGCATACATATCATTGGCGGCCAGACTGTCTTTATAAGCCTGCAGCTCTTTTTCAACCTCCGCAGCCTTGCCATCCTTGGCCTGGGCCACAAACACCAGGCCACAGTCCGCCTGATTGTTGGTGATATCACCGTCATAAGCCACAATGTTATCCATGGTCAGCATCATCGTGTACTCCACGTAGAAGTCAAAGTCATCCTGTCCCAACGGATTGGCAATGGGGTTTACGGCCTCCAATGCAGCCACTGCACTTTCCAGATTCGCGGTCTGTGCCTCTTCCGTGGCGCCCGCTTCTGTGCTGTCAGAGACGGATTCCGAAGTTGCCTCCGACGCCACCGACTCAGTAGTGGATGCGGCGGCTGAGGAGGAAGTCGTCTCAGACGTACCGGAACTCTTGCAACCAGCCAGCAGGATCGCCGCGCAAAGCACAATGGGAAGTAACTTTTTCATGGAAATAAATCTCCTTCGTTCATGTCGTTCTCGGATGCAATGAAATTCTTTGCCGTCTTCCGGCAAATCATGCAGGATACTTTATTAGAATACACTATTTGAGGCGTTTTTTCAACCCGTTTTCGTCGAAACAAAGGTTGAAAAGCCTTTTGTGATTGTAAATTTTTTGTTCTCTTGACAAAGCTTGTGGCTTTGCTTTACACTCCAATATAAAAGACAAACCACAGGGGAGGTGAGTATATGCGTTCCTCGAAAGCGAGGGATGTGGCCCGAACCGGGCTGCTTTTCGCCCTGGCCGTTGTTCTTTCTTGGCTGGAATCCTGTATCACACCTCTATTGGGGCTGATCCCCGCACTGAAACTGGGGCTATCCAACATTGTGGTCATGTATGCATTGCTTTTTTTGCGCCCCCGCACGGCCTTCTTTCTGGTGCTGCTCAAGGGACTGTTTGCCTTTTTAACCCGCGGTGCTACCTCCGGCATCCTTTCTATTTGTGGAGGCCTGCTTTCGCTGGTGATCCTGTGGGGGTTGTTACAGCTCCCGTTTCATGTGAGCGGATACATTTTTTGTGTATGTGGCGCCCTGGCCCACAATCTTGGCCAGCTGTTGGCTGCCTCTGTTCTTCTCAGCAGTGCCATGGCCCTCGCATATACCCCGGTTCTGTTGGTTGCGGGCATTGCAGTCGGAGCGCTGAGTTCCATCCTGGCCCAGGCCCTTTTTTCCGCTCTGCCGGCGTACACCACAGAGTCGGGAATCCGTCACAATCCGTTCATAAATAAATAAGATTTTTTCTTAAATTTTCTGTAAAACCCATTGACAAGATAGGAAAAGCACGCTATAATAGCACCAAAGACACAGGAATGCGTCTTAGGAGCTAAGAAATAACAGGAGGCTTATTATTATGACGAAATACGTTTGCACTGTCTGTGGCTATATCGCCGAAGGTTCTATCCCTGAGTTCTGCCCCGTCTGCAAGGCGCCGGCATCCAAGTTCATCGAGAAGAAGGACAACACCTATGTTACCGAGCACGTTGTCGGCATCGCCAAGGATGCTCCCGAGGAGATCCTGCAGGGTCTGCGCGAGAACTTCAACGGTGAGTGCAGCGAAGTCGGCATGTACCTGGCCATGAGCCGTGTGGCTGACCGCGAGGGCTACCCCGAGATCGCTGAGGCCTGGAAGCGTTATGCTTTCGAGGAAGCCGAGCATGCTTCCAAGTTCGCTGAGCTGCTGGGCGAAGTCCTGACCGACAGCACCCAGAAGAACCTGCAGATGCGCGTGGACGCCGAGTGCGGTGCTTGCGCCGGCAAGATGGACATTGCCAAGAAGGCCAAGGAGCTGGGCCTGGATGCCATCCATGACACCGTTCATGAGATGGCGAAGGACGAGGCTCGTCATGGCCGTGGCATGCAGGGCCTGCTGGACCGCTACTTCAAGTAATCTCCAACAGCAACACGACTGGGCCGGAGCGTTCGCTCCGGCCCCTTTGCTATTTCTTTTCTTGGTCGGCGCGACACGCAAAAAAACGCCCCTGTTTATCGCAAGCAGCATAAAACACTTCGCTGCGCTGTCCAATTCCTTTGGCATGGAGCTGTGCTTGCAGCCATTCTTCCTCCCGTCCGGCTGCCTTGAGATTGTCTTCCATAAGGCGTCCGTCCAGGATCAAATCATACCATGCACTGGTCGGCTCCACCGAAATCTGTAAATCTCCAGGTGTGGCTGGTCTGTGCAAACTTTTGGGCAAAAAACTGATTTGTCCGTTGTTTTCCAAAATAGCCGTCTCGATTTCGTTGGGATCAAAAAAGCCGGCAATTCTTGCCTGACCCAGAAATTCGTTCAGATCTATCGTGGCACGGCGCAGATTTTCTTTCAAAATTACACCATTCTTCATCAGAATCGTAGAGCGGCCACTCCAAAAAGTGCGCAGCGCCACACTTTTACAGGCTGATACCTCCACCAGCCAGGTAATCACCCCATACACCAAAAGTGCGGTAAAGGGCCTGTACCAGGATTCCAGGTTCGTGGCCATTTCCGCCGCAATAGACCCCACCGTTACGGCATTCAGATAGTCAAAGGGGCTCATCTGGGCAATCTGTCGTTTGCCACCCCATCGCGTGATCAGAAACATCATTGCCAAAGAAAGAATGCTGGTAAGCCCCACCTGGCCGATTTCTGTAAAAAACTGCTTCATAGTTGCCTCCCGTCTCGATTATTTTGGACAGAACGCTAACAGTTTATCCCACCCCCTTGCACTTTGTCCCTAAAAAAGTTACAATAAATACTACCTGTATTGTTTGGACAAGGGAGGTTGGTCAACATTCGGTATATATTCCTGATCAACCCCACGGCGGGCAAAGCGAATGCCAGTGTTACCCTGTTGCCGCAGATTCGGGCAGCCGCAGAGCGCGCCGGCATTTCCCCGGAAATTGTTGTGACCCGACATGCCGGGCATGCGAAGGAGATTGCCGCACGGGTGGCTGACGGAGAACCCGTCCGTCTGTATGCCTGCGGTGGTGATGGCACTTTGAATGAAGTGCTGCAGGGTACCGCCGGGCACGAACAAGTTTCCGTCGGGTGCATCCCCTGTGGAAGTGGAAATGACTTTGTCCGAAATTTTGGGACACAGTCTGATTTTTTGGATTTAGACGCACAACTGGCGGCCGTGTCTCGTCCTTCGGACTTGATCAAAACGCCGCAGGGATTTGGCATTGACATTTATGCAGCCGGGGTCGATGCCCAGGTTGCCAACGGAATTTCCAAGTGGCGGCGGGTCCCGCTGTGCGGCGGCACAACCGCCTATACACTGTCGATTCTGGAGGCGGTCTTCAGTTCCTTCCGCCATAAATTGCGTATTGTTGCGGATTCCTTTGAGAGGAAAGACACATATATGATGCTGGCCATCTGTAATGCGCAAATGTACGGTGGCGGGTATCGTGCAGCCCCTTATGCCCGCATGGATGACGGGTTGTTGGATGTTGTGCTGCTGAAGCCGGTTTCCCGGCTCAAGCTTCCCGGATTGCTAAAAGGCTACCGTAAAGGGGAACATCTGACGCCAAACGGCGAGGTAACCCCGCGGTTTCGCCCGTACATGACCTTCTTCCGCACTCGTCAAATCGATATTCAGGTTCTGGACTCCATTCCTCTGGTTACCACGCTGGATGGAGAATGTTCACCGCAGCTGAATTTGCACGCCGAGGTGGCGCGTCGCAGTATTCATATTCTTCTGCCGCCAAAACTCGCACAAAATACGCCTGTATTACGGGCTATGGGAGAGTAAGTATGTCTGAAAAAGTCAAAGTCAAGATCGCCCGCAACGTGATCCACCTGCCTGCCATTGCGCTGCGCGGTTTGGTGGTATTCCCTAATAATATTGTCCACTTTGAGGTGGGACGTCCCAAATCCATCGCCGCAATTGAAAGCGCCATGCACAGCAACAGCAGTGTTTTTCTGGTAGCGCAGCGGGAGATGGATGTGGAAGATCCCACAGCGCGGGATCTGTATTCCTACGGTGTCATCGCCGAAATCAAGCAGGTTCTTCGCGTGTCCGATGAATTGGTCAAGGTCCTGGTGGAAGGCAAGACCCGTGCCCGGCTTTTGGAGCTGGATGAAGGCGAAAAGTATCTGCAGGCCACGGTTCGCCCTGTACCGGTACGTGGCATTGGCGCCGACAAACGTACCCAGACGGAAGCGTTGGTACGCAGCCTGAAAGAATGTTTCGAGAACTATCTTTCTTACAGCCCTCAGATTTCCAAGGACGTGGTGTATAACATTGTCACTTCCACCAGTCCGCTTTTTCTCAGCGAGTACATGCCGGCCAACCTTCTGCTGAAATACGAGGATAAGCAGGCCATCCTCAACGAATCCACCTTGCTGGGCCGTCTGGAAAAACTTTTGACACTGCTCCGGCAGGAATGCCAGGTGCTGGAAATCGAGCGCGATCTGGACGACAAAGTCAATGCGCAAATGGATAAAGGGCAGCGGGAATACTATCTGCGGGAGCAAATGCACATCATCAGCGAAGAGCTGGGAGATGCAGAGGATACCCGTGCCGAGGCAGAGGAATATCGCAAGAAAATCGAGGCTCTCAAACTGGACAGCGAATCCACCGAAAAACTGCTCAAAGAATGTGATCGCCTTTCCCGGATGCAGGGCAATTCCGCCGAGAGTGGTGTCATCCGCAGCTACCTGGATGCCTGCCTTGCACTGCCGTGGCACACCACCACAGAGGATAATCTGGACCAGGCCCATGCCCGGAAGGTATTGGACCGTGAACACTATGGCCTTTTGAAAGTGAAGGAGCGCATCCTGGAATTGCTGGCGGTCCGCAAACTCAATACAGACGTCAAGGGACAGATTGTCTGCCTCGTTGGCCCTCCGGGTGTGGGCAAAACCAGTATTGCGCATTCTGTGGCTGAATGCATGGGACGCAAATTTGCCCGCATGAGCCTGGGTGGCGTACATGATGAAGCTGAAATCCGCGGACACCGCCGCACCTACATCGGTGCCATGCCAGGACGCATTATCAGTGCCATTACCACCGCCAAATCGTCCAACCCTGTGATTCTTCTGGACGAGATCGACAAGTTGGCGGGGGACTACAAAGGCGATCCCTCCAGTGCCCTGCTGGAAGTGCTGGACCCGGAACAGAACTGCACCTTTAAAGATAACTATCTGGACATCCCCTTTGATTTGAGTGAGGTTCTGTTCATCACCACCGCCAACGATGCTTCCACCATTCCCGGTCCTCTTTACGACCGAATGGACGTCATCGAGTTGCCCAGCTATACCCGCACCGAAAAATTCAATATTGCAAAGCGCCATCTGCTTCCCAAACAGCTGAAAAATAACGGCCTGGAGGGACGTGTCACCCTGACCTCCAGCGCCTTGTACGAAATCATTGACGGCTATACCCGCGAGGCTGGTGTGCGCAATTTGGAGCGCACCATCACTTCGGTGCTGCGCAAATGTGCCCAGCGAATTGCGGCAGGGGAGAAGGACAAAATCAGTGTTTCTGCCACCACCGTCAAGTCGCTGTTGGGCCCCGAGAAGGTCAAGCCTACCTTTATTTCCCGCAAGGATTCCGTGGGTATTGCCAATGGTCTGGCCTGGACCAGCGTAGGCGGTGAAATGCTGCCCATTGAAGTGGCTGTCATCCCGGGTGGCACCGGCAAGATCGAAGTGACCGGCAGCTTGGGTGATGTTATGAAGGAAAGTGCCAAGCTGGCCATCAGCTATGCACGGGTTCACGCCGAGGAATACGGTATTTCCCTGGACAATCTGAAAAACATCGACATCCACATTCATGCGCCGGAAGGTGCAGTCCCTAAGGATGGCCCTTCTGCCGGCGTCACTTTGACCACTGCTCTGATCTCGGCCCTTTCCGGTATTCCGGTACGTCACGATCTGGCCATGACCGGCGAAATCACACTGCATGGCAACGTACTGGCCATCGGCGGCTTGAAAGAGAAGAGCATGGCTGCCTTCCGGGAAGGCATCTCCACCGTTCTGATTCCCAAAGACAACGAAAGTGATCTGTACGAGGTGGATGCGGAAGTCAAGCAAAAGATTCACTTTATCCCGGTGGATCATCTTTCCCAGGTTCTCAAGAACGCGCTTTTGCTGCCGGGACATTCATCGGCACGCGGCGCCCATGGCGTACCGCAGGCCACCAGCCTGATTGCCAACGACAAGCCTGCCAAAGAACCTGCAACCGTCATGTGAAAGGGACTTTATGAATTACAACAACTGCGAATTTCTGGCCTCCTACGGCCTTTCTCGTCAGTTGCCGAACAGTGATCGGCCGGAGATTGTATTCTCCGGCCGATCCAATGTCGGCAAATCCAGCCTGATCAATAAGCTTTGCAACCGCAAGAATCTGGCGCGGGTCAGTTCCACGCCCGGTAAAACCGCCACCATCAATTTTTATAAAGCGGATACCGCCTATTTTGTGGACCTGCCCGGCTATGGTTATGCCAAGGTTTCCAACGCCGATCGCGCTCGCTGGGACGAATTGATCAACAGCTATTTTGAGGCAGACCGCTCTGTCTGCTTATTGGTCCAATTGCTGGACTGCCGCCATGCCCCCAGCGCAGACGATGTCCAGATGCTGGAATATCTGCATTTTCATGGGATTCCCTTTGTGGCGGCACTGACCAAAGCAGACAAATTGAAGAAATCTCAACTGGCATCCTGCCAGGTCGAATTTGAGCGCCTCTGCGCCCCTTATGGTTGCCAAGGTGTGTTTCTGACCAGTGCAGAGAACGGCTATGGTATGGACGCTCTGCGCGCCTGCCTGGAAGCGCATCTGGATGGGGGCTCCTGCGATGGCGTACAATGAGTTTGCCTATTTTTACGACGAGTTCAACTGCGCTGCCGATTATGACGCACTGTTCCGATACATTCACCGTGAATTGTGCGCACACGGAATCGAGGATGGAATTCTGGCCGATCTGGGATGCGGAACCGGCGATCTCACTTTGATGTTGACCCAGGCCGGCTATGACGTGATCGGCATCGACCGTTCTGAAGAGATGCTCAGCGTATTGCGGGAAAAGGCCGATGAGTTGGGTCTTACCGGTAAACTGTTGCTGTTGCGACAGGACGTGTTGCAGCTGGATCTGTACGGCACCATCCGTGCCGCTGTGTCTACTTTTGACACCTACAGCCATATCGGTCCCCTTGACCGCTTTGAGCAAGCCATTCGCAATGCCGCATATTTCATGGAAAAGGGCGGCGTATTTGTATTTGACCTGAACACCCCTTATAAACATCAAAAAATTCTTGCCGGGCAAACATTCGATATTGAAGCGGAAGATGCCCTTTGCCATTGGACCAACCGGTACGATGCCGACACCGGCCGGGTGGATATCGACATTGATATCAGCTACCATGACACGGGGGAACACTTCCACGAGTCTTTCTGCGAGTACAGTTATCCGATGGATACGGTGCAGAGGCTTCTGGAGCGCTACGGCTTCCGTGTAGTCCGTGTATCTGACGGAGAGGATTTCGGCCCTGTTCGCCCGGATAGTCCGCGTTGGATCTTTACGGCAGTCAAGCAATATACCCAGGAGGAAAAGAAGTAAATGGAACAGAATCACAACATGCTGCGCGGTATTTCCGAAAATGGCGGCATTGTCTTTTATGGTGTGGACTCCACCGAAATGGTCCGGGAAATGGAACGCTTCCACAAAACCAGCGCCGTTACCACAGCGGCACTTGGTCGCCTGTTGACCGCCACCTCCATGATGGGGATCATGCTGAAGAGCACTCAGGACTCTATCACGGTACAGGTCAGAGGCGGCGGCCCTGCCGGCCGTCTATTGGCTGTTTCTGACGGCACCGGCAACGTCAAAGGGTATGTGGAGCATCCCATCGTCGAATTGCCTCCGCGTGAAGATGGTCATTTAAATGTGGGCGCAGCTGTTGGCAAAGACGGCACCTTGGACGTAATCCGGGATCTGGGCATGCGGGAACCATATGTAGGTCAGGTTCCCTTGACCACCGGAGAAATTGCAGAAGACATCACCGCCTACTTTGCCATCAGTGAACAAGTGCCAACCGTCTGTGCATTGGGGGTACTGGTTGACAAGGACCTGAGTGTACGTTGTGCAGGAGGCTTTATTGTGCAGCTTCTTCCCGGCGCCACCGAGCAGGAGATCGATCACCTGGAGAAAAACATCAAAGCCATGCCCAGCGTGACTTCCATGCTGGAAGCCGGCAAATCCGTACAGGATATGCTGGAGATGGCCCTGCAGGGATTCCAACCGGATATTCTGGACAGTTACCATGTAACCTACCGCTGCGACTGCAGCAGGGAACGTGTGGAAAAAATGCTCCACAGCCTGGGGAAAAAGGAAGTAGAAAAATTGCGGGATGAAGACCCCATTGCGGAAGTGAATTGCCAGTTTTGCGATAAAGTGTACCGCGTAGACCTCAACGAGCTGTTGAAAAATTGGCCTAACAGCGACGAAAAACAAAGTTCTCAAAAAAGTTGAAAAAAATCGCAAAAAAATTCAAAAAAGTGGTTGACAAATGCGCCGGGGTTGTATATAATAATACCCGTCGCCCGGAGAGAGCGGCTGAGCAAAACTCTCCGATACATGCGGCCGTAGCTCATCTGGTAGAGCGCCACCTTGCCAAGGTGGAGGTAGCGAGTTCGAGCCTCGTCGGCCGCTCCATTGCGGAAGTTTAGCTCAGC
>CAJFFY010000008.1 GCA_904374465.1 uncultured Subdoligranulum sp.
CAGGCAGACAACCCGAAGCAACTATCTGTATATGTATGACCGCTTTGTCCGAAACACCTTCGGCAACAAGAAGATCGCGGATATACGTTTCTCGGATGTGCTTCAGTTTTACAACTGCCTGCTTCAACAGCAAGAGATGCAGATCAACACACTGGAAAGCATCCATACGCTTTTGCGTCCGACGTTTCAGCTGGCGGTTCGTGATGGCATCATCCGGAACAACCCCACAGATGGGGTACTGGCAGAGGTTAAGAAAAATTCAGACCATCAGAGCGGAATACGCCACGCTCTGACGGTGGCTCAGCAGCGGGCCTTTATGGAGCATGTCGCCAACCATCCGGTGTACTTCCACTGGTGGCCGTTGTTCACCATATTGCTGGGTACAGGATGCCGGATCGGGGAAGCGCTGGGCCTCCGTTGGGAAGATATTGACTGTGAAAACAGAGTGATCCATATCAACCATAGCCTGGTCTATTATCCGGTAGGGGAGAGCCGCACCTCTGTCCAGCATATCTCAAAGCCGAAAACAAAAGCCGGTGAGCGCACCATTCCAATGCTTGACTCTGTGCAGGATGCCTTTGAAATGTTGCGGGAAGAACAGCTGGAGAACGGCTGGAACGATGTGGAGATTGACGGAATGCACGGGTTCATCTTTTGCAACCGCTTTGGAAATGTTCCCAATCCACAGTCTGTCAACCGGGCGATTAAAAGGATTGTTTCCGATTATAATGCCACAGAGGAAATCAGCGCGAAGAGGGAGCACCGGGAAGCCGTTCTTCTGCCGGATTTCTCTGCGCACCATCTTCGGCACACCTTTTGCACAAGGCTTTGCGAACAGGAGACCAACCTGAAGGTCATCCAATCGGTCATGGGACATAAGGATATTAAGACCACGATGGATATTTATGCCGAGGCGACCGAGGAGAAAAAACAGGAATCGTTTGAACGATTGGCTGCTACATGGAATGTATTTTGAGAAGGACTTGGAGAGACAGATTGTCTGACAGCAAAATTCTTGAGATGACAGCAAATTGACAGCAAATATACGAGAATCACGAAGCATTACAGGGCATCACGAATGAGGGGGTCTGCTGAAAAAACAGCACCGTGAAGCGCTACGAAGCGTGCCACGGTGAAACCAAGAAAAATCCCCACCATGAAGCCCATCGACTAAAAAGCATTGATTCTACGCCTTTTATCAACCTGATTTGGTGGATTTGACACCACATTGACACCAAACTTGTGCAGAAAAGGCTTTACAAAAAAGCAGAGAGTTATCCTCTTACGGATGACTCTCTGCTTTTTGTTTATGTGGTTGTGGATTTCTGTGCGGAAGTGACGAGGTGATACCATTCACAATTTTTACATTCCGGTAGGTCACCGCAGGCAGGTACGCCGGTGTCAGGCTCATCGGGGCAACTATAATAATCGTATTTCAAGTCCATTTGTACATCCCTCGGATTAAAAAGTGCATTATAAAATTTGCCTACTCTCACTCGGCTGCTATCTCTGTTTGATGATTGCTTACTCGACGAGTTCCATCTTCTCCATGCAATCGCCGCACAGGATGTTGACGACCTTGGTGGCTCGCACACTCTGATGGCAGATGGGGCAGATATATTTGCGGGTGCTACTGGGCTTCTTGGTTTTGACGGCAGCTCCGTTGCTTGTCCCTTTGGGCAGTGTCCCGATTACATCCCACAGGCTGACCGCCTCGCACATCTGAAGGTCTTGCCAGCCCTGTTCTTCTATGAAGTCCAGAAGAGGAAGTCCGGGGCTGGTAATTGTCCAGCCATATTTCGGATGTTTCTCGACGCAAAGCCCGTGGCTTTCGGCAATTTCCTTAAACTTTCGATTGTGGTAGAAGTTTCCGGAGCCGCTGGTATCTTTGATTCCATTTTCAGTTGCAAAGCAATGGCACATCTCATGCAAAAGTGTGGAGCAGGTTTCTTCTATTGGCCTGCTAAGGGTGGCGCTGCTGATGTTGATTTCGTACCGCCGTTCATCACCCGCCTGCCAAACCTTATTGCAAGTGAAATGCCCATAAGCGCCCACGGTCTTTTTTAGGCTGATGACCACTTCGGGAAGCTCCCCGTTGAAAAATCTATCGTTTAGCAAGCGGTACATTTTTTCAAGTTGCCCAGCAACGCGGCTAGTCTTTACAGTCTTTTTCATTTTGAAAACCTCTCTTTCAAAGTTCACTTTTAATCGCCTTTGGCGGGGGTGGGAATCATTGGCCCCAACCGGCGACCAAAAAGAGAGGCAAATAGAGACTGTGACAAGGGGAACGTGGAATACCGAAGCTGAGCGAGGATATGCCGCGAAAGCCCCTTGCCTAAAGGCGAGAGTTGCCCATAATACTGGGCGCGGTTGGGACAATCCCCCGTCGTTCCCCAATTTGCGCCGGATGACGGCGCAAAGCCCAAATCTACCTAAATAGCCCAAAAGTTTGAACTTTTGGTGCGTAAAAGCGGCCCCGCATAAAACAAGTATTTGGGCCGCGTCAAAACTTATGACGGTGCAGGAATCCGAGGCCGCGGGCATCGCCTTCGTGCACCAGGAACTGAACCTTTTCAACGACCTGACGGTGGCGGAAAACCTCTTCCTCACCCGGGAACCGGTGAACCGCTGGGGCCGCATCGATAAAAAGCGGATACACCGGGAAGCCGCCGCCCTGTTTGACAGCATGGGGGTGGAGATGGACCCCGCCGAGATGGTGGGCCGCCTCAAGACCAGCCAGAAACAGCTACTGGAAATCGCCAAAGCCCTGTGGGGCAAGGCAAAACTCATCATCCTGGACGAGCCCACCACCGCCCTCAACACCCGGGAGGTGGACCACCTGTTTGCGATCCTGCGCCGCCTGAAAGAACAGAACGGCACCTCGTTTCTCTTCATCTCCCACAAGATGCCGGAGGTCTTCGCCTTTGCCGACCGGTACACCGTGCTCAGCAACGGCCGCTTCATCGCCGCGGGGGCCATCGCCGACACCACGCCGGAAAAAATCACCGAGCAGATGGTGGGCCATCCGGCAGGGCAGGGGGCGCAGTACAGCCCCCGGCCCACCGGCGACACCGTACTGGAAGTGAAAGACCTCACCGGCCCCGGTTTTGCCGACGTGAGCCTGACTGCCCAAAAAGGGGAGATCATCGGCCTGACCGGCCTGCAGGGGTCGGGCAGCAGCGAGTGGATGCAGGCGGTGTTCGGGGCGCTGCCGGTGCAGTGCGGTACCGTCACAGTTTTCGGCAAGGCGGTCAAGCCGGGGTCCATCCACCGGGCCATGGCGGCAGGCATCGCCATGCTGCCGGGCAACCGCAAGGAAAACTCGGTCATCCCCGACCTCAATCTCATGGACAACCTGAGCCTGGCGGAACAGACCCTCTCGGCCCGGAACTTTCCCATCCACAAAAAGACGGAGCGCAAAATCTTCAACCACTATAAAGAGATCCTGCACATCAAGGCCCGGGGGCCGCAGGATGCCATTACCTCATTGTCGGGCGGCAACCAGCAGAAGGTCTTTCTGGCCCGGTGGCTCAACACCGGCGCGGGGATTCTCTTGCTGGACAACCCCACCCAGGGCATCGATGTGGGTGCCAAGGAGGAGATCTACGCCCTGATTCTGGAACTGGCTGCCCAGGGCAAGACCATCCTCCTCAACACGCTGGAAATTCCCGAACTGCAGAAGGTGGCCGACCGCTGCGCCGTCTTTTACGAGGGGCGGCTGGTGCGGATGCTGCCCCACGCCGAAATCAACGAACATACCGTGATGCTCTGGTCCACCGGGGCATCCCTTGCCAAGGAGGAACAACCTTCATGAAAACCTCTGCAAAGCGCTCGCTGTCCCGGCTGGCGGGGCAGTACAGCTACATTCTGGTCTTTGTCGCCATTTTTCTGGTCTGGGCGCTCACCAGCAGCAGCCTGACCTGGAGCGGCGTCATGAACATCTTCCGCCACTCGGCGGTCATCGGGGTGCTGGCCCTCGGCATGGGCCTGGTCTGCCTTACCGGCGAGATCGACCTCTCGGTGGGCTCCATCCTGGCCATCGACGCCGGGCTCTCGGTGGTAGTCTTCAATGCCACCGGCAGCATCCTGCTCACGCTGGTCTTTGCCCTGGCGGCAGGGGCCGTGCTGGGGGTTGTCAACGGGGTGCTCGTCGGTATTGTGGAAATGCCCGCCTTCATCGTCACCCTGGCCACCATGCTCATCTACCGCTCGCTGGCCCAGTACCTTTGCCAGCACCTGCCCAAAGAGCTCATCGGGGGCGGGTCCTCGGTGTATAAAATGGATACCGAACTGGCCGCCTACCAGCCCTTCTACGGCTTCGGCAACGGCAAAATTGCTACCCTGCCCCTGGTGGGGCTGGTGCTGCTGGCCCTGACGGTGGTGTTCGTCTACCTTTCCACCAGCACCAAGTTCGGCAAAAAGGTCTACGCCATCGGCAGCAACCAGAAGGGCGCCCGGCTGGCGGGCATCCATGTCAGCCTGATGAAAACCGCCGTCTTTGTGCTCTGCGGGTTGCTGGTGGGGCTGGGGGCCTTCCTCTGGATCGCCATGAACGGCAGCGCCGACCCCGCTACCACCGGCAGCAGCTACGAGATGTACGTCATCGCCAGCGTGGTGCTGGGCGGCATCAGCATGGCGGGCGGCAAAGGCCGCTGCCTGGGGGTGCTCTTCGGCGCCATGAGCTACACCATCATCGACAAGATCATCGTCGCCCTCAAGATGGACTCCCTCATCAACGATGCCATCAAGGGGGTTATCCTCATCCTCGTCATCCTCATCCAGGTGGCGGGGCCCCGTGTGAGAAAAAGCTGTTGGAATATAAAAAACTGATGTGTTTTGATAGTTGTGTTATATATGAATGATATAGCTGATTTGTAAGAGAGAAAAGTAAAATGGGAGGTGGCAGATAAAGAAAGTTCTACTTTTGCTTTTTATTTGCAATAAAAACGTGATCCTGTTCTCAGTCTGGGCAAAGTAAAAAACAGGCGAGGTTCCGCATTTGCGGAACCTCGCCTGTTCGATTGTTACAATGTGCAGGAAATCGCTTTTACGCCACCACGGCGCCCAGAGCCGAGAAGCCTGCCACGCTCAGCGCACCCATGATGCACCCCGCCAGCAGCACGCCGCCCATGCAGGCCAACACGCTGGATTTAAAATCCATATCCAGAAGACTGGCAGCCAGGGTGCCGGTCCAGGCACCGGTGCCCGGCAGGGGAATACCCACGAAGAGCAGCAGCGCCCAGGGCAGACCACGCCCGGCGGTGGCTTTCAGCTTTTCACCGCCCTTGTGGCCCTTCTCCAGGCAGAACCGGAAAAACTTGCCGATCACCGGCTTGTCGGCGCCCCATTCTAGAACCTTGCGGGCAAAGAAGAAGATGAAGGGAACCGGCAGCATGTTGCCAATGATGGCGATCACATAGGCGGTCCACAGGGGCAGGCCCAAGCCTACGCCCACCGGAATTGCGCCGCGCAACTCGATCAACGGTACCATGGCGATGAAAAACACATACAGATAGTTCGTCAGCATCGTGAAACCTCACAGTGTGTATCGTATTTGTACAGAACAAGCTATATTATACAGGATTCTTTCCCGTTTGGCAAGCAAAAAACAGCGCTGCTGCATCGGTTGTTTTTGGTAGGGGTGCCCAAAAAGCCGGTGGGACCTTGTGTTTTGCGGTGGGTATGGTATCATTATGGCATAGAGGAATCCTGGCAGATTCTACAAACACGGCGGTTCACCCGTCGGAAAGTGAGGATTTTTTCCTTGTCCAAAACTATCAGACAACGGGCCCTGCAGGTGGCTGCTGTGGCGGCATTGATACTTTTTGCCGTGGCCATGGCCTGGCTGCATTACCAGCAACTGTGCTCCCCCGGCGGGGGAACAGACCCCTATACCTCCGACTTGGGCCAGCATCTGGCCTTTGCCCGGAAGGGAATGATCTATTCCACCGCGTCACTGCTGATCGGTCCTGCTTATGCCCTGGCCGGCCGGTGGGGCATTGCCGTCTTGCTGGCCTGCTTTCATCTGGGGGCGGTGGCGGTCTTTGCCTGGGGGCTGCGTCCGGCGCTGCCCCGCAGCTCCCTCCCGGGACGGTTGCTGATCAGTCTGGCGGTCTCGTTTTCTCAGGCGGTCTGGATGCCCCGGGGCGGTTACTGGTACCAGGGTACCATCATCGGCACGGTGTATCACAACACCACCTATATCATGCTGGCCCCCTTTGCGCTGCTGGCAATGCTGTGGTTTTACCGTGCCTGGCACAGTCTGCAGACCGGAAAGCTGAACCTGCGGGTGTGGGCGGTTTATACCCTGTTGCTGACCGTGGCCACCAGTTTCAAGGCAAGCCTGGTGTTTGCCTTTGCGCCGGCGTTGCTGTTGCTGCTCATCGCGGATTTGGTGAGGAGCCGCGGCAGCCGCATCGGCCGGGAAGCGGTGATGGGATGCAGCGTGCTGCCCAGCATTGCCCTGTGTCTGGTACAGGCCAATGTGCTGTTTGCCGAAGCCGACAGCGGTATGCATTTGATTTTTACCGTGGCCTTTGACCGACACCGCATGCTGTGGGGGCCTTTCAACGAGGCCGGTGTGCTGGGGCTGCTGCGTTCCCTGGTGTTTGTGGCGGCGGTGGGGCTGCTGCTGGGGCGGCGGGCCTGGCAGCATTTCCGGTATCGGTTCAGCCTGCTGGTGTTTGCGGTATCCTTGGCCGAGGCCCTGCTGCTGGTGGAAAGCGGAGAACGCCTCTACCATGCCAACCTCTGGTGGGGCCCGTTTATCTGCTTCTGGCTCTTTCTGTTGGAATCCCTTTCGGTCTGGCTGGAATCCTGCACCCGGTGGCGGGCAGGGGAGCAGGGCCGGGCGCTGGGGCTCCGACTGTGGGTCTGCGGGGTGGCGCTGGTCTGGCATATTGTCAGCGGTGTTTGCTTCCTGGTCCTGCTGATGCAGGGGCAGTCCTACAACATTCCCATTGCCACCTATCATTTTCTGTGGTTTTGACGGAAAGCGTGCGGCAGCCTTTGGCTGCCGCTTTTTGCATTGATAAAAGCTTGACAAATACGGCGCCTTATGGTATGGTAACGCTAGGTTAGATATACCTAACCTAGCCGCCGGCAGGACTTCCCATCCGGCGGAATTCGGGGCGCGGGGAAAGCCGTTGCTTTGTTGCAAAGACAACATACAACCGCCGGCTTTTTTGGTATTCTGAAAAAGCGGTGGGAAAAACAAGGGAAAACACCCATTTGCCCCTTGCGTTTTTTTGCAGATATGGTATTATAGTATCTGCTTCAACACCACATATGGGAAGATACACGAACAGAAGGAGTGCGTTTATGACAGACTTCAAACAGTGGGAAGGCTTTGAAGGCCGCATCTGGAAGGAAGAAGTCAACACCCGTGACTTCATCCAGAAAAACTATAAACCGTACGACGGCGACGAAAGTTTCCTGGCCGGTCCTACCGAAGCCACCAACAAGCTGTGGGGTGCCCTGCAGAAGCTGCAGAAAGAGGAGCGCGCCAAGGGCGGCGTTCTGGACATGGAGACCGAGGTGGTTTCCGGTCTGACGGCATACGGCCCCGGCTATATCGACCCCGAACTCAAGGATCTGGAGCAGATCGTCGGCCTGCAGACCGACAAGCCCCTCAAGCGTGCCTTTATGCCCTACGGCGGCATCAAGATGGCAGAACAGGCCTGCACCACCTACGGTTATACCCCCAGTCCCAAACTGCACGAGATCTTTACCAAATATGCCCGTACTCACAACCAGGCTGTGTTTGATGCCTACACCCCCGAAATGCGCAAGGCCCGTCACAGCCACATCGTCACCGGTCTGCCCGACACCTACGGCCGCGGCCGCATTGTGGGTGATTACCGCCGTGTGGCGCTGTACGGCATCGACTTCCTGATCAAGGAAAAGCAGAATGACTTCGCCAACTGCGGCGACGGCACCATGCTGGATGATGTGATCCGCCAGCGGGAAGAAATTTCGCTGCAGATCCAGGCCCTGAAGGGCATGAAGGAGATGGCTGCCACCTACGGTTACGACATCTCCCAGCCGGCTGCCAATGCCAAGGAGGCCGTCCAGTGGCTGTACTTCGGCTACCTGGCCGCCATCAAGACCCAGAACGGCGCCGCCATGAGCGTGGGCCGTGTGTCCACCTTCCTGGATATCTATATCCAGCGTGACCTGGACCGCGGCATCCTCACCGAGAGCCAGGCCCAGGAACTCATCGACCATCTGGTCATGAAGTTCCGTATGGTCAAGTTCGCCCGCATCCCCAGCTACAACCAGCTGTTCAGCGGCGACCCCGTGTGGGCTACCCTGGAAGTGGCCGGTATCGGTATGGACGGCCGTTCCATGGTCACCAAGACCGATTTCCGCTTCCTGCATACCCTGGAGAACATGGGCCCCGCGCCGGAACCCAACATGACGGTGCTGTATTCCTCCGCCCTGCCCAAAACCTTCAAGGACTATGCTTCCCGCATCTCCATCAAGACTTCCTCGGTCCAGTATGAGAACGATGATGTGATGAAGCCGGTCTGGGGCGACGATTACTCCATCTGCTGCTGCGTGTCTGCCACCCAGACCGGCAAGGAGATGCAGTTCTTCGGTGCCCGTGCCAATCTGGCCAAGTGCCTGCTCTACGCCATCAACGGCGGCGTGGACGAAAAGCTGGGTGAGCAGGTGGGTCCCGCCTATGCCCCCATCACCAGCGAGTATCTGGACTACGACGAGGTTGTCAAGAAGTATGATGTCATGATGGACTGGCTGGTTGGCCTCTACGTGAACATCCTCAACCTCATTCAGTATATGCACGACAAGTACTACTATGAGGCCGCCGAGATGGCCCTCATTGATACCGACGTGCGCCGTACCTTTGCCACCGGCATTGCGGGCTTCAGCCATGTGGTGGACTCCCTGAGCGCCATCAAGTACGCCAAGGTCAAGTGCATCCGCAACGAGCAGGGCCTGGTCACCGACTACGAGATCGAAGGGGACTTCCCCAAGTACGGCAACGACGACGACCGCGCCGACGACATTGCGGTGAACCTGCTGCGCAGCTTCCTGGAGAAGATCAAGCGCCGCCACACCTACCGCAACTCCGAGCCCACCACCTCCATCCTGACCATCACCTCCAACGTGGTGTACGGCAAGGCTACCGGTGCTATGCCGGACGGCCGCAAGGCATACACGCCCTTTGCCCCCGGTGGCAACCCCAGCTACGGTGCCGAAACCCACGGCCTGCTGGCCAGCCTGAACTCGGTGGCCAAGCTGCCCTACCACTGGGCGCTGGACGGCATCTCCAACACCCAGACCATCAACCCCGATGCCCTGGGCCACAGCGAGCAGGAGCGCGTGGAGAACCTGGTGCAGGTCATGGACGGCTACTTCGACCAGGGGGCCCACCACCTGAACGTCAACGTCTTCGGCACTGAAAAGCTGATTGACGCCATGGAGCACCCCGAGAAGGAGGAGTACGCCAACTTCACCATCCGTGTCTCCGGTTATGCGGTCAAGTTCATCGACCTGACCCGCGAACAGCAGCTGGATGTCATTGCCCGTACCTGCCACAAGGTGCTGTAATCGTCCATCTTTGATTCGGTAAGATCCGCGGCCCCTCGGGTGGCCGCGGATTTTTGTCACAAAAAAGGAGCTTTTTATGTCACAACCCTCTGCAACGCTGGGATATATCCATTCCGTTGAAACCTTTGGCCTGGTGGACGGGCCGGGGGTCCGCTACGTCCTGTTTCTGCAGGGCTGCGCCATGCGCTGCCAGTACTGCCACAACCCCGAAACCTGGGCCTTTACCCGGGACACCGCCAAAACGCCCCAGGAGGCTTTCGACGCGGCCTACCGCTACCGCAACTACTGGCGCAACAACGGTGGCCTGACCATCAGCGGCGGTGAACCGCTGCTGCAGCTGGACTTTGTCAGCGAGGTCTTCCGTCTGGCCCACGCCAAGGGGATCCAAACCGCCCTGGATACCAGCGGCCAGCCTTTTGCACCGGACAACGCCGACTGGATGGCGCGTTTTGACCGCCTGCTGGAAAACACCAGCCTGGTGATCCTGGATCTGAAGGAAATCGACGAGGAAAAACACCGTGCCCTCACCGGGCACGGCAACGCCAACATTCTGGCCATGGCCCGCTATGTGGCGGACAAAGGGGTAGACCTTTGGATCCGTCATGTGCTGGTGCCGGACCTGACCGACGATGCCGAAGGTCTGCGCAAACTGGATGCCTTCATCCGGACGCTGCCCACGGTGCGCCGGGTGGAGGTGCTGCCCTACCACACGCTGGGACTGTTCAAATGGCAGAATCTGGGGATTCCGTACCCGCTGGAAGGGGTGCGGGTGCCCACCGCTGAGGAAGTGCAGACCGCTGAAGAACTGCTTCACGTGCGGGAGTACCCCGACGCCCCCAAAGAAAAATCCTAACAAAAATACTGGGAAATACTTGACAGACCCCGTCCCGGTATGGTACAGTATATACGTGGTTAGCGAACGCTAACCATAACCAACCTGGAACCGCACCCGGCGAGCCTCTCCGGCTGCGGACCCTGCCAATATCCGGCTGCGCCTCCGTTTTGGCGTTTGCTCTGCGCCTTTTTCAGCAGTCCGGCTATTGCCATGTCACCCCACCGTTTCATGCTCCGGACGGTGGGGCTTTTTGTATCCAACGAAGAACCGGCTGCCGCATAGTGCGGCAGCCGGTTCGTTTTGTAATTATTCGCGGCGCAGTCGACCGCCCAGCAGGTAGTATCCTGCCCAGTCCAATTTCCCATACAAGGGGGAATTGGTGCGCTTGGCTTCCGCCAGGGTGTACACCAGCTGGGTGTTGCGCCAGCGGCAGGGCAGGTAGTAGGCGCTGTAGCAGCGTTCGGTGCGCATCTGGTCCAGCAGGGCGCGCAGCCAGGGGCTTCGCAAAGCTGCGGTTGCCTTATCCCGCCGTATGCCGGACAGAGGGGCCGGGTCACGGCGCAGGATGTCTGCCACGCCTTCCGCAAAGACGGTCAGTTCCGCCCGGTGCAGCTGACGCAGGTCCGCCGGGGGACACTGTACGGTCAGGCAGGCGGCATTCAGCTTGGCAAAATGCTCCGGCCAGATTTCACAGTAGTTGGCATGGTATTTGGTGGAAAGGGTGCCGGTGCGGCTACAGTCGTAAAAGGTCAGCGGGCTTTGCAGCACCCGGTAGCAGAACCCCGGGGTCTGTACCGCCAGCAAGGCCAGATAGTCCAATACAAATTGTAAATCTTCGCCTAAAGTGTACTGTGTGTTGAATTTGATCTGCTGTGCCCAGTCGGTGCGGTACAGTTTGTTCCAGGGCATGGCCAGCAGGCAGTCCAGCCACAGCTTGGCCAGCCCGTTCCGGGGACGGGATTCCACGGCGGTGGTTACCGGAGCGGAATCCTCGGGGCGAGTGGTGTAGTGCCATAGTACAAAATCTTCCGGGTGCGCCTGCTGGACCTCCAGCGCCGCCTGCAGGGCGCCGGGGCGCAGGGCGTCATCGGAGTCCAGGAAGACGAGAAAATGGCTGTCGGCGGCCTGCATCCCGGCATTGCGGGCGCTGGAAACGCCGCGGCCCTGTTGGTGAATCACCCGGACCCGGGCATCCCGGGCCGCCCAGGCGTCGCACAGCGCACCGCTGTCGTCGGGGCCGCCGTCATCCACCAGAATGCACTGCACGCCGCCCGACACCGTCTGGGATAGAATACTCTGCACACAGCGATCCAGCGTGGCCTGCGAGCGGTAGACCGGAACCACCACACAGAAAGTCGGTTTGCTCATACGGCACCTCCATTCTGCAGCATATCCTGTACGATGCGTACAAACTCGGTATAATAACGCTCCACAGAAAAATCCTTGGCCCGTTTGGCGCCGGCGGCCCCCATCTCGGCGCAGAGGGCCGGATGTTCATACAGCATGCGGATACTCCAGGCCAACTGATCGGCGATGTTTTCGCCCCGTTCCACCAGCACCGCCTGGCTGCCTTCCAGGTATTCGGGCATACCGCCGCTGCGGGTGGCCAGTACGGGACGCCCGCAGGCCATGGCTTCCACCGCCACCAAACCGGCGGCTTCCTCCACCAGGGTGGGCACGCACACCAGGTCGGCCAGTCGATAGTAATCGGGCAGATCCTCGTTGGGAATGTAGCCGGTGAACTGGACACGGTTGCCCAGAGCCCGGGCCTGCTGCTCCAGCTTGCGCAAAAAGCTGCTTTGTTGGGTGCGTCCGAAGAAGGGGCTGCCCACGATGAGCAGCTTGATACGGGGCACCGGCAGCAGAGCCAACGCCTCCATCAATTTATGGATGCCCTTGTCGGGGTCCAGCCGTCCGCAGAACAGCACCACAAAATCCTGGGCGCCGAAGCCCAGGCGGGTGCGCAGGGCCAGCGGCGGGGGACCGGGGCAGAAGCGCTTGGTATCCACACAGTTGTACCAGATGTAAGCGCGCCGGGGATCCAGCGTGCTGGTCTTGAGATAGTCGGCCCGGATGAACTCGCTCAACGCCAGAATGCCGCCGTAGATGGTGTCCATCACGGGGCTGCAGGCGGTCTGTCCGTGCAGATGGGCCAGGCAGCGGCGGCGGCCGAACATCCGGCTGATGGCGCTGCACTGGGTCAGGTTGCCGCCTTCGGCCACGATCAGGTCGGGGCCGGGGGGTTCCAGGGCCAGGGACAGCTGTACTTTCTGGTACCAGGGATCGTAGGGGGCCGCGATGCCCAGGCAGCGCTCCACAAAGACCATGGGCCAGTAACGGCGATGGCCGTGGGGCCGGGCAATGAACAGCATCTTGGTGTGCTGCAGCCCTTCGGCGGCGCGACGGGCCGCGTCGTCGGGGACGCTGGCACACAGCAGATCCAGCTTGCCCTGGCGCTCGTTTTCGCGGATCAAATGGGTCAGCAACGTCTCCACCGCGCCGCCCTGGACCGCCGGCACCGGAAGATCCGGGGGCGGCACCAGCAGCACGCGGGGGCGCTTTTCTTTTTCTCTGTCGTTTTTCAGGATCGCCAAGGTCGGCTCCTTCTGTGGTGCGTTGTTTTACTTCTTCAGCGGGCAGAGGCTCTCGGCGCTCATCATGGACCAGCGGGCCGCCGAAAGCTTTTCGGTCATCTTCATATGCCGGCAGTTGGGAAGATAGCTGATCAGCCCCTGCATGAGGAACTGCTCCTTGCTGATGGCTTTGATCAGCTGCGGGGTGGGATTCTGGCGCACCTTGGCGCACAGGAACAGATAGCGCCGCCAGCAGGCCGCATAGGCGGCGTCAATCACCGCGCGGTCGGCGTTGTTTTCCACATAGAAGCGGTACCGGTCGGCCAGACCGTCCACCGCATCAAAAGCCTCCGGCTTGATGGACGAGCGGCAGATGCTGCCCGAGCTCAGCCGGTAGTGGTAGAGGATGGTGTCGATGCAGACCACCTTGTCGCAGCGCCAGAACAGCCGGTGGGCCACAAAGTCGTCCTCATGCAGGCGGCCTTCAGGGTAGTGCAACAGTTTCCATACCTCGGCGCGGTAGAGCTTGTTCCAGGCCACCGTGTAGACGGTACCGTTGGGGGTGTAGAATTCATTCAGCAGATCCTTGCCGCAGAAAACGCCTTCCTGGGCCGGATGGGTGGAGTGGGGCGGCTGGCAGCTTTGTCCGTTTTCCTGCACGTCCTCCACGGCGCACAGGGCCATATAGGCGTCGTGCTCCTCGCAGGCATCGTACAGCGTGCGCAGGTAGGCCGGCAGCACCACATCGTCGGAGTCCACAAAGGCATAATACCGTCCGCGAGCGGCGTCGATACCGGTGTTGCGCGCCGCCGACAGGCCCTGATTCTCCTGATGGAAGACCCGGACCCGGGAATCCTTGGCGGCATACTGGTCGCAGATCTCGCTGCAGCCGTCCGTCGAACCGTCGTCCACCAGCAACACCTCATAGGGCACCTGAATATCCTGAGCCAGGATGCTGTCCAGGCATTCCGGCAGAAAAGTCTTGGTGTTGTAAATCGGTACGATCACGCTGATTGCAATACGTTCCATCAATGCATTTCCCTTCCTCTCTTTGCGGCCAGACGTCCCCAGGCGGTGGCTGCGGTATAAAGCGCCGTAGGGTTGGCGCAAAACAGGACGGCGCGCAGTTTTTCGCCGGCCGGCAGCAGGGGGCTGCCCAAAAGATCCGGCAGTACGGCGTCCAGATGTTTTTTGTGGGTCATAAACTTGGGTTTCAGTTCCGACAGATTGCCGGCAGCGCCGGACTGACACCAGAACTGATAAAACACACGCCAGTACCACAGGGTGGCCCATTGGCGGTATTCCGCAAATCCGGTACGGCTGGCGAAGTATTGCAGCCAGTCCCAATACATCCGCAGATCATCCAGCTTGCGCGCCGGAAAGGTGGCGGTACTGGTGATCTGTCCGGCCCGGGTACGGTAGTGGTAGAGCACATCGGGCAGGCAGTTGCACCGCTCTCCCTCAAAGACGCGGTGCAGTACGCTGGCGTCGTCCCCAAAGAGCATCGTCTCGTCATAGTGGATGCCCTTGTCCCGGAACAGCCGAATATCAAACAACTTGTTCCAGCTCAGGGGGCCGTAGTAACTACCGGTCTGGAAGGTCTCCAGCAGCAGCGTCTCGGCATCGCGTACACCGTGCTGCCGTATGGCCACCCGGCGTCCCGGAATGGTGTGATCTTCCTCATCGATGCAGTCGCCGCTGCAGGCGGCCAGCCGCACCCCGGGGGCCTGCAAGGCCGCATAGAGGGTTTCGTACATGGTGGGCTCGATCCGGTCGTCGGAATCCACGAACCCGATATACTGTCCCCGGGCGTTGTCCAGGCCCTTGTTGCGGGCGCTGGCCGGGCCGCCGTTGGGCTGATGGAACACCCGGATGCGGGCGTCCCGGGCGGCCAGCGCGTCACAGAGGGGCCCGGCCCCGTCCGAGCTGCCGTCATCGATGAGCAGCAGTTCAAAGTCCGTGAACGTCTGTGCCAGAATGCTGTTGACCGCCGCTTCCAGAAAGGGGCGGGTATTGTACACCGTTGAGACGATGGTGATGGTGGGGGATTTGCCCATTCCGCTTCTCCTCATTTACAGAAAACGTTGTTTGGCCAGGGTGTAGGCGGCCAGCAGACCGGGCAGTCGGCAGGCCACGCCGATGCGGTACGGAATCGCCAGCAGGCGGTTGGGGTCCCGCCGCAGTTGGTCCCGCAGGGCCGCGCGGGCATCCCGGTCGGCCAGAATCCGGTCGAACAGAGCCCGACGCCGGGCCAGGGAAAGATGGCCCCTGCACCCTGTCAACAACCCGTACTGGTTCAGGCAGGCACGCACCCGGCTGGTCTGCAGATAGGGTGCCGGGTCCAGCCCGTTTTGCCGCAGCAGGGCTTCCAGTGCCGGGCGGGTGATGGCTTCGGCGTCCAGCAGGTCGTCCCGCAGCGAGCGGGACAGGCTTCCGGCAACCAAATCGTTTTGCTTATAGTATATACCACCCAGGCAATAAATGGCAGTCGTTTTTTGTAAAAAAAGTATGTTAAACAGGACATCCTCGTTGATTTTGAGGCTTTCGTCGAACCGAAGGGCCCCGATGCGGTCCCGCCGGAACAGTTTGGGGTAGGGGGCGGCCAGCAGACCGGTGTCGAACAACAGGGGAGACAGGGCTTCCCCCAGGGCAGCCAGTCCCTCGTAGCGTCCCGGAGCAAGCGGTGCCACCACGTCGGTGTGGGGGGCGCTGGCCCGGCGCAGGCCGAACAGTACCATCCCTTCGTCGGTGACGGGGGTGGCTGCCAGAGCCGCCCACAGGCCGGGCAGCAATTCATCGTCGGCATCCAGGAACAGGACCCAGTCGCCGGTGGCGGCGTCCAGGCCGGTGTTGCGGGCCGCACCGGCACCGCCGTTGGGACGGTGCAAAGCGGTGATCCGGGCATCTCGGGCAGCCAGACGGTCACACAGGGCACCGGTGTCGTCGGGACTGCCGTCCTCCACCAGCAACAGTTGCAGATCCTCGGGTGCACCCTGCAGGGCGCTGGTCACTGCACGCTCCAGGGTGGCGGTGGCCTTGTAACAGGGGATGATGATGGTCGTGGTCCAGCGGTTCACCGGGTTTCCTCCTGCAAGATGGTAGTATAGATGCCACACAGGGTATCGGCGTTGGTGGCGGCGTCATGGGTATGCAGTGCCCGTTCCCGGGCGGCCCGGCCCAGACCGGCGCCGCCGTCGGGGGCGGACAGCACCTCGGCCAGCGCCCGGGACAGGGCGCTGGCATCCAGGGCAGCGCCGTATACCCGGCCCTCCCGGCCATCGGTCAGCATATCGGGGATGCCGCCCGCCCGGCTGGCCACACAGGGAACCCCCAGCAGCATGGCTTCCCCCAGGCTGTTGGGGCTGTTCTCGCTGGTGGAGGGCAGCACGAATACATCGGCATCCAGATAGGCCTGCCGCATGGCGGCGGCATCCAGCGGGCCGGTATAGTGGATGTGGTCAGCCACCCCCAGTTCCGCCGCCAACCGACGGCAGTAACGCTGGTAGGGGAACAACCGGTCAATTAACGGCTGGAACAGCGGGCCCTTGTCCAGGGGCGGCCAGCCGGCAATGCGTAGTTGAGCGTCGGGCCAGCGTTCCAACAAGGGCGGCAGGGCTCGCAACAGGGTGTGCAGGTTTTTCAGGGGATAGTTCCCCTGGGAGAGTAGCAGCACCGGTGCGCGGCCAAAAGCCCGCGGCTGCCACAGGGGCCCTTGGTAAAAGAGGGGGCGCAGCGTCTCGTTGCAGACAAAATACCGGGCCCGGGGTGCCAGGTCTGCCACGGCCCGCCGGTCAAAGGCCGTGCGGCCGGTGACAAACTGGCTGCGGGCCAGCAACGCTGCCTCACTTTGGGCCAGTGCATCAAACCGGGCCTGCAGTTTGTCCAGCAGTGCGCCGGGAATGATACGGTCCAGCAGCCTGTCCGGCGGCGTGGAACGGCAGTAAGGTGCGGGGACTCCGTCACACAGATGGGCGGCACAGTCCCGCATCACACCCTGAATGCCCACCAGCACAGGCAGATGCCGGCGAAGGGCGGCTTCGTGCAGGAGGGAGGCTGCGGCATATTCGGTGCCCCAAAGATGGACCAGATCGGGGCGGACTTCCTGCAGCAGGGCGTCCAGTCCGTCCGTTCCGGGTAGGATGCGGTAGGTTACACCCTCCTGTTCCCCGCAAAGGGGATGGGGGCTATGGGCGCCCACACAGGCCACGGTCAGCTGCAGATCGTGGCGCCCCTGCAGTGCGGTCAGCTGGCCGGTCAGCCAGCCGCCGCTCACGTCACTGGCGGACTTCAGTCCGCAGGCCAGGGCGGCCTGGGGCAGCACCATGCTGACAAGCCACAAAACATGCATGGCAGTACTCCTCTCGGTAAGGATTATCCCAGCGCGGCCAGGAAGTCCTGTGCCACATGGCCGGGGGTAAAGGCAGGATACAGGGCAGCCACCTGCGCATAGGGCAGTCGTTGCCCCTGCATCTGGTCCAGCCAGCGGCGCAGGCGTTCCAGCACGACGGGGGTGGCCCCGTCCTGTTGGTGCAGTACCAGCGCCAGCGGATACCGGGCCAGATAGGGCAGGGTGGGGTCGGTTTCACTTACGGCCAGGTGCAGTACCGGTTTGCCGCTGCCAAAATAGCTGAACAGCTTGCTGGGCATCTGGTTGTCATAGAAGTTGCCCAGGCTCAGCAGTACATCGGCGCCCGCCTCCAGTGCGGCGGCATCGGACGGGGGCAGCGGCCCGGGACAGACAAAACGCTCCCCCAGCACCGCACGGGCTTTCTCCTCTGCGGAGGCAAAGCGTTGCCAGCCGCCGCCCGCCATGGTCAGTGTCAGTTGGGGATCATTCAGCCGGCCAAACAGTTCCAGGGCAAAATCCGGCTCCCGCACGGTGGGGTACAGGCTGCCGCAAAAGACGCACCGCAACCCTGTGTGGGGCGTGGGGGCGGCCATGGGCAGCAGGACCGGAAAGCCCAGCACATGGATTTTACTGCGCCAGCCGCTGAGGGGGCCGCCCTCGTAATCGGGCAGAGCCTGGGGGGTGATGAAGGCGGCATCCACGGCATCCAGCAACTGGCCTTCCCGGGCAAAACCGCCCGGGGCCACATAGTCCCGGTTGCTGGCGTAGGGATCCAGCTGCCACAGCAGTTTTTTGCCGCCGATCCGGGCGGTTTCTAGGGCAAAGGCGGCGCGATAGGGGGCGCAGACAGCACAGACGGCATCAAAATGATACCGGGCATCCAGACGTTGGATTTCCCGTCGGCTGTCCACGGTCCGGCGTGGTGCATGCAGCACCAGTTGGCGGAAGGCCGCTGCCACCGCCGTGGGGTGCGCAGCCAGTCGCAGCAGCCGCAGGGGCACCGGCGTGCCGCCTTTGGCGCCGTTTTCCAGGGCGGTGTTCATCAACCGCTCGTCGGCAAAGGCGAGGGTATGTTGTACCGCCCCTTCCGGCGGGGCAGGAGGGGCGGTACGGCCGTCCCACAGTTCCAGCAGGTGGACCTCATGGCCGGCAGTCAGCAGTTCCCCGGCCAGGCGGCAGGCCAGCAGGGCATTGGCACTGGCGGGGTTTTCCACCCGGTCCAGAATCAGTAAAAATCGCATGGGTTATTGTCGATCCTTCAAAAATGTACGGCAGACGCGCCGCCAGAGTTTGGGGGTGTGGACGGTGGCCCAGGCGGCCACCCGGATGGCAAACGGCAACCGGGGATTGCGGCCCAGCTGCGGATCCTTGAGCCCTGCGGTGATGCCGATGCTCAGCTCCCCCAGGTGGACCCGGTAGGCGTCGGCGTCGGAGCGGCGCAGGATCATGCTGGCCAGGTAGACCAGCTTTTCGTAGTAAAAGGCGTTGGCCGATTCCTGCAATTGGGGCCAACGGTCCGGGACGCTGCTGCGGATGAGGGTGGCAGCCCGGCGCTGGTCATCGATGCTCTGGGGCGGCAGGGCCCGGTGGCTGGCACTGTCGGCATGCTGGCGGTAATGGTAGCCGGCAAAATCGCAGAAGGCGCAGCCCGGTGCCCGCAGAAAGGCCTGCCAGTTGGCCAGCAGGTCTTCGTTGTAGGCCAGGTCGTTGTCCAGCATGGCCTCGGTCAAAAGGCCCGCCGCGTACAGTTTGTTCCACAGGCCGTAGTCCACGGCGTGGTCATGGAGCAGTGCCTCCAGGTGTTCCGGTGCCCGCAGGACCCGATAGTCCGATGGGGCCGGCGACTCGGCCGGCGGGGTGTCGGTAAAGGTGTCGTAGCGGCAGCAGGCCAGCGGCACCGCGGCCTCCCGGGCAGCGGTGTGGAGTGTGCGCAGGAAGTCCGGGTGATACCGGTCGTCGGCATCGCAGAAGGCCAGCCAGATGGCGCCCTCCGCCCGGGCCCGGCGCACACCGGCTGCCCGGGCCGCACTGACGCCGCTCTGGGCCTGATGCAGGGCGATGAACCGGCCGTCGCTGCGGGCGGCTTCGTCACACAGTTCCCCCGAGGCATCGGTGGAGCCGTCGTCCACCAGGATGCAGCAAAAATCATCAAAACGCTGGGCGGCCAGCGCATCCAGGCAGTCGGGCAGAAAAGCCGCCGCGTTGTGCACCGGCACAATGACGGCAATCTCCCTGCGGGGCGCGGTGTCGGGGGTCATGCTGTCACCTCCGCATAGCGGCGCAGGTAGAATTCCTGCAGTACGGCGGCACTGGTGTGAATGTCATACCCGGCCTCCACAGCCTTGCGCCGGGCCTGGGGGTCCCGCCGCAGGCTGGCTGCGGCGATGGCCTGGGCCCAGGCGGCGGGGTCCTGCAAAGGCAAAAAACGTACCCGGTCGGTGAAGGCGGCGCCCCGGTCGATGGTGTCGGAAACAAAGCAGGGCAGTCCGGCGGTCTGGGCTTCCACCAGCACCACCGGCAATCCCTCAAACAGGCTGGGCAGCAAAAAAGCGTCCATGGCGTCATAGAACCCCTGGATGTTGCTGCGCACCCCCGCAAAAATCACGCTGTCGCCCAGGTGCAGCTCCCGGACAAGCGCTTGCATCTGCTCTATGTAATCGGCGGGACCACCGCCCAGCAGAACCAGCCGGGCCTTGGGCAACCGCTGCCGCACCGCCGCAAAAATCCGCAGCAGGCCGGGGTGATTTTTCTGGGCGGTGAAACGGCCCACATGGCCAAAGAGAATCTCCTGGTCGGTCACCCCCAGGTCGCCGCGCAGCAAGGCCCGACGCTGGGGATCCCGGGCGGCGAAGAGGGCGGTGTCGATGCCGTTGGGCACCACGGTAAAAGGATCCTTGCCGAACAGCATTTCGCCCGCCAGCTGGCTGCAGGCAAACCGGTCAGTCAATCCCGCCGAAAACCGCAGACTCATGAGCCGGTCCAGCGTGCCCACCAGATTGCGCTCGTAGGCGGTGTTATGACTGTGCCCCACCCGTACCGGAATCCCGGCCCGGCGGGCCACCGTATTGTAAAACATGCCGAACCCGCTGTAATGGCCGTGCAGAATGCGCCATTCGGGATGCTGGGCAAACAGCTCCCGCAACTGCCGCAGGTACCGGGGCAGATTGTTGTCCTGCCGGACGGTCAGTTTGTAGATTCTGCCGCCCAGCGCTTCGATCTCATCGTCAAAAAAACAGGATTTGTTGTAGTGGTACAGAAAGTCAAACTGCACCCGGTCGCGGTCCACGGTACGGTAGACATTCATGACAAAGGTCTCCATACCGCCCGCGTCCATGGCGGGCATGACCTGCAGTACACGTATTGGGGCCATGGTCAATCCTCCGCTTCCAGTTGGGTACGGCAATCTTTCAGTTCCGCCAGGGCATCTTCCCGCAAGCGGGGGTACTGGTGGCAGCACTGGCGCAGGCTGTCCACCACAATTTCGCTGACCAGGTAGCGGGTGTACCACTTCTGGTCGGCGGGCAGGGCATACCAGGGGCTTTCGGGGGTGGCGGTGGCGTCGATGACTTCCTGGAAGGTGTCCAGATATTCCGCAAAGTGGGCACGTTCCTTCACATCACTGAGGGAAAACTTCCAGTTCTTGGCGGGGTTGTCAATCCGCTGCAAAAACCGCTTTTTCTGTTCCTCCTTGGATACATGCAGGAAAATCTTTACGATGCGGTAGCCGTTGTCGTACAGGTACTGCTCGTAGTGCCGGATCTGGCGGTACCGCTTCTGGAAGAATTCCTTTTTGCTGCCCTCCTGTGTGCGGGGCGGCATCTTGTAGGTCTTTTGCAGGTCGTGCACCTGTACTACCAGCACATCCTCGTAATAGCTGCGGTTGAAGATGGCAATGGACCCACGGGACGGCAGCGCCTTGTGGACACGCCACAAAAAGTCGTGGCTGAGCTCCTCGCTGTTGGGCTGTTTGAAGCTGGTCACCCGCACGCCCTGGGGGTTCAGTCCGCCCATCACATGCTTGATGGTGCTGTCCTTGCCGGCGGCGTCCAGCGCCTGCAGCACAAAAATCAGCCCTTCCCGTCCGTCAGCGTACAGGGCATCCTGCAAGGCAGCCATTTCCTCCAGGTTGCGGGCCGTCTTGGCCAGAATCTTTTCCTTGTCCAGATCATCCTGTTTTCCGTCGCAGGGCAGGGCGCGCAGGTCACAGGGATGCGAGCCGTCAAAGCGATACCGATCCGCTTTCATGGAAGAACCACCTCCGAAAGGTATATATAAAATTAGTATAACCGTTTTTGGGGTTTTGTGCAACCGCAGGCCAAGAAAAAAGCCCTTCCCCCGTGGGGGAAGGGCCGTGGTTACGGTTTGTCGGAATCTTTGGGTTTGGGGCTGGTGCATTTGTTGTGGCAGCTGGCGCAGTTACCGCCGCAGCCGCCCTGCCAACCACCGTTCTGGCTGATGAAAAGCACCGCCAGGGCCAGCAATACAAACACGATGACCAGCACAAGGATACTTGCAAAGGACATGGTTTTTACCTCCGTAAGGGCTGGTGCGCCCTTTCTAGATTCAGTATAACACAGCAGGGGAAGGTGCGCAAGTGCATAACAGGCCGTAAACCGGCCATACTATCGGCAAGGAGGTGAACCGAAATGGAGAATACCAACGTTACCTGCGATGTCTGCTCCTGCGCGTACAACCAGAACGGCTGTTCGTGCAACCTGGATGCCATCAAGATCACCGAGCATTCCGACACCAACCAGGGCATCGACAATCCGCACTACTGCCAGAGCTACCGTCAGCGCTGATGCGCCGGCAATAAGGGACGCGCAAAACGGGCGGCCGGGAAAATTCTTCCCGACCGCCCGTTTTGTATGCGTTTAAGACCCGAACAGTGAGCCCAGCCCGCCGCTGACCAGGTTGCTGATGGACTGTACCTGGGTTTGCAGCTTGTTGACGCTGTCCATCAGGGTGGGCAAGCCGTCCAGCACCTGATTCAGCGCATCCACGTCGATGCGTTTCAGCTGCTCGGTAATCTCCGGCAGGTCCTGCATCATATTGTCCAGTTCTTCCGGATCCAGGGTGTTCAGGCTGTTCTGCAGCGTCTGCACCAGCTCGTTGACCTGGGCGGTGGAGTCCATGACCTGGTGGTAGGCGATGCGGGAATAGTACCAGAATCCGCCCAGCGCAACCAGCAGTACCACCGTGATGGCGATGCTCAGCATCATGCGCAGCCGCTGGTTTCGCATGATGTTGCGGTTCTGCCGATCCTGCAGTTCCAGCTGGGCTTCAATGCGGTTGAGTTGGGCTTTCAGGTCGGCGGCATCCAGTTTGCCGTCGCCGGTTTCGTCGTTGTGGGCGGTCAGGTCGGCCACCCGTTTTTGCAGTTGTTCATCCATGGCGCGGTTGATCTTATCCATCGCGTAGTACCTCCAGGGTCAAGGATTGGGTTGTTGACGGGTATCCTGCATGGTGAACCAGAAGGTGGAACCCTGGCCCACGGCGCTGTTGACGCCGAAGGCAAAGCCATGCTGCTGCAGGATCGCCTTGGTGATGGAAAGCCCCAGCCCGGTGCCGGTTTTGCCGGCATCCTGGCGGGCGCGGTAATAACGGTCAAACAGGTGGGGCAAATCCTCGGGTGGAATACCGGGACCGTGGTCTTCCACCTCCACGCGGCAGCCCTTTTCCAGCGGCAGTACCCGCAGCACCACAACGCCGTCCTCGCCGATGTGGTGGAAGGCATTGCCCAGCAGATTGTGCAGCACCCGCTCCATCATGGCCGGATCGGCACTGACGGGGGCGGCGTGGTCGGCTTCCAGACGCAGCGTCCAGTGGTTCTGGTCGCACAGGGCGTCGTACCGGCCCGCCACCTCAAAGCAGAGTTCACTCATATCAAAGTCCACCAGGTTGGGCTTTTCGGAGCCGTTCTGTACCTTGCTCAGCTCCATCACGCTGTTGACCAGGGCCGAAAGGCGGTCGGTTTCATCCACAATGATATTGCACTGTTCGGTGCGCTTTTCCGCGTCGGTACCGGTCAGGTCCCGCACGGTCTCGGCATAGCCCTTGATTAAGGTCAGCGGTGTGCGCAGGTCATGGCTTACGTTGGCCAGAATATCCTTTTCCAGCTGGGCGCTGCGTTTGACTTCCGAGGCCATGTGGTTGAAATCTTCCGCCAACCGGCCAATCTCATCCCGGTGCACCACCGAGATCTGGACATCGTAGTTGCCAGAAGCGATTTCCTGGGCACCGGCGGAAAGCCGCTCGATGGGGCGGGTGAACCAGCGGCTGAACAGCATGGCGAACAGCAGATCCAGTACCAGCAGGAAGAGCGCCAGCGGAATCAGAATGGAGCGCAGCACTTCGGCGGCGGTGGAAATCTGTGCCAGACTGGTGGAGATGATGACGCCGTATTTGCCGTCGGCGGACAGAGAACCCACCAGCATCTGTTGGCTGGAACTGGAGCGGACCACCTCGAACAGACTGCCGTTCAGGAAGAGTTTCTGGCGCATCTGGATGACCACGGCGGTGTTGACATTGTAGCCGAACTCCCCTGTGAATGCACCGGTGCTTTCGTGGAGCAGGCAGGGGTACATGCTTTCGTAGGCTTTGAGGCAGCGCAGGGTCGAGTCGCTGAAATCCACACAGCAGCCATCCACATTGATGGCCTTTTCCCGGAAGGTATCGCTCAGGTTCTGCCAGAAATCGGTGTTCAGCGCCAGCACGCCAAAGTCCCGGGTGGCGATGGGGGCGTCGCTCTGGTCGATGAGGGCCACAATGGCCGTTGCTTTGTTTTCCAGTTTGCGGCGGATGGTGCGGTTGTACTGCGGCACCAGCGCATAGGTGATCACGCCCCATACCAGCGCCAGTGTCAACAGCGTCATGAGGCCGATGCAAAGCATCAGCTGCCAGCGTATGCTGACCACAAACCCCCGCCGTTTTTGAGGGGCAGAAGATTTCAAACTTCCTGCACTCCTTTTTACAGGGTGTCGGGATCGAACTTATAGCCGATACCCCACACCGTCACAATGTAGTTGCGGCAAGGTCCCAGGTGGCCGCGCAGCATCTTGATGTGGGTGTCCACCGTGCGGTCCTCGCCGTAATAGTCGTAGTTCCAGACCTTCTGCAAAATCTTTTCCCGGCTCAGGGCAATGCCCTTGTTGCTGACCAGAAAGACCAGCAGGTCAAATTCTTTGGGCGTCAGGGGGGCTTCCTGCCCGGCAATCTTTACGGTATGACTGGCTGTGTCGATCTGCAGATCACCGAACACATAGTTGCCCTGGTTTTCCTCGGTCTTGGGCATGGTGCGGGCCAGCACGGCCTTGACACGGGCCACCAGTTCCCGGGGAGAGAAGGGTTTGACCACATAGTCGTCGGCGCCGCCTTCTAAACCGGCCAGTTTGTCGTACTCTTCGCTGCGGGCCGTCAGCATGATGACGGGGGTCATGATCTTGCGGGTACGCATCTCCCGCAGGCAGGTCATACCGTCCATAAAAGGCATCATGATGTCCAGAATGACCAGATCGATGCCGCCCTGGGCCAGGGCGCTCAGCGCCGCAGCGCCGTCGCCGGCCTCCTCGCAGGTGAAACCGGCATATTGCAAATGCTCGCGGATCAGATCCCGGATCCGCGGTTCATCGTCCACGACCAAAATTTTTGCCATAAAGTCGGCCTCCTTTTTTCACACTCTCTATTCTAACACAATATTCTTTCTGCGTGGCGAAATTGTGAAAACTTTTGAAAATAATTATAAAATTTCCGGGGCCGGTATTTCTTGCCACCGCCCCGCATTGCAAACCAACCGGGGATGCGGTAAAATAAAAAAGAGGTGATAGATGGTATGTTGCTGATCCTGCTGTTGCTGCTGGCATTGCCTGTGTTGCTGGTGGCGCTGGTGTTGTTTCTGGTCTGGCCGGGGACGCCCCGTGCGGCGCTGCGTCAGCCCTTCTGCGGGCGCAGCTATGCCCACCGGGGACTGTTCGGTACCCAGCAGCGCCCGCCGGAAAACAGCCTGCCTGCCTTTGCCGCGGCGGCCCGCAGCGGCTACGGCATTGAACTGGATGTGCAGTTTACCAAGGACCGCCAACTGGTGGTTTTTCACGATGATACGCTGGACCGTATGACATCCGCCCGGGGCGGGGTGGACAGCACCCCCTGGCCGGTAGTCTCGACCCTGCCGCTGGCGGGCAGCGGGGAACATGCCCCCCTGTTCAGCGAGGTGCTGCGCACGGTGGCCCGGGCCAACCCGGCCACCCCCCTGATTGTGGAAATCAAGAGCCGCTACGAGTACAAGGGCCGCTACCTGGTGGAATTGTGCCGGGCGGTGCTGGGGGCGCTGAAAAACTATCCCGGGCCCTACTGTATCGAGAGTTTTGACCCCCGTGTGGTGCGGCTGGTCCGGGTGATGGCACCCGGCGTGGTGCGGGGCCAGCTGGTGGACAGCTACCGCAACCACCGTATCTACGGCACGGCGGCCCTGCCTGCTTACTTATTGTCCCACTGCTTCGGCAACCTGCTTGCCCGGCCGGACTTCATCGCCTGGTGCCCCGACAAACGCAACTGGGCCATCCGGCTCTGTGCGGCCCTGGGGGCCATGACGGTCATGTGGACGGCCATGCCGGGACATGACATTGCCCGGCTGGAACGGGACAATGATGCGGTGATCTTCCAATGGTACGACGCTCAGCCCAAGTATAAATAAACATATCCGGCGCAGTCCCCGCATATCCTTGCATGGAATGGATGACAAGGGGGCTGCGCTTATGTTTTTGTGTACGGTGACCAAACCCGGTTTGCGGCAGGCGGGTGCGCTTGCCCTGTGTGCGGTGTGTTTGTGCGGTACCATCGCGGCGGCGGTACATTTTTCTGGCGACGTGGTGACGGCCGGGGCCGATGCCACGCCGGGCATCGAGACCACCCAGGACATCGGCACCTATTTTACCGGTTACGGCTTTGAGACGGACCTGTCCACCGCCGCGGTGGATAAGGTCAAGATCCCCAAAAAGTGGGATGACAGCTTTACGGCCTTCAACCAGGTGGTGCAGGAGAGCGACCTGGATCTTTCCGACTACAAGGGCAAGACGGTGGAAAAGTGGACGCTGCTTTGCCCGGCTCTTTCCACCGGGGAGCAGGACACCTACTGTGTGCTGCTGGTCTATAAGACCAAGGCCATCGGCGCCTATCTGCTGCAGAAACCTTCCGGGGAGGTGACCGGCCTGATCACGGCGGCCAAGGCCAGTGCCGAGGCAGCCGCTGCCCAGGAGGAAACCCAGGCCACGGCGGCAGAACCGGAAATCGAATATCCCACCGAATAAACCGGACCAAAACAAAAGGCCGGACCCGTCAGGGTCCGGCTTTTGCTCAGTTTTTGGGGCGTTTCAGCGGAATACTGCATACCAGGGCAATGCCCAGGGCCAGAGCCAGGGCGATCTTCAGGGTTTCCACACCCTTGTTGGCAAACAGGGTGCGGTCGTCCCGCAAGAAGTAATAGGCCGTGTAATAGATACCGGCACCGGGCACCAGCGGGAAGATGCCGCAGAGCAGAAACAGCGTGATGGGGGCCTTGTGCCGGATGGCAAAGAACCGGGCACAGGCGGTCAGCGGCAGGGCCGCCACCAGGGTGGCCACCGGCGCGCTCATGGCCAGCAGTTCCGCGCACAGGATGTAGACCAGCCAGCCCACCGCACCAGTGAGTCCGGAGGCCAGATAATGCCGGGGGGATACCCGGAAGGTGACGCTGAAACTGATGGTGGCCACAATGGCCACCAGGAACTGGAGCAGGTAATCGGTCCACAGCGGCATTACCATACAATCGCCCCCAATCCCCGCGCAGCCAGCCAGGCCAGCACCACGCCGCAGGCAATGCTGCCCGCAATCAGCACGGCGTCCAGCAGCCGGATGGCACCGGAAAGATAGTCGGCGTTGATGATATCCCGGATGCCCATGGTCAGGGCCACACCGGGGGTCAGCACCATCAGGGCGCCGATGGTGGCGGTGTTTACATCCAGCATGGGAACCAGGCGACTGACGCCCAGCGCCCACAGCGTGCACAGACAGGCCGCCACAATGTCGGTGAAAATACGGTTGATCCGCCGCTTGCCAAACCACTGGCAGACAAAGGACTCCAACAATCCGGCCACGGCGGCCACCAATATCTCGGGGAGCATCCCGCCGAACAGAAAAGCAAAACCAGCGCTGCCCACCACGCAGGCCAGCCGTTCGGCCCGGGGCGGCGTATCGCCGATGGCCCGGGCGTCTGCCAGCTTGCGCCGGGCCTGGATCAGGTCCAACTGCCCCGCAGCCAGTTCCCGGGAAAGCTCGTTGACCGCTTCCACCCGGCCCAGATGAATGGAAACCCGCGGCACATGGCGCACCATGCTGATGCTGGTGCCGCCCGCCGGCCGGGCCGAGGCGAAGATGCCGTTGGTCAGCACATACACGTGGAATTCCTCCACCCCCAGGCTGTGGGCCATGATCTCCATGGTCTGCTGGGCGCGGAACACCTCGCCGCCGTTCTCCAGCAGCGTCTGTCCGGCATCCAGAATCAGGTCCAGGGTCGGTTCAAACAGTTCACTGGCCACGGATGTTCTCCCGCACGGCGTTGAATTCGGGGTAGTGGTCATACAGGTGCCGGGCAATGGCCTCCATCAGCAGGTAGTCGTGTTCCGAGTCGATGTCGATGATGCCGGTATCCATCATGACGCTGACGCCGATCTTGCCCCGCCACAGCATGCCGTCGGTGTTGTTGGCCAGAAAATCCCGGCGGAACACATAGATGGAGGCATTCACGTCGTAGACGTCGGGGGCCTGCTGCCGACCGGTGAATTCGCTGTGGATGACCTGCTCCACATGGTCGTCCACCGTCTTGACCATGTTGAACCAGGGATTGCGCCGGGCTTCGCAGACGCTGAACACCAGGTCCAGATCCTCCCGGGACTGTTTGAGGGCAAAGGCATTCTCGATGTCGGCGGCGGTACGCAGCGGGCTGGTGATATCCAGGTCCATATGCCAGTCGTAGGTCGCGCCGGTGCGCGCCTCCATGCGGCGCAGGCTGTCCTGGTAGACTGCCATTTTGGGCACCTTGTCCCCACCCAGTTCGGCACCCCGGGGCAGATAGACCACCTCGGGGTAGCGATCGGCCACCAGCCGGGCCAGGTCCTCGCTGTCGGTGTTCAGTGCCAGATCCACCTGCAGTTCGGGGTGGTTGCGGCAGAACAGCTCGGCCGCGCTCAGCGAATAGTAGACCAGCGGCTGGCCGCAGAATACCTTCAGGTTTTTGTTCTTGAATCCCTTGCTGCCGGCACGGCCGCAAATGGTGATGAGCAGACGGTTCATCTTATTTCTCTCCCAACGTCAAACGTAATACCTGCAACGCCAGTTCCGGCGGGTTGCAGCTGGCCGGGGCATCCCCCAGCGCATAGTCCACAAAGTATTCCATCTCCCGCTCATAGCGGCGGTTGACGTCCTCCTCGTAATGCTGCACGGTGCCGTCGGGCAGGGTCAGGGTGCCGGCACCGAAATCCGCCACCACGCTGCCGTCCCGGCAGAACAATTCTATGCTGCGGCGGTATCCCCGGCCGAAGTAATCCAGGTGGACCTCTGCCAAAAGCGACGGATACCGGGCAATGTACACCGACAGATCATCCGAGTCGATTTCCAGGTCGGAGTAGGTGCCCTTGAAATTGCACAGCGCTTCCGGTACTCCGAACAGATCCACCAGGTAGTCCCATTCGTGAATCAGGTCAATGGTAACGCCGCCGCCCAGCGCCTTGTGGGCGCTGTACACCGTGCGGTAGTCCACCCCGGGGCGCCAGTCCGGCAGATAGCTGGAACAGATCACCCGGGCGCAGTAGGGGTGCAGCGTCGGCAGCAGCTCTTTCAGGGCCAGCATGGTGCCGCACCACCGCATGGGGGCCGCCACATAGGCTTTCTGCCCGGCGGGCAGAAGCTCGGCCAGCGAAAGCCCGGTCTGTTCGGCCGAAAAAATCGGCTTCTCGATGAACAGCGCCCCGCCCTTGCCGTAGACAGCCTGCAACGCTTCGGCGTGCAGGCTGGTGGGATTGGTGATGAAAATCAGATCGTAGCGGGCGGACAGCTGACCGGCGTCGGTGTACTGGGCGTGCAGCTTTTCCGCCACGCCGGGGCGCAGCGGGCGATGGGCGTCGCTGCGCAGGGCATCGGCCTGCAGCGTCCAGCCCCGGTCGGCACACAAGGTGGCCAGATTGTTCAGATGGCGCGTTCCGATGGAGCCCAGCCCCACGAACAGCGCGGTCAATGTTTTCATGGCAAAATCTCCCTGTCAGGTGGTGGAATCACGGTCAAAGCCCAGATAGCGGGTCCCCTGGAAGTGCAGGGTACCGTGATCCCCCTCGGCGATCATCCCGGCGTCCCGCCAGGGCAGGCGCAGTTCCAGCCGGTCGCCGCTCTCAAACTGGAAGGTGGCGTAGTAGGTGGTACTGCCGGTATGGGTGGTATCGTTGTAGTGGCTGGCCCGGCGTTTGGTCACTACGGTGGCGGGCACGCTGAGCCTGGGCGAAGCGTTGTTGCGGGAGCATTCCCGCAGATTGCGCACCAGAATGACCACAAAAAGAATCACGAACAGCAGAAAGAAAAGATCAAAACCAAAGGCAGAAAAGAGCATAAGGACCTCCCGGCAACTCAGGCCTGTTCCACGGCATCCATCAGGTCGATGGCCGCCAGGTCCTTCTCAAAGGTCCAGCGGGGGGCCTCGGTGCCTTTCAGTACGCCGAAGAAGTTGGCCAGCTCGTCCACATAGGCGTTTTCCACAATGTTGTCGCTGTAGCGGCTGTCGTGTTCAAAACTGGTGTAGGTATCCACAAACTGTTTTTCGCCGTCCCGGAACTCGTACAGCGCCTTGGGGTTGCCCTCCCAGAAGAGGTGCAGCCCGTCGCCGAAGCATTCAAAGTTGCGCACGGCCTTGGGGGAAACCACATCCGCCGCCAGTACACCCTGAGCACCGCTCTTGTGGCGCAGCAGCAGGGTGGCACAGTCGGGATAGGGAAGACCCAGGCCACTGATGGAGTCGGTCTGCACGGTCATGGATTCCACCGCCCCGAAGGCGTCCAGCAGCCAGGGCAGATCGATGCCGAAAATCTCCCGCACACCGCCGGTGCGGGCATTGCCCACAAAGAAATTCTTGTAGTTTTCCCAGGGGTGCCAGTCGGGCAGATACTGTCCGATGTGATAGAGGTAATGCACAGGTTTGCCGAACTGCTGCACCGACTGCTTGATGTACTGGGTCTCCCGGCGGTACAGCATGGTGGAGGACAGGAACAGCGGCAGATGCTTTTCGGCCGCTTTGGCCATATTTTCGGCATAGCCGTCCCGCACCAGATTCAGCTCGGTGAAGACCGGCAGGTCATGATCCAGCAGTTCGCCGATGATTCCCGCGTGGGAGAGCGGCGCCGTGCAGACCAGGGCGGCATCCGGGCGGGCCGCTTCCACGGCCTCCCCGATGGAAGCCCAGGCGTTTTCTACCAGACCCAGTTCTGTGGCTTCGGCCCGGCGGGCGTCGGCGCTGTCCACGCCCACGATCGCCAGGCTGGAGTCCATGCCTTTGGCCAACCGGGCGCGACGTTTGCCCATGCTGCCCAGACCTACGATGAGAAGTTTCATAACTCGATGCTCCTTTGCGGATCGAATGCCGGCACGGGGCCGTCATAAAAAGTCTTGACGGTGGAAAAGTCAAAGCGGCGCAGCACGGTGCAGATCTTGCCGCTGGTATCGCCGCCGTTGTAGGGACTGCGGGCGGTGTGTGCCTTGACGGAAAAAGCAGGGGAAAGGGCCTTGCGCAGCGTCTGTTCGATGGCATCGGCCCGGGCGGGGCAGCACAGCACGTTGGCGCAGAGCAGCCGTCCGGCCTGCCGCTGGCCGATGTTGACGGTGGGAACCCCGAAGGTGGGGGTTTCCACCACGCCCGAAGAGGAATTGCCGGCCACCAGTGCGGCCACCTGCATGGCGGAAAGGTACCGCCGCAGCCCCAGGCTCTGGATAAAGCCGGCCCGGTCGGGATGGGCGGCTGCAAAGGCCTGCATTTTGGCGGTGCAGATCTGGCCCCCCGCGTCGGCGTTGGAGCCGGTGATCAGCCAGAAAATGCCGGGCACTGCCTCCATGGCGGCGCACAGGGCATCCACCTGTTCGGCTGGGTCGGGGGCATCGGCGCTGGTTTCGGGGTGGTAAGTCACCAGGGCGAAGGGCTGCATCAGCGGGAACCCGGTGGAGGCACACAGTTCGTCCCGGCGCATCTTGGGCAGTGTGCGGATGTTTTCATCCCCCAGGCCGCCCACGCAGAAGACCCGGGCCGGGTCTTCGCCCATCCGTACCAGTCGGGCGGCACTGTCGGCGCAGGAGGGGAAGTGCAGCGACGCCATCTTGGTGATGCAGTGCCGGTAGTATTCGTCGGCGGCGCCCAGCGTCACATCACCGCCCGAAATATGGGCGATGGGAATATGCCGGGCCGCGGCGGCGGTAGCCACCGCAAAAATCTCAAACCGGTCCCCCAGCAGCAGCACCACGTCCGGGCGGTGGGTGGCAAAATAGCCGTCAAACACCACCAGGGTCCGGGCGATGGTCCGGGCCACCGGTTCCTCCTGCTCCAGAAAGATGGGCAGCCGCGCGGCAATGGGCAGGCGGTCGGCCTCAATCTCCCGCACCGTTTTTCCCAGATGGGCACACAGATGCGCCCCCGTCACCACCAGCTGCAACGTCAGGTCGGTGGCTGTGGCCAGCTTCTGGAGGACAGGACGCAACAAGCCGTATTCCGCCCGGGTGGCGGTCACCACACAGATGGTACGCATACAGAGTCCTTTCTGCACAACGCGGCGGCAAAATTTGCCGCCGCGACTGCGTTACAGTTCGATTTTTTCGTCTTCCGCAAAATCGCGTTTGGCGGTTTTGCCCAGCACGTCGTACCAGCGCATGGGGCTGATGCCGTCGCCGGGGCGTTTGGTGGTCAGGTTGTCGGCGGTGAAGACCTCACCGGCATGGATGGGACAGGCCGCCACAATGCTCTTGCGGGCCACCGTCTTGTTGGGCGTCTCGCTGGCCGTCAGGTGTTTGTGTCCGTCGCCCAGGGCGGCTTCCACATGGCGGATGGCCTGCACCATGGCCCGGAACTCGGTGGGGTCCAGGCTGGCCTTCTGGTCGGGGCCGGGCAGATTCTTGTCCAGGGTGAAGTGCTTTTCGATGACCGAGGCCCCCAGCACGGTGGCAGCCACATCGCACTCCCAACCGGGGGTGTGGTCGGACAGTCCCACCGGCAGGCCAAACTGTTCAAACAGTTCCAGCATGGCCGTCAGGTTGGCATCCTCGTAGGGGGTGGGGTACTGGGTGTTGCAGTGCAATACGGTGGCCTCGGGGCAGCCGTTGTCGTCCAGAATGCCCAGGGCGTCGGTGATCTCGTTGAGGTTGCTCATGCCGGTGGAAAGCAGCACCGGGGTGTTCAGTTTGGCCACTTCCTCCAGGTAGGGCAAGTTGGTGATCTCGCCGGAAGGAATCTTGATCAGCGGCAGGTTCAGCGTGCCCAGGAACCGTACGCTGGGAATGTCAAAGGGGGCCGACAGATACTGGATGCCGATGGAATCGCAGTATTCCTTCAGTTCCCGGTGTCCCTCAAAGGAAAAATGCAGCTTGCGGATCATCTCCAGCTGGCTTTCGGCGGCATCGGTGGTCTGCTTCTGGTATTCGGCCTTTTCGGCAAATTTGCTGACCACCAGTTCGGGCACGGCGGTCTGGTATTTGACAATGTCGGCGCCGCATTCCTTGGCAACCCGCGCCATCTGCTTGGCCATCTCCAGGTCGCCGTTGTGGTTCACTCCGGCTTCGGCAATAATCGTAACGGGCATAACGTTCTCCTTTGGTTGGCGTCAGGACTGGCTTTCCAGCTTCCGGCGCATCTTTTCCAGTTCTTCCAGCTGGCCCATGTCCATCCAGCTGCTCTCCCCGATGGGGTAAACGCCGACCTTCTCGCCGGCGGCGCGGTACCGCTCGATGACATCGGGGAAGCCGATCACCTCGCCGTCGTGCATCTCCTCCACCACGCGGGGTTCCACCACGTAGACCCCGGTGTTGGTCAGAAAATCCAGCTCGGGCTTTTCCCGCATGGCGGCGATGCCGCCGTCGGGGCCCAGCTCCACCACGCCGTAGGGCACGGTGTAGTGTTTGAAGGCACAGACCATCGTCACCAGGTTGCCGTTCTTTTTGTGGAACTCGTAAATGTCGCCGAAGTCCACATCCAGCAGGGTGTCGCAGTTGGTGAAAAAGAAGGGGGAATGCATCTTGCCCTTCAGCAGGCAGAGCCCGCCGCCGGTGCCCATGAAGACATCCTCATCGGCAAAGTGTACCACATAGTCTTTCTCCAACTCGGAGAAATAGGACTTGATCATCCCCCGCTTGTAGTTGACAATCATGGTGAATTCCCGACAGCCGAAATCCCGGAACCGGTCCATGATCAGCTCGGCAATGGGCTGTTCCCCCACGGGAATCAGCGGTTTGGGCAGAATTTTGGTGTAAGGGTACAGCCGGGTACCCAGCCCGCCCGCCATCATCACCACGGGAATGTCGGTGTGTTTGCGGTTGTCCACATCCAGCCCGTGGGCGAAGACAATGTCGGTGATGACGCCCCGCTTGTCCAGGATGGGCAGCGCGTCGATGCGGTTTTCCTGCAGCACATCCCGGGCACGGCCGCGCTCGGCGATGGGCAGGCTTAGCGGGTGGTAGTTGGCGGCCAGGCTGGCGGCCTGGTCAGGCGTGCCGCCCCGCAGAAAGAACTTGCGGATATCCCCGTCGGTCAGGGCGGCTTCCAGCCGGCCCTGGGGGGCGATGAACAGGATGCGCTGCCCGGTTTCGTCCAGCTTGCGCAGGGCTTCCAGCACGGTGGCATCCGGCGCCAGGAACAGCTCTTCTACTTGGATCAAAGGGTGATCCCCCTCTCGGTCGGTATTGGGTTACAGGCTCAGTACGGCCTGGCAGACCCGCTCGCAGTCTTCCAGCGAAAGATTGGTGGAGCAGGGCAGGTTGACGATCTGACGGCGGTAGTCCTCGGCCTTCTCCAGACCGTAAGCCTCGTTGCGGGGGTAATCCGCCTGTTCGTGGATCAGGGCCCAGACGGGACGGGTCTGGATGTTCTGTGCCTGCAGTTTCTCGATTACGGTATCCCGGTCCAGACCGCTGTCCTTCAGATAAAGGCTGAAGAACCAGCGGTTGGGGCGCACGTCCTCGGTGCGGAAGGGCAGAATGCGCAGCCCCTTGACGCCGTCCAGACGGGCCACATAGTGGTCGTACAGCTCTTTTTTGTGGGCGATGAATCCCTCCAGCCGTTCCAGCTGGGCCAGGCCCAGACAGGCCTGGACGTTGGTCATGCGGTAGTTGTAGCCCACTTCGTCGTGTTTGAACTGCAGCAGGTCGGTTTTGGCCTGGGTGGAAATGTGTTTGGCATGTTCCAGCCAGTCGGTATGGTTGGACACCACGGCGCCGCCGGCACCGGTGGTGATGATCTTGTTGCCGTTGAAGCTGTAGCAGCCGATATCGCCGATGGTACCCGCAAACTTGCCCGCAAAGGGGCCGTCGGTGTAGCGGGTGCCCAGGGCTTCGGTGGCGTCCTCGATGAGGATCAGCCCGTAGCGGCGGGCAATCTCGGTTAGGCGTTCCATGTCGGCCATGTTGCCGAAGACATGCACGGCTTCCAGCGCTTTCACATGGGCGCCGGTGGTTTTATTGTACAGTTTGCCGTCCCGCATTTCACAGCGGGTGCGGCAGAAGTCCTCCACGGCGTCGGGATCGATGCACAGCGAGTCGTCGCAGCCGATAAAGACCGGCTCCGCCCCCACATACCGGGTCAGCGGGCTGACGGCGGCAATGAAGGTCAAGGTGGGAACGATGACCTCCTCGCCGCGGGTGATGCCGGCGGCCATGGCGGCCAGATGCAGGGCACTGGACCCGGCGTTGCAGGCCACGGCACGGTCCACACCCAGGTAATGGGCCAGGGCCTGCTCAAACTCGGTGACTTTGCCGCCGCTGGTGGAAACCCAGCCGGAGGTGATGGCCTCGCCGGCCAGTTCGGCTTCGCGGGCGCCGAAGTTGGGGACGGAAAGGGAAATAAACTCAGACATGAAAAATGCCTCCCTTTATACACAGCCGTTTTTCGCGCAAAACGGACGGAATATACAAATATACATGGTTATTATACTGCGTTTGCCCCCATACGGCAAGAGAAAACTGGATTTTGCCCCGCACGCAAAAAAGGCATGGCCGTGCAGACCATGCCTTTGTGGAAAACTTTTACAGGTAACTCATCTCTTCTTTGCGGCGCCCGGCCAGGTCGGGGTTATCCAGCACGGCGCCCGCGCCCAGCGCCACACAGTCCAGGGGACTTTCGGCCACATGGACGGTGATGCCGGTTTCATTCTGGATCAGGGTGTCCAGGCCGCGCAGCAGTGCACCGCCGCCCGACAGCATAATGCCGCGGTCGATGATGTCGCTGGAAAGTTCCGGCGGGGTGCGCTCCAGCGTGTCCTTGATGGCGTCCACGATGCGCAGCAGACTTTCGCTCATGGCCTCCCGCACCTCTTCGGAGCGGATCAGGATGTCCTTGGGCAGACCGTCCACCAGGTTGCGGCCCTTGATCTCCATGCTGGTTTCGGGGTCCTGGGGGCAGGCCGAACCGATTTCAATCTTGATCTGTTCAGCGGTGCGTTCACCCACCAGCAGGTTGTATTTGCGTTTGATGAAGGCGATGATGCTCTGGTCCAGGGTGTCCCCGGCACAGCGCACGCTCTGGCTGGCCACGATGCCCGACAGGCTGATGACGGCCACTTCCGCCGTGCCGCCGCCGATGTCCACGATCATGCTGCCCACGGCTTCGGTGGTGGGCAGTCCGGCACCAATGGCGGCGGCCATCGGCTCCTCAATGACGGTGACCTGACGGGCACCCGCCTTGGCGGCGGCCTGCCGCACGGCGCGGCGCTCCACCTCGGTGACGCCGGAGGGGACACAGATCACCACTCGGGGCCGGGCCAGAAAACTGTTGCCGCAGGCCTGGCGGATAAAGCTCTGCAGCATGGCGGCGGTGATGTCAAAGTCGGCGATGACGCCGTCCTTCAGCGGCCGCACCGCCACAATGGAACCCGGTGCCCGGCCGATGACGGCCTTGGCCTCGTGCCCCACGCTGCGCACCCGCAACTCGTCGCTGCGGGGGTCCACCGCCACCACACTGGGTTCCCGCATGATGATGCCGCGGCCTTTCATATACACCAGCGTGTTGGCGGTACCCAAATCAATGCCAATGTCCTTGGTAAACATAGCGCGTATACTCCCGAAAAAACGTTTGAAAAAATCTTTGATCCGGCTCATGCACAGCTCCCTCACTGGGGGCTGCCCAGGGGCCCATCAGGCAAATTCGCGCAACAACTGCGCCGCCCGGTGCACCGGCAGCCCCATAATATTGTAGTAGCATCCCACAATGCCCGCACACCACAGCGCAGCATGGCCCTGGATGGCATAGGCTCCGGCTTTGTCGTAGGGTTCCGGCGTGCGCACATAGGCCAGCAGGTCCTCCTCCTCAATGGGGGAAAACTGTACCAATGTGGTCTCCACCGTGGCGGCCGCGCGTCCGCCCTTGCAGATGCACACCCCGGTATGTACCTTGTGGGTGCACCCCGAAAGCGCCCGCAGCATCCGCAGCGCATCTGCCTCGTTGCGGGGCTTGCCGAACACTTCACCGTTGCAGTCCACCACCGTGTCAAACCCGCAGACGATGTCGTCGGGGTGCAGGGCTGCCACGGCTCGGGCCTTGGCGGTGGCCAGGGCCTGGGCCAGATGGGCGGGGGTGTCGGCCGCGATCTTGCTTTCGTCCACATCGCTGGTCACAACGGTGTATTCCGGGGTAATAAGGGCCATCAACTCGCGGCGGCGGGGGCTGCCGGAAGCCAGGATCAAAGCCATAGCGGAATCCTTTCGTGTTAGATTATAGTCGCGTTCCGGCGTCGAAATCTGCCATACCGGCACGAGACTGGAAAATTTTGGAAAATGCTTGTCCTCACACCGTACCGGTGGAGCCGAACCCGCCGGTGCCGCGGTCGGTTTCGCTCAGCGTCTGTGCAGGAACAAAAGCGGCCTGCCAGACAGGGGCGATGCACAGCTGGGCAACCCGCTCCCCGGGTTGGACAGTGTAGGCTTCATCGGACAGGTTGATCATCGGTACCCGCAGCTCACCGCGGTAATCGCTGTCGATGACGCCCACTCCGTTGGCCATGCAGAGTCCATGTTTGATGGAAAGGCCGCTGCGGGCGTAAACCAGCGCCACACATTCGGCACTAGGCAGTTCGATGGCCAGGCCGGTGGGGACCAGCACCCGTTGCATGGGGGCGATGGTCAGCGGTTCGTCCAGCAGCGCGCACAGGTCGGCGGCTGCCGCACCGGGGGTGGCGTAAACGGGCAGTTTGGCCCGGGGGTCCAGCTTTTTGCAGGAAACGGTCATTGGCATAAAATCCTCTCAGTTGTTGGTATAGTATAGCCCACGGGTGAATTCGCTGTCAAACGGCTTTCCGGCTGTCAGGGCATCCAAAATCTGGGCGGCACGTTCGGCGCTTTCGGTGGTGAAGGCTGCCACGGCCACATCCACCGGCAGTTCGGTCAGCCGGTCGCCCATATACAGGGGCACCGGGTTGAACACCGTGCGGATACCGGCACCGCCGGGGGCCGAGCAGGTGACGGTGAAATCCCGGCCCTTGCGGTCCCGCAGCGTTCCGCCGCCCGGGCAACCGGCGCAGTTGTGCACATTGCGCAAGGGACAGGCGCGGGTCAGCATCAGGGGAATGTGCCCGTAGCACAGCGCGGCCGTGGGCAGGGCATGGCCATCCCGCCGGGGGGTCACCGCCTGCATGGCGTTCACGGCCGTTTCGGGGTGCAGCAACATGCCCTGCAGCCCCAGTTCGGCATAGCGGGTGGAGGACATCGGATTGGTGATGTTGAGCCCCAGCCCGCCGTAGAGTGGCCAGTCTTTGGCCAGCAGCAGGTGGGCGGCGTTGTTGGCCACCGCACCGGCGAAGCCGGCGCTCTGCAGGGCTTTCAGCTGCCGGGCGGTCCGGGCTTCCAACGTGCCGAACATCACCCGCGGCAGTTCCAGCAGGGTTTTGCCCCGCCAGGCCGCCGGCACCGTTTCCGCCTCATCGATGGGGAAGATCAGCCACTGCAGCCGGTCCGCAAAATCGGCAGGGCATTGTTCCACTGTCGCAAAACGGGCGGCCAACGCCGGCACGGCGCCCACCGGGTGGGCGGCAAAGCGGGGCGGCAGGTAGGGGTGCACGGCATGGGGCGTAACCACAGACCGCTTCTCCAGCAGGGTTTCCAAAGCCTCCCGGCGCAGTTCGTTCCAGACGCTGCCCGGCAAAAAGCCCGGCGTACCGGTCAGCGTGACCTTTTCGCAGACAAAGGGGGTGCCGCCCGTCTTGCCCAGGGCTCGCTCGATGGCCGGGGTCTGGTCCTTCTGGGCGGGCTGGGGCGCTTCCTCGCTGTAGACCACCGCTTTGTGGCCGTCGTGGTCGGACACGGCCAGCTTGACGCCTTCGGCTTCGCAGGTCACGGCAAAGTCCACGGCAATGCGCTGCAGCTCCCGGCGGAACAGTTCCCGGGCCTTGGGGGTGGCGGCGCGGGTGGCCGCCGCATCCGCCTCGGTGCGCACGCCGAACATCGTTCCGTCGTTGCGGCCGGTGAGGTATCCGTCGGTAAAGCCGGAACGGGAGAAGATATCCCGCACCAGGGCTTCATCGTAGGGGCGACCCTCCCGCACAGCCCGGCAGGCCGCCACGCTGGCGGCCGCATATTCCGGTGTGCGCAGACGGCCTTCGATCTTGACGCTGGCCACGCCGGCGTCCATCAGTTCCCGCAAATGGGGAATGTGGTCCATATCTTTCAGGCTCAGGTGACAGGCCCGTCCGGGCTTGCCGGGGGCGAGCCCTTCGGAGGCATCAAAGGGCAGGCGGCAAGGACCCGCACAGGCGCCGCGGTTGCCGCTGCGTCCGCCCAGGAAGGCACTCATCATGCACTGGCCGCTCACGCTCATGCAGAGCGCTCCGTGGATGAAGACCTCACACTCAATGGGACTGGCGGCACAGACGGCGCGGATTTCCTCCAGCGAGAGTTCCCGCGCCAGAATGACCCGGTCGTACCCCAGGGCAGCCAGCTCCCGGGCACCGGCGGGGGTGTGCACGCTCATCTGGGTGGAGCCGTGCAGGTGCAGGGTGGGGGCAATCTGTTTGACCAGCTGTGCCGTGGCCAGGTCGTCGGCAATGACGGCGTCCGCCCCGGCGGCAGCCACGGCCCGCACCGCATCGGCCAGGCCGTCCAGTTCCCGTGCGTAGACCAGGGTGTTCAGCGTCACATGCACCCGTACCCCACGGGCATGGCAGAAGGCCACCGCCTCCTGCAGCTCCTCGGGGGTGAAATTGCCCGCCGTGCGGCGGGCATTGAATCCCGTAAGGCCCAGATAAACAGCATCAGCGCCGCTGAACACAGCGGCGCCAAGCATTTCGCGGTTCCCCGCGGGGGCCAATATCTCCAGCGGGCGGCTCACGGGGCCTCCTGACTGTTCTGGGAACGGCGCAGACGGCGTTCCAATTCATCGATACGGCGTTTCAGCGTGGCGTTTTCCCGCCGCACTTCCTCGGCGGCCATCTTGGCACTGGCAGCGTCTTCCAGATAATCTTTGATCTGGCGGCGCATATTGTCGGCGCTGCCGCTGGCTTTTTCCAGCTCGTCGCGATAGTTCAGGGCCGTCATGACGGCGGCGGTGGTGATGGAAACGGAATTGGAGGAAGCCATCAGTTCATTCATGTCCAGGTTCAGCCGGTCCGCCAGGTTCTGCATATAGTCTTCGCTTTCGCTGGTGTTGACCACATAGCTGGAACCGCAGATGTTCAGCCGCACCTTTGAGGTAGCCATTCCCATAAAAATTGTGCTCCTTCCTGCTGTATGTTCAAAGTTAAACCCCGTGCCGCGGCATAGGGCAGAAAAAATCTTACCAACATTATAATACAAAACCCCATCCGGCAAAAGCCCTTTTGCAGAAAAAGTGTAAAAAACCGTGCAAAAACCGGGTAAAAACGTTGCAAAGACGGAAAATTCCCTTGCGCAATCGCTCAATTTTGGCTATAATCAATAATATGGCAATTTTGAGAGCCGTTAAACCTTGAAAAATCAGTGATCCCACAACATACACAGTAAGGAGAGAACGATTTTGAAATACACCAAGCGTGAATTTGAGAAGATGCTCAAAGATACCCTGATGAGCGAGTGCAACGTCACGTTGGACACTGCCTCGGCCGACCAGATCTATCGCTGCCTGGCTTCCATCACCCGTCAGATCATGTCGGACCGCCAGAAACGGTTCCAGTCCAAGGTCCTGGGGGAGGGCAAAAAGCAGGTTTACTACCTCTGCATGGAATTCCTGATGGGCCGCAGCCTGCGTACCAGCCTGTTCAACCTGGGCCTCAATGAGGTGGCCGAGAGCGTGCTGGCCGATGCCGATATCAAGATCGACACCATCTATGACCAGGAACCCGATGCGGGCCTGGGCAACGGCGGTCTGGGCCGTCTGGCGGCTTGCTACCTGGACGGCATGGCCACCGACTGCATCCCCGGCACCGGTTACTCCATCCTGTATGAGTACGGCATCTTCAAACAGAAGATCGTGGACGGCTGGCAGCAGGAAACCGCCGACAACTGGCTGCCCGGCGGCCAGGTGTGGATCAAGTCCCATCCCGACCAGGCCCAGGAAATCCGCTTTGACGGCCAGGCCATCGAGACCTGGGAGGGCGGCTTCCATCACGTCAAGTACGAAAACTACAACTCGGTCATCGCCGTGCCCAACGATATGTATGTGGCCGGTTACGGCAGCCAGGGCGTTTCCAAGCTGCGTCTGTGGCAGGCCAAGGCGCCCAGCTTCGACATGAGCAGCTTCAACGCCGGCAACTACAACACCGCCATCAGCCAGTCTGCCTCTGCCGAGCTGATCTCCAAGATCCTCTACCCCAACGACAACCACACCGAGGGCAAGATCCTGCGTCTGCGCCAGCAGTATTTCTTCTCGGCCGCTTCCATCGCCGACATCCTGCAGAACCATCTGAACCAGTACGGCACGCTGGATAACCTGCCCGACAAGGTGGCCATCCAGCTCAACGATACCCATCCCACCGTGGCCATCCCCGAGATGATGCGCATCCTGCTGGATGAATGCAGCTACGACTGGGATACCGCCTTCGACATCTGCCGCAAGGTGTTTGCCTACACCAACCACACCGTCATGAGCGAGGCGCTGGAGAAGTGGAACGCCGACATCTTCCGCAGCACGCTGCCCCGCATCTGGCAGATCGTCTGCGAGATGGACCGCCGTTGCCGCATCGAGCTGGAGAAGGCGTTCCCCGGCGACTACGGCAAGATCAACTATATGGCCATCCTGGGCGACAACCAGGTGCGCACCGCTAACATCTGCGCCTACGTCTGCCACGCCATCAACGGTGTATCCAAGCTGCACAGCGAGATCATCAAGGACAGCGTCTTCCATGACTACTACCTGTTCAAGCCCAAGGCCTTCAAGAACGTCACCAACGGCATTGCTTACCGCCGCTGGCTGCTGGCTTCCAACCCCGGCCTGACCAACCTGCTGGAGGAGACCATCGGCGAGGACTTCAAGACCGACGCCTCCAACCTGAAGAAGCTGGAAAAGTTTGCCGACGATGCCGCCGTGCTGGAAAAGCTGGGCAAGGTCAAGCACGAGAACAAGGTTCTCTTTGCCAACTATCTGGAAAAGGCCACCGGCCAGGTCATCGATCCCAACTCCATCTTTGACTGCCAGGTCAAGCGCATGCACGAGTACAAGCGCCAGCACCTGAATGCGCTGAACATTGCGGCCGAGTACCTGTACCTGAAGAACAACCCCAACGCCGAATTTACCCCCAAGACCTATATCTTCGGCGCCAAGGCCGCTCCCGGCTACTATATGGCCAAGCAGATGATCCGCATGATCTGCAAGCTGGGCAAGATGATTGACGAGGATCCCGCCGTGCGCGACAAGCTGCGTGTGGTCTATCTGGAGGATTACTGCGTCACCCTGTCCGAGCGTCTGATGCCCGCCTCCGAAGTGTCCGAGCAGATCTCTCTGGCCGGCACCGAGGCTTCCGGCACCGGCAACATGAAGTTCATGCTCAACGGCGCCATCACCCTGGGCACCCTGGACGGCGCCAACGTGGAAATCGCCGATGCCGCCGGCCATGACAACGAGATCATCTTCGGTATGCTCACGCCGGAAGTCAACGCACTGAAGGGCATGGGCTATCATCCCTCTGCCTTCATTTCCGGTGACAACACCGCCATGGCGGTTCTGGATATGCTGGAGAAGGGCTGGAACGGCGAGAACTTCAGCGAAGTGACCAACAACCTGCGCAACTCTGACCCGTATATGGTCATGGCGGACTTCAAGGATTACCGTCGTGCCCAGCAGACTGTCCAGCAGCTGTACCAGGATAAGAAAAAGTGGAACCGTATGAGCCTGATGAACATCGCCAACGCGGGTATCTTCAGTGCCGACCGTTCCATCATGGACTATGCGCGCGACATCTGGGGTGCCACGCCGGTCAAATAATTTCCCTGTGTAAAAATTTCGCTGCCGCGGCCGTCTGACCGCGGCAGTTTTTACTCTGATACAGGGGGCTTTGTATGCCGCACACCTATTACAATAGTTTTGATCCTGCCTGCAAGACGCCGTTCGGCGCCATCGAGGCCGGGCAGGAAGTGACCTTTCGTCTGACGGTGCCCGAGCAGCTGGGCTATGTGGATCCCCATCTGGTCCTGACCAAGGATAAAGAGGAACCCGTCCACTACCGCATGACTTTTGCCGGCCAGACACCGCAGGTCAACCATTTTACCTTTACCATCGCACCCACCACACCGGGGCTGTACTTCTACTATTTTGATCTGTACACCGATTTCCGCAAAATCTACCGGGGCAACGGCGGGGAAGGGGTGCTCAGCTGGACCGGTGGCGCCAGCTGGCAGCTCACCGTCTACGAAAAGGGCTTTACCACGCCGGCCTGGTTCCGCAACGGTACCATGTACCAGATCTTCCCTGACCGCTTCTGCGAAGGGGTGCCCAACAAGCCCATGCCTTTTGCCGACCGGATCTATCGGGCCGACAAGACCGGGGAACCCTACTTCTGGCCCACCGAGCAGGACGACGGCTATCTGAATATGGACTACTACGGCGGCGATTTTGCCGGTATCCAGCAGAAGCTGCCCTATTTGCGTGAGTTGGGCGTGACCTGCATCTATCTCAATCCCATCTTTGAGGCCCACGCCAACCACCGGTACAACACCGCCAACTATCTCAAGGCGGATCCGTTGCTGGGCACCAATGCGGATTTTGCTGCTCTGTGCGCAGCCGCCAAAAAGGAGGGTATCCGCATCATCCTGGACGGCGTCTTCAGCCATACCGGGTCGGATTCCCTCTACTTCAACCGGGAGGGCCGCTACGGACCCGGCGGTGCCTACCGCGACCGTCATTCTCCCTACCGCAGCTGGTATGATTTCGACTCCGGCTACCCCAGCGGTTACCGCTGCTGGTGGGGATTCGAAACACTGCCCGAGGTGCAGGAGGATTCTCCTTCCTACGAGGAATTTGTCTGCGGCAAGGGCGGCGTCATCGACATCTGGCTGGGACTGGGGGCTTCCGGTTTCCGGCTGGATGTGGCCGACGAACTGCCGGATGAATTCATTGAACAGATCCGCAGGGCCGTAAAAGCCCACGGGGAGGACAAGCTGCTCATCGGCGAAGTGTGGGAGGACGCCACCACCAAGGAGGCGTTTGGCCGCCGCCGCACCTATCTGCGGGGCAAGGGGCTGGATACCGTCATGAACTATCCCTTCCGCAACGCCGTGCTGGACTTTATCCGGGGGGCCGACGTGTCGGCGGTGGCGGAACAGATCCTTACCATCTGCGAAAACTACCCGCCGCCGGCCCTGCACTGCCTGATGAATTTCCTGTCCACCCACGACACCGAACGTGCCCTCACTGCCATTGCCGGGGAGCCGGCCAACGGCCGCGACCGGTACTGGCAGAGTGGCCGGATGGTGGCCCCCAACAAGGTGGACGAAGGGCTGCGCAAGATGCTGCTGGGCTATGCCATGATCTATACACTGCCCGGCGTGCCCTGCGTCTATTACGGGGACGAGATCGGTATGCAGGGGTACCGGGATCCCTTCAACCGGGCATTCTTTGACTGGAATTCCACTGAGGAACGGCTGCGCGGGCCTATGAAAAATCTGGCGCGGCTACGCAAGGAATGTGATGCCTTTGACGGCGGTCGGTTTGAAATCGTCCGCGCCGAGGGGGATGTGCTCCATTATCGCCGGGTGGGCAAGACCCAGACGGCCGAGATCATTCTCAACCGCGGCCCCCATCTGCTGGCCAAATCGGCCTTTGGCAAATCCACCGAGGTCAACCCCGGCGGATTCACCGTTCTGGTGGAGGACAATGCGCCCCAGCATGTGGGATATTTCTCCATCTATTAATAATAGGATACAAGAAAAGCGCTCTCCGGCTGGAGGGCGCTTTTTGGTATGGAAACGGAGAGAGGGGCATACACTTGCCGTGAATGCGCAGATTACACAGAAAAAACTGCCCGTTTTCCAGAATTTTACATGAATAAATATTGACAGGTCTATGGGAAAATGTTAAAGTGTTCACAAAGATGGCTCTGTGTACGGAAGGAGGTCCGTTCTATGTCGCCCGATACCTTGTTCTGGCTGATTGCCGTCATCGCCTTTGTGGTGCTGGAAGCATCCACCACGGCGCTGGTTTCCATCTGGTTTGCCGTGGGGGCCGCGGCGGCGCTGGTGGCCAGTTTCTTTACCCAGTCCCTGCCCATGGAAGCGGCGATCTTTGCGGTGGTTTCGGCCATTGCGCTGCTCGTCATGGTGCCCACTCTCGCCAAACGCCGCAAGGAACGCAAAGCTCCGGTGACCAACGGCTCGCCGCTGACCATCGGTAAGCAGGGCGTGGTGCTGGTGGATATCCGCCCGGGATACCTGGGCCGCGTCCGGGTGGATGGCCTGGACTGGCAGGCCCGCGCCGAGACCCTTATGCCGGAAGGCACGCCCTGCCGTGTCACCGACGTGGACGGAGCGGTACTTATTGTTTGTCCGGTGACTGTGGAAACAGCCACCGCCTGATTTGTCCAAAAGGAAAAGGAGGTTTTTTATGGGTTTGCTGATTTTTGCGATCCTGCTGATCGTCGTCCTGATTATTTTGGTGCGGTGCATCGTCATCGTGCCCCAGTCCAACGCCTATGTCACCGAGTGGCTGGGTGTCTATAAGGATACCTGGGGCGCCGGCCTGCACATCCGCACCCCCTTTGTGGAGCGGGTTTCCCGCAAGGTCTCCCTCAAGGAGGAAGCCGCAGACTTCCCGCCCCAGCCGGTCATCACCCGGGACAATGTCACCATGATGATCGACACGGTGGTCTTTTTCCAGGTGTTTGACGCAAAGCTGTACGCCTACGGTGTCAACCGCCCCATCCAGGCCATTGAGAATCTGTCCGCCACCACCCTGCGTGACATCATCGGCTCCATGACGCTGGACGAAACGCTGACCAGCCGGGATGCCATCAACACCCGTATCACCGCCAGCCTGGACGAATCCACCGACCGCTGGGGTATCAAGGTCAACCGGGTGGAACTGAAAAACATCGAACCGCCGCTGGAAATCCGTCAGGCCATGGAAAAACAGATGAAGGCGGACCGCGAGAAGCGCGCTTCCATCCTGTTGGCAGAAGGTGAAAAGCAGGCTGCCATCACCCGTGCCGAAGGCGAGAAGGAATCCGCCATTCTGCGGGCCGAAGCTGTCAAGCAGCAGCGCATCCGTGAGGCCGAAGGTGAGGCCCAGGCATTGCTGACGGTCCAGAAAGCTCAGGCCGATGCCATCCGTCTGATCAACGAGGCCAACCCCAACCACAACTTCCTGGCCCTGCGCAGCATGGAAGCCATGGAGAAAGTGGCCGACGGCAAGGCGACCAAGCTCATCGTGCCCAGCGATATGCAGAACCTGGCGGCCACCGTGGCGGCCATTCAGGAAATCTCCGGTGGAGCCGCCGCCAAATAATTCCCCCTACATGCCAACGAGGGACGACATGCGTCGTCCCTCGTTTTTTGTTATGGAATCCAGGCCCGGGCCAGGGCGTCCGCCACAGCCGGAATATCTTCCTCCCGCAGGGCCGAGTAGCCGGCTACCACCGTATCGGGCGGGCATTGCTCGGGGCGTGCCAGGTAGTATTCGCTCAGACCCCGCAGCCGTACCCCTTCCCGGGCGGCGGCTGCCACCATGGCCCCTTCGCCGCCGGCCCCGGGCAAGGTGAGCAAAAAGTGCAGGCCGCTGTGCACACCGCCCAGCGTCACGCCGGGCAGCGCCTGCCGCAGCGCCGCAGCAAAGGCTTCCATCCGGCGTTTATAGACCAGACGCATCCGGGCCAGATGGCGGGTAAAATAGCCGTCTGCCATGAAGGCGCAAAGGGTCTGTTGTTCAAAACGGCTCACCGTGTTGGCATAGACCGCAAAGTCCTGCCGGTACCGGGCCAGCAGATCCCGGGGCAGGACCATGCAGGCGATACGGATGCCGGGGGCCAGACTCTTGGAGAAGGTGGTCAGATAGACCACCGGCCCGTCGGGACCGGCCATTCCCTGCAGGCTGGGTAGGGGACGGGTGTCAAAACGGAACTCCGAGTCGTAGTCGTCCTCCAGAATGTATCGTCCTGAGCGGGCGGCGGCCCAGGCCAGGATCTGGGCGCGGCGGGGCGCCGGCATCGTCACGCCGGTGGGAAAGTGGTGGCTGGGGGTCAGGTAACAAAGATTGGCGCCGCTGGCTTCCAGCCCGGCCACCGACAAGCCACCCTGGTCAATGTCCACCAGCGTGCAGTCGATGCCACTGTTCTGCAGAACCACCCGGGTGCGGGAATAGCCGGGGTTTTCCACCGCCGCCCGGCCGCCCGCAAACAGATGGGCCACACAGCCCAGCAGATATTCAATGCCCGCGCCCACCACAATCTGCTCGGGGGTGCAGTCCACGCCACGATAAGCCGAAAGATAGCGGGCAATCTGGACACGCAGCGACTCATCCCCCTGCATTTCGCCGCGCTGCAATAACTCGGGACGCTGGTAGAGCTGTTCCTTCTGGATTCGTCCCCAGCTGCGGGCGGGGAAGAGAGCGGTGTCCACGCTGCCGGTGGAAAGGTCAAACCGGGGACGTCCCGATACGGGGACCGGAGAGGGCGGTGCCGTCTTGGGGCGGGCCGCAGGGCTGTGCAGCATGCCGTAGGTTTTTTGCACATAAAACCCGCTGCGGGGGCGGGCCTCCGCTAATCCCTCTGCCGCCAGCATCTGATAGGCAGCGTCCACCGTGTTGACGCTGATGCCCAGCTGAGCCGCCATGGTGCGGCGCCCCGGCAGCGGGGTGCCGGGGGCACGGGTGCCAGTGCGGATCTCATCGGCCAGGGTGGCATACAGCTGTTCGTACAGAGGCATCTTGTCTTCGTTGTGCAGTTCGATCATGGGCAAAACCTCCAACTGGCCCCATAAAAAAATCAAAAACTGGGCATTTAACCAGAGCCAGAACGCGCTATAATAGGAGCATACCCTGCAGGAACAGATTTGTCAACCGTGTTTTTGCGCAGCACGGAAATTTCGAGTTAGGGAGTGTGTTTTACCTATGGATACTGCAACGATGTGGTTGCTGTTGTTTGGCGCGGTGGCGGCGGCGCTGCTTATTGCGGCGCTGACCAGGACCCGGTTCACCGTACAAAAAATCAGTGTGGTGGGCGTCATGGCGGCGCTGAGTTTTGTGGCCTATGAGTTTTTCCGCATTCCGTTCGCGGGCGGTTCCTCCTTTCATCTGGGCAATACCTTCACGGCCCTGACCGCCATGCTGCTGGACGGTGTGTCGGGCGGTCTGGCAGGTGCCATCGGCCTGGCGTTGGCCGATGTGATCGCCGGGGACCCGGGCTATGCCTTCACCACCTTCATCCTCAAATTTATCATCGGTCTGGTCTGCGGTGCCACCGCCCACAAAATCTTCCGGTTGGGCAGCCGGTCCCGCGCCCAACGCGGGCCCTATCTGGCGGCGGTCACGGCCAGTGCCTTCAGCGGCCTGCTGGTCAATGTGTTCACCGACCCGCTGGTGGGGTATTTCCGGGACCGGTACATTTTTGGTCAGCCGGCGGAAGTGGCCACCATCTTTATCAAGATTACGGGTGGTGTCACGCTGGTCAACTCGCTGCTTTCCACCGTCTGCGCGGTGGTGCTTTACCTGGCCCTGGAGCCTGCCCTGCAGCGTGCCCACCTGTTGCCCAAAGCAGAATAATCTTCCCCTTGCAGCCCCTGCCTTGGCAGGGGCCGTTTTTTGTGTGTACGACGCTAAAATATGTAAAAATTGCGAAAAGACTGGCGCTCGGGATAAAAATAGTGTAAAATAAACGATGTATGTACACAAATAGAGCTTACAGGCAAGCCTTTTAGATGAAAGGATACGCGATGGCAAGCAGGAAAAAGAAAAACGGGAATAAAACACCGCTGGACGCACGCAGCAAAATGTACATCGTGATGGGAATTTGCAGTCTGATGCTGCTGATTTCGGTGGCCATTTCCTTTGTGCTGGTGGGAGGGCTGAGTTCCCTGGGAACTTCCGACGCGGATTCGGCATCCGACTCCGCCAGTGAATCCCTGGTGACAGAAAGCGGGTACGACAAGGACCAGAATACCATTGATCATACCCAGTACACCTCCACCATTCTGGAGAAGAGCGATGACGCCGGCCAGACCTATGTGGATGAGACCCTCTTTTTGGGGGACAGCAACACCGCCCGCATGTACCGGATGTTTGACTACTGTACCTACGACAATGCCATCGGCTCGGTGGGCATGAGCGCCAAGTCCCTGGCCACCTATGCCTGCGTACAGCTGCAGGGCTATTCCAACTATGTCACCATGGCCAAGGCGGTCTCGTTGATGCAGCCCAAGCGGGTAATTCTCACCTTCGGTACCAACGACCTGAGCCCCAGCTATTCGGCGGACAAATTTGTGGAAGCCTATGCGGAAGGCATCAAGACCATCGCAGAAGCCTATCCCAGCGTGGATATCATCGTCAATTCCATCCCGCCGCTGGGCCAGAAACATTCCAACCAGAACCTGACCCAGACCCAGGTGGACGAGTACAACAAGGCCCTGGTGGAAATGTGCAAGGAAAACGACTGGAAGTTCCTTAACAGCGCCGAGGTGCTGAAGGATGCCTCCACCGGCTACGCCAAGAGCGGGTATGTGGAGTCCAGCGACGGCATCCACCTGACCAAGGCAGCCATGGAAGATCTCTTTACCTATGTGCGCACCCACAGCTATATCACCGAGGATGACCGTCCCACCGTCAAGAATGTGGCTAAGCATATCGGGGATAAGGACGTGTCGGTCTCGACGGCCTCCACGGTGACGTCCACCTCCTCGGCCAGCTCCTATGCGACCCAGAGTGAAAGCACCTCCTCGTCGGAAAGCTGGATTGAGGCCACGCCCGCGCCGGCACCTATCCAGCAACCCACTGTGGCGCCTACCGAGGCCCCGGCGGAACCCACCCCGGAACCGGCTACCCCGGAGCCGCAGCCCGATCCTACACCGGCTCCCACCCCGGAACCCACGCCTGTGCCGACGCCGGAACCCACGCCTGTGCCGACGCCGGAACCCACCCCGGCGCCGACCCCTGTACCTACCGAAGCCCCCACGCCGGCACCGACACCGGAACCTGCCCCGGAGACACCGGCCTCTTCCAGCGAAACCACCAGTGCCGAAGCTGCGCCGGAAAGTGTTTCGGACGGCAGCACATCCTGATAAAAACCACCCCCGCCTTTCCCTTCCGGAAAAGCGGGGGTGGTTTTGTTCAGTCTTGGTTGCGGTTCATGGTACGCAGTTTGGCCAGCGTAATACCGTCCACGTATTGGTTGATCAGATCGTTGAGCCCGCACCAGAAGTCCAGCGTTTGGCACTGGTTGCGGCGGGGACATTCGGCGTTGGCGCCCAGGCAGGGGATGGCGGTCAGTTCGCCCTCCACTGCGCGCAGAATCTCCCCGGCGGTGATGTCGGTGTCGGGGCGCGCCAGGCGATAGCCGCCCTGGGCTCCGCGCACACTGGCCACCAGACCTGCCTTGGCCAGCGGGGTGATGATCTGCTCCAGATATTTCAGGCTGATCTGCTGGGTTTCGCTGATCTCTTTCAGGGGAACGAGTGCATCGGGGTGATTGGCCAGCTCAGCCATCAGCCGCAATGCATAACGGTCGCGGGTCGAAAATTTCATCCGGGTGCCTCTTTCTATAGTATTGGAATACTATTACCATACCATATTTGTAGGAAATTGGCAACCCTTTTGCGTATTTTTCACATCCTTTGTATAAAATACTGAAAAATTCTCCCATTTATGCAAAAAGTGTTGACAGCACAGCCAAACCGGGCTATACTCATAGCCAGAGAAGCCTCTGTTGGCTTACCGAATTTGTGTGGAAAGGAGCACCGGCGATGACCTGCAGCAACCGTTTTGGCATGATGATGTGCATGTGCAGTTTGCTTCGGCAGCCTGTGCTTGCTTTCTCGTGCGCAAATTTGGGCGCATAACGAAAGAAACACAGCGGGGCGCCGAAGCCGTTCGGTGCCCCGCTTTTCTTTTGGCGCCAATCCTGTAAGGAGGAACATTGTAATGGAACGTGGTCCGGTTTACAAACAGCCCGGTGTGCGAATGTGACAGCAGGGGAGGGACCTGCCTGCACACAGACACCACAAAACCAAACAACAAAAAGGAGAACACAACCATGAAAAAGCTGATTTCCGCTACCCTGGCCGGCGCGCTGGCCCTGAGCCTTGCCGCCTGCGGCTCTTCCGCTTCTGTTTCCACTTCTTCCGCCGCTTCCTCGGCGGCCGCCTCCGGCGAGGCCGCTTCCACCGCCGAGACCGGCAGCGACCTGGCCGGCACCACCATCAAGGTGGCGGCTTCTCCCACGCCCCATGCCGAGATCCTGAACGTGGCCAAGGACCTGTTGGCCGAGCAGGGCATCACGCTGGACATCATCGAGTTCAGCGACTATGTGCAGCCCAACATGGTCACCGAGAGCGGCGAGGTGGACGCCAACTACTTCCAGCATCAGCCCTACCTGGATTCCTTCAATGAGGAGAACGGCACCCACCTGGTCAGTGTGGGCGACATCCACTACGAGCCGCTGGGCATTTACCCCGGCAAGAGCCAGAGCCTGGACGAAATCCCCGACGGCGCTGTGATCGCGGTGCCCAACGACACCACCAACGAGGCCCGCGCCCTGCAGCTGCTGGCTGCCCAGGGTATCATCACCATCCGGGAAGATGCCGGTCTGACCGCCACCGTCAACGACATCACCGAAAATCCCCACAATGTGCAGGTGGAGGAGCTGGAAGCTGCCCAGCTGCCCCGCACGCTGGCCGACGTGGACTACGCGGTCATGAACGGCAACTACGCGCTGGAAGCCGGTTTCTCGGTGGGCACCGACGCCCTGGCTACCGAGGATGCGGAGTCTGAGGCTGCCCAGACCTATGCCAACGTACTGGTGGTCAAGGAAGGCAACGAAAACGATCCCGCCATTCAGGCTCTGCTGGCTGCGCTGAAGAGCCAGGAAGTCAAGGATTTCATCAACGAGACCTATGACGGCGCCGTGGTGGCCCTTTTCTAAAGAAAACCAGGGAAAAACCTTGCAACGGTACGGCCGGTAAGGTACAATCAATAGGGAACGGGGGAAAATCCCGTTCCCTATTGTAGAATGAGGGGGAAAACCCATGATCGAATTACAACACCTGACCAAGCGGTTTGCCACAAAAGGCGGCACGGTGGTGGCGCTCAACGATATCAACCTGACCATCCGGGACGGGGATATCTACGGCATCATCGGCATGTCCGGCGCAGGCAAATCCACATTGGTCCGCTGCATCAATATGCTGGAACGCCCCGACGAGGGCCACGTGGTGGTGGAAGGCCGCCAGATGCAGCAGCTCAGTCCTGCAGAATTGCGGTCTGCCCGGCGGGATATCACGATGATCTTCCAGCAGTTCAATCTGCTGATGCAGCGTACCTGCCTGCGCAACATCATGTTCCCGATGGAACTGGCCAAGGTGCCCCGGGAAAAAGCCGAGGCCCGTGCCCGGGAACTGCTGGAACTGGTGGGTCTGCCCGACAAGGCGGATTCCTACCCGGCCCAGCTCTCGGGCGGTCAAAAGCAGCGCATCGCCATTGCCCGCGCCCTGGCCACCGATCCCAAGGTCCTGCTCTGTGACGAGGCCACCAGTGCCCTGGATCCCAACACCACCCATGCCATCCTGCAGCTGATCCAGAAGATCAACCGGGAACTGGGCATCACGGTGGTGGTCATCACCCACCAGATGAGCGTGGTGGAGGAGATCTGCAACCGGGTGGCCATCCTGGACGAAGGCACCGTGGTGGAGGAAGGGGAGGTCCAGGCCATCTTCAGCCATCCCACTTCCGCGGCGGCCCGGCGGCTGGTTTACCCGGCCGGCGCCCCCAAGGCCGAAGCCCTGCCCGGTCACCGGCTGGTGCGGGTGGCTTTCAACGGCACCCAGACCACCGACAAGCCGCTGGTGGCCAGCCTGGTCTTGCAATGCGGGGCGCTGGTCTCCATCCTGGCGGCGGATACCCGCATCGTCAACGGGCAGACGCTGGGCAGCATGCTGCTGGCCCTGCCGGAGGATGAAACGGCCGACAAGGCCATCGAGTATATCCAGCACTACCCCGGTATCACGTATGAGGAGGTGAACGGCTGATGGATGCATTGCTGGCAAGCAAAGAGTGGGCGACTTTTTTGCAGATCCTGCCCACCATTCCCTTTGAAACCTGGGAGACCATCTGGTCCACTGTGGTTTCCACCCTGTTGGCGCTGGTCATCGGCCTGCCGCTGGGAGTCTGTCTGGTCACCGGGGAACCGGGCGGTGTGCGTCCGCTGCCCCGCTGGGTGATGAGCCTGCTCAACGTGGTCATCAACCTGCTGCGCAGTGTGCCCTTCCTGATTCTGATGATCATCGTCATTCCGTTGTCCCGCCTGATTGTGGGCACCTCCATCGGCACCACCGCTTCCATTGTGCCGCTGGTCATTGCCTCGTTCCCCTTTGTCTCCCGCCTGGTGGAAACCAGCATGCGGGAGGTGGACGCCGGTGTTATTGAGGCGGCCCAGAGCATGGGCGCCACACCGCTGCAGATCATCACCAAGGTGATGATTCCCGAAAGTCTGCCCAGCCTGGTTTCCAACGTGACCATCGCCACCACCACCATCATGGGGTACGGCGCCATGGCGGGCATCATCGGCGGCGGCGGTCTGGGCAAGATCGCCATCAACTACGGCTACTACCGCTTTAATGTTGTGCTGGAGATTTTTGCCACCGTGCTGCTGGTTATCCTGGTTCAGATCCTGCAGACTGTGGGTACCCGGCTGGCGGTGCGCTGTGACAAGCGCATCCAGCGGTGAACCGACGGCTCCAAAATTTTCCGAATTCATAAAAGGTTCAAAATGGCGTGACAACTCGGACACAATCTGAGGATATACTATAAGGGAAGTCAAGGTAAGCAACCCAAGACCCGATTACTGCTGTCGGACCATGCCAGAGGCATTCGCCCCGGTCCGGCGCAGACAACCAACAAGGCTTCGCGCCATTTGAATAGATGCAAAAAGCACCCCGGTAGCTTGTGCTGCTGAGGTGCGTTTGCTTTGTATGGAAATTTTACAGTGCCTGTACGTCGGCAATCAACTGGGCAACTGCCTCGGGGCGGGTGGCCCAGCTGGTGCAGATGCGCACCGCCGTGTGGTCGGCGTCGGGTTTGCCCATGCCGCTCATGGCATATCGCTGAGCCAGGGCGTCATACCAGGCATCGGGCAACACAAAGAACTGTTGGTTGGTGGGGGAGTCCTGCAGCAGGGCAATGCCCTTGGCGGTGAAGGCATCGCGGATGGCCAGGGCCTGCCGGTCGGCCTCGGCGGCCAGGGCAAAATAGGGGCTGCAGCCGCTGCCGTCCTCGCCCTCCAGCAGAGCCAGGAACTGGAGCCCCAGCAGCCGCCCCTTGGCCAGCATGCCGCCATGCTGTTTGATGGCATAACGGAAGTCCTGTTTCAGATCGTCGTTGGTGATGACCACGGCCTCCCCGAACAAGGCACCGCATTTGGTGCCGCCCAGGTAGAAGACGTCGCACAGGGCAGCGTAGTCCTGCAGCGTCAGGTCGTTGGCGGGGCTCATGAGGCCATAGGCCATCCGGGCACCGTCCACAAACAGATAGAGACCCAGGTCGTAGCAAGTGGCCGAGATGTCGGTCAGTTCCTCTTTGGAGTAGAGGGTGCCCACCTCGGTGGGGTTGGACAGATACACCATGCCCGGCTGCACCTCATGCTCATGGGTGGGGTTGGCGCGGTGCGCCTCCACCGCAGCGCGGATCTGGGCCGCGGTGATCTTGCCGGCGGTGGCGGGCAGCGGCAGGCATTTGTGGCCGGTGGCCTCAATGGAGCCGGTCTCGTGCACATGGATGTGGCCGGTCTCGGCGCACAGGACGCCCTGCCAGGGTTTCAGCGCGGCGGCAATCACCGTCAGGTTGGCCTGGGTGGCCCCCACAAAAAAATGTACGGCGGCATCGGGGGCGTCGCACAGCGCGCGGATCTTGTCGGCGGCTGCGGCGCAATACTCGTCCTCCCCGTAGCCGGGGGTCTGCTCCAGGTTGGTCTTTTGCAGCAGATCCAGGACCGGCTGGGCGGCACCCTCGCCGTAATCACACTCAAAACGAATCATAGGAAACTCTCCTTTCGATGGCATACCGTTCATTATAGCACAGACGGGTAAACCTTGCAATGACAGGAAAAATGCGCTATAATGGGACGAATTCGTGTGAGGAAGGAAGGAAAACTATGGAATCTCAAAAACAGCGGGAGCATTTTGCCTCCCGCCTCGGCTTCATTCTCGTCAGTGCCGGTTGTGCGATCGGCATTGGCAACGTCTGGAAGTTCCCCTGGATGGCCGGTGCCAACGGCGGTGGCATTTTTGTGCTGTTCTACCTGTTGTTCCTGGTCATCATGGGGGTGCCGGTGCTGACGATGGAACTGGCGGTGGGCCGTGCCAGCCGGCAGAGTGCGGTGCGGGCGTACCAGGCACTGGAACCCAAGGACAGCAAATGGCATATCCACGGCTGGTTCTGCATTATCGGCTGCTGCCTGTTGATGATGTACTACACCACCGTGGCGGGCTGGATGCTGGATTACTTCTACAAGTTTGCCACCGGCGCCTTTGAAGGAATCGAAAACAGTGCGGTGGACGGGGTGTTCAGCGCCATGCTGGGCAACCCCGTGGAACTGACGGTTTTCATGGCCATCATCACGCTGGGCGGCTTCCTGGTCTGCTCCTTCGGACTGCAGAAAGGTCTGGAGCGGATCTCCAAATGGATGATGCTGGCCCTGCTGGTGCTGATTGTGGTGCTGGCCGTCAACAGCGTCCTTCTGGAGGGCGGCAAGGAGGGTCTGGCCTTCTACCTGCTGCCCGATTTGCAGCGGGCGTCCGAAGTGGGACTGGGCAACGTGATTACGGCGGCCATGAACCAGTCGTTCTTCACCCTCAGCCTGGGTATTGCGGCCATGGAGATCTTCGGCAGCTACATGACCAAGGAGCACACCCTTCCCGGCGAGGCCGTCCGGATCTGCGCGCTGGACACGTTTGTGGCTCTGATGTCCGGCCTGATCATCTTCCCGGCCTGCTTTGCCTTTGGGGTGCAGCCCGACGCCGGTCCCTCGCTGATCTTCCAGACGCTGCCCCGCGTCTTTGTGAATATGGTGGGCGGTCGGCTCTGGGGCGCGCTGTTCTTCCTGTTCATGACCTTTGCCAGCTTTACCACCGTGCTGGCGGTCTTTGAAAACATCATGGCCAGCTGCATCGACTGCTTTGGCTGGACCCGGAAAAAGGCCACGGTGGTCTGTTGCATCTTCATCCTGCTGGCCAGCTTGCCCTGCGTGCTGGGCTACAACCTGTGGTACTTCTCGGTGCCGCTGCCCAATGCGCCCGCCGGCGGCCAGGTTCTGGACATCGAGGACTTCCTTGTCTCCAACCTGCTGCTGCCCATTGGCAGCCTGGTCTACCTGCTGTTCTGCGTCAGCCGCTGGGGCTGGGGCTACGACAAGTACATGGAGGAGTGCAACACCGGCAAGGGCCTGAAGATGCCCCGGATGTTCAAGCCGTACTTCCAGTTTGTGCTGCCCCTGCTTATCGTGGTGATTCTGGTGCAGGGTCTGATCTGACCGATAAAAACCAAAAGCAGCCGCCTGCGGGCGGCTGCTTTTTTGTGGATGATAAAGGGTCAGGAAAGGTGCTCCGTCAGCCAACGCTGCATTTCGCTGCGCAGGGCGGCAAAGGTTTCGGAGGTCTCGGCGTTGTCGGTGGGGAAGGCCAGCAGTTTCCACAGCCAGCCCTGCTGGGCCACCGCCCGCAAACTTTCGGGATAGCAGAGCTCAAACACCAGGGAAGCATGCCCCACAGCGTTGTCGGCGGGATACTGCTTGAGGCTGCGCAGCACACAGTGGTGTTCATAGAAGGCCTGTACCACGGCGGGACTGACGGGGCTTTGCCGTAACGCCTGGGTGGAAACGTTGTAGATCTCCTCCATGGGAACTTCCACGTTTACCCGCAAAATATCCACCTTGTCGGCGTCCCGCAGAATCTGGCAGAACTGTCGGGTCCGGTCATCCAGGTCGTCGGGCAGGCGATAGGCACTGTGCCACGCCACGGCGGTTTGCAGCAAGGCATCCTCGGCGGCTTCGTCCAGATACTCCCGGATGTGCCCTTCCTCAAACAGGACCTTGGCGCTCATGGCGGCATGGTCAATGGATTGGGCGTCGTTGAAGGTGCCGTACTGCCGCAGCTGTTCAAAACGGCCTACATCGTGCAACAGTCCGCACAGCCAGGCCAGATCCACTTCGGAACGGGGCAGGGCAAGACTGGCGGCGATACGGTCGCACAGGGCGGCCACGCGGTAGGTGTGATCAATCTTCAGCTTGACCTTGGGATCCTCGGCATTGTAATGGGCGGCGTAATCGGCAAAAGCCTGCAGCGCCCGGCGGCGGTCCAGCGTCATCCCAAAAACCTCCTTTTGTTTCCACAAAGAAAAACGGCTGTTTTCTCTTTGTTGCCATTGTACCACGTTTTTCTCAAGATGCAAAACATGCAGTTATACTATGACAAAATGCACATAATTGCAATGAATGTTGGAAAAAACTTGACATTTATGACCAAAAACGCTATGCTTTATGTATAAATAACTTGCTCCGAAGTTCCCTTGAAAGGTGGTGCATGCGATGAACGCCAAAGGCGACGCCAATCGCAGTGTGCGCATGACCAAGCAGCGGTTGTATCAGGCGTTGATCCGGCTGTTACAGCAAAAGGATCTGCGGGAGATCACGGTTCGCGAATTGACGGAACAGGCCGGAATCAGCCGTGGCACATTTTATTTTCACTATGCGGACATCTATGCCCTGATGGAGCAGATGGAGGCTGCACAGCTGGACCATCTGTGTGAGTTGATGGATGCCCTGGTACCCAACATCTCCCAGGACGACGTGCCGCCGGCCCTGGTGGCGCTCTTCAACTATCTCAACGAAAACCCCGACGTTTGCCGGGCACTGTACGGCAAAAGCTGGGAGTCGGAATTTACCCGCAGTGCCAAAGACATGATCGCCAAACGGTGTCTGGGGCAACTGACGGTGGATGGCGGCACCCCGCGGCAGCAATTCCTGCTGGCCTTTGCCATCAACGGCTGTTTTGGCAGCATTGCAGCCTGGCAGGAACAGGGGTATCAGCCCCCGCCCGCCGAGATGGCAGCCATCACCTGGCAGGCCATCCGGGCAGTCAAAGATCTATTATAGATGTAAATTTTCGTTGCTTTCTGCAAAGGACTGCGTTATAATATTATCATACCATGCGCCCGCGCCGCGGGTCTGATAAAAGGAGAGTTTACATCATGGGATTTTTTGACTTTTTGAAAAAAACGCCGGAACCCACTCCGGCAGCCCCTTCTTTTCCGATGACGCTGGTGGCGGACGCCAAAGGCAAGATTGTTCCTATGGAACAGATTCCCGATGAAGTGTTCGCTCAGGGCATTCTGGGCAAGTGCTGCGGCATTGATCCCACCGAGGGCAAAGTGTACGCCCCCATTGCCGGTACCATCACCCAGGCGCCGGACAGCGGCCATGCACTGGGCATCCAGGGCGTGGGCGGTGTTGAAGTGCTGATCCACGTGGGCGTGGATACCGTCGAGATGAAGGGCGACGGTTTCAGCCCCAAGGTCAAGGAAGGCGACAAGATCAAGCAGGGCCAGCTTCTGCTGGAGATGGACCTGGACAAGATCGCTGCGGCCAACCATCCCGCCGTGGTCATCACCGTCGTCACCAACACCGACGATTTCAAGGACGTGGAACTGGTGGCTTCCGGCGCGGTGGAGCCGGGTGCCGATCTGCTCAAGATCAGCAAGTAAATGGATTTTGCGCGGGGCGCACCTTGCGGTGCGCCCCGTTTTTTGTGGACGGTCGGCCCGGCAAAGGGAAGCCCGTCTGGAAAGGAAGTTTGTTATGAGTGCGATTTTAGCCGTCTGCGGGGAATCCTTCTGCGCCATGGTCAGTGACGGCCGTCTGGTGGAGGAACCCATCACCGGTCAGTCCCCCAAGGTCCTCAACGAGGATCTGCCCAAGGTGCGCAAGGTGAACCGCAACGTGTTGGTGGGCTTTGCGGGGGATACCCTGGCTGCCGTGCAGATCATCAACGCGCTGGATGAATACGAAACGCAGTACCTGACGCTGGAAAAAATCGTCAAGATTCTGCGCCAGAAAGCGCCCTCGGTGCGGGTCCAGCCGGTGGGAGTCCGACTGCTGGTGGGCGGCCGTAACCGGAAAGGGCAGTTTGTGCTGACCACCCTGGGCAGTGCCGAACAGTATGTGCCCCAGACCCAGCCCGCCCGGGAAGGCGCCTACCTCATCGAGGGCGCCTGTTCCCATACCGAGATTGCGCCCTGGCTGGAGCGGGAAGTCAAACCCCAGGCCGCCCAGTGGCGCAGTCTGGATGATGTGGCCCACACGCTGGACACCTGCATTGCTAATTTGGCCGAGCAGGATCAGAGTGTAAACACCCATTATTTCCGGGAACTTGTAATGTAACGGAAGTTGTATTTCCCCTTTGCCCATGTCCTGTGCGGACATGGGCATTTTTCTTGTAAAAATGTAAAATTTGGGCTTGACGAACCACGCTCCGGGGTGGTACAGTATAACCGGGTATGAAATCCCAATATGAGATTGTAACAAAAAGAGAGGTGGTTGCCATGGATACGCCCAGTAGTCCAAGTCCTGTGTACCGAAGTATCAATACGGCAGCCATCCAATTGTGTTGGGGAGAAGCCTTGCCCTGGGCGTAGTATGCGCGCGGGTTGGGCTGTGCTTTGCATTGCCCCAAAAAACATGGACCAGGCTGCCGCCGAAAAGGAGGCAGCTTTTTTATGTCTGATACCGCAATCCTGACGTTGAAAACCATGCTGGCCAATCTGGATGACGCGAAAAAGTACCAGAGCCTGCGTGATGTGATGGAAACCTTGCCCGCCCCCGACCTTGCCGCCGTATTTGAGGACCTGCCGCCGGAAAAACTGCCGGTGCTGTTCCGCCTGTGCCCCAAGGACCTGGCTGCGGAAATTTTTGCCGAACTGACCCCCGAAACCCAGCAGAACCTCATTGACGGCCTGACCGATAAGGAACTGAAAGCCGTGGTGGATGAGCTGTTCGTCGACGATGCGACGGATCTGGTGGAGGAGATGCCCGCCAGCGTTGTCAAACGCATTCTGGCTCAGGCCGAACCCGCGACCCGCCGCATGATCAACGAACTGCTCCAGTATCCGGAGGATTCCGCCGGCGGCGTCATGACCACCGAGTTCATGGAACTGCGCCCCGAGATGACGGTGACCCAGGCTATGGACTCCATCCGGGCCAACGGCATCGACAAGGAGACCATCAACAACTGCTATGTCACCGACAGGGACCGCACCCTCATCGGAGTGGTTTCGCTGCGCGCCCTGGTGCTGGAAAAGGATCCCAAGCGGCCCATCCGGGACCTGATGGACACCAACGTGGTCAGCGTGTCCACCACCACCGACCAGGAGGAAGTCTCTCAGCTGTTTGAAAAATACGGCTTCCTGGCGATCCCCGTGGTGGATGCCGAGAAGCGGCTGGTGGGTATCGTCACCATCGACGACGCCATCTCCATCCTGCAGGATGAGGCCAGCGAGGACTTTGCCAAGATGAACGCCATCGGCCCCTCCGACAAGCCCTACTTCAAGCAGTCCATGTGGGATCTGTACAAGAGCCGGGCACCCTGGCTGGTTTTCCTGATGATCAGCGCTACCTTCTCCAGCCTGGTCATCCGCGGGTACGAAAGCGCCCTGGCAGCCGTCACCGTGCTGACCGCCTACATCCCCATGCTGACCGATACCGGCGGCAACGCGGGCAGCCAGAGTACCTCCACCATCATCCGCGGCATGGCGGTGGGGGACATCAAACCCCATGACCTGCCCCGGATTCTGTGGCGGGAATGCCGGGTGGCCCTGCTCTGCGGCCTGACGCTGTCTGTGTGCAACTTCGGCAAGCTGCTGCTTTTTGACCGGGTCTCGGCGCCGGTGGCACTGGTGGTTTGCCTGACCCTGACCTGCACGGTGCTGCTGTCCCAGCTCATTGGCGGTGTGCTGCCGGTGCTGGCACAGAAGCTCAAGATTGACCCGGCGGTCATGGCTTCGCCCCTCATCACCACCATTGTGGATACCACCACCCTGCTGGTCTATTTCAACATTGCCAAAACAATTCTGAAAATCTGAACACCGTGTTCAAAAATGTGCTTGTACCATACCGGCGGGTATGGTACAATTTTTTTACTCACCGATGAAAAAATTCTATTACAACATAACAGGAGAAGCTTGTGATGGAACTGCAGGATTTTTATACCGGCCACACCTTTGATGCCTACGAGTTTTTCGGCGCCCATCCCACAGAAAACGGCACCCGCTTTGCCGTGTGGGCGCCGGCGGCCCGCTGTGTCCGGGTGGAGGGGGATTTCGGCCGGGCAGACCTGAGCCAGACCCGCTCCGCCGTTTGGGAAGTGGAAGTGCCCGGCGCAGTGCCCGGCATGGCATATCAGTATCAGATCACCGGGGCGGACGGCGGCACGGTGGCGCACTGTGATCCCTATGGGTTTGCCATGACCCTGCGCCCCGACGGCCGCAGCATCATCACCGCCCCGCCGACGGGTTTTACCGACGGGGAATGGATGGCCCGGCGCACCAAGGGCTTTGACCGGCCGCTGAACATCTACGAAGTGCATGCCGGCAGCTGGAAGCGCAAGCCGGACGGCAGTTGGTACAGCTATACCGAGCTGGCCGAACAGCTGCCCGCCTACTGTAAGGAGAACGGCTATACCCATATTGAGTTGATGCCGTTGGCGGAGCACCCCTTTGACGGCAGCTGGGGGTACCAGATCACCGGCTTTTATGCGCCCACCAGTCGGTATGGCACCCCCGACCAGCTGGTGCAGTTCATCAATGCCTGCCACCTGCAGGGGATTGGTGTCATTCTGGATTTTGTGCCGGTGCATTTTGCGGTGGATGACTACGGTCTGAAAACCTTTGACGGCACCCCGCTCTACGAGTATCCCGCTGCCGCGGTAGGGCAGAGCGAATGGGGCAGCTGCAACTTTATGCATTCCCGGGGCGAGATCCGGTCTTTTCTGCAGTCCTGCGCCGACTACTGGCTGCGGGTCTTCCATGCCGACGGTCTGCGGATGGATGCGGTCTCCCGGCTGATCTTCTGGCAGGGAGATCCGGCCCGGGGCGTCAACGGCTCCACGCTGGAATTCCTGAAAGGGATGAACCGGGGCTTGCAGCAACGGCATCCCACTGCCATCCTCATTGCCGAGGATTCCAGCAACTATCCCAAGGTGACCGCGCCGGTGGAATACGGCGGTCTGGGCTTTGACTACAAGTGGGATCTGGGGTGGATGAACGATACCCTGGACTACTTCAAAAAGACCAGCGAGGAGCGCAAGGAAAATCTGGGGCGGCTGACTTTTTCGATGCTGTATGCCTGGAACGAACACTATATCCTGCCCTTCAGCCATGATGAAAATGTCCACGGCAAGGCCACCATCGTCCAGAAAATGTACGGCGACTATGAGGGAAAATTCCCCCAGGCCCGGGCCCTGTACCTGTATATGATGGTGCATCCCGGCAAGAAGCTGGACTTTATGGGCAATGAGTTCGCCCAGTTGCGGGAATGGGACGAGGGCAGGGAACAGGACTGGATGGTTCTGGCCTACCCCAACCACGATGCCTTCCGCCATTTCCGGCAGGCTTTGCACCATGCCTACCTGCACAACGAAGCTCTTTGGTCCCGGGAATATGACCCGGAGGCCTTCTGCTGGTTGGATTGTGACCATCCGGAAAGCAATGCCTGTGCCATTCTGCGGCAAGGGCAGCAGAGCAGCGTGGTGGCCGTCTTCCACTTTGGGGACGAACCTTTGCAGGACTATCCGCTGACGGTGCCGGCCGGCCAGCTGACCCTGCTGCTGGACAGCGACTGGCAGTGCTGGGGTGGGACTACCCCCTGGGGAAAGGAAAGCTACACCCTTGCGCAGGAGGAAACCATCCACCTGCAGCTGCAGCCCTACAGTGCCCGGCTGTACCGGCTGGATTCCTGAACCAAGAAAAAACCGCCCGACGTACCACGCGTCGGGCGGTTTTGGTGTAGGCAATCCAATTACTGCGGAGCCAGATCAAAGCGATAAATGGTGGTGGAGCTGTAGGGGGTGCCAGGCAGCAGCGTGGTGTCGGGAAAATCCGGATGGTTGGGGGCGTCGGGGAAATCCTCCGTCTCAAAGCAGACGGCATCCCGCTTGTGATACTGGGCCCCTTCCTTTCCATCGGTGACCGGCGCCAGGGAGTTGGCGGAATACAGATGCATGCCGGGCAGGGTGGTCAGTACTTCCATCCGGATGCCGGTCAGCGGACCGGTGGCCCAGGCGGCGTGCCGCAGGCCACTGTCCCGGATAATGTAACATTGGTCGTACCCGCTGGCCTGTTTCAGGGCGGGGTAGTCGGCCTCAATGTCCAGCCCCAGGGTTTTCTCCTCGGTGAAGTCCATGGGGGTGCCGGCCACCGGAATCTTGCGCCCGGTGGGAACGCTGGTGTCGTCGGCTTCCAGGTAAGCGTCGGCATCCACACTGATGCGGTGCCCCAGGGCGGTGCCGCTGGCATGACCGTTGAGGTTGAAGTAGCTGTGGTTGGTCATGTTGCAGACGGTAGGCGCGTCGGTGGTGGCGGTATAGCGGATCATCAACCCGCTTTTTACCAGCTTGTACTGGATTTCCAGATCCAGATTGCCGGGGAATCCGTCGGTGCCGGCGGGGCTGCGGGCAGTCATGGTCACGCTGTCGGCCTCACCGGGGGTGGGCTCCACATCAAAGACCGTATGGCTGAAACCGTGCAGGCCGCTGTGCAGGCAGTTGCCCTTCTGGTTGGCGGTCACATGGACGATCTCCTCGTACAGCGGAAACTGTGCTCCGCCGATGCGGTTGGCAAAACGGCCCACCGCGGCACCCATGCTGTCGGTGTTCAGTTCGTAGTCGGCAACGGTGTTGTAGCCCAGCACCACATCCACCGGGTTGCCCTTGCGGTCGGGCACCAGAATCTTGTGGATGATGGCCGCATAGGTGAGAAGCTGGACTTCCAGCTGGTCGTTTTTCAGCACGGCCCGTTGAATGGGCACGCCACTGGTGGTTTTTCCAAATTCGGTGATGGAAACGGACATGGTCTTCCTCCTTCTTATGCATCCTCGCTGTCCGGTGCACGCCGGGCCAGGTCCTCCCGGACACTGGCGGCCACGCTGCCGTTGCCGTAGTTGAGCATGCGGTTTACGCGGCTGACCGTGGCGCTGGAAGCGCCGGTCTCCCGGCGGATCTCGCTGTACACTTTGCCCTCCAACAGGCACCCGGCCACCGCATAGCGCTGCTCCAGGGTGCGCAGCTCGGTGACGGCGCACAGATCTTCAAAAAATTGCATACATTCGTCCAGGTTGTTCAGCCGCAGAATCGCCTTATATAAAGCGGTACTGCGTTCATTTTGGTTCGGGGTATCCGGGCGCATAGGCGCCTCCTTCTGTTTTGGTAAAATTGTTTTAAGTTTGGGCTGTTGTTAAACTCATTCTAGCAAATGTGCCCAAATTAGTCAATACTTTAAACAGGAAAAGCATTCGGGCACTTGCACCTTTGAGCAAAGGGCTGTATTATAATACCATACCATTCCGGCAAGGGGAAAGGGAAATATCGTATGCCGATTCAACTGTTACTTTTTTACCGGGTGTTGGGCGTCGTCTTTTTGGTGCTGGCCGCCGTCACGCTGTGGGAAAAATATCGTACTGTCCGGGGGGCGGTCCTGCTGCCCGGGCGCATTCTGGAATGCCGCAAGGCGGACCGCACCAATCCCCGGGCAGGGGCGGGCGGGTACCGTTACCTGGTGGAAGTGTATGTGAACGGGGAACGCCTGGAGATGGAAACCAACGATTCCTTCTGGTTCAACCACGATACCCAGAAAGGCAAGAGTGTACAGGTGTGGTACAATCCGGCCAGCCCGGTGCTGGAACGCAAAAGTATGGGCACCGAGCTGCTGGCGCTGGCCATCGGGACGGCGGGCGTCGGCCTGCTGCTCCTTCACTGAGGGAGGACCACCGTGCAGAAACTTCGTGGAAAATGGAGCGGCGATCTTCTCTTTGCGGTGCTGGCAGTACTGGCGGTGGCGCTGCTGGTGGCCAAATGCCGGTACGGTTTCGGCTACTATGACGAAACCTTTTATATTGCCACCGCCCGCCGGTTCTGGTGCGGGGATGCGCCGGTGGCACAGGAGTGGAACCTGGCACAATTTTTCGCGCTGTTTACCGCACCCCTGGTGGGGCTGGTGGAAACGCTGGCCGGCGGAACCCGGGGCATTGTGCTTACCTTCCGGTACTTGTTTGTGGGGGTGCAGACGGCAGCTTCCCTGTTTCTGTATCTGCGGCTCCGCAGGCTGACGCCGGTGGGCGCTGCGTTGGCTGCGGTGGCGTTTTTGCTCTTTGTGCCGTACAATATCAGCGCGTTGTCCTACAATTCCCTGGGCATCCTGTTCCTGGTACTGGCCGGAACCATCCTGGTTACCATGCGGCGCCACCGTACGGCGCAGACCGTGGCGGCAGGCGTACTCTTTGCAGGGGCGGTGCTCTGCTGTCCCTTCCTGACGCTGGGATATCTGGTGCTGGTGGTGCTGTGGCTATATCGCCGCACGCTGGCCAATGCCTTTTTTGTGCCGTTCACAGGGGGCATCGCAGCGTTGGCGGTGGTATTCCTGGGGATCACCTTCACCCGCACCGGTCCGATCCTCTTTTTAAAGGGTCTGAAAACCATGCTGCAGAGCACAGACCGCTCTTCCGAAAGTTTCGGCGCCGGGCTGTTCTTCTGTACGCCGGCGGCGCCGGTGCTCTTTGCGGTGCTGGCGGTCCTGGCCGTTGTGTGCTGGTGGGATGCCAACCGGACCAGCCACCGGGCGCTGTATCTGACGATAAGCTGTGCCGTGGCGCTGGGATTCCAGCTCTCCTTCTGGCTGGATAACCCTTACCTGAATTTCTTCATGTTTTCCATCAACCTCTGCGCGCCCTTTGCGGTGGCGACGGGCGGGGATGAGACCGACCGCCGCCTGCTGCGGTGGCTGTGGGCGCCCGGCATGGTGTACGCCGTGGCCATCAGCCTGGCATCCAACCAAAAGTTTTACGCCATCTCGTCGGCTTCCACCGTGGCAGCGGTGGCCAGTATCCTTTTGCTGGTGCGCGCTTTCCGCGACCTGTGGCCGCAAAAAACGACCCAGGCCCGGACAGCTCTGATTCTCATCGGTCTGGTGCTGGCGGTCCAGCTGGCTTCGGAGGCGGTCCTGCGCTGGTACACCGTCTTCTGGCAGGGGGCGCCCGACACGCTGACCGTGCAGCTCACCGAGGGACCGCAGGCCGGACTGTACACCGACGAGGAGCTGGCGGCGGAATACAATGCCATGCTGGCGGATATCGCACCGCTGCAGACCATGACCGGTGAGCAGCGGGTGTTGATGGTCAGCCGCTACAGCTGGCTGTATCTGGCAACACCTGCGCGGGTGGGCGGCTTTTCCACCTGGATGCAGCTCAACGACGGCATCCGGGAAAAAACCAAGGACCAGCTCAGCCTGTACTATGACCGCATGCCGGACACACAGCCCGACGCCGTCTATGTGGAGGCAAAGTATCCCGACGTGGTGGACTACCTCTGCGGCCTGTACGGCTATGCCACGACGCAGGTACAAACCGGCTGGATCCTCACCAGGGACTGAAAAAACTACCCTGACATAACATTGAACAACTGTACTTGGAATCAGGCTGCGGAATGTGCTATACTGGGCGCATAGCAGCCGGAAGGAATACCGACATGAACTGGATTTTGTATGTCCTGCTGGCGCTGGCGCTGCTGGGCGATGTATTGCTGGCGGTGCTGCTGGTGCGCAGCGCCCGCCGTGCCCCCAAGGGCGATACGGCGGATGATTTTGTGCGCGCCGTCACCCCCGTCCTGCAGGGCGAAACCGATCTGCTGGCCGAGCAATTGCGGGCCATGCAGGGCGAGACAACCCGCACCACCACCGCCAGCCTGCGGGACTTTTCGGCGGTGTTGGCCGAAAACCAGCGTCAGAACGCCGCGGCCAGTACCGCCCGGCTGGATGCCATCGACCGGGCCGGCGCGGCCCGCCAGAAGGCTGCCAACGACGCCATGCTGGCCCAGCTGACCATGCTGGAAAACCGCCTGAAAAGCCTGGAGGATTCCAACGCCGCCCGGATGGACGGCGTGCGGGGAGCGCTGGTGCAGGGGCTCAATGTGATCCGGGCCGATAACAACAAAAAACTGGACGAGATCCGCGGTACCGTGGAGGAAAAACTCCAGGATACCCTGCAAAAGCGGATCAATGATTCCTTCCGCACCGTCAGTGCCCAGTTGGAGCAGGTGTATAAGGGCCTGGGAGAAATGCAGAACCTGGCCGCCGATGTGGGCAGCCTGAAGCAGGTGCTGTCCGGTGTCAAGACCCGGGGCATCCTGGGGGAGGTCCAGCTGGGGGCCATTCTGGAACAGATTCTGGCGCCGGGGCAGTATGACCGCAACGTGGTCACGGTGCCGGGCAGCAACAACCGTGTGGAGTTTGCCGTCAAACTGCCGGGGCAGAGCGGCACCGTCTGGCTGCCCATCGACGCCAAATTCCCCGGCGATACCTATGCCCACCTGCAGGCGGCCCAGCAGCGGGGCGATGCGGCGGCCACCGCGGCCATGCGCAAAGCCCTGTACAGTGTGCTGCGGCAGGAGGCCAAGGATATCCACGATAAATACATCGAGGTACCCTACACCACCGGCTTCGGCATCCTCTTCCTGCCCTTTGAGGGGCTGTATGCCGAGGTGGTCTCCAGTGGTGTGACCGAAACCCTGCAGCGGGACTACCAGATCACGGTGGCGGGCCCGTCCACCATGGCGGCGCTGCTCAATGCCCTGCAGATGGGCTTCCGGACGCTGGCCATCCAGAAACGCTCGGGCGAAGTCTGGACCATTCTGGGTGCTGTGAAGACCGAGTTTGAAAAGTTTGGTGCGGGCTTGCAGCAGATGCAGCGCCATCTCAACCAGACCGGCTCCGATCTGGAGGAACTGATCGGACCGCGCAGCCGTGCCATTACCCGCAAGCTGGAAGCCGTGCAGCAGCTGGACCCGGAGTCCGCGGCCGGGCTGCTGGGCTTGCAAGAGGACCCTTCGTAAACCGGCATAACGCCGACCAACCATATACCAGAAAAGAGGGAGAACTGTATGATCCGTATCATTACCGATTCCGCTGCCGACCTGACCCCCCAGGAGCAGGCCCAGCCCGGCGTGATGGTCGTGCCCATGGCCATCACCTTTGAGGACGGCTCCTCCATCGAAGATGACGGTCAGATGACCAAGGATGAATTTTTCCGGCGCCTTGCCACCGACAGCAAGCTGCCCCGCACCAGCCAGCCCAGCCCGGCGGCCTTCATTGACGCCTACACCGAGGCGGAACTGGCCGGGGACGAGGCCATCGTCATCACGGTGGGGCAGAAACTGTCCGGTACCTTCCAGTGCGCCACCATGGCCGCCAACGATGTGGACACCGCCATCTATGTGATCGACTCGGAAACCGCCACCCAGGGCGAGGCCGTGCTGGTGCGTGAGGCACTGCGCTTGCGGGACACCGGCCTTTCGGCGGCCCAGATTGCCGATGCGCTGGAACTGTTCAAAAAGCGCATCCGCATTGTGGCGGTGGTGGACAGCCTCAAACATCTGCAAAAAGGCGGCCGTGTGCCGGCGGCGGTGGCCATTGTGGGCGGTGCCCTGGGCATCAAGCCGGTGATCGGCCTGTATGAGAGCACCGTCAAGCTGGTGGGCAAGGGCCGTGGCCGTCCCGGTGCCCTGGTGGCGCTCTTCAAGCAGCTGGACGAGATGGGCGGCATTGATACCAACTATCCCTGCACGGTACTTTACAGTGACGACAAGGCGGTGGCCGCCCCGGTACACCATTATCTGACCCAGAACCTGAAACTGGAAGGGGTACGCACCTGCCAGATCGGTGCCACCATCGGCACCCATGTGGGGCCCCGTGCGGCGGGCATTGTCTTTGTGACCAAAGCCACCGTCTGACGATCCTTTGCTAAAGAAAAATCCCGCAGCCATGGGCTGCGGGATTTTTGGTTGTGCAGGTTACGGGTTGGCGTCCTGGTCTTCGTGGCCGCGGGTCGCCTTATTTAAAAGGTAAACAGCCAGGATGATGACACCGATCACCAGAAAGATGCCCAGCATCCCCACCAGCATCATCGGCAGGGTAGTGGCCAGCGATGCAACATTCATAAAAAGGCCTCCTTTACATGCCCATCAGGGTCAGGATCAAACCGCCGGCAATGACCGAGGCGATCTGGCCCGAAACGTTGACGCTGATGGAGTACATCAGCAGGAAGTTCTGGTTGTCCTCCGCCAGACCCATCTGATTGACCACGCGGCCGCTCATGGGGAAGGCGGAAATGCCGGCGGCACCGATCATGGGATTGACCTTTTTGCCCTCCGGCAGGAACAGGTTCAGCAGTTTGGCAAAGAGCACACCGCCCGCCGTATCAAAGACGAAAGCAATCAGACCCAGCGCCAGGATCAGCAGCGTGTCGGGCTTGACAAATTTGTCGGCGGTCATCTGGCCGGCCACCGTCAGGCCCAGCACAATGGTGATCAGGTTGGCCAGCACGTTCTGGGCGGTCTCGGAAAGGGAATTCAGCACACCGCATTCCCGGATCAGGTTGCCGAACATCAGGAAGCCTACCAGCGCCACGCTGGCGGGGGCGACCAAGCCGGCCAGGATGGTCACCACGATGGGGAAGAGAATCTTGGTGGTTTTGGTCACGCTGCCCTTTTTGTAGGGCATGCGGATCAGCCGTTCCTTTTTGGTGGTGCACAGCCGGATCACCCGGGGCTGCACAATGGGCACCAGGGCCATGTAGCTGTAGGCTGCCACCATGATGGCACCCAGATATTTGCTGCCCAGGGTGTTGGCCACAAAGATGGCGGTGGGGCCGTCCGCCGCGCCGATGACGGCGATGGAAGCGGCGTCGGTCAACGGGAAGAACAATCCGGCCACCGCCAGCGTGAAGAAGATGCCGAACTGAGCGGCGGCACCGAACAACATCAGCCAGGGCTTTTCCAGCAGGGGGCCGAAGTCGATCATGGCGCCGATGCCGATGAAAAGCAGCAGCGGGAACAGTTCATTGGACATGCCCGCGTTAAACAGGGCGGTGATGGGGCCTTCGGTATCCCCCTGGGTGATGGCGCCCGAAAGGGGCAGGTTGACCAGAATGGCGCCGAACCCCATGGGCAGCAGCAGGCTGGGTTCCATCTTTTTGACGATGCCCAGGTAGATCAGCAAACCGCCGATGATCCACATGACCACCATCTGCCAGGTCAGGTTGCCGAAGTTGGCAAATAACCCGGCGAAGGTCTGTGCAATGTTCATACAGAGATTCCTCCTTTTGTGTGGCAGGTGCAATAAAAAAAGACCTTTGCCGCAGCAATACTAGGCTGCGGTAAAAGTCTCAGTGCTTGGGTAGGGCCCCGGAACGCAGCATGCGCCCGTGATGACGAGGCCAAACACATAGCTGCCCGGTTGGGGCAGACTGTGCCGCTTACTCCCTTTTACCTGTAGTGTACAGTATAGCAGTTCATGGGGCAAAAAACAAGGTCCGCTTTGCACAAAACCGCCCGCGCGGCTTGGGCAGGGTGCATAAAAAAATGTTGACAAATGCTGCCATTACGGCTATTATAAAGGTGTTCGTATCTGCCTGGTGGAGAAGTTTTCCATGCAAAAAATCGACGATGCCTTGCTTGTCCGTGCACAGCAGGGGGATGAAACGGCACTGGCTGCCCTGATTGCCCGCATGATGCCGGCAATCCGCAAAGGGGCTGCGGCCTTTTATGCGCCCGGTTTGGATTTTGAGGATGCGGTGCAGGAGGGGCTGATCGGTTTATTCCAGGCGGTGCGCGGATACCAGCCTGCGTCCGGCACACCCTTTGCGGCTTATGCGGCTGCCTGTATCCGCCATGCCCAGCAGGATGCCCAGCGCGCAGCCCTGCGTAAAAAGCACGCACCGCTGAATTTCAGCGTGCCGCTGCCCGATGCCGAATCCATTGCCCAGCCGGGACCGGAGGAACTGGCCATCGCGGGGGAGCGCTATGCCGACACGCTGCAGCGTATGCGCACGGAACTTTCCCCCCTGGAACGTCGGGCTTTGGTGGCCAGCCTGCACGGGCAGCCCGCCGCCCAAACGGCACAGGAACTCGGCACCACCCAAAAAGCTGTGGCCAATGCATTGGCCCGCGCCCGGCGCAAACTGCGCGGGTGAACCCCATGGATTCAGGCGTCTGCCTGGTCATATATCAATCTGCCCCCAGTAGCGCCTAAAATCAGTTCGTTGGTCCATTCCATATGTGTTGGTTTAGATTCTTCCGCGGGCAAATACAAACAGAGGAGATACCCATTATGTTCGAAGACAAGACTTTGGTATGCAAGGATTGCGGCAAGGAGTTCGTCTGGACCGCCGGCGAGCAGGAATTCTACGCCAGCCGTGGTTTTGAGAACCAGCCCCAGCGCTGCAAGCCCTGCCGCGATGCCCGCAAGAATGCCACCCGCGGTGAGCGCCAGATGTTTGACGCTGTTTGCGCCAGCTGCGGCAAAGCCTGCAAGGTTCCCTTCCAGCCGCGTGAGGACCGCCCGGTCTACTGCAGCGAGTGCTTTGCAAAGATGAAAGAGAACGGCTGATTTACGCGCTGTAGACGTGTAACACAAGTTTGAATTTCCACTCCGCGCCCCGGTCGGCTCCGACTGGGGCGCGGTTTGTTTTGGGGAGGTGGGCCTGTGCCCCGTGCAGCCAAAGGCAAAATGGCCGTCTGGTGTGTGGTCATTGCCGCCGCCGTGCTGCTGCTTTGCAGCAAATCTTCACCGTTGTTCGTCCTCAACGACTGGATGGACGCCAATATCTTTTTTACCATGGGCAAGTCGCTGTTCAACGGCAAGGTGCTTTACCGGGATGTCTTTGACCACAAAGGCCCGGTGCTCTACCTGGTGTACGGCCTGGGCTGGCTGCTGGATCACACCGGCTTTACCGGCGTATTTGTGCTGGAAGTGCTGGCTTTCGCCGTTTTCCTGGCCGAGGGACTGCACTGTGCCGCTTTGTGGACCGGCCGGCCGCTGCACCCCGCCTGGGCGGTGCTGCCTGCGGTGGCGGTGGCGGCCAGCCGGTCTTTTTCCCACGGGGGCAGCGCCGAGGAACTCCTGCTGCCCCTGCTGGGGGCGGCGCTCTGCGCGCTGCTGGCAGGACTGGAGCGGCAGCGTCCCATGCCGGGCAAGGCGGTGTTGTTGCATGGCCTGCTGGCCGGCTGTGCCCTCTGGCTCAAGTACACCGTGCTGGGTTTTTACCTGGTATGGGTGGCCCTGCTGACGGTTTGGTACATCCGGCACCACTGGTGGCGGGCGCTGGGGCGCAGCTGCGGCCTTTACCTGGCAGGCATGGCGCTGGCCACGCTGCCCTGGGGGGTGTATTTCGGCATCCACGGAGCGCTGGGGGACTGGTTTACCGCGTATTTTTACGATAACCTCTTCCTCTACTCCGGAACCGGCGGCGGGGTGGTTGCGCTGGCGCAACATTTCTGGTGGGCTGTGCGGGATGCCCTGCCCGGGGCGGCCCTGACAGCACTTTTTGTGGTGTGGGCTGCGGTTACCCGGCATCGCAAAGCTGCCATGGCAGTGTGTCTGCTGGCGGGCGGGCTGGGGCTTACCAGCCTGATGGGCGGATATCTGGTGTATTACGGGCTGGTGATGGCGGTGTTTGTCCCGTTGGGGCTGGTACCGCTGGCGACACTGGCGGCGCGGATCCCTCTGCCGGCTCCGGGGGCAAGATTGCTGCCTGCGGCGGTGCTGGCGCTGGGAGTGGCCGGTTGTTGGGTGGGCAGCCCCAACGCCCCGCTGCGGGGCCGGGATGCCGAGGCGATGCCTCAATACCGCTTTGCTCAGACCATCGCAGAAACACCCGGGGCCACGCTGCTCAACTACGGCACGCTGGACGGCGGCTTTTACACCGCCACAGGACTGTTGCCGCCCTGCCGGTATTTCTGTGTGACCAACATGCCGCTGCAGGACCAGTGGACCCAACAGGATGCTCTGCTGGAGAACGGCGACATGGTGTATGCCGTGGCTCTGGTGGGCAATCTGCAGGACCACTTTCCTCGGTATCGATGCATCGACCAATGCAGCTACGACGGGGGAGAAGGAACGGTTACCTGGTACCTGTACCAGCGGCAATAACCGTTTGCGCTTTTGGCGGGATTGCAGTATAATAACAGCGATATCCGCAAATCCTCAAAGAAAGGCGGCAATTCCATGTCGAAACCTTCGCGCATCCGCCATGTGGCCGTGGCCCTGATCGCGGCGCTGCTGGCGGCCGTCGCCGTCTGGTGGCTTTGCCGCTGGGTGGGCTATGATCTGCAGGAGCGGCTGGGCAACCAGCCTGTGTACGAAATCCTCAACGATACGTACAGCCAGATTGTGGACCTGCCGGAGGATGGACTGACCCAGACCATCCATCTGGAAGCCGGCCAGGCATTTTACGGGGTGCGTTTGAAATTCAGCACCCACGGGCAGCTGTACAAATCCGGTATGGTGATGGTGGACGTCACCAACGAAGCTGGGAAGCTGGTTATGCAGTCGGCAGGCAACTTCCTCAATATTTTTGACGATACCTTTACCGAATTCACCACCCCCAATCCCTACATTCCCCAAGAGGCCGAGAACCTGACGGTGCACCTGTACAATGCGGTGCCCTGGGACGGCCCGCTGGGTCTGTGGGCCAGTGAAGGGGAAGTGGACGGCATGCCGCTGTGTGCCGGGGATGCAAACGGTGCCTCGCTGGATGCCACGCTGGCAGTCCAGCTGGTGGCCGATTATTCCGGCAGCTGGCCCACGGTTCTGGCCGAACAGCTGGCATTGCCGCTGGCGGCGGCCGCTTTCTGTGCGGTACTGCTGGCGGTGTTCCATGCACCTCTGGCGGTGCTGGTGGCGGCAGTGGGGCTTTGCCTGGGGTACAGTTTTACCCAGGTGACCCCGGCGTTGGTGGCCCCCGACGAGTATACCCACCTGGCAGCAGCCTATGAGCTGGCCAGCACGTGGAGCGGTCAGCAGGCTGCCACCGCGGACGGTAAATTGCTGGTGCGTGCCTGTGATGCACCGCATTTTTCCACCAAAACCGGGGAGATTGGCATTTTCGCCTACAAGGCACAGGCCTACGCCAAGATTTTGGAACAGTGTTCCACCGATGCGCCCACCGAAGTCAGTGAGGCGGATGCCGGGCAGGGCACGGCCAACTATTGGGCCCAGGCGGCCGGCATCTGGCTGGCCCGCAGCAGGGGCGAAAATTTCTATACCATGCTGCAGTACGGGCGTGTGGCCAATCTGCTGTTGTACCTGGTGCTGGTGGTGGCGGCCGTGGCTGTGGCACCGGCGGTCTTGCGGGGGCTGTTTGCCTGTGTGGCGCTGCTTCCCATGCCGTTGCAGCTGGCGGGCAGCCTTTCGCCCGATGCCGGGGTGCTGGGTGCCGTCTTCCTGTTTGTGGCTTTGTGCATGACACTGCGGCAACAATCGGCTGCCCGCTGGCAGCTGGTGCTGCTGGTGGGACTGGCTGCGGCCGTGGCACCGGCCAAGGCTATCTACCTGCCGGTGGTGCTGCTCTGCCTGGCCATCCCGGCGGAGCACCTGGATCCTCGCCGCGCACCGGCTGCGTCCTGTGTGCGGTTGGGACCGGTGACCTGTCTGCCGGGGCGGCTGGTGCAGGTGGTGACGCTGCTGGCGGCGGTGGTCCTGTGGACCGTTGCCAACCTGTCTGCGCTGGCCTACGCTGCGCGGGATATGAACCGCATGCTGTTGGCGGCAGCCGCCCTGGGCGGTATGGCCCTGTTGGCGGTGCTGGTGTGGCTGTACACCCGGGTACGGGCCAACCCCGTGCGGTTGCACTGGTTCAAAAGGGGACTGGTACTCCTGGCGCTGCTGGCTGTGGCCGGCGGGCTGTACGTCTTTTCCCATATGGGCGGCGGGCTGACGCCGGAACAACTGCTGGAAATCCAGCCCAACGGAGATTCCGTCTGGACCTTCTCCTTCGGATATATCTGCCGCAATCTGCCGGCCACGCTCAAATTGTTGCTGCGCACCCTGCCGGAGCAGGGCGGACTGTGGCTGCAAGGTTTGCTGGGCACCACGCTGGGCGAACCCATTGTTTACCGCATTGATGTGAGCTGGCTGCTGGGCATTGGTTTGCTGCTGATGCTGCTGGCAGTGGCGCTGCCCGCCCGGCAGGAATCGCCGCTTCTGACCCGCCGCGCCTCGGCAGGGGTGACAGCCATTCTGATTTGTGTTATACTGGCGGTGTTGGCGGCCGCGCTCAACTGGACGCCCATCAACTACCAGACTCTCTTCGGAATGCAGGGCCGCTATCTGTTGCCGGTGCTGCCGCTGGCGTTGCTGCTCCTTAAAAATACCCGCTGGGTTACCGTGCAGCGCCCCGTAGCCCATGGCGCTGCGCTCGGCGTGGCCCTTCTCAACCTGTTGACCCAACTGCAAGGTTTCAGCCTCTATGCGACCTGGCAGTCGGTTTCATAAAACGAATATCTCATCAGAAAGGAAAACTTCCCATGACTGTTACGAAAGATACCATCATTGCCGAAATTCTCAACAACGATCCCGCCCAGGGCTGCGTGCCCATCTTCCTGGCCACCGGTATGCACTGCCTGGGCTGCATGGCCGCCCACGGCGAGACGGTGGAGCAGGCCTGCGCCGTCCATGGCGTGGATGCCGACGCCCTGGTTGCGCAGCTGAACGACTACTTTGCGCACCAGTAAACTTCCGCGGCTGGATGACCGCCTGGCCGCTGCCTTTGCCTATGTACGGCCGGGGCATGCGGCGGCGGATATCGGCTGCGATCATGGCAAATTAACTGCCGCACTGGCGGGCAGCGGTCGCTGCCCGCTTGTTTTGGCTTGCGACCTGCGCCCCGATCCGCTGGAAAAGGCCCGGCGGCTGTGCGCTCCCTACGGGGAAAAGGTGCAATGCCGGTTAGGCAATGGCTTGTCGGTGGTGGCACCCGGCGAGGTGGAGGACATCATCATCGCCGGTATGGGGGCCGAGACCATCATCGAGATTCTGGAAGCTGCCCCCTGGGTGCGGGATACCCGGTACAACCTGGTGCTGGTACCGGCCACCAAACACAGCATTTTGCGCCGTTGGCTGGCACGCAGCGGCTTTGCCCTGGTGGGGGAAACTTTGTGTCAGGCGGCCGGCCGCTGGTATGCGGTGATGAACGCCCGCTTTGCCGGCACCGGCCATGAGCCGGACGGGCTGGAATGCCTGTGCGGCAAGACGGAAGGCCAGCCGGGGTTTGCGGCCTATTGCGCCCAGCAAAACACGAAACTGAAGAAATACCGCCTTGGCCTGGCACCCGGCCCGGAAGCTGATGCGGTGGATGCACTGATTCAAGAATTGGAGAGACGCGCATGTCTGTGACGGTACAGGAAATTTTGCGGGAACTGACGGCTTTTGCCCCGCCGGAGCTTGCCTGCAGTTGGGACAATGTGGGACTTCTGGTGGACGCGGGGCGTCCGGTGGACAAGGTGCTCACGGCGCTGGATATCACCCCCGACGTGGTACAGGAGGCCGCCGCTGCGGGCTGTCAGCTGATTGTCAGCCATCATCCGGTGATCTTTAATCCCATGAAGCATATCACAGCCGACGATGTGCCGGCGCTGCTGCTGCAAAACGGCATCTCGGGCATCTGCATGCACACCAATCTGGATGCCACGGCAGGCGGCGTCAACGATACGCTGGCCGATCTGTTGGGCATCTCCCGGGAGGACCGCCGCAACTTTGCGGAGAATTGCGGCCGTGTGGGTTCGGTCCCCGCCACCACGGTGGCCGACCTGGCCCGCTTTTGTGTCGAGCATCTGCACACCGCCGTCAAATATGTGGACAGCGGTAAGCCGGTCACCCGTCTGGCTGAAGTCAGCGGAGGCGGCGGCAGCTATCTGCAGGAGGCCATCGACGAAGGCGCAGACTGCCTGGTCACCGGGGAAGCTGCCCATCACATCGCCCTGCTGGCCCGGCAGAAGGGAATCGGGCTGGTGGTGGCCGGCCATTGGGGCACCGAGCAGGGCATTGCCGATGTGCTGGCTGCCCGGCTGCAGCAGGCATTTCCTGCACTGACGGTGCACCATGCCGCGGCCGACACCGACCCTTATACGTATCTGACTGTTTGATCCCGGCCGCTGGGCCGGAAGGAGCTTTTGTATGTCTTTGGATGCCGCCACGCTGGCGCTGGTCGCCGATGAACTGAAAACCACGTTGCTGGATGCCAAGATTGATAAAATCTTTGAACCCACCCGCGACGAAGTGCTGGTGACACTGCGTACCCGTACCGACACCCATCGCCTGTTGCTGTCGGCACGCAGCGGCTCAGCGCGAATCTGTCTCACGAAGGAATCCTTCGAAAATCCACTCACGCCGCCGGGGTTCTGCATGCTGCTGCGCAAACATCTCACCGGCGGACGGCTGATTGACCTGCGCCGGGAACCCGGCGACCGCATCGTCTATTTTGATTTCCGCTGCACCAACGAGATGGGGGACCTGGTCACCAATACCCTGGCGGCGGAACTGATGGGGCGTTATTCCAATCTGGTTCTGGTGCAGGACGGCCGTATCATAGACGCGCTGAAGCGGGTGGACTTTGAGGACAGCGAGGTCCGCCAGCTGCTGCCCGGTTTGCCTTACACGCTGCCGCCCAAGCCGAACCGGCCGGATTTTCTGGCGGCCAGCGCCGCCTCCCTGGTGGGGGCTGCCTGTGAAAAGGACCTGCCGGTGGCAACGGCCCTGAGCAAGGTGGTGGCCGGTGTGGGGCCGGTGGTCACGCGGGAGGTAGTCTGCCGTGCCTTGGGGGAAACCCCGGCGCTGGCCTGTGACCTGTCCGGCGAAGAGCGCAGCCGCCTGGCAGCGGCGTTGGACGACCTGAAGGCGGAGCATGCGGCGGGCGGTACGCCCACGGCGGTGCGCCTGCCCCAGCCGGACGGAAGCCTCAAGCCGGTGGAGTTCAGCTTTTTTGCCCCCCGGCAGTACGGTGCCCAGGCCGTTTTGACCCGGTATCCCACCTACAGCGAGATGCTGGAAGATTACTATGCCACCAAGGACCGGGCCGAGCGGCTGCGGCAGAAGAGCCGGGAACTCTACAAGGCCGTGCACAACATGCACGAGCGGGCGGTGCGCAAGCAGGCGGCCCGGCGGGAGGAACTGGCCCAGTCCGCCAAGGCCGATACGCTGCGCCTCTACGGAGAATTGCTGCAGGCCAACCTGTGGGCCATGCACAAGGGGGATCGTCAGGTGACGGTGCAGAACTACTACACCGGTGAGGACGTGACCATCCGGCTGGACCCGCGCCTTGGTCCCAATGATAACGCCCAGAAGTACTTCAAGGATTACAAGAAGAAGCAGACCGCTCACGCCATGCTGCAAAAATTGCTGGTGGAAGGGGAAGCGGAAATTGAGTACCTGGGTACCGTGCTCTATGAGGTGGAGTCCGCTCCCGGTGAGGCGGCCCTCAATGAGATCCGCGCCGAACTCAAGAGCCAAGGTTATCTCAAGTATTACAAACAGCGGGACCGCAAGCAGAAACCGGCGGATTTCCTGCGGTATCTTTCCAGCGATGGCTTCGAAATTCTGGTGGGACGCAACAACCTGCAGAACGACAAGCTGACCTTGCATACTGCCCGTGGCAAGGATCTGTGGTTCCATGTACAGAAAGCACCGGGCAGCCACTGTGTGGTCATGAGCCGGGGCGAGGATATCCCCGACACCACCCGGCAGGAGGCGGCCGAACTGGCCGTGCTGCACTCCAGCCAGAACGGCGGGGCCAAAGTGGCGGTGGATACCACCGAAGTGAAAAATATCTGGAAAGCCAACGGTGCCAAGCCGGGCATGGTCCTTTATACCGTTTATACGACGGTCTATGTGACCCCGCGCCCGGGCCTGGAAGAACAACTGAAAAAGCGCTGACATCCTTTTACAGCAAAAAGTCCCTTGCCGTCTGTGCGGCAGGGGACTTTTATGGTATACTGAAAGAAAAAGCGACTGGCTTTCTTCTGCAAAGGGGGCGTGACTTTGTGAGACGATTCTTTTTGCTTTTTCTTCCGGCGTTGCTGCTGACTGCCTGTGCCAATGCGGAAACGGAGGCGGGAGCGGTTTCTGCCACCGTCGAAACCGCCCGCACGACCGAAACGGCCGCGACACCCACGCCAGTCCCACAGCCCGGGCTTCCCTATGAAGAAATCCGTACGGTGATGCGGTACGATTCCGACCCGGCCCGTCCCTGCGAGGGCTATTTTACCATGTCCCAAAACGGATTGTGGGGATTGATACGGGCGGATGGCACCGAAGTGCTGCCCTGCCGTGCATCCTCTCCGGTGAGCAATTGCGGGGTGGCGGATCATTGGATCTGGAACGCTGCTATCGACTGGGACACCTACGATGCCTATGTGGAAAAGCTGGGAGCCTCTGGCGACGGGACGCTGTGCGGAGGTCACGGTGGCTTCAGCTACGGTTTCTTCTATAATCTGGATGTGGCGGGGCTGGACCGGGCGACTTTGGAGCCGGCGGGATTGTACTGCTATCGCCGCAGCACCCCGGGACAGAGCAATCCCATGGAGCAGGATTCCATGGCAGAGGAACTGTGGAATTTCTACGGCGAGTGGCTGCCGGTGTATTCGGCCCATCTGGACCCAGAGGGTGGTGAGATGAACTGGCCGGGCCCGCTGCAAGAAAGTACACGCGGTGATGGTTCAACGGTTCGCTGGTGGTACATTAACCGGGACGGGACGGGTCTTTTCCCGGCGGAACTGGACCGGGCCGGTTGGTTCTTTGACGAAGCGCTGGCTCCGGTGGAGCGGGGTGGGCATTGGGCTTACCTGGACCGGCAGGGCAAGCTGGCGACCGAAGCGGTTTACGAGCCGGTCTGCGATTCTCTTCATGATCCGCAGACGGGTGAATTCCTGGCGGAACCCTATTTTGCGGCCCACCTGCAAAACGGCTATGCGGCCGTTTGCCGACAGGGGCGCTGGGGACTGCTGGATGCCACGGGGGTTGAGGTCATCCCCTGCGAGGAGGATGGTGTGGCCTGGGAGGGAACCACCCTCTGGTTGCGGGACGCATCCGGTTGGCACCAAGCAAAACTGCCTGTGTGAAGGGAGGGCTTTGTATGAAACGAATCTTGTGCTTGCCGCTGGCGCTGTTGCCTTTGGCGGGATGCGGCGGGGAGCCGGAACTGCATACCGGTGCGCGGACGCCGGCGCCGGTGCAGGTGGAAGCGACGGTGGAATCTGCTCCGGCAGCCACAGGGGAACCTACGCCGGAACCTTCGGCATCTCCCACGCCGGTGCCGGAACCTGCCACCACACTGGCGGACTGGACGGCTGCCATGCCGGCGCAAAAACCGGATTATTCCATTACCGAGGGTGCGATTCAGCTGCAGGATTATGTGGCATGGCCGGATCAACCGGTGGTGTTGGAAATCCCCAGCTGGAAGGGAACACTGGAGGAGGCTGCGGAGGCCTATGGCGTTTCGCTGGAGACACTGCAGTCGATGAATCCCGACCCCGAGACCTGGACCGATCCGGACAACGACTCCGTTACCTATTATAGTCTGAAGCTGCGGGACGACTATGTGGTGCCCGAGCCGGCGGTCAAGTATGTGACGGTTTCCACGCCCTGGGTGGCATCCAACTTTGAGCAGACCAACGACTACATGGTACCGGCGGCTCTCAGCGATCAGGCGGCCGCCTGCATGGCCACGGCCTATGATTTCCAGTATGAACACTATGGGATGCAGACCGGCATCTGGCCGGCGGAATACGACGAGACCACCGGGCGATACTATACCGGGGCAGGGGGCTTGTACACCACCTACAGTGATCTGACCCGCTATCTGGAAAGCGTGTACACCTCGGAGGTCTGTGCAACAATTCTGGGGGGCCCGGTTACTCAGGAGGATCCCCGGGACTGGCACCCCTATTACCAGGGGGAAAACGATACCATCTGTTTTTATGGTGGTGACCGTGGTTCCAACATTCAGTACTGCGGAACCAGTTTTACCGAGCCGGAAGTGCAGCCTGACGGCAGCATTCAATTCTGGCAGCTTTCTCTGACGGTGGAAAGTGATGCCTTTACGGGCTGGGGCGAGGGAATCACCTATACGCCCGATACGGCCAACGCCACCATCGTGCGGTTGGAACCCACCGAAACCGGCTGGCGGGTGGCAAAATTGGAACTTCCGAATTGACAGTTTGTATTTTTAAAATAGAACAATACAAACTGTATGTTCTTTAGGCAAAAAATCTGCGGGAAAGGCTTCTCTCGCCCGGCGGCACCGACTGCCGGAGGGGAGAAGTGCCGGAAGAAGAGGACGCTCCGCCCGGCTGCGCGGGGAATCATCTTCTTTCGGCAAAACGCAGAATTTTTTCAAAAAAATTTAGAAAATCGCCCAAAAAACACTTGCAACACCGGGAAACGTGTGCTATAATCATTCTCGGCTGCGAAAGGCTTGGGCGGAAAGCTACAAGCGTTCTGCGCAAGCCACGATATGCGTTGATGCGGGAGGTTGCCGCCACGCCGAAAGGCTGGAGGGTTTTTCCGCGGAGTATGTCCGATCTTAGAACCGGGCGAAAGAATTACGGAAACAAAGGGATATGTACGTAGCTGCATTCTGCGGCGCGGACCAATGTTCGACTGACTTTGTGATGATTCTTTCCGGGAGAACTGTGTCAAGACGGTTCACCGGATTTTGTCATGCGAGAAAGTTGAACGCCCGGAAACGTGTGTGATTTATCGGCTCGCCTAAGGCACAAATTTTATAGGAGGCGAAAGCAATGGCAGTCAAAGAGAAAATCAGAATCCGTCTTAAGAGCTATGATGCATCCCTGATCGATGCTGCGGCACAGAAGATCGTGGAGACCGCAAAGCGCACCGGCGCTCGCGTGTCCGGCCCGATCCCCCTGCCCACCGACAAGGAAGTCGTCACGATCCTGCGCGCTGTCCACAAGTACAAGGACAGCCGTGAGCAGTTCGAGACC
>CAJFFY010000009.1 GCA_904374465.1 uncultured Subdoligranulum sp.
GTTTCGGGGTTTTTGAGCTGTTTTGAATTGAAATCAGCGCTTGCTGAACTGCGGAGCGCGACGGGCTGCCTTGAGGCCGTACTTCTTACGTTCCTTCATACGAGGATCGCGGGTCAGGAAGCCAGCCTTCTTGAGGGTGGCGCGCAGCTCGGGGTTGAACTGCAGCAGGGCGCGGGACAGACCGTGGCGGATAGCGCCAGCCTGGCCGGAGCAGCCGCCGCCAACCACGTTGACGACGACGTCAAACTTGCCCTCGGTCTCGGTGAGAACCAGCGGGCTGTTGACCAGGAGCTTCAGGGTCTCCAGGCCGAAGTAATCGTTGATGTCACGGCCGTTGATGGTCATCTTGCCGGTGCCATTGTAGACACGCACGCGGGCAACGGAATGCTTACGACGGCCGGTGCCGTAGAAATAGGGTTTCGTCTCGTACATCTTCTATTGCCTCCTTAACTCAAATCTCAACGGCTTCGGGCTTCTGCGCAGCATGAGCATGGTCAGCAGCCTTGTAGCAGTGCAGGCGGGTCATGGCCTTGGTGCCCAGGGTGTTGCTGGGAACCATGCCCTTGACGGCGTAGGTCATAGCCTTGTCGCTGGCCTCAGCCATCAGGGTCTTATACTGGGTCTCCTTCAGGCCGCCGATCCAGCCGGAATGGGTGCGATGGAACTTCTTTTCCAGCTTCTTGCCGGTCAGGACAGCTTCGTCGCAGTTGATGGGCTTGTTCTTGCCACGCAGGATGACAGCGGCCTTGGCGGCAACGCGGCCGAGCGGTTTGCCGGCGGCGTCGATCACATACCACTTGCGGTCAGCCATTTCAGCGGGCTTAGCGAGAGTCGTGCTCATAGTAGGGACCTCCATTGAAATAGTAACACGTCCGTTCCAAAAACGGTATCTTACAGCACCGTATCGCTTTGCGCGTTGTGCGGCGCTTTTTCGCGCAAGTGTGATTATAGCAGAAAGGGGGCGGGAAGTCAACGATTTTTCAAAAAGATTTTGATATATTCCCGCCTTACTCCCGAATTCTCTTGTTTTCTCTTGAATTCTCTTGTTTTCTTATTTTCTATTTTCAGTTTTTTTGCAGCAAAAAGCCCGGCCCGCCAGACAGTCTGCTGCCTGGCGGGCCGGGCCCCGTTTTTTGGTTTCCGATTACTGTTTGATCGCGTTGACCACACGGCTCAGGTCGTTCTCATCCTCGCAAACAATCTTGACGGGATGGCTGTAATCCAGGCTCATCATGCCCAGGATGCTCTTGGCATCGGCAATGCTGCCCTTCATATCGTGCACGCCGACCGCGTTATAACATTTGGCGGCAGCAGACACGATTCCCTTGACCTCCGTGAAGTTGGAAACCTTGACTTGTTTCACCATTGTAATGACCTCCAGACATTTTCCCTCAGCGGATCGCTCCCGGCGAAGACTTCTCTCTCCGAAGTGCTTCGCGCGATCCACTGCCAGGGCGGGCCGGACCACCATGTCCTGTTTTCCCGTCCCTGTGATTGGCATTATAACACAATTATTTCCCCGTGGTTTGTGAATCATGCACAAAGGCCGCTTTTTCCATTTCCTGCACAAAAGGCTCAAATCTTCATTTTGGGGATTTGGTGAGTTTGCTCAGTTTTTTGAGCCAAATACAGGATTTATTCATACGGTTATCGTTTTTGCGAAGATATTTTTATGTTTTTAGCTCATTTTTGCGTCTTTTTCGAAAGTTTTCAAATTTTTTCCGATTCGAAAGGCGCTCATATTTTTCACGCAATGCAACAAATGCACATATTTTACGGCCAGAACATTGACTTTTTGCTCATGAAAGCCCCTTCATGGTCAGCGCAATTCTCTTTTTGGCAACATCCACAGAAAGCACCTTGACCTTAACGATGTCCCCCACCTTGAGGACTTCCCGGGGATGCTTGATGAAGCGATTGCTGATCTGGGAGATATGCACCAGCCCATCCTGATGAACGCCGAGATCCACAAAGGCGCCGAAATCAATGACGTTGCGCACGGTGCCGGTGAGCTCCATGCCGGGCTTCAGATCCTCCAGGCTCATGACGTCGCTGCGCAGTAACGGTTTGGGCAGGCTGTCACGCACATCGCGGCCCGGTTTGCACAGCTCCGAGATGATGTCGTGCAGCGTGGGAACGCCGATGCCCAGTGTCTCACAGAGGGTCTGCTCCCCCTTGGCCTTGACCGCGGCGGGCAGCGCCGAAAGCTTTTCGGTACCGATCTCGGCGGTGGTATAACCGCAGGCTTCCAGCAAGGCTTTGGCGGCAGCGTAGCTTTCGGGATGGACGGCCGTGGCATCCAGCCGGTTCTTGGCATCCGGCAGCCGCAGGAAGCCGGCGCACTGTTCAAAGGCTTTGGGCCCCAGCCCCTTGACCTTTTTGAGCTGGGCACGGGAGGTAAACGCGCCTTCCTCCTCACGCCAGGCCACAATGTTTTTGGCCGTGGCGGCACTGACACCCGCCACCCGGCGCAGCAGCGGCGCGCTGGCGGTGTTCAGGTCTACCCCCACGCTGTTGACGCAGTCCTCCACTACGCCGTCCAGCGTTTCATTCAGCCGCTTCTGGGGCATATCGTGCTGATACTGGCCCACGCCCACCGCCTTGGGGTCAATCTTGACCAATTCGGCCAGGGGGTCCTGCAGACGCCGGGCGATGGAGACTGCGCTGCGCAGGTTCACATCGAACTGGGGGAATTCTTCCGCCGCCAGCTTGCTGGCCGAATACACCGAAGCGCCAGCCTCGCTGACCACCATATACTGCAGGCGCAGGCCCTTCTCCTCAGCCAGTTCCCGGATGACATTGGCGGCAAATTCTTCCGTTTCGTGGCCGGCCGTGCCGTTGCCGATGGCCATGACTTCGACGCCGTTTTTGCAGACCATCTCCTTGATGATCCGTTTGGCCTGGTCCACCCGCTTGAATTCCGGCACCGGGTAAACCACGTTGGTATCCAGCACTTTGCCCGTGGGGTCCACGACGGCCACCTTGCAGCCCATGCGGTAGCCGGGGTCCAGCCCCATAACCGTTTTGCCACGGATGGGCGGCTGCAACAGCAACTGACGCAGGTTGTCGCCGAAAACCTTGATGGCTCCCTCGGCGGCCGCATCGGAGAGTTCCCCCCGCAACTCGTTTTCCAGGCTGGGGTGAATCAAACGGCTGTAAGCGTCCAGGGCGGCCGCTTCCACCAGCAGCGCGCTGGCTCCGCCGGTCTTTTTGCGGGCGAACATCCAGGCCGCAATGGCCCCGGCCCGCTCGCTGTCCACCTGGATGCTGACTTTCAGGTAGCCTTCCCGCTCACCGCGGTCCAGCGCCAGCACCCGGTGACCGGGAATCTTGGCCAGGGGTTCGGCGTAGTCGTAATACTGGGCATAGACGCTGTCCTCATCCTTGGCTTTGACGCTGGCAATGCGGCCGAAAGCACGGTAATACCGGCGCAGTTCGGCGCGGCAGGCGGCATCGTCCGAAACCGCCTCGGCGATGATGTCCTGTGCACCGGCCAAAGCGGCGGCCACATCGGGCACTTCCTCGTTGAGGTAGTCTCCGGCAACCGCCTGGGGATCCAGGGAAGCGTCCTGCTTCAGAATGGCGTCGGCCAGCGGCTGCAGCCCCCGCGCCTTGGCAATGCTGGCGCGGGTCTTGCGCTTGGGCTTATAGGGACGGTAGAGATCCTCCACTTCGGCCAGTGTTTTAGCCTTGGACAGCGCGGTGGTCAGCTCCGGGGTCATGGCTCCCTGCTCGGTGATGGAGGCGGTGACCTCCTCCTTGCGCTTGTCCAGTCCCCGCAGGTATTCCAGACGGTCCCCCAAGTTGCGCAGCACCTGGTCGTCCATCGAGCCGGTGGCCTCCTTGCGGTAACGGGCAATGAACGGGATGGTGTTGCCCTGATCGATCAGGTCGATGGCCCCCTGCACATTCTTGACACTCAGATTCAGTTCGGCGGCCAGTTGTTCAGCATGATTCGGCATTCAGTTTCCTCTTTCTCTTACGATACAAAACCAGAAGATATCCCCCATAGATCACCACCGCGGCCAGGCTGATCCGGACCGAAAGGGCCAATCCCGGGGTATGGTAGGTACATACAATATCGGCATCCCCCGCCGGGACAGCAATGGCCATCAGGCCGTTGTCCACCTTCTCGATGGGGACGGGTTCGCCGTTGACGGTGGCGGTAAAGCCGTCGTCATAAGGCACGCTGAAGAAGACCAGTTCCTCCTCGGCGTAATGGGTGTGGGCAGTAAAGCCGGTGTTGGTGGCGGTAAAATTTTCCACCGACGTGGCACGGCGGTCGGCACAGTCGGCAGCATACCGGTCGGCCGTGCGGTCCTCCAGTTCTGCCTGGGGCAGCGGGTCCAGCCATCCGGCGTAGGTGTCCAGCTGGTCCTCATCCAACAACAGCGCCCGCATCAGGATCTGGGCGCGCTCCTCCTCCGGCACCGTTTCCAGTTGATCGGCGGTCACATAGAAATCGTAGGTAAAACCCATGGGGACCCAGTTGTCATTGCGGTAGATCCGATAGGCCGAAGTTTCCCCGCAGGCCGTCCAGCCGCTGAGGTTTTCCTTTTCCCAGTCCGTCACCTTATCTTTGGCCACCAGCGTGTACCGCACGCTGAGCAGGCCGCGCAGGGCGTAGTTCTGCGCATCGGGCTTGGAGTTCACATCCCGGGTGACCCCCACCTGGGGATAGAATTCCATAATGCTGGGTGCCACGGTGGAATTGAAGAACTGCAGGCAGCTCTTGTCAAACCACAGGCCCAGATTGTTGTGCGCACCGTAGGCATCCAGGCGGTAGAAGCTGTCCTGGGGCAATGCTTCCTCAATCCCCGAAACCGAGTCGTAGGTCTCGGCAATGAGATTGGAATCGGTCTGCCACTGGGGATATTTGGTCAGTGAAAGATGGACGCTGCCGTACAAAAAGCTGAACGCCAGCACGGCGGCCAACATCGTGCGGGCCCAGTCACGGCGGTTGCGGCAAAGTTTCCACAGCGCCCAGAAAAGCAGTACCCCCAGCAGACTGACGGTAAAGACGCCCCAGAACCGGGGCTGCAGATCCACCACTCCCAGCTGGAAATTGCCGTCCTCATCGGTATTGGGCACCAGGGCAAAGGCCACCGCACTGAGGGTAATGAGCGCCACCAGCCGCCAGGCACGGGGCACCTGCCGTTCCGCCAGGTGGGGCCGGCCCAGCACATAGGCCGTGGCCGCGCAGAGCACCAGCACCGGCATATAGTACCAGCGGGCGTAGTAGCTGGAATTGAGGGCGTAAAAGGCACTGTTGAGCACCGGCACAAAGGCACAGACGATACACGCCTTTAAAAGGTACGCAAAGGGATGGGTCCGCCGCCCACGGCAGAAGGCAACGCCCCCCGCAATGCCCACTAGCGGCAGGTAGGCCGTCATGCTGGTGTGTTTGAGGATGCCCTCCTGGAACATATCCTTGAAGTAGGGGGCATCCGGCATGAGAAACGCACTGTAGAAGATGGCCCCGTACTGTTGGGCATTGCCGTAGATCAGATAGCCGTATCCGTTGAAGGGGTCGATGGTGCGGGGGTTCTGCACCAGCGAAAGGCCCGCCGGGATCAGCAGCACACACCCCATGGCACAGCCCAGCAGGGTCTCCCCTGCCAGCACCGCAAAACTGCGGGGCCCCACCTTGTAGCGGCGGCCCGCCAGCATACACAGAAAGTACAGGACAAGAAAGACCGCCTGGCCTGCAAAGAAAAAGTAATTGTTGACCAGGTTGAGCGCTACCCAGAATGGAAAACGTCCCCGTTTGCCGTCCAGCACGGCATCATCCAGGGCCGCCAGCATATAGGGAAAGAGGGCAACCACATCGAGAAAATGGTTGAAAAAGATGTTGTAGACGGTGAACCCGGAAAAGGCATACAGACACCCGGCCACCATGCTCCAGTCCTCGTTCCCCACCCAGCGGCGGGCCCAGAGATACCCGCCCCCGCCGGCCAGGGCGATTTTCAGGCAGAGCAGCGGCACCATCATCCAGGGCATGAGCCGGGACGGCACCCAAAGACTCAGCCAAAAAAAGGGGCTGCCCAGAAGATAAAAGGAATAGGCATTGACAAACCCGCTGCCCAGGTCGGTGGCCCAGCTGAAGGTGTCCCCCTGTTTGACAAAGGCGTTGGCGTACTGGTAAAAGTTGATCTGCTGGTCGTTGAAGTCCCCTGCATAATGGAAGAATCCACCGCCAAAAACGGCATCCGCAATGCAGTGGGGCAAAAACAAGGCCACCGCCAGCAAAAAACAAAGTCCGAATACCCGCGCATAGCGTGGTTTTTGTGTGGGAAGTGAAAGATACATACCCAAAACCCCGGTTCTGTCCCGTTTAACGTACTGTGTTTGTGGTAAAATCGTGCTATACTGAGTATATCACACTGGAAAGGTTGCGTGAAGATGAAAACATACCCGTTGAGCGCCCTGCTGAGCCGCATGAAATACATCACCCGCTGGAGCCTGATGCGCAACGGCCGCCCCGAAAGCCTGAGCGAACACACCGCCGACACGGCGCTGCTGGCCCATATGCTTTGCCTGATTGCCAAAAAGTGCACCGGCACCGGGGCCGGCCTGCGGCCCGAGGCGGTGGCCACAGCGGCGCTCTACCACGACGCGCCGGAGATTCTGACCGGCGACATGCCCACCCCGGTGAAGTACAAAAACGACGCCCTGCGCACCGCCTACAAAGCGGTGGAGCGGGAAAGTGCCCGGGTGATGGCCAGCCTGCTGCCCGCCGAATTGCGGGGCGAGGTGGAGTGCTACCTGACCGGGGCCGTGCTCAACGACGCCGAGCGCAAGGTGTTGAAGGCAGCGGACCGACTTTCGGCCCTGATCAAATGCATTGAGGAAAGCCAGGGCGGCAACCACGAGTTTGAGGCTGCCCGGCAACAGCAGCTGGAAGCCATCCATGCCATGGACTGCCCCGAAGCGGAATATTTCCTCCAGCATATGCTGCCCTGCTACGCCCAGAACCTGGACGAGCTGACCCGCGGGCGGTTTTAATCCTGCAGGCGATAGACCGCATCGATGAGTTTGTCCACATCCGTAAAATGTTCCAGCATCGAGCAGTACCGCCGCAGCGATGCCGCACCCCGCAGACCTTTCATATAGTGCATGGCCTGACTGCGGGCCTGGGGCATGGCCAGCCACTCGCCCTTTTCTTCACACATTTCGTAGATCTGGCGACGCAGGGCGGCCATCCGTTGGTTGAGGGTGGGTTCGGCGGGCGGTTCTTCGCCCAGCAGTGCCGCCCGCACCCGGTCAAACAGCCAGGGATCGCCCAGGGCTCCCCGGCCGATCATGACGCCGTCGCAGCCGGTTTTTTCCAGCAGATCCAACGCCCCCTCGGCGGTTGTCACATCGCCGTTGGCCAGCACCGGAATCTTCACGGCCTGTTTGATGGCCGCAATGGCATCGGCGTCGATGGGCGGGATATACATCTGTTCCCGGGTACGGCCGTGCACCGCCAGCAGGTCGGCGCCGTTGGCCTCGCACTGTCTGGCCACCTCCACCCCGGTGAGATGATCGGCGTCCCAGCCGATGCGCATCTTGACGGTGAGGGGGGTATCATCCCCCAGCGCCTTGCGGGCGGCCGCCACCATCGCCCCGCAGAGCGGCGGGTCCAGCAGCAGATGGCTGCCCGCACCGCTGGAGGTGATCTTGGGGGCGGGACAGCCCATATTGATATCAAGAATATCAAACCGGATGCCTTTTTCCCGCACCAGCAGGATGGCCTTGGCCAGGGTTTCCGGCTCGGCGCCGAAAAGCTGGATGGCATAGAGGCCGTGGGGGTCCGGGTCCTTGAGCAAGGCAAAGGACTTCTTGTCCCCGAAGTTCAGCGCCTTGGCGCTGGCCATCTCGCTGACCGTCCAGGCCGCCCCGTGGTCCGCCATCATGCGGCGGCAGGCGGCATCGGTCAGGCCGGCCATGGGGGCAAAAACGGCGCCCACCGGAATTTGAATGTGTTTCAGTTGCATGGAATACCTCATTTTTCAATTTCGCATCTCATTCTACCACATTTGCGCGGTTTGTGGTATACTTATTCCATATGCAAATTGCGCCAAAGGAGCTTTTCTATGAAATTGATGGTACTGGACGGAAACAGTCTGGTCAACCGCGCGTTTTTCGGCATCAAGCTGCTGACCACCAAGGACGGCCGCTATACCAACGCCATTTTCGGTTTCCAGAACATTCTGCTCAACCTTTTGACTGCCCATCAGCCCGACGCCGTGGCCATCGCCTGGGATGAACGGGCGCCCACCTTCCGCCACAATGCCTACGACGGCTACAAGGCCACCCGCCACGGTATGCCGGAGGAGCTGGCCCAGCAGATGCCGGTGCTGAAGGACCTGCTGGACAAACTGGGCTTTGTGCAGGTGAGCAAGGCCGGTTGGGAGGCCGATGACATTCTGGGCACCTTGGCTGCCGCCTGCGAGGCCCGGGGCGGCACCACCCTGCTGGCCACCGGCGACCGGGACAGCCTGCAGCTGGTGGATGAGGCCACCACCGTACTGCTGGCCACCAACAAGGAAACCATCCCCATGGACCCCGCCGCCATCCGGGAAAAATACGGGGTGGAACCGGCCCAGCTCATCGACGTGAAGAGCCTGATGGGCGACTCCTCCGACAACATTCCCGGCGTACCGGGCATCGGCGAGAAAACCGCCCTGGCCCTGGTGCAGAAGTTCGGCAGCCTGCAGAACATCTACGACCACCTGGAAGACCCGGCCATCAAGCCCGGCCAGCGCACCAAACTGGGTGCCAACCGGGACAAAGCCGAGCTCTCCTATATGCTGGGCACCATCCGCAAAGACGCGCCCATCGATACCGAACCCGCCGACTACGCCCGCCGCCCCGGCGATGCGGCCGCGGCCGCCCATCTGCTGGCGAGTCTGGAGATGCACAAGCTCATTGACCGCTGGCATCTGGAGGAGGGCAGCACCCCCGCAGCGGCACAGACCGTCCCGCTGGAAACGGTGGAACCTTCTCCCCTGCCGCTGGTGGTAGACGGACGGCTCTACCTTGCTCAAAACGCCGACGGCAGCTGGTATGCCGTGCAGGACGGACAGGTTTTCCTGCCCGACACCAACCGCCTGGCCGCGCTGCTGGACAGTGATGCCGAGCTGTGGGTCTTTGACGCCAAGCCCCTTTACCACCTGGCACTGGACCGGGGCGGCATCGGCAAAGCCATTCATTTTGACGGCAAACTGGCTGCCTATCTGCTGAACCCGTCGGCCAGCGACTACGCGGTCAAACCACTGGCGGCCGAGTACGATGTGCCCGCCGCCTTTGCCTGCGAGGCAGCCCCCGATGCCGGTGTGCTGGCTGCGCTGCTCGATAAACTGGCCGGTGCGCTGGACGAGAGCGAACAGCGCAAGCTGCACGACGAGATGGAGCTGCCCCTGGCCCGGGTGCTGGCCGACATGGAGCGCATCGGCTTCCAGGTGGACGCCGACGGCATCCGTGCCTTCGGCGACAGCCTGCGGGGGGAACTGGACGGCATTTTGCAGAGCATCTACACCGAAGTGGGCTACGAGTTCAACGTAAACAGCCCCAAACAGCTGGGTGAAGCCCTGTTCGACAAGCTGGGCCTGCCGCCCCGCAAAAAGACTTCCCGCGGGTATTCCACCGACGCCGCCACGCTGGAGAGTCTGCGCCCCTACAGCCCGGTCATCGACCAGATTCTGAAATACCGCACCTACGCCAAGCTGCTCTCCACCTACGTGGACGGGCTGCTGGCCGCCCAGGCCGCCGACGGACGGGTGCACTCCACCTTCATCCAGACCGAAGCCCGCACCGGGCGCATCTCCTCCACCGAGCCCAACCTGCAGAATATCCCCATCCGCACCGAACTGGGCAGCAAACTGCGCGGCTTTTTTGTGGCCGGGGACGGCAAGGAGCTGGTGGACGCCGACTATTCCCAGATCGAACTGCGCATCCTGGCCCACATCACCGGCGACGAAGCCATGCAGCAGGCCTTCCGTGACGGGGCGGACATCCATCGCTCCACCGCCGCCAAAATCTACCACATTCCCGAAAGCGAAGTCACACCCCAGCTGCGCTCTGCCAGCAAGGCCATCAACTTCGGTATCATGTACGGCAAGGGTGCCTTCTCGCTGAGCAAGGACCTGGACGTCTCGGTGAAGGAAGCGGACAACTTCCTGAAAACCTATCTGAACACCTTCCCCAAGGTAGACGGCTATATGCAGGACTGCATTGCCCATGCCAAGGAAAAGGGCTATGTGGAAACCCTGTTCGGCCGCCGCCGCGCATTGCCGGAACTGGCCAGCTCCAACTTCCAGGTACGGGCCAGCGGCGAACGGATGGCCCGCAACACCCCCATCCAGGGCACGGCGGCGGACATCATCAAGCTGGCGATGGTCCATGTATGGCAGCGCCTGCGGGACGAGAAACTCCAGGCTCGTCTGCTGCTGCAGGTCCACGACGAACTGATCGTGGAAGCGCCCGAAGCGGAAGTGGAGGAAGTCAAACGCGTCCTGCGCGAGGAAATGGAACAGGTCGTCCAGTACAGTGTGCCGCTGACCACCGACGTGGGCACCGGCAAAACCTGGCTGGAAGCCCATTGAGAGGATCGATACACCCATGTATGTTTTAGGAATTGAATCCACCTGTGACGAAACCGCCGCCGCCATTGTGGAGGACGGCCGTAAGGTCATCTCCAACGTTATTGCCACCAGCGTGAAGGAGCAGGCCCTGTACGGCGGCGTGGTGCCGGAGATTGCCAGCCGCCGTCACGCCGAGTATATCAGCGCCACGGTGGACAAAGCCCTGGCCGACGCCGGCATGACCATCGCCGATGTGGGCGCCGTGGCCGTCACCTTTGCGCCGGGGCTGATCGGCGCCGTGCTGGTGGGGGTCAACTTTGCCAAGGGGTTGGCCTACGCCGCCGGCAAACCGCTGGTACCGGTGCACCACCTGCGCGGACACATTGCCGCCAACTACCTGACCCATCCGGCGCTGCATCCGCCGTTTCTCTGCCTGGTGGCCAGCGGCGGCCACAGCCACATCGTCCTGGTGGAAGACTGGTGCCGCTACCAGGTGCTGGGCCGCACGGTGGATGATGCCGCCGGCGAGGCCTACGACAAGGTGGCCCGGACGCTGGGGCTTTCCTACCCGGGCGGTCCCAGCGTGGCCGCTGCCGCCAAGGGCGGCAATCCCCACGCCTACAAGCTGCCGGTGCCCCATGTGGAAGGCAAATACAACGTCAGTTTCAGCGGTCTGAAAACCGCCGTCATCAATGAAGTCCACAACGCCCAGCAGAAGGGCCAGGAGATCAACGTATCCGACATGGCGGCCAGCTTCCAGGAGCGCATCGACCAGATTTTGTCGAAAAAACTGCTCTCGGCAGCCGCCGACACCGGCGCCCGGACTATCTGCCTGGCGGGCGGCGTGGCGGCCAACGGCCGGCTGCGTCAGCTGGTCAACGACGGAGCCCAGAAACTGGGGGCCAAGATCTATCTGCCGGAACTGAAATACTGTGGGGACAACGGCGCCATGATCGCCGCCCAGGGGTACTACGAGTACCAGGATGGCAATCTGGCGGGCTGGGACCTGAACGGGTTGCCCACCCTGCCCATCGACTACCGGTAATTGTATCAACGAAAAAAAGGCTTGCACCCCTTGGGGGTTGCAAGCCTTTTGTGTTACAGAGCCATTAGTCGGGCCAGATTTTCTTCCAGTTCTTCCATCGTGCGGGGGATGCAGAACCGCCGCGGGTCCCGGTAGGTACCGCGCACCGTTTCCATCAGGCGCAGACGGGCCTGGTGGGCGCCCTCGGTGGCCGGGTTCTGGGGGAAGAGTGCTTCCAGCACCAGCACCTTGGGTTCCTGGTCAAAGAGCAGCTTGGGGCTGATGAGGGCGGTGGAGTTCTCGCTGACCAGCAGCATCTCCTCGATGGATTGCATACAGGGCACCAGCTCCCAGGCAGCAGGCAGCTGCAGCAGTTCCTCGGCCGGGTAGGCATCCTCCGGTTCTCGGGGATGCAGTTTCAGCTGTACCCGGCCCGGGGACGCCTGCCGCAGCAGAGCCAACACCGCATCTTCCCGCTCCCGCAGGCGGCGGTCATCGTCGGTGTTATCAAACCGCCCATCCAGCGGCTGGTGGAAGTAGAGCACTTTAGGCAGCGCCGGCATCCGGAAATTTTCCCCCGGCCAGAGCTGCCGCCGTACCACCGGGCGCAGCGGACTGTCAGGACCGATGGTGGGCGCCTGGACCACCGTTTCGCCGGGATACATAGTCCGGTAAAGGTCCGGCAACAGGCAGACATGGGTCAGCGAAGTAAACATGGGGCAGCTTGCCAGCGTGTCGGCGCAGAGCTCACCGTCCCGCCGGGGCCAGCTGTACTCCCCGATGCCTTCCTCCACCATATAGTAGGGCATCTTTTTGTCAAACGCCTGCAAAATCTGGCGGCAGCGGGCCGTGTAGCGAATGCCTACCGCTGCATCGAAGGACATATCCCGGGGGAATTTGTACATAAAGTCCAGCAGCGTATAGTTTTTTCCATACCGCAGATGGTTCCAGTGCCCCTGCCAGCTCGTCTGGCTGGCCTGGGTGCGGCGCACCGGGTAGACGTGCCGGATGAGCGGCGGCTGAGGTGGTACCAGAAACCGGCTGGATGATTTGTACATATCCTGCACGGGAAAAACCACGCACTCTTTGGCGTGGAGGTATCCCACCGCGGTGTTCAGGCAGACGATCAGCTGGAACGGCGTTTCGCAGAAGATCGCCACCTTGTCATACCGCGGGTTCATTCGGCACAGCGGACGGTGGCGTCCACAAACCGGACGTGTCCGCAGTTTTTGTTCCAGGGATACCCGCCCACGGGGTCATCCATGATCTGGAAGGTGAAGGAGCGGCCCAGGTCGTCCAGAATGGCGATGCCGCCCAGGTCGTCATGCTCATACAGCGCCACAAAGAAGCTGTAGTTGCCGGAATGGAGCACCCCGCTGCGCAGCGTGAAGATGAAATCTTTGGTTTCTCCGGCGCGCAGGGCGGCAAACTGGGGGAAATCCGCCATGCCGATGTGGGTCTGGTCCTGGCTGCTGATGACCACCCGGAACCCGGCCCGGGGCACGTCCTGGGCGGCATGGATGGTCACCTTGAGTTCCATCGGCTCGTCATGGCGGTAGGACGGGCTGGACTTGCCCGCAAATTCCAGCTGCAGCATCTTGGCTCGAACACCGCGGTTGGCATCCCGGGAAAGTTCCCGCAGATCGTTGACGGCATCGGTCATGATGTTGCCCTTGGCGTAGATGCCGATGGCCTCGTCCACGTCACCGTCAAAGATAATGCGGCCCTGGTCCAGCACGATGCAGCGGGTGCAGAGCTGGCGGATGGTAGCCATGTTATGGCTGACATAGAGGATGGTGCGGCCGCTTTCGGCCTCGTCCCCCATCTTGCCCAGGCATTTCTGCTGGAACTTCATATCGCCCACGGCCAGCACTTCGTCCATGATCATGATCTCGCTGTCCAGGTGGGCCGCTACACTGAAAGCCAGCTTGACGTACATACCGCTGGAATACCGCTTGACCGGGGTGTCGATGAAATCGCCCACCTCGGAAAATTCGATGATCTCGTCCATCTTGGCGTCGATCTCGGAGCGGGTCATGCCCAGGATGGCGCCGTTGAGGTAGACATTTTCCCGGCCGGTCATCTCGGGATGGAAGCCGGTGCCCACCTCCAGCATGGAAGCCACCCGGCCATAGATGTCGATGTCACCCTCGGTGGGCGCGGTGACGTGGGTGAGCAGTTTGAGCAGGGTGGATTTGCCGGCGCCGTTGGAGCCGATGATCCCCACGGCCTCGCCCCGGTGCACGTCAAAACTGACGCCGTTCAGCGCCATGAAGGTGGTGCCGATAAGCCGCTGGTCGGTGCCGATGATGGTATTGGGGTCCTCCTTGCCGCGCTTGCGGGCCCACCAGCTCTGCAGGTCCCCCCGCAGGGTGCCGCCGCCGATCTGGCCGATCTTGTACTTTTTCTTCACGTCCCGGACGCGGATCATGATGTCATTCTGTTTTTCCATGATGCACGCCTCCTTACACGGTGTCCACGAAGGTCTTTTCGACCTTGCTGAAAAGGGAAAGCCCCAGCGCCAGCAATACAACGGTCCAGACCAGCGAGACGACCCACAGCTGCAGCGTCACCTGGCCGCTGCCGAAGAAGATATAGCGGAAACTCTCCATGGGGGCGGTCATGGGGTTGCAGATCATCGCAACATGCAGGATGTGGTTCATCCCCTCGATCATGGACAACGGATAGACCACCGGCGTACCGTACATCCAGAGCTGCACACCGAAGGTGACCACCACCATCAGGTCGCGGTAGCGGGTGGTCAGGCTGGAGACGATGATGCCGCAGCCCAGCCCCAGCAGGCCCACCTGGGCCAGCAACAATACGGTCAGCGGCATGAGCGCCCAGTTGGGGTGCACCTGCCCCTTGGCCACGTAGAAAAGCAGCAGCGCAAAGAACATGATGAACTGCAGCACAAAGTTGATGAGGGCCGACAGCATCGTCGAGATGGGCATAGTGAGCCGCGGGAAGTACACCTTGCTGAAGATGGCCGAGTTGGCCGTGAAGGTGGCCGACACCCGGTTGATGCAGGCGGCAAAGAAGCCCCACAGGGCGGTGCCGGCCAGGTAGAAGAGGGCCTGGGGCACGCCGTCGGTGGGCAGCTTGGCGATGACACCGAACATGACGGTGTACATGGCCGCCGACAGCAGCGGGTTGATGAGCACCCAGGCGGGGCCCAGGATGGTCTGCTTGTACATGACGGTGAAGTCCCGCTTGACAAACAGCCAGATCAGGTCCTTATAGCGCCACAGCTCGGCGAAGTCCACCCGCGCCCAGCCTTTGGCCGGGCTGTAGTGGACGTGGTACTGTTTTTCCATCTGTTCCATGTGTTGCTCCTTGTATGGGTAGGATTGGGGCGGCGCACCGCGCCGTGGCAGTGTTTACTGCCGGGATTGCAGAAATTTTTGGTAGACGGGCAGGCCCAGCCGCAGCAGAGTGGCTCGCAGCCACATGCTGCGGCGGCCTGTGGTGCAGGCCAGCAGCGCATACCCGTCGGCACATCCGCGGCAGGCCGTGCGATAGCGGGCCCGCTGTTCCGGGGTAGAAAGGTCAAACCGTTCCTTCTCGCCGAGATTCTGGATGGCATCGTTGAGCAGCCCTTCGGCCCGCAGCGCATCGCCCTTTTGGGCAAAGTAGGTGCACCATTCCAGCAAAAACTCACTGCGGTCCAGGTAGTTGCGGCTGGACCCCTGGGCCATGATACTGCCGCGGCGCTGTACATAATGGTAACCGGGATACCCCAGGCAGGAAATGGTCTTGCACCGGCTGAGCAGCTGCGGCAACAGGAACTGGTCCTCGTACCGTTTGCCGGGGGCGTAGCGCAGGGTGCGGAACAGTTCCCGTTTATAGAGTTTATTCCACGCCACCACGTAATAAATACGCTGTTCCTGCAAGGAGAAATAGCGCTGCCAGACCCCGTCCTCGTCCAGCACCTCGTCCGGGAAGCCGGAAAAATCCGGGGCGGGCAGCGCCTGGCCGGCTTCGTCCACATAGCGCAGGTTAAAGATGACCAGATCGGCCTTATGCTGCCGCTGGGCTTCATACGCCCGGCGCAGCGCGTCAGGGTCCAGCGTATCATCGGCGTCCACAAAGGCCAAAAACTGCCCCGTGGCTGCGTCGATGCCGGTGTTGCGGGCGGCGGACAGGCCGCCGTTCTGCCGGTGGAGTACCCGCACCCGCGGGTCCCGGGCGGCCCAGGCTTCGCAAAGTGCCGGGCAGCCGTCGGGGCTTCCGTCGTCCACCAGCAGGATTTCCAGATCCCGGAAGGTCTGCCCCACCACGCTGGCCACACAGGCGTCCAGGTAGGCTTCCACCTTATACACCGGAATAATGACGCTGATGGTGGGCATGGCATTCTCCTTTTTTCAAAATCGTTCAGCGGCGGGCAGCCAGCAGCGCCGTGTAGGCGTGAAAGACCGGCAGCCCCAACCGCAGCGCCGCGGCCCGCAGGCCAAGGGATTTGCTTTCCTTTTGGGTAGCCAAGGCACCGTACACCCGGCAAAGTTCTGCCTTGACGGCGGCAAACTCCGCCCGGTGGCCCGGCTTGCGCAGATCATAGGCAGCCTTGTTGCGGTACAAAAAATCCGCGGCATCGGTCAGAGCGCCCTCGGCACGGTCGTACCACCGGCGGGAAAGGAAATACTCCGCCCGGTGAATGTCTCCCCGGGTCATGGCCAGACGCACCTCATGCCGGGCAGTGGCGGTGATGCTGCCCTCGTGCTGGAGCACATAGTACCCGGTGTAGGCCAGGCACTGGACCTTGCCGCATCGGGCAATGAGGTCGGGCAGGACGTAGTAATCCTCATGGACCATCCCCACGGGATAACGCACCCCCTCAAACAGTCTGGCGGCGTACAGCCGGTGGGCCGTACCGGTGAACTGGCTGATCCAGGGGGTGTTGAAGGCATCCCAGAAGGCTTCCTCATCCAGCAGAGTGTCGGCGGCAAAGGTCTGTTCCACCGGGTGGGGCTGCTGGGTGCCGTCGGGCAACACCCGGCAGCTGTTACAGATCACAAGGTCCGCCCCACTTTGTCGGGCTCCGGCCAGCAGGGTGGCAAACAGGTCTGGGGCCACCGTGTCGTCGCTGTCCACCATGGTGATCCAGTCCCCGCGGGCGGCATCCAGCCCGGCGTTGCGGGCCCCGGAAGGTCCCGGACCGGTTTTGGCGGGGTGCAGCGCCCGGATGCGGGGGTCCTTTTGCGCCCAGGCATCGCAGAGCGCCGGGCAGGCATCGGGACTTTCGTCATCCACCAGCAACAGTTCAAAGTCCGGGAAGGTCTGGGCCAGGATGCTTTTTACACAGGCGTCCAGTGTGGCTTCAGCCTTGTAGACCGGCACCAGGACGCTGATTTTCGGTTTGGTTTGCGGCATGGCGGTTCCTTTACTTGGCGGCGGGCGCATCGTCCACGCCCGGCAGATGGATCAGGCTGCCCATATAGAGGTTGGCGCTTTCGGGGTGCCAGCGGGAGATGCCGCTCTCGGTGGTAAAGGTCATCTCGCCGAACTTGATGGACCCGTCGTTGAGTTCGTACAGATCCACCCGCACGGCCGTAAAGCCCTGGCTGAGCGTCCGGGCAATTTCCACCATTTTTTCCAGGTTCTTGGGCCGGGGTTGATGGGGGTCGGTTTCCAGCGGCACATTGATGTTGAAGGGCAGCAGGTTCCAGTCGGTGTCATAGAAGAGCATCCGCTCGTCCTTGTCGGTGTAGCGTTCCAGGATGTGCAGGATGATCTTGGGTTCCCCGTCAAAGCAGAAGAACTTGTAGTCGTAGAGGTCGCCGCCGTCGTTTTCGATAAACTTTTCGGCGATGATGCGCGGTTTGATGTGGATGTACTGGGTATCCAGGCCGCCCATCAGGTAGCAGTAGTTGATCTTGAGCCAGGTTTCCATCTTGCGGCGGGCCTCGGCCTTATCGAACCTGGACTTGTCCTGCACGGCGATGTTCCAGCCTGCGCCGTGGTTGGTCTTAAGCATGAATTTGTCGGGCAGCTTGTCGAAGTCGATGTCATCAAAATGGTCGTAGACGCCCAGCAACGGGATCAGATACTCCTCCCCGATTTTTTCCTTGACCCATTCCCGCACGGTGTACTTGTCCACCAGAGGATAGACCTCCTCAAACCCGCCGTAGAGTTTGAGCCACTGGGTCTTCTCGCTGAAGGTTTTGGGGTGTTCCAGGTCCAGCGGCGTGTGGGTATAGTTGGTTTCCAGGAACCATTTCTTCAGCGCCTCGGGGTAATCTTTCTTTTTCAGGCAGGCCCAGTAGGCGTAGTTTTTGTTGGCGATCTTATGGTACCGGGCATAGGTGACGATGTACTTCACACTGGTGACCGGGCCGTTGTGCAAAAGATATTTCAACCCCCGCACAGCATGCCGCGGCAGCCAGGTCACGGCCCGGCCGATCTTGTAGGAGGAGGAGCCGTACACCGCTTCCAGTTCGTGGCGCAGCAGACGGGCCTGTTCCTCGGCGCTGAGTTCATGCATATCTTCCATGGAAATCCCTCTCCCCTCTCAGGCACCCTGTTCCTGTTTTTGGCGCGCCTCTTCCAGCAGGGCGCGCACCTTGGGCTTCCAGATGTAATGGCGGCAGACCTTGGTGACGAAAAACCAGAAAGGATTTTCCACCTCGCACCAGAGCCGTGCCAGGACGTTCTCGTTGGTATAGTTGACAATACGCCGCAGCCGTCCCGCGTGGTAGGTACGGATGTTCTCCATATAGGTCCGGGCTTCCTCGGCCAGCCGGGGATTTTTACGGGCGGCAAACAGCTGCTGATACTCAAACAGGAACCGCACCAGGCCGCTGCCGAACAGTCCCTTTTGGATGGACGCCTGCTGGTAGAGCATCAGCGCATTGAGGATGTAGTTCTGGTAGACACTGCGGCGGTGGTAGGTGCTGCCCTCCATCTGCCGGTAGTTGAACATGCAGTCGGGCAGGTAGTAGACACCGCCATAGGGCAGGAACTGGAAGGTGAGCATATTGTCGATGATCTGCACGCCGCTCTTGTAGGGGTCGATGCCCTGCAGGCCGATGTTGCGGAACATCATGGCGTTGGTATGGATGTACAGAAAGCTCCAGTATTCCTTGGCCGTCAGGCTGCAGGCCCGCAGCGGCTTCTCGATGGGTTCGGTCTTGCCGGTGCTTTCCCAGTAGTAGCAGCCGTTGTGGCCGCAGCCCACATACTTGTGGTCGGTGTCGGCGTCCAGGATGTCCGCCTGCTTTTGCAGCTTATGGTCATCGGTGTAAAAGTCGTCGCCGTCCAGGTAGCAGACATACTCGCCCTTGGCCTCGTAGAAAAGCCGGCCACGGATGGCGTTCATCCGCCGGATGCGCTCGTTGGCCTCGTACTTGGCGCCGGGAATGCGGTCCATCACAAAGACGCGCACCCGGTCGGGGTGGTCGGCCTCCCAGGCGCGGAGCTTTTCGATGGTCCCATCGTCCGAACCGTCATCGGCGCAGAGCACTTCCACGGGGAAATCGGTTTTCTGATCCAGCACGCTCTGCAGCGTCTGGTCCACGTAGGGTTTCAAGTTGTAAAAAGAAATCAGTACACTGACCTTGGGTCGCATGGCAGATGGCTCCTCACGCATGGGTAATTTCGTACCAGAACAGACCGTTTTCGTCCGGGGTATCCGCCGTGGTGGCGTACCCCTGTTTGGCGTAAAAACGGCGGGCCCGGGCGTTGGCGGCGTCCACGCACCAGTAGATGGTGTGCAGCCCCAGTTCCCCGAAGCCCAGCTGCAAAACGGCCTGCATGGCCTGCCCCGAAACGCCGGTGCCCCGGGTGTCGGGGTGCATGGCGATGGCAAACTCCGCCCGCCGGGTATCCGGTTCAATATTTTTCAGGCTGACCGTGCCCAGGTAACGGTCAGCCTCATCCACCGCAGCCCTGTGGACACTGGGAGTATCCTGGGCAGCCGAAGCGATGAAGCGAAGGCAATCCTCCCGCGTCATCGACGCAAAGGGCGCGTGCATATGTTCAACCGAGTCGGGATCATGCATCCATTCGAGCATCCGGTCGGCATCCTGCGGCCGCAGGCGGCGCAGCCGGATCACAGGGTATCCTCCTTGGCAACGGTGGCCAGGAATTCGTCGTAGTCACGGATATAATCGTCGGCTTCATAGTAGGAATCGGCTGCCACGCAGAGCACCGAGTCATCCTGCTGCCAGATCATCTCCCGCCACATATAGTGCTCCACAATGAGCCCCTTGGCCGGGTCGTTGAGCAGTACTTCCGCCTTTTCGCGGCCATTGTCCAGCCGGATCAGGATGCTGCCGTAGGGGCACCACAACACCTGGCGCAGCGCTTTGTGGGCGTGGCCGCCCCGCTGCACCCCCTTGGGTGCCCCGTGGATGTAGTAGATGCGTTTGATGGCAAAGGGAACGTCCCGCTCGGCTTCAAACACCGAGAGGGTGCCCATCCCTGCTGCCGTCACGCTTTTCATGCTGATGGTTTGCAAAATCATGGTGTACTGCCTTTCCGAAGGGAAGTTTCTTCCGCATCATTTCCGGTCTGTGCGGCCTCGTAAACCGCCTGCAGTCTGGCTGCATCCCCGTTGACGGGCGGCTGCCAGGCGTGCTGCGCTTTTTTGAACGGGGCATTCTGCGGCACAATCAGCCGCCCCACCAGTCCGCGCACCAACCGGCTTTTGTGCCGGTCATTGAAAAAGTAAGCATAAGCCAACCGCACCGTGGTATCGTGGGGGTATGTCCGGTAGAGCAGTTCCACCATGGCCCGCCATTCTTCGGCCATCCGCTGGCGGGCTTTTTCATCGGTGGAAACTCCGCCGCCGTACTCGTACCAGACGGTCAGGCGATCATAGCGTTGGATACGGACGCCCTCCACGGCGAACATCCGCACCGAGAAATCCTCGGCCAGCCGCACATGGCCGGCCATCCGCTGCAAAGCGTCCGCCAGCAGGTCCCGTTCATAGACCAGGCCGCAGCCGCTGATACCGTCATCATAGAGCAGCAGATTGCGCTTGACGGTCTTGGCGTCATACCGGACCGGATCGTAAGGGGTACGGTCAAAGGGGTTTTCCCCTGCCACCGGCCGGGGCGGATTGCCCGGTGCGAAATAGGCCTGCCGGCCGAAGGCCACCCGGGGCGTATCAGCCTGCAGCCGTTCCAACCACCAGGACAGCGTCCGATCGTCGTAGAGGAAATCCCCCGGCGAGATGGTCAGCACCCAGCGGGTGGCCACCCGCTGCACACCGCCCAGAATGTTGAGGACGGTACCGCCGTTCTGGGGCATTTTGACGGTCTGCACGTTGCGGATGCCGTGGGCGGCCAGATAGGCCGTGCTCTCGGCAAAAAAATCCTGCGGCGAACCATCGTCAGCCAGCACCACCGCAAAATTGCGGGTATCCTGCAGGGTCAGCGAGGCCAGCGTGCGCCGCAGCGCGGCCGGATCGGGCCGGTATTGTGCCACCAGCACGGTCAGCAAGTTTTCCACAGCGGCCCCTCCTCTTTCGTGTTTTATTCCATACGCCCCATCTTGCCGCGCCAGAAATCCAGCGCGCCGCGGTAGGCGCCGTAACTGCGTCCCTTTTTGCGTCCCAGTGCCTTGGTCAGGGCATAGCGCGCCGCCCCGGTAACCAAGGGCACCAGCGTTTTGGCACGAATCTGCGCCGGCGTCTTGCCCTTGCAGGTCAGATACAGGGTGTTGCGGGTGATGTAGTACACCGACAGCATGCCCCCGGCGCTGCCGCCCGCCTTGTGCCAGATTTTGGCGTCGGGCAAAAACCACAGCGGGACCCCTGCGTCGGACAGGCGGATGCAGTAGTCCACATCCTCACAATACATGAACAGCGTTTCGTCCAGGAAGCCCACCTGTTCAATCACCGCGCGTGGCAGCATCACACAACAGAAAGTGATGAAACTGACCTGCTTTTTTTCGGCAAAAGCAGGTCCGTCCTTGGCGTGGCCGCCCAGGTGCTTGATCTTGCCGGTGGCACGGTTCAGTTCCCCGCCCGCGAACCAGATTTCATCGGGCGGGTCCAGGAACAGCATTTTGGGGCAGCTGACCGCCCCCGCGGGGGTTTCCCGCAGCAGCGTTTCCAGAAAATCCGGCGCAGCCACCGTGTCGTTGTTCAAGAGCACCACCCACTGACAGCCGTCCTCCAGGGCCCGGCGCATTCCCACATTGTTCACCGCCGCAAACCCGCTGTTGGCCGCCTGGGGCAGGAACACCGTGTTGGCGGGCAGATGCTGCTGCAGCTGCTGCACCGAGTCGTTGGTGGAGGCATCGTCCAGAAGGATGATCTCGAAATCCCGGTAAGTCTGTTTTTCCAGACTTTGCAGACACCGGACGGTGTCCTGCCAGCCGTTGTAGTTGGAAATGACGATCCCGACGTTTGGCATGGTTACTCCTTAAACGAATTGACAGCTTCGATGACAGCCCGGACCTGTTCTTCCGTCATGCCGTAGAACATGGGCAGGCTGAGCTCGGTGGCGGAAATTTCCTCCGCGATGGGCAAAGCGCCGCGGTCCAGGCCCAGTTCCCGGTAGGCCCCCTGCAGATGAATGGGGGTGGGATAATGCTTGTTGGTGCCGATGCCCCGCTCATGCAGATGGGCTTCCAGGGCATCCCGGCTCTTGCAGCGCACAGCAAAGATGTGGTAAACGTGCTCGCAGCCTTCGGCAACCGTGGGCAACGTAACGGCCGTGTTGGTGATGCCGGCCCGGTAGCAGTCCGCAATGCGGCGGCGCTCGGCGTTCATCCGGTCCAGGTGGGGCAGTTTGGCGGAAAGAAACGCTGCCTGCAGCTCGTCCAGGCGGGAGTTCTGCCCTTTATAGATATGATGGTACTTGTAGTCGCTGCCATAGTTGCCCAGCGCCCGGACCTTTTTGGCCAGGTCGGGATCGTTGGTAGTCACACAGCCTGCGTCCCCCAGAGCCCCCAGGTTTTTGCCGGGATAAAAACTGAACCCGGCGGCATCGCCGAGGGAGCCCGACCGGCGGCCCTGCCAGGTGGCACCATGGGCCTGGGCGGCATCCTCGATGACCTTGAGGCCGTGGGCCTGGGCGATGGTATTGACGGCATCCATCTGGGCGCACTGCCCGTACAGATGCACCGCAATGATGGCCTTGGTGCGCGGGGTGATGGCGGCCTCAATGCGGTTGGGATCGATGTTGTAGGTATCCAGCAGCGGCTCGACCAGCACCGGGGTGGCCCCGGCGTAACTGACCGACAGCACGGTGGCAATGAAAGTGTTGGACGGAACGATGACCTCGTCCCCCGGGCCGATGCCCATCGCCCTGAGGATGAGCACCAGCGAATCCAGACCGTTGCCGCAGCCGATGCAATACTCGGTGCCACAGTAAGCGGCAAAGGCTTTTTCAAAGGCGGCATCCTCGTTGCCTTCAATATACCAGCTGTTTTGCAGTACGCGGGCAAAGGCTCCGCGCAGTTCGGCGTCCAGCTCCTGTTCCATGGGACGGAAGGAGACAAAGGGCACCGTGATCGCCTCGTTGGGCATAGATTGCGCCTCATTTCCGTTAATTTGGCAAGTGGGCATACAATGCCTACTATATCGTCTTATTATACAACGATTCCCCCGCTTTCGCAACCAAAAAAAGCAGGGCACTCCCCCATCGGCGGGGAGCGCCCTGTGCTTCAGTCGCGGCTTTGCCGGGCCGTTTTACGGGTGGCACAGCGGGGACCGCAGCCACACTCGTCAATGCAGACGTGGTCGGCGCAGCAGCTGCGGCCTTCCAGATACTTGCAGCCCTTGTCGTCACAACGGACCTCGGTTTCCGCGGTGGCCGGGGCATTGTCGGTGGCCACATTGCCCACACTCTCGTTGCAGCGATAGCTGCTGCAGACGGCGTCCCGCTCCCCAGTATGGTGCACCTTGACGCTGCCCAGGCAGCAGGCGCCTGCCTTGTTGTGGCAGCAATCGTACTGCGCACAGTCCAGATAACTCATGGTAAACACCTCCGGGCCTAGTGTACCCGCCGCCATGGCGGATATGCGCCGGCGTGCCTATGGTGCCGTCGGGAAAAATGTGGTATAGTAAAGAAAAACCGTATCGGAAAGGCGGGGCTTGCCATGAAGCAAAAGCTGTGGATTGTGCTGTGTGCGGCGGCGCTGCTCGTCTGCGCATTGTGTTTGTATCTGGGCCGGGACCCGGACGTCGCCACCGGCGCCACCGAGACCGGTTCGGGCATCGAACTGAAGACCGTCAGCGACCTGCAGCGCGACTCGCTGTACAAGCTGGGCAAGGTGTGGGGGTTCGTCAAATACCGCCACCCCGACCCGGCGACGGGCACCGTGGACTGGGACAGTGCCCTGTTCGATGTACTGCCCGACCTGATGGCGGCGTCCAGCCCGGCACAGGCCAACGATGTACTGGCGGATTGGTTGGCCGGGTATCCCTTTACGGTCGGCTCCGATGCAACCGCCGAAAGCTGGCGCCGACTGCAAGACCAATACGGAGACAGCGCGCCGGACACCGGCTGGATCTCTGACCGGAGTTTTCTGGGGGAGGCGGTCTGCCAATATCTGGAGCGGCTGGACCAGACCTATGTGGGGGAACGCCCCAAGGGCTACGCGGCGTTTTCGGCCGACATTCCCGGGGTGGATTTTTCCCACGAACGGGACTGGCAGTTCCGTGCAGACGATGACGGCGTCAAGCTGTTGGCGCTCTACCGGTTCTGGAATGCCTTTGCCTATTATGCCCCCAACGTGGACATCACCCCGGTGGACTGGGACCAGGCCCTGCAGGAGGGCATTGACGAGATGCTGGCCGCCGAGAGCCGGACGGACTACCTGAAAGCCCTTGGTTCGCTGTCTTCCAAAACTGGCGACGCCCATGTGGCAATGGTGGACGACACCCTGTCGCTTTACCGTTTTTACGGTTCTTACTTTTTGCGCTGCAGTTTTCTGGTCATCGACGGGCAGGTCGTCGTACAGTACTGCGATGAGAAGGAAACTTCACTGCATCCCGGCGATGTGATCCTGGCCATCGACGGGACGCCGATGACCGACCGTATCGCCGAGCTGAGCCGCTATTTTGCCCTGCCGGAGCCGGACAAATTCGGCAAGGTATTGGCCATTCCGCTGCTGAACACCAAGGGGCCGACGGCTCGGGTCACGGTGCTGCGGGACGGGGAGCAGCTCGACCTGAGCGTCTACACCACCAACCAGCTGTTTGTACCGGAAAATCCCTGGAAAAACGGCACGCTGGAAAACGGGCAGATCGGATACATCGACCCGGCCGCCCTGCGGGAGGGTGACGTGGAAAAACTGATGGAAAACTTTGCCGGTACCCGGGGGCTGATTGTGGACCTGCGGCAATATCCGTCGGTCTTTCTGCCCTACCTGCTGGGGGAATATCTGGTGCCGGAGCCCACGCAGTTTGCAACGCTCACGCTGCCCAACCCGGCTTTGCCGGGCAGCTACTTCCGGCAGGAATCCTTTTACACCGGTGCCGGCACGCTGCAGGCCACCGGCGAAACCGCTTACCCGCCCTATACCGGCAAGGTCGTACTGCTGATGAACGAAAACAGCATCAGCCAGAGTGAGTTCACCGTCATGGCCCTGCGCCAGAGCCCCCGGGCCGTGGTGGTGGGCAGCCCCTCGGTAGGGGCGGACGGCAACGCGGTCTACCTGAAGTTGCCCGGCAACGTGCAGTCCTCCTTTACCGGCATGGGCGTCTACACCCCCGAAGGTGAAGCCACCCAGCGGGTGGGCCTGCAGCCCGATATAGTCTGCCTGCCCACGGTGGAAGGGTTGCGTGACGGACAGGACGAGCTGATGAACAAAGCCATCGAGATCATTCTGGATTCATAGCAAAGAAAAACAGCGTTGTGCTTCTGCACAACGCTGTTTTGGTTGGGCCGGCCGGATTTGAACCGACGGATGGAGGAGTCAAAGTCCTCTGCCTTACCGCTTGGCGACGGCCCAGTAAAAGAAAAGACCGTGCGGGACTGGGCCTACACGGTCTTTGGTGGGGTGCCTAGAGAGATTCGAACTCTCGGCCTCCAGAGCCACAATCTGGCGCGCTAACCAACTGCGCCATAGGCACCGACTCGAACCCCTGGCCCACTGCTTAGAAGGCAGTTGCTCTATCCACCTGAGCTACGGGCGCACATGGTTCTTTCCCACAGGGGCACGCTACGAAGGGTATTATACCAGAGGATTTGCGGCAAGTCAAGGCCCCGGCCGAGATTTTTTTGCAATTTTTTTACAGCTGCGGCGGCTGCGGGTCCACAAAGTACAGTTCGTACCAAAGAATAAAGCAATAAAAACTCCAGATTTTGGTCATGGCATTGACCTTGCCCTGGCGGTGGGCCTCCAGCAATTCGCAAAGGGCCCGGGTATCAAAAAATTGCTCCGCCACAGGCCCCACAAATTTTTCCCGCACCATGGTGTAATAGGTGTCCTGCCGCAGCCAACCGGCCAGCGGCACCGGAAATCCCCGTTTTTTGCGCCCCGAAAGTTCCGGCGACAGGCTGCGGGCCGCAGCCGCCCGCAGGGCCACCTTGGTTTTGCGCCGGGTACAGCGCAGCTGCCGCGGCAGTCCCATGGCCACCGCCAGCACTTCCCGGTCCAGAAAGGGTACCCGCAGTTCCAGCGAGTGGGCCATGCTCATCCGGTCGGCTTTGCGCAGGATATCCCGGGGTAGCCAGGTATGCAGATCCACCCATTGCAGCGCCGTGGCTTCATCCAGGCCGCGCACCTGGTCAAACCAGGGTTTGAACCGCCGGGCCGGCGGCGGGGTACCGGCAGGCCGTTTGAGATAGCAGTCCCGCTCGGCCGGGGTGGCAAAAACATAGTTGGCCCGGGCACAGCGCTGCCAACGGTTCTGAGCGCCCCGCCGCAGAAAACCGCTTCCCGGCAGGCACCGGGCCAGCAGACGGCGCACCGAACGGGGCAGCCGCTGCCAGGCCTGCATATGCACCCCCTGGCAGTAGAGGGGATACCCGCCGAACAGTTCATCCGCTCCTTCCCCCGAAAGCACCACCTTGACCTTGCGGCGGGCTGCCTGGCACAAAAAGTAGAGCGGTACCTCGGCCGGGTTGGGCATGGGTTCGTCCAGATACCACTGGATGGCCCGGTTGGCGGCAAAAAAATCCGCCGGCCCCACCGTGGTTTCGGTGCAGGGAACATCCAAGGCTTGGGCCGCCTGCCGGGCCGCGGGCAGCTCGGAGTAAGCTTCCTCGGCATAGCCCACCGAAAAACATTGCAGATGCTTTTGCTGTTTTGCAGCCTTGGCCACCGTCAGGCTGGAATCCACCCCGCCGGACAAAAAGGCCCCCACCTCCACGTCGGCGATCTTATGGGCCGCCACACTGTGGGTGAAGGCTTTGTCGATCTCCTCGGCCCATTCCTCCAGACTGCGCCCCGACCGGATGCGGTAGCGGATTTTGGCATAGGCTTCCCGGGTCAGGCGCCCCGCCCGCCAGGTGAAGCTGTGGCCGGGCAGCAGCTCATAGACGCCGGTGAAGAGGGTCTCGTCCCCGGGGAGATATTCACAGCTCAGGTAATCGGGCAAACGGTCAGCATTGAAGCGTTTGACAAACCCCGGATGAGCCAAAAAGGCCTTGATCTCACTGGCAAACAGCAGCAACTCTCCCCGCCTGTAATAGTACAACGGTTTGATGCCGAAGAGATCCCGCGCCCCGAACAGCGTGCCGGTGCGGGAATCCCACAGCACAAAGGCGAACATCCCCCGCAGTTTGCCGGGCAGCGCCTTGCCCCACTGCTCCCAGCCGTGCAGCAGCACTTCGGTGTCCGAGTGGGTGGCAAAACTGTGCCCGGCTGCCGACAGTTGCCGGGCCAGTTCCCGGTAGTTATAGATTTCCCCGTTGAAGACCACCACCAGGCTGCCGTCCTCGTTGAACATGGGCTGGCCGCCCCCCTCCAGGTCGATGATGGAGAGCCGCCGGTGTCCCAGCGCCGCCCGACCGTCGGCGTACAGGCCTTCCCCGTCGGGGCCGCGGTGACGGATCAGCGCCGCCATCTCCTGCAGGGTGCGGCGGGCCGCCGCGGGGTCATGGTGTTCCTCGGCAAAGCCGACAATGCCACACATCGCGGACCTCCTTCCGTATCAAATGCGGGGCTGCGCCCGCTCACCCATACCGTTGCATCTTACGCCAGTAATTTCCCTGGCGCAGCAGATACCATACCCGCCGGGATACCCCCTCACCGGAGGCCAGCAGCTGACAGCGGCAGCGGCCCTGCCGGCGCAGCGCCGCCGCCCGGCGGCAAAGGGTGCGGTTGGGACAGTGCCGCCGTACCACACCCCAGGGTGCCGTGTGCCAGACCACCGGCTGCAGGGCGGGCGGCGTAACCGATATTTCCTCCACCAGATCCTCCACCAGGGGCCGGGCCAGGCTGGCCCCCGCCGCCGTACAGGCATAGGAAGCCCGCCCCTGCCGGGGGTTCATCTCGAACAGGACCGGCTCTCCCCGCGGGTCATATTTCAAGTCAAAATTGGCAAAACCGCGCCAACCACCGGTCTGCAACAGCGTGCGCAGTTCTTCCAGCAACGCCCCGTCCTGTCGGGCCGGTTCCAACAGCAGGGCTCCGTAGTTGCCCACCCCCTCGGGGGTGCGCTCCTGCAGCAGCACCTGCGCCTGTACCAGCCAGGGAACACTGCCGTCCCGGGCACAGTAGGCGTTGACCACGCTGAGGGCCGTGTCGGGACCGGGGATGTATTCCTGCAACAACAAATCCCCCCGATAACCCCCTGCCGCTACCTGCTGCACCACCTGCTCCAGCTCGGTTTGGCCTTGCACCAGATACACCTTGCGTTTGCCTGCAAACCGGCAGTTCCAGTAGGCCGGGGAATCCGCCGGCTTGACGATGATCGGCCAGCCGAAGGGCAGTGTCGGCAGCGGCATACCGGGCGCCAGGGTGATGCTTTGGGGGGTGCGCAGCCCCCGGGCCGCGCCGGCGGCGGCGAACCCTTTTTTGGTACCCAATGCCTGCACCACGCCGGGCGCAGGGCAGGCAAACCGATAGTAGGGCGCCAGCGCCTTGCGGCAGCGGGCCAGCTGCAGGGTATAACCGTCGGCGCAGGAAACCAGCAGGCAAACCTGATCCGGATGGGCCCGGGCAAAGGCCGTCAGCAGGCTTGTCAGGACCTCGTCCTCCTCCAGGCGGGGATTTTCCACCACCGCCCGGAACAACCGGCTGTGGGCCAGGGCAGGCAGCGCACGCTTGCAAAACGCCACGCTGCGCACCCGGTAACTTTCCCAAAAGCTGCGCGCCATGCCGTACACGTTGGCGTCCCCGCCCAAAAGCACAGGCAAAACCCCGGCCACCGTCCTCACCCCCTTGTCTTAGTGTATGACAAAGGGGCTTGGCTATGCGCCGGGGTACGGAAATTTTGCAGGCGTTTTTCCTGCCTGTATTCCCCATCCAAACCGGCAACCCGTGGTTGCTTTGGCCATTCTGCGCATACTATAAAGCAGTTTTAGGGGAAACGAGGGACACCAAATGTGTGGAATTGCGGGATTCATCAACGGCCGGGGAGATGCACAAGGCCCGGTACTGCAGGCGATGCTGGCGCGCATCGCCCACCGCGGCCCGGACGGTCAGGGCATTTTTGTGGACGGCCCGGCCGCCCTGGGGCACCGGCGGCTGGCCATCATCGATCTGGACGGCGGGCCCCAGCCCATGTTCAACGAGGACGGGCGCCTGGCGGTGGTTTTTAACGGGGAAATCTACAACTACCGGGAGCTGACTGCGGAACTGACGGATTCCGGCCATGTCTTTGCCACCCGTTCGGACACCGAAGTGCTGCTGCACGGCTGGGAACAGTGGGGCCCGGAACTGCTGCCCCGGCTGCGGGGGATGTTTGCCTTTGCCCTGTGGGACCGGGACGCCCGGCAGTTGTTCTGTGCCCGGGACGCCTTTGGCATCAAGCCGCTGTACTACTACCGGGCTGACGACGGCACGCTGCTCTTTGCCAGCGAGATCAAGGCCTTTCTGGATCATCCCTCCTTCGAAAAACAGCTCAACGAGCGTCAGCTGGAACTCTATCTGAGTTTTCAGTACTCCCCGGGGGAGGAGACATTTTTCACCGGCGTCAAAAAACTGCTGCCCGGCCACTGGCTGCGTTTTGACGGCACAACCTTGCAGACAGGCGCCTGGTGGCAGACAGCCTTCACGCCGGAGGTATCCCTCACCTGCTGGCCCGAAGCCATCGACGCCGTGCTGCAGGACAGTGTGGCTGCCCACAAGATTGCCGACGTGGAGGTGGCGGGCTTTCTGTCCGGCGGGGTGGATTCCTCCTATCTTGCGGCACTGGCCCGGCCCGGACGCTGCTACACCATCGGCTATGCCGAACCGGGCTACGATGAGGCCATCGAAGCTGCCCGTCTGGCCGGGACCCTGGGCATCGAAAACCGGGTCCGGCGCATCACCCCCACAGAGTTCTGGGACGCCATCCCCGCCGTACAATACCATATGGACGAACCGCTGGCCGACGCCGCAGCGGTGGCCCTGTATTTTCTCAACGAAACCGCATCCCGGGAGGTGAAGGTCTGCCTGTCCGGCGAGGGAGCCGACGAATTTTTCGGTGGATACAACATCTACAAGGACCCCTTTACCGCCCGGTGGTATGACCGGCTGCCCGCAGGGCTGCACCGGGTCGTGGGAGAAGTGGCCGAACGGTTGCCTGCCATACCGGGGGTGAATTTTCTGGTACGCCGCGCCCGGCCGCTGGACCAGCGGTACTACGGCACCACCGCCCTGCTGACCGAACGGCAAAAACGCCGCCTGCTGCGCCGATACCAGGGTATCGTGCAGCCCCGGGACCTGGCCCGTCCCTGCTGGCAAGCCAGCGCGGGCCTTGACCCGGTGACCCGGATGCAAACCTGCGATTTGCAGCTCTGGCTGCCCGGGGATATTCTGCTGAAAGCCGACAAGATGAGCATGGCCCATTCGCTGGAGTTGCGGGTGCCTTTTCTGGACCGGGAGGTCTTTGCCCTGGCCCGACGGCTGCCCGCCGAGGCCAAAGCCGACGCCCAACGGACCAAAAAGGCGCTGCGGACCGCGGCGGCGCGGCATCTGCCCGCCGCCAGCGCCCAGCGCAAGAAGCGGGGGTTTCCCGTGCCGGTGCGGGACTGGCTGCGGGATCCCCGTTATGCCGCCCGGGTAGAAGCCGCCTTCCGCAGCCCGGCCGCTGCCCGGTTCTTTGACACGGACCGGCTGCATACACTGTTACGCCGGCATTTGCGGCGCCGGCAGGACAATTGGCGGCAGATCTTTTGCATCTACTGCTTTCTGGTTTGGTACGAACAGTTTTTTGGGAGGGATGCGGCATGAAACTGTGTGCCCTTTTGCCGGCCACCGACGGCATCCTGTTGCAGGGGGATCCCCGCACCGAGATCCGGGCCCTGTGCTATGATTCCCGGGCCGTGACCCCGGGGGCGTTGTTTGTCTGCCTGCCGGGTCTGCACACCGACGGCCATGCTTTTGCCGCCCGAGCGGCTGCGGCCGGGGCAGCGGGGATTGTCTGCGAACGGCTGCCGTCCGGTCTGCCCGCAGACCTGCCGGTGGTGCAGGTGACCCACAGCCGCCGGGCGCTGGCCCAACTGGCTATCCGGTTGTACGGAGCACCGGCCCGGGCCATGACGATGATCGGCATCACCGGCACCAAGGGCAAGACTACCACCGCCCATCTGATCGCCGCGGTGCTCACCGCCGCCGGACGCAGGGTGGGCCTCCTGGGCACCAACGGGGTCAGCTGGCCGGGGCATCGGGAAGCGCTGGACCACACCACCCCCGAGAGCAGCGACCTGCAGCGGCTGCTGCGCCGGATGGTGAACGCCGGCTGCGACGCCTGCGTGATGGAGGTGTCCAGCCTGGGGCTGAAGATGGACCGGGTAACCGGTATTGTGTACGACATCGGTGTGTTCACCAACCTGTCGCCCGACCACATCGGCCCCGGGGAGCACGCCAGCTTTGCGGAGTACCGCGCCTGGAAAAGCGTGCTGTTCCGGCGCTGTCGGGTGGGGGTGGTCAATGCCGACGCCCCCCAGCTGCCGGCCATCCTGAACCAGCACAACTGCCGGGTGGTGACCTATGGCATCGACCACCCGGCCCACTGGCGGGCGGAAGGAGAGATCGAATTGCTGCGTCGGACGGATTTTCTGGGGGTGGCGTTCACCGCCGCCGGGCCGGAGCAGCCCGCAGCCCGTTACGAGCTGGCCATGCCGGGGCGGTTCAGCGTTTACAATGCCCTGGCTGCCCTGGCGGTGGCCGGCGTACTGCACCTGCCCGCCCCTGCAGTCCATGAGGGATTGGCCCGGGCTACGGTGGCCGGTCGGGTGGAACCGGTGCCGCTGGGCACGCCCTACACGGTGATTCTGGACTACGCCCACAATGCCGCTGCAACCGAAAGCCTGCTGACCACTCTGCGGGCCTACCACCCCACCCGGCTGGTGGCGGTGTTTGGCTGTGGCGGAGGCCGCAGTCGGGTACGGCGGTTCGGCATGGGGGCCGCCTGCGCCCGGCTGGCGGATTTTTGCATCCTGACCGAGGACAACAGCCGGGGCGAACCGCTGGCCGACATCCTGGCGGACATCCGCACCGGCATGCAGCAGGGCGACCCCGCCACCCCTTTTGTGGAAATTTCCGACCGGCGGCAGGCACTGTATTATGCCCTGGACCATGGTCTGCCGGGGGAAATCATTGCCATTCTGGGCAAGGGACACGAAACCACCCTGCAACGTGGCAACGAGACACTGCCCTTCTGCGAGCGGGAGATTTTGCTGGACTACATGAAACACAAAAAGAAATGACAAACGGGAGACACCAGGGGTGCCTCCCGTTTGTTTTATGCCTTTTGCAAAGCCGCCAGCTCCGCTGCAGTCAGTTCCCGCCATTGGCCGGGGGCCAGGGCCGGGTCCAGCGCCACAGCGCCGATGGCTTCCCGGTGCAGGGCATTGACGCCCGCCCCGTAGACGCCAAACATCCGCTTGATCTGGTGGTAGACCCCCTGGTGCAGCCTGACCCGCACCTCGCAGGGGTCCTCCCCCGCCGGTTCCACCTCCGCCGGGGCCAGCCGCTGCCCGTCCGCCAGGGTGACCCCCGCCGCAAAGCCGGCGCGCATGGCCTCGGTGAGAGGGGTATCCAGCGTAACCCGGTACTGTTTGGTCACATGGTGGGCCGGGGACAACAGATCATGGGCCAAGGCACCGTCGTCGGTGAGCAGCACAAAGCCGGTGCTGGTCTTGTCCAGCCGCCCCGCCGGAAACAGTGCCCGCCGGGGGAAGTCCGCCGCCACCAGGTCCACCACCGTGGTGTCCCTTTTGTCCCGGCTGGCGCTGACCACCCCCTCGGGTTTGTTCAGCATAATATAGACATATTTTTGGTAGACGCCGCCCAGCGGGCTACCGTCCACCGCCACGGAGGCGTCTTCGGCCACCTGGGTGTCGGCCTTGCGGCAGACCACACCGTTCACCGCCACCCGGCCCTTGGTGATGGCCTTACGGCTTTCGCTGCGGGTCAGACCGGTACGCTCCGACAGGTATTTGTCCAACCGCATCATGCGCCGTGCTCCTGGGTGATGGCCGCCGTCTTGCCCCGGGAGGCCTTGATCAGATCCGCGGGCGCACACTCAATCTGGGTGCCGATCCGCCCGCCGGACACCAGCATGGTGGGCTGGTCGAGGCAGCTCTCATCAAAAACGGTGACATACTGCTTTTTCATCCCCACCGGGCTGCACCCGCCCCGGATATACCCGGTGACCTTGTTGATATCCGCCACATGGATCATGGCCACGCTCTTGACACCGGCGGCCTTGGCAGCCTTTTTGAGGTCCAGTTCAGCCAATACCGGCACCACAAACACATAATAGTTGCGGTCCGCCCCCTGGGTGACCAGCGTCTTGAACACCCGGTCCGGGTCCTGGCCGGTCAGTTTTGCCACTGTGGCGCCGTCGACGGCCTGCCCTTCCTCGTGGGGATACTCATGCGCCGTATAGCTGATTTTGGCGCGTTCCAGCATCCGCATGGCGTTGGTTTTTGCTTCTTTTCCCATAAGAATCCCTCTTTTGCATCTCGTGTCGGCCCCTATTATAAGCCGCAGGAAAAAAATCTGCAAGGGGGGCTTGACTTCAACGCTTTAAAGTGCTAAAATCCCGGTATTGACAAAAATTCACTGCACAGGAGATACCACCATGATCATCGTCTTAAAACAGAACGCCCCCGCCGACCAGGTTGCCAGCTTTTGCGCCGAACTGCGCGGCATGGGGTTTGAAATCAACGATTCCACCGGCCACGACACCCACATTCTGGGCCTCATCGGTGACACCAAAGCCCTGGCGGAAAGCTGGGTGCTGGCCAACCCGGTGGTGGACACCTGCCGCCGGGTCAGCGAGCCCTACAAAAAGGCCAACCGTAAGTTCCACCCCGACGACACGGTGGTGGATGTGGGCGGCCACAAGATCGGCGGCGGGTTCTTTGCGGTGATGAGCGGCCCCTGCAGTGTGGAAGGACGCGACCAGATCATCGGCATTGCCAAGCGGGTGAAGGACGCCGGGGCCAGCATCCTGCGGGGCGGTGCTTTCAAGCCCCGTACCAGCCCCTACAGTTTCCAGGGGTTGCGGGCCGAAGGGCTGGAGCTGCTGCAGGAAGCCCGGGCCGTGACCGGCCAGCCCATCGTCACCGAGCTGATGAACAACGAGCATATTCCCCTTTTCCTGGACGCCAGGGTGGACATGATCCAGATCGGTGCCCGGAACATGCAGAACTTTGAGCTGCTGAAGGCCGTGGGCAAGCTGAAGGTGCCGGTGCTGCTCAAACGCGGCCTTTCCTCCACGCTGGAAGAACTGGTCATGAGTGCCGAGTACATCATGGCGGAGGGCAACCCCAACGTGGTACTCTGCGAGCGGGGCATCCGCACCTTCGAAACCAGCATGCGCAACACGCTGGACATTTCTGCCGTGCCCATGCTGAAAAAGATGACCCATCTGCCGGTAGTCATTGACCCCAGCCACGCGGCCGGCATGGCCTTTATGGTACCGGCTCTGGCCCAGGCGGCGGTGGCCGTGGGGGCGGACGGCCTGATGATCGAGACCCACAACGACCCGGCCAAGGCCAAGAGCGACGGTGCCCAGAGCCTGACCCCCGACCAGTTCGACGCCCTGATGGGAGTGCTCCGGCCGGAACTGGAATTTTTCGGCAAGACCTTCAACTGAACCAAAAAGCGGACGGCATCAGCCGTCCGCTTTTTATGTATTTTACAGCGTTGCCGCCGCCAGGATCCACTGCAGAACATTCAGCGCCAGCACAAAAAAGACGATACCCCAGACCAGCCGCTTGAGGGAAAGACCGTTCTTTTGTTGGCTGCCCAAAGACGCCCGCCCGGTCAGCTTGCGCTGGTAAAGGGGGTGCACCTTATCCCGAGGCGGTTGTTCCGGGCGGGACTGGGAAGGGGATGTCAGCCGCACCCGGTGCAGGATTTTTTCGCCGTTGACCTCGTGGGTGTGGGCCGATTCCCCGCGCAGGGTATAGCGCTTTTCGGTGGGATAGGGCATTCCGCAATCCTGGCAGCGGCCATCGATGATTTTTCCGCCGCAAAGGCTGCATTTTTCCATGGGGGACCTCCTTTTTTCTTGTTTATTCCTGCTGCGCCGCACGATGGGCCGCCGTCTTGCGGTGCATGGCCTCCGAGGAGACCGTCATCACCACCAGCGCCACCAACAGATACCAGGGGAACAAGCCGATGGTGATGTGCTGGGCCAACAACCCGAAAAGCGGCGGCAGCAGTGTGGTGCCCACATAGGCGGCAGCCATCTGCACCCCGGTCATGGACATGCTCAGGTTGCGCCCGAAGTTGGCCGGGGTTTCGTGGATGATGCTGGGATAGATGGGGGCACACCCCAGGCCCACGATGATCAACCCTGCAAAAAGCAGCGTATGCCCCGCCGGCAGGAAGATCAGCACCACCCCCAGCAGGATCACCGCCTGGCCGCCGCGGATCATCTGGTGGTCGTTGAATTTCATGGTCAGGAACCCGCTGAAGAAACGGCCCACCGTGATGCCCAGATAGAACAGGCTGGCCCACCCCGCCGCGGTCTGGGCATCGATGCCCCGCAGCAGCGTGCAGTAGCTGGCCGCCCACATGCCGGCGGTGGCCTCCACTGCCGAATAGCAGGCAAAGCTGATCATCACTTCCGGCACACCGGGAATACGCAGCAGCTGGGGCAGTGTGCGGTGTTCCGGGGTGACCCCCACCCCGGCGCCGTCCTCCTCCGGGCGCTTCCAGAGGGGCAGGCTGAGCAGCAGCAGTGCGGTCAGCACCACCTGCAAAAGCGAGATCACCCGGTAGCCGCTCTGCCAGGAGCCGGCCGCCAGCGCCCGGCCCATGATCATCGGCCCCACGCTGGCGCCGATGCCCCACATGCAGTGCAGCCAGCTCATGTGGCGGCTCTGGTAATGCAGCGCCACATAGTTGTTGAGGGCCGCGTCCACACTGCCCGCGCCCAGGCCGTAGGGCACCGCCCACAGGCAGAGCTGCCAGAACGCCGTGCAGGTGGAAAAGCCGAAGAGCGCCACGGCCGTCAGCGCCACGCTGCCCGCCGTGACCTTGCCGGTTCCCAGGCGTCCGTTGAGCCGGTCACTGGCCAGGCTGGAGACGATGGTGCCCGCCGAGATGATCATGGACACCGCCCCCGCCCAGGAAAGGCCCGCCCCCAGGGGCTGGTACATGCTGGGCCAGGCGGCCCCCAGCAGCGCATCGGGCAGGCCCAGACTGATGAACGCCAGGTAGATGACCGGCAACAAAAGTGAAACCATATCTTCCTCTTCTCTCTGTTTCGTTTGGTCTGATTATACCACGGCGCCGCCCGGCACGGTACCGTTTTCCCCTATTTTTTTTATCGGTTGTGGAAAACAAAAAACACGCAGCGGCCACACAACCGCTGCGTGTTTGGGTTTCAGCGCGTTATTTCAGCACAGCGCCCTGGTTGGCGCTGGTGACCAGCCGCGCATACCGTGCCAGCCAACCCGTCTTGACGTTGGGTTCCGGCTGGACGTAGGCCGCCTTGCGGCGCGCCAGTTCCTCGTCCTCCACGGCGAGGTGGATCGACGCGTTGGGGATGTCGATCTCGATGGTGTCTCCCTCTTTGACCAAACCGATGGGACCGCCCGAGGCAGCCTCCGGAGAAACGTGACCGATGGCGGCGCCGCGGCTTGCGCCGGAGAACCGTCCGTCGGTGATCAGTGCCACGGTGGTGTCCAGTTTCATGCCCGCCAGCGCACTGGTGGGATTGAGCATCTCCCGCATGCCGGGGCCGCCCTTGGGGCCCTCGTACCGAATGACCACCACATCGCCGGGATGAATCTGCCCGGCATAGATGGCGGCAATGGCCGTCTCTTCACTGTCGAACACCCGGGCAGGACCGCTGTGGACCTGCATTTCCGGGGCCACCGCGCTGCGCTTGACCACACAGCCGTCGGGGGCGATGTTGCCCCACAGGATCTGCAGGCCGCCGGTGGCGCTGTAGGGGTTGGTGATGGGCCGGATGGCCTTCTCGTTGAGGATTTTCGCCCCCGCGATGTTCTCGCCCAATGTCTTGCCGGTGACGGTGGGAACATCCAGATCCAGCAGCCCGGCCTTGGCCAGCTCGGCCTGCACGGCCGGGATGCCGCCCGCCTCGTACAGGTCTGGCATATGGGTTGGCCCCGCCGGGGCCAGATGGCAGAGATTGGGCGTCTTGGCGCTGATCTCGTTGAAGAGCTTCAGGTCGATGGGCACGCCTGCCTCCTGGGCAATGGCCAGCAGATGCAACACCGTGTTGGTGGAGCACCCCAGCGCCATGTCGCAGGTCAGGGCGTTGCGGATGGACCGCTCGTTGATGATCTGGCGGGCGGTCACGCCGCGGTTGACCAGGTCCATGACGGCCATGCCGGCGTGTTTGGCCAGCTGCAGCCGTTTGGCATAGACGGCGGGAATGGTGCCGTTGCCGGGCAACGCAATGCCGATTGCCTCGCACAGGCAATTCATGCTGTTGGCGGTGTACATGCCGGAGCAGGAACCGCAGCCCGGGCAGCAGTTGCAGGTGCAATCCTCCAGCTGCGCGTCATCGATGAGGCCCGCCTTGTAGGCGCCCACGGCCTCGAACATCTTGGAAAGGCTGACCTCCTCGCCGCCGTAACGGCCGGCCAGCATCGGCCCGCCGGAGCACACCACGGCGGGAATGTCCATCCGCACCGCGGCCATGACCATGCCGGGCACGATCTTGTCGCAGTTGGGCACCAGCACCAGACCGTCCAGCTGGTGGGCCATATACATGGTCTCCACGCTGTCACAGATCAGTTCCCGGCTGGCCAGGGAATACTTCATACCCACATGGCCCATGGCGATGCCGTCACAGACACCGATGGCGGGCATGAGGATCGGGGTGCCGCCGGCCATCCGCACACCGGCCTTGACGGCATCCGCGATTTTGTCCAGGTTCATATGCCCGGGCACGATTTCGCTGTAGGCGGACACCACACCGATGAGCGGGCGGTCCAGTTCCTCCGGCGTGTAGCCCAGCGCGTAGAACAGGCTGCGGTTGGGCGCCCGTTCGGGGCCCTTTTTGACGTTATCGCTGTTCATTGGTCTTATCTCCCTTACATTGGGTGGATGCATCCGGCCGGGGCGGCGCACATTCCGCCCCGCGGCCGAACGGCAGAACCGGGTTCTGCTTACTTCTTCAGCCAGCTCATCATCTGGCGCAGTTCCTTGCCCACTTTCTCGATGAGGTGCTCGGACTGCATACGGCGCTGGGCCAGGAAGTGGACCTTGCGGCCGCCGTTGGGGCTCATCTCGGTGAGGAACTCGGAGGCGAAGGTGCCGTCCTGGATCTCGGTCAGGACCTTCTTCATCTCCTTGCGGGTCTCTTCGGTGATGAGGCGCTTGCCGGTGCGGTAGTCACCGTACTCGGCGGTGTTGGAGATGGAGTAACGCATCTTGTCGAAGCCGCCCTCGTTGATCAGGTCAACGATGAGCTTCATCTCATGGCAGGTCTCGAAATAGGCCATCTCGGGCGCATAGCCGGCCTCCACCAGGGTGTCGAAACCGGCATGGATCAGCTCGCAGACACCGCCGCACAGCACAGCCTGCTCGCCGAAGAGGTCGGTCTCGGTCTCCTCCTTGAAGGTGGTTTCCAGGATGCCCGCACGACCGGCGCCGATGCCGGAAGCATACGCCAGGGCGATGTCCTTGGCCTTGCCGGTGTAGTCCTGCTCCACGCAGATCAGGCTGGGCACGCCGTGGCCTTCCACATACTGGCTGCGGACGGTGTGGCCGGGGCCCTTGGGGGCGATCATGATGACGTCCACGTTCTTCGGGGGGATGATGGTCTTGAAGTGGATGTTGAAGCCATGGGCAAAGGCCAGGGCCTTGCCTTCGGTCATATAGGGGGCAACCTGGCGGTTGTAGATGTCGGCGCACAGTTCATCGGGCACCAGCATCATGACGATATCACCGGCCTTGGCCGCTTCCTCCACTTCCATGACCTGGAAGTTGGGGTGGGTTTCGGCGAATTTGGCAGCCTTTTCCCAGTGGCCGGAACCCTTGCGCAGGCCGACAACCACGTTGACGCCGCTTTCGGCCAGGTTTTCGGAGTGGGCATGGCCCTGAGAGCCGAAGCCGATGACGGCAACGGTCTTGCCGTCCAGCATGCCGAGGTTGCAGTCGGAATCGTAGTACTTGTTGATAGCCATGGTGATGATCTCCTTTTTTATATAATCTCTCTATATTCCTCTATCGGGGAAACATGGTGGGGGTCCTCACTCCTGAGGACAGTGGGTACCGGGCAGCGGCAGCTGGGCTTCCCGCACTTCCTGCGCGGGCTTTTGCATGTGCTGGTGCTTACCGCCCCGCTCCAGGGCGGTGACCCCGGTACGGCAGAGCTCCAGGATCTCGTACCCGTCAAACATGGTCAGGAAGGCGTCGATCTTGTCCGGTTTGCCGGTGAGTTCAAAGACCATGCTGTCCGGCGAAAGGTCGATGATCTTGGCCTTGTAAATGCTGGAAATTTCCCGCAGTTCGGCCCGGTTCTGGTTGTTGCAGGCCACCTTGAGCAACAGCAGTTCCCGCTGCAGGCTCTTTTCCAGATCCAGTTCAAAGATCTGTCGGGTGACTTCCAGCCGTTCGGTCTGCAGGATCAGCTGGCTGAGGGCCTGCTCGTCCCCGTTGAGGGTGACCGTGATGCGGCTGATTTTGGGATCGTTGGTGGCCGAAACCGTCAGGCTGTCGATGTTGAAGCCGCGGCGGCAGAACAGGCTGGCGACCCGCGCCAGAACACCGTTCTGGTTGTCCACCAGCAGACTGATGACGTGGCGGCTGTTGATGGTTTGTTGCTGCATAGATTCCATCCTGTTCACCTCATTCCATGATGATATCGTTGATGTCGCCGCCGCCGGGGATCATGGGCAGCACCTTCTCGTCCTTGCCGATGCGGCAGTCGATCCAGCTGGGTCCCTGCTGCTTCATGGCGTCGGCAAAAGCGGCCTTGAATTCCGCCGGGGTGGTGGCCCGGTAGCCCTTGGCGCCGAAGCCCTCGGCCACCTTGACGAAATCGGTGCGGCGGTGGGGGTCGGTGTCCGAGTAGCGCCCGCCGTAGAAGCTGGTCTGCCACTGCCGGACCATGCCCAGCACCTGGTTGTTGAAGATGACCGTGATGATGGGCAGACCGTAACTGACCGCCGTGCATCCTTCGTTGAGGTTCATGTGGAAGGAACCGTCACCGGTGAGCATAACCACCCGGGCATCCCGGCCCAGGGCCATCTGGGCGCCGATGGCGGCGCCGTAGCCGAAGCCCATGGTTCCCAGACCGCCGCTGGTGAGGAAACCGCGGCTCTTGGTGTGGTGCAGGTACTGGGCCGCCCACATCTGGTGCTGGCCCACGTCGGTGACATAGACGGCCTCGGGGCCGGCCTGGCGGCAGATCTCGGCGATGAGCTGGTGGGGTTTGAGTTCGGTGTCGCTGTCCACCGGCTTATAATCGTTTTTCTGCCACTGGCGGATCTGTTCCATCCAGAGCTTGTGCTCGGTCTTTTCCACGTAGGGCAGGATGGCCTGCAGGATATAGCTGGCGTCGCCGGTCAGGCTCAGGTCCACCGCCACGTTCTTGCCCAGCTCGCTGGGGTCGATATCGATCTGGATGATCTTGGCCCGCTTGGCGAAGGTGTCGGGGTTGAGGGCCACCCGGTCGCTGAAACGGGTACCCACGGCAATGACCAGATCGGCCTCATCAATGGCCTTGTTGGCGGTGTAGCAACCGTGCATGCCCAGCAGGCCCAGGTTGTGGGGTTCACCGTAACTGAGCACACCGGCGGCCATCAGGGTGTAGGTGGCAGGCATGCCGGCCTTTTCCAGCAGGTCCCGCAGGGGCTGGCACCCCGCTGCGCTGCGCACGCCGCCGCCGAAGTAGACGATGGGGCGCTCGGCCGCGTTGATCATCTCGGCGGCTTTCTTCACGTCCTCCTCGTTGTAGGTGGTCACAGTGCGGATGAGCTCCGGCGCCTTGGGGGTGAACTCACAGACCGCGGCGGTCACATCCTTGGGGATATCCACCAGCACCGGGCCCTTGCGGCCCTGCTGGGCAATGCGGAAGGCTGCCCGCATGGTGTCGGCCAGGTCCTCCACCCGGCGCACCGTGTAATTGTGCTTGGTGATGGGCATCGTGATGCCCTCGATATAGGCTTCCTGGAAGGAGTCCCGGCCCAGCAGGCTGGTGGCCACGTTGCCGGTGAAGGCAACCAGCGGTACGCTGTCCATATAGGCGGTGGCAATGCCGGTGACCAGGTTGGTGGCGCCGGGGCCGCTGGTGGCCAGCACCACACCGGTGCGACCGGTGGCCCGGGCGTACCCGTCCGCCGCATGGGAAGCGCCCTGTTCGTGGGCGGTCAGCACGGTGTGGATGCGGTCGGTATTCTTATACAGTTCATCGTAGAGGTTGAGGACCGCCCCGCCGGGGTAACCGAACAGGGTGTCCACGCCCTGTTCCACCAGGACTTCCACAAAGATCTGCGAACCGTTGAGTTTCATTGCGTCTTCTCCTTCCTTTCTTCTTGCGCCGGCTGCACAGGTGCGCAAGGAACCAAAATAAAAACAGCCTTTGCCCCTTGAACCCAAGAGACAAAGGCTGTAATAGCGCTCTGCGGTACCACTCTTATTGGGACGTTGCGTCCCCACTCACCGGACTTCCAACAAAGTCCTGCACTGTAACGGGTGCCCCCGTATCCCCTTACTGGCCGAAGCGTTCAGTGGATCTGCTCCGGGATCAGTTCGCGGCTTGCTTGCCCTGCTGCCTTGCACCAACCGGCAGTTCTCTGGGGGCTGTGATCAGACCGTTACTAGTTCCCATCCAAGCATTTGCTGAATTTGTGTTAAACTATACCGCATTTTGATAGACTTGTCAAGTTTTTTTGTGAAAATCTTGCAACTTTCTGCGGCACTGTTTATACTGAGAGTAGTTTCTTGGGAAAGGATCGATACTGTATGCAACGTATGGAATGGATGGCGCGCCTGGATGCGCTGGTAGTATTCCGCAATCTGCTGGACACCCCGCTGCTGCGCGCCCTGCGCCCCGCCCTGGCCGCCGAGGAGGCGGAACTGGGCGGCGCTTTGGCGGCCTTTGAGGCCACTTTGTTTGCCACCGGCACCAACTGGACCGAGGCCCTGCTGGATGCCGTGCTGGAGGATGAAAACCTGTGTCTGCGCACCGCCGCAGGCGGCGATGCAGGCCCGGTGCTGGAAAAAGCGCTGGTAAACGAACTGGACTTTCTGCAGGCCCTGGGCCGGGCCGGCCTGGACGATCTGTGCCACGGCGCACCGGACTACCTACCCCGGTGGGAGGTGACCCCCACGACGGATTTCCACGCCGCGTATGAAGCCCGCCGGGCGGCCGTAGGCCAGAAGGGCTACGGCATCTTTGCCCGCCACCACGTCTTCACGCTGGAGGACGGGCATCTGGTGCCGGTGCGCTACCCCGACCCCCAGCGGCTGAGCGAACTGCCCGGCTACGAGCGGGAGCGGGAGAAGGTCATTGCCAACACCCGGGCCCTGCTGGAGGGCAAGCCCACCAACAATGTGCTGCTCTACGGCGACGCGGGCACCGGCAAATCCAGCACCGTCAAGGCCATCGCCAATGAGTTTGCGCCGGACGGGCTGCGGCTCATCGAGGTGAAGAAGAACCAGCTGTACCAGATTCCCGCCCTGATGGACGAGCTGGCAAAAAATCCGCTGAAGTTCATCCTCTTCATCGACGACCTGAGCTTTGCGGCCAACGACGACAACTTCGCGGCGCTGAAAGCCATCCTGGAGGGCAGCGTGGGCGGCCGCAGCCACAACGTGGTGGTCTACGCCACCAGCAACCGCCGTCATCTAGTAAAGGAATCCATGTCGGACCGCAGCGGCGATGATCTGCACGCCTCGGATACCCGCCAGGAACTGATGAGCCTGGCGGCCCGCTTCGGCCTGACGGTGACCTTCCAGCAGCCGGACAAGGAGCGGTTTGACACCATTTTGCTGGAGCTGGCCCGCCAGTACGGCGTGCAGATGCCCAGCGACCAGCTGTTCATCAAGGGCGCGGCGTTCGCCCTGCGGGCCGGGGGCCGCAGCCCCCGGGTGGCCAAGCAGTTCATCGAGATGCTGGCCGGCGGCGTCAAGGTATAAGTGTCATGCAACAGGCAGGGGCCCGGGGCCCCTGCCCTTTTTCTTTATACGCGCTCGCTATACGCGCTCGCTGACCAGCGCAAAACCGGCTTCGGTGAGGCGCTGCTTGATTTCCTCGATCTGGGCGGCATTGCGGGTTTCCAGCCCCAGCTTGAGGAAGCAGCTGGTGATGGCCATGTTGGCGTCCGACCGGTCGTGATGAACGCTGACCACGTTGGCGCCGCAGGCCGAGATGATGTCGCTGACCAGCGTCAGCTGGCCGGGTTTGTCCTCCAGGGCAATCATCAGGTTGGCCTTGCGACCGCTCATGACCAGGCCACGGGTAATGACCCGGCTGAGGATATTCACATCGATGTTGCCGCCCGAGATCAGGCAGACGGTCTTTTTGCCGGCCAGGGGCAGCTTACCGAAGAGAGCCGCCGCCACCGGGGTGGCCCCGGCGCCCTCGGCCACCAGCTTCTGGTTTTCCATCAGCGAGAGGATGGCCGCGGCAATCTCGTCCTCGCTGACCGTGACCACATCGTCCACGTACTGCTCCACCATCCGGTAGGTGGTTTCGCCGGGGGTTTTCACCGCGATGCCGTCCGCAAAGGTATCCACCCGATCCAGCGTCTCGTACTGATGGTCGTGGAACGCCCGGGCCATGCTGGGAGCCCCCGCCGCCTGCACGCCGTAGACCTTGACCTCCGGCCGCAGGTTCTTGATGGCAAAAGCCACGCCGGAGATCAGCCCGCCGCCGCCCACCGGCACGATGACCGCATCCACGTCGGGCAGCTGGTCCAGAATCTCCAGTCCGATGGTTCCCTGCCCCGCAATGACCAGCTCGTCATCGTAGGGGTGGATGAAGGTCATGCCGGTTTCCTGCTGCAGTTCCACCGCCCGGTCGTGGGCGTCGTCGTAGGTGCCCTTGACCAGCTCCACCTCGGCTCCCAGCCGCTTGGTGCTTTCCACCTTCATGATGGGGGCGCCGTCCGGCATGCAGACCACACTGCGGATGCCCATGCGGGTGGCCGCCAGGGCTACCCCCTGGGCGTGGTTGCCCGCCGAACAGGCAATGACGCCCTTGGCGCGCTCTTCCGCGGTGAGCTGGCTGATTTTGTAGTAGGCGCCACGCACCTTGAAACTGCCGGTGACCTGCAGGTTCTCGGTCTTCAGGTACAGATCGGTGCCCGGGCACAGCCGCGGTGCGGCGATCAGATCGGTCTTGCGCGCGATCTGCTTGAGAATGAATTTGGCGTGATAGATCTTGTCCAAGGTCAGCATGGACGGCTCCCCCCTGTTTTTACAAATAGCACAGCCCGATCCGAACAGTCCGGACCGGGCTTTGGATTGCTTCGCTGCAATCTGTGGCGCTTGTTTGATTATAGTTGAGCGAATCTAATTTGTAAAGTGAAAATAATTCACGTATGTTTTTATTGTACACTTGCACAAAGTTTTGTATGATTTTTTAGCTTTTTCTTCCAGAAGTTTTCCACAACAGGCACCAACAAAAAAATCCCGGCGAAGCCTTGGTCAGGCTCCGCCGGGATTGGCCGTGAAAAAAGGAAATTATTCGATGGTGATGGACCAGCTGAAGGTCTTGTGTTCGCCGGGGGCCAGCGTCTCGTGCTTGCCTTCCTCATTCACCGAGTTGGCCCAACCGTTCCAGGGCTCCATGCAGACAAAGGACTCGGCATCCTGCTGCCACAGCACCCCGTTGGTGAAGCAGCTTTCGTCAAAGGCCACCGTGACCTTGTGACCGTTGCCGGCATCCGTCATAACCATGGGGCTCTTGACGCCGGTAAGCAGCCGGATGGAATCGGCGCTGCCCGGCTTGCGGGTCAGCGTGATGGGCTGGGGTGCCGCGGGCTGTTCCCCCTTGGCATCCTCCGAGCAGGTGGCGGCGTCAATGGCAAAGGAGACATTATCCAGGTTGCTGGCCGCAAAGTAGGGGTGGAAGCCCACGCTGAAGGGCAGGTCCTTGTCGCCGGTGTTGGCCACCGTCAGGGCCAGAGTGGCGGTGTTGCCCGCCAGCGTGTAGCGCATGGTCAGCAAAAAGTCGAAGGGATACACAAACTTGGTCAACCCGTTGGGGGCCAGCGTCAGTTCGATGGCCTCGTCCGTGGCGGTCTTGACCTGCCACGGCACCAGGTCGGCCAGGCCGTGGACCTCGATGGGATAGTCCGCGCCGCCGAAATGGTGCACGCCGCCGTCCGGCTTGCTGCAGCTGGGGAACAGGATGGGGATACCGCAGCGGGGCCGGTCGGTGGACTCAAAGTTCTTGTCCCGCAGCCAGAGGTACTCTTCCCCGTCTTTGGTGAAGGATGTGGCCATACCGCCCTTTTCGGGGGTGACAGTCAGGGCGTAGGCCCCATCGGTCAGCGTCAGCGTGGCATACCGGGCACCGTACTTTTCATAGGTCCCGTTCTGAATGGTAGACATACAAACACCTCATTTCAGGATGGGGGCGGCCATCCAGCCGCCCCCTTTGATCAGCAGTATATCACAGGACCACGCCGTCTTTGAAGATGGAAATTTCGCGGAAGCCCTTTTCCTCGGCGCAGGTCTTTTTGCCGGAGGCCACTTCCAGCACCAGCCGGTACAGATCGGCCCCGGCCTCGTCCAGGGTGCGCTGGCCGTCCGCCACCACACCGGCGTTGAAGTCGATCCAGTTCTTCTTCTTTTCGGCCAGCTGGCTGTTGGTGGCAATCTTCAGGGTGGGCGCCGGCGCACCGAAGGGAGTGCCGCGGCCGGTGGAGAAGAGAATCATGTGGGCGCCGGCCGCCGTCAGGGCGGTGGCGGACACCAGGTCGTTGCCCGGGCCATAGAGCATGTTCAGGCCCTTGGTCACCACGGGATCGCCGTACCCGATGACGTCCATGATGGGGGCGCTGCCGCCCTTCTGGACACAGCCGCAGGACTTGTCCTCCAAGGTGGTGATGCCGCCCTGCTTGTTGCCCGGGCTGGGATTGTCGTAGACCACCTCGTTGTGGCTGATGAAATACTCCTTGAAGCCGTTGATCATATGGACGGCCTTTTCAAAGACTTCCTCGTTCTGGCAGCGATCCATCAGGAAGCCCTCGGCGCCGAACATTTCGGGCACCTCGGTGAGCACCGTGGAGCCGCCCCGGGCGCAGAGCATATCGCTGAACCGGCCGATGGTGGGGTTGGCGGTGATGCCGGACAGACCGTCCGAACCGCCGCATTTCATGCCGACGACCAGCTCGCTGGCAGGGATGGGCTCCCGCTGGAACTGTCCGGCATAGGCCGCCAGTTCCTTCAGGATCTCGCGGCCGGCGGCCAGCTCATCCTCCACATCCTGGCAGGTGAGGAACTTGACACGGTCGGGGTCATACTCGCCCAGCTCGGCCACAAACTGGTCGTGGGTCAGGTTCTCGCAGCCCAGGGACAGCACCAGCACGGCGCCGGCATTGGGGTGGCGCACCAGCGAGGCCAGCAGTTTGCGGGTCTGGGCATGGTCATGACCGGTCTGGGAGCAGCCGAAGGGATGGGTGAAGGTGTACAGGCCGTCGATGCTGCCGGTGACCAGGTCCTGGTTGTCCCGCACCAGGGCTTTGGCGCAGTCGTTGACGCAGCCCACCGTGGGGACGATCCAGATTTCGTTGCGGATGGCGGCACGGCCGTCCTTGCGGCGATAGCCCATAAAGGTTTCGGGCTCCACCGGGGTCAGGGGCTGCACCTTGGGATGGTAGCAATATTCGATCTCGCCGGACAGGTTGGTGTGCACGTTGTGGGTGTGCATCCAGGTGCCGGGTACGGCGTCGGCGGTGGCATGGCCGATGGGGAAGCCGTACTTGATGACGTTTTCGCCTTCCTTGATGGGGGCGATGGCCATCTTGTGGCCCTGGGGGATATCCTCCACAGCGGTGACGGTGGTGTTGTCCACGGGCACGGCCGTTCCCTTGGCGATGGGATGCAACGCGACCACCACATTGTCGCTGGGATTGATTTTGATAGCAAGCGGCATGAGCGTATCTCCTTTTGTATCGTTTGAAAGAAAAAGGGGCCGGAGGGCAACCTCCGGCCCCGGATGGGGTTTTCAGCTTACAGGCAGGAAGCGTAGGCAGCCAGCGCGCCCTTTTCGCGGATCATCGTCAGGTTCTTGACGGTGACTTCCTCGAAGTCGAGGACCTTGGTCAGATCCTGACCCCACATCTGCTCGTTGGTCATGACCGCATGGACCAGCGTGGGGATGTCGTCGTCCTTGTGGTCGTTGTAGAATTCCAGCACCCAGCGGTCGTCATTGACGGTGTAGGTGTTGCCCTTGGGGCGCTTGCAGACCAGGCCGGCGTCGGTCAGTTCCTGGATATCGTTGCTATAGAAGGCAATGTAGGCGGCCAGGCCCATGGCCAGGCAGGCGGGCAGCTTGCCGTTCTTCTCCACATACTCCAGCAGGGACGGCATGTTGCGGGCACGCCACTTGGCGGTGGAGTTCAGGCTGATGCTCATGAGCTCATGGTTGACGAAGGGGTTGTTGAAGCGGTCCTGCACGGCGGCGGCGAACTTCTTGCAGTCCTCCTGATCCAGGGGCAGAATGGGCACAACTTCCTCCAGCAGCATCTTGTTCATGAACTTGAGGATGGTGTCGTCATGCATGCAATCCCGCACAATGTCGAAACCGGCCAGGTAAGCACCCAGCACAAAGCCGGTGTGCGCGCCGTTGAGGATGCGCACCTTGCGCTTCTTGTAGGGGCTCATGTCGGTGGTCACAAAGACATTGGACTCCAGGCCCGCCTTGCGGAAGGGCAGCACGTCGTTGAGCTTGGGATCGCCCTCGATGACCCAGACGCCGAACACTTCGCCCACGTCGGTCAGCGGGTCGGCATAGCCATTCTTTTCTTCCAGGGCAGCCACTTCCTGGGGATCCCGGATGCGGCCGGGCACGATGCGGTCCACCAGGGAGCCGCAGAAGGTGCATTCCTCATTGACGTACTTCTTGAAGCCGTCTTCCAGACCCCACTGGTCGATATACTGATTGACGCACTTGAGCAGTTCCTTGCCGTTGTTGTCGATCAGCTCGCAGGCCAGCATCAGGATGCCCTTCTTGCCCGCCTGGTAGCGGTGATAGAGCACCTGGGTCAGCTTGGCGGGGAAGCTGGACGGCGGGCAGTCGGTCTGCTGGCAGGCGGGATCGTAAACGATGCCGGCCTCGGTGGTGTTGGAGACGATGATCTCCAGGTCATCGCTGGCGGCCACGGCCATCATCTTGTCGTAGTCTTCCTTCTCATAGGGGTTCAGGCAGCGGGACACGCTGGAAATCACCCGTTTGGCATCCACCTTCTGGCCGTTTTCGCTGCCGCGCAGGTAGAGGGTGTACAAACCGTCCTGGGCGTTGATCATCTTGGCCAGACCGGGCGCAATGGGCTGTACCAGAACGCACTTGCCGTTCCAGTCCGCCTTTTCGTTGGCCAGGTCGAACCAGTAATCCACAAAGGCGCGCAGGAAGTTGCCCTCGCCAAACTGGAGGACCTTCTCGGGCGCATCTTTCAGGATGTAGCCGTCATAGCCGGACTTTTTCAGCACGTCATAGTTCAAAGTTTCCATAAACGTTCTCTCTCCTTGTCGTGGTGTGTTTGCGTGTGTCGGTTTGCCTTACGCCATACGCGTTCTCTGCTTTTATTGTAGAATTTTTCGCTTTTTCCGTCAAGGCAGTTTCCAAACCGAACAAACATATTTTGCGCACATTCTTGGTGCGCCGCCGGTTTCCACATCTTGTACAAGAAACAGGCTTGTTTTTTGGTAATTTTTTCTTGTTTCCAGCAACTTTTACAACTTGTTGCCTTCCGCCGGATTATGTATAATAGTACCAGAGTATGCGTTTTTGGCACCCGCATACGGTGCAAACTTTGTACCGTGTCCCCTGCCGGAATGCAGCACCACCGTATCCTCGGTTCATTATTTTAAAACAACGAAGGAGCGTCTGTACATGAAAGCATTTATGGACAAAGACTTTTTGCTGGAGACCCCTACCGCGCAACATCTGTACCATGATTACTCGGCCAACCTGCCCATCGTGGACTACCATTGCCACATTCCCCCGCAGGAAATTTACGAGAACCGCCGCTTTGAAAACATCGCCCAGGTCTGGCTGGGCGGCCACCAGGTGCTGGCCGACGGTTCGGACTATTACTTCGGCGACCACTACAAGTGGCGTGTGATGCGTTCCAACGGAGTGCCCGAGGAATACATCACCGGCGACAAGCCCGACCGCGAGCGCTTCCAGAAATTTGCCGAGGCGCTGGAGATGGCCATCGGCAACCCCATGTACACCTGGTGCCACCTGGAGCTGAAGAAGTACTTCGGCTACGAGGGCGTGCTCAACGGAGAAACCGCCGAAGAGGTGTGGAACCTCTGCAACGAAAAGCTGCAGAACGATCCCAAGCTGACCGTTCGCGGCCTGATCGAACAGAGCAACGTGGCCATGGTGGGCACCACCGATGACCCCGTCGACTCGCTGGAATGGCACAAGAAGATCAAGGAAGACGCTTCCATCAAGCTGGTGGTGGCACCCTCCTACCGTCCCGACAAGGCCCTGAACATCCGCAAGCCCGGCTTTGCCGAATACATGCACAAGCTGGAACAGGTTGTGGGCCGTGAGTTCAAGTGCGCCGACTGCGTGGTCAGCGCCCTGGACGAGCGCCTGCAGTTCTTTGTGGAGATGGGCTGCCGCGCTTCCGACCACGGCCTGGACTACATCCCCTATGTGGAGACCGATGCCGACAAGGCCACCGCTGCTTTCAAGAAGGCTATGGCCGGCGAACCCCTGACCCAGGAGGAAGGCGACGCCTACACCACCTATGTGCTGCTGGCACTGGGCCGCCTGTACAAGAAGTACGGCGTGGTCATGCAGCTGCACTACAGCTGCCTGCGCAACGTCAACGACAAGATGTACAAGAAGCTGGGCCCCGACACCGGCTATGACATGATTGCCGTGACTGACTGCAGCGCCACCATCAGCAGCCTGCTGAGCAACCTGACCGCCACCGGCGAATGCCCCAAGGTCATCCTGTACAGCCTGAACCCCGCCGACTTTGACATGCTGGGCACCCTGATGGGTGCATTCCAGGATGACGAGATTCCCGGCAAGATCCAGCTGGGCTCCGCCTGGTGGTTCTGCGACACCGATGACGGCATGTACCAGCAGATGAAGACGCTGGCTCGTCTGGGCCTGCTGGGCAACTTCATCGGCATGCTGACCGACAGCCGCAGCTTCCTGAGCTACACCCGCCACGAGCTGTTCCGCCGTCTGATGTGCAACCTCATCGGCAACTGGGTGGAGAACGGCCAGTACCCCAACGACGAAAAGGCCCTGAAGAAGATTGTGGAAGGCATCAGCTACTACAACGCCAAGCGCTACTTCAACCTGTAAATCCCCGCAAAAACAAAAAAGCGCGGTCTGTACCGCGCCTGCATAGGAAAAAGGCCACCGCAGGGTGGCCTTTTTCCGTTATATTCACATTTTATGGTCGGCAAAGATGGGATCATCCTGCCAGAGCACCACATTCCCCGCCGCACGGGTCTTGTTCATATCAATGATCCGCTGGTTGCTGGACCCGCGGAACCGCAGGCTGATGTCGTATTTGTCCTGAACGAAGTCGCCGTCCACCAGCACGTCGATGTACTGCAAAAATTCGTCGGTCACCTCGCACCGGCCCGGGCCGGTCTGCAGCACTTCGGTCTCGTAATGGTTGCCGGTATAACACCAGATGGTCTTTTGCGGGAACAGAATCTTTACATTTTTTATAAAGGGCAGCAGCGCACGCTGGTTTTCCGGTTCCAGCGGCTCGCCCCCCAACAGCGACAACCCGTTGATATAGTCCGGCTCCAGGCTTTGCAGGATTTTGTTGCGGACTTCCTTGGTAAAGGGCTCGCCATAGTGGAAATCCCACGCCACCGCATTGAAGCAGTTGGGGCAATGGCGCCGGCAGCCCGAAACAAACAGACTGGTGCGCACACCCTCGCCGTTGGCGATGTCGCAGTATTTGATGGTCGCATAATTCATGCCGGGTAAACTCCTCTGTCTGTGAAATGGAACCCCCACATCTTGTGGTCAAGGGAACTTTCTCCCCCATGGGCACACCCAGTATAACAGCTTTGCCGGCATCCCGCAAGCCCCAAGGCAGCCCAAAACGTCCATTTTTATTCGTTGTATCGCACTTTTGTGTAGATGTCCCCAAATTTACCAAAAAAAGAGGGTGAATTTCGTCACTTATTTTTTGGACGTTGAAACGATGAAATCGGAATATTTTGTTTCGTTTTTAAAATAACACACTATATATTGTGGTTTTCCCCCTTGACTTTTTACCTGTGGCGCGGTAAGATAATTGTGCTCGCCATCGAGAGAATACGATGCGCAATAAACCTTATCATTTATACAATTTGTTATAAACCGTGCAACACCATTGACATCGAGGAGAACCAGCATGAAGATCATCAAGCGCAACGGCAGTGAAGCCGTTTTCGACATCACCAAAATCATTGCGGCAGTCACCAAGGCCAACAATGTTGTGCCGGAAAGCCAGCGCCTGACGAATCACCAGATCATCGAACTGGCCGACAAGGTCCAGGCCTCCTGCCTGAGCCGCGGCCATGCCATGAACGTGGAAGAGATCCAGGACATCGTCGAGGACGCCATTATGGCCACCGGTGCCTACGAGGTCGCCCGCAAGTATATCACCTACCGCTATGTGCAGAACCTCAAGCGGACCCACAACACCACCGACGACCGGATTCTTTCGCTGATCGAATGCAACAACGAGGAAGTCAAGCAGGAGAACTCCAACAAGAACCCCACCGTCAACAGTGTGCAGCGTGACTATATGGCCGGTGAGGTCAGCAAGGACCTGACCATGCGGATGCTGCTGCCCCCGGAGATTGTCAAGGCCCATGAAGAAGGCATCATCCATTTCCACGATGCCGACTACTACGCCCAGCACATGCACAACTGCGACCTGGTCAACCTGGACGATATGCTGCAGAACGGCACCGTCATCAGCGGTACCCTCATCGAGAAACCCCATTCCTTCTCCACCGCCTGCAACATTGCAACCCAGATCATCGCCCAGGTGGCTTCCAGCCAGTACGGCGGTCAGAGCATCAGCCTGACCCATCTGGCTCCCTTTGTGGACGTGAGCCGCAAGAAGATCCGCCGGGATGTGGAAGCCGAGATGAAGGAGTTGGGCATCAACCCCGGCGAGGAGAAGATTTCCGAGATCGTCGAAGCCCGCCTGCGCGAGGAGATCAAGCGCGGCGTACAGACCATCCAGTACCAGGTGGTTACCCTGATGACCACCAATGGCCAGGCCCCCTTCATCACGGTGTTCATGTACCTGGGCGAGGCCGGCGACAACCAGCGCCTCAAGTCCGACCTGGCCATCATCATCGAAGAAATGCTGCGTCAGCGTTACCAGGGCGTCAAGAACGAGGCTGGCGTCTGGATCACCCCCGCCTTCCCCAAGCTGATTTATGTGCTGGAGGAGGACAACATCCGTGAGGGTACCCCCTACTTCTATCTGACCAAACTCGCTGCCAAGTGCACCGCCAAGCGCCTGGTACCCGATTATATCAGCGAGAAAAAGATGAAGGAATACAAGCTGTCCAAGGGCGAGACTGAGGGCAACGGCGACGTGTACACCTGCATGGGTTGCCGCAGCTTCCTGACCCCGGACCGCTCCGGCAACGGCTGGGACAACATCGCCAACGCCAAGAACTACGACGGCAAGCCCAAGTACTACGGCCGGTTCAACCAGGGCGTGGTTACCATCAACCTGGTGGATGTGGCCCTGTCCAGCGGCGGTGACTTTGACAAGTTCTGGAAGATCTTCGACGAGCGCCTGGAGCTTTGCCATAAAGCCCTGATGTGCCGCCACAACCGCCTGAAGGGCACCCTGAGCGACGCCGCTCCCATCCTGTGGCAGTATGGTGCCCTGGCCCGCCTGGAGAAAGGCGAGCCCATCGACAAGCTGCTCTACGGCGGCTACTCCACCATCAGCCTGGGTTACGCGGGCCTGTACGAGTGCTGCAAGTATATGACCGGCAAGAGCCACACCGACCCTGCCGCCAAGCCCTTTGCGCTGCATGTCATGCAGCATATGAACGATGCCTGCCAGACCTGGAAGAAGCAGCACAACATCGACTTCAGCCTGTATGGCACCCCGCTGGAATCCACCACCTACAAGTTTGCCAAGTGCCTGCAGAAGCGGTTCGGCATCATTCCCGGCATCACCGACCGCAACTATATCACCAACTCCTACCACGTCCACGTGACCGAGCAGATCGACGCCTTCACCAAGCTGAAGTTCGAGAGTGAGTTCCAGAAGCTCAGCCCGGGCGGCGCCATCAGCTATGTGGAAGTGCCCAACATGCAGGACAACCTGGAAGCCGTCATCAAGGTCATGCAGTTCATCTACGACAACATCATGTATGCCGAGCTGAACACCAAGAGCGACTACTGCCAGGTGTGCGGCTACGACGGCGAGATCAGCATCGTGGAAGAAGACGGCAAGCTGATCTGGGAGTGCCCCAAGTGCCACAACCGTGACCAGAACAAGCTCAATGTGGCCCGCCGTACCTGCGGCTACATCGGCACCCAGTTCTGGAACCAGGGCCGCACCGCCGAGATCAAGGACCGCGTGCTGCACCTGTAATTGACATTATAATCCAAGCGCCCCGGACCGTGCTGGGTCCGGGGCCTTTTGTTTGGGCCGCTGTCAAAAATTGCACAGTTGTGCGGTGCTTCGTCACTTTTTACAATTTTCTAAAAATATTTACCTAAAGTTTTACTTGACATCTTATTGCGTTTTGTCTTATTCTTAACAAGAGCGTTTCACGTGGGAAAGGATGACAAAAATGAACGTTGTCAAGAAGATTTATTGCCGTGTGTTTCAATTGGGCATGCGCATTGCTCTGCCCTTTTTGCCCTACCGGGAGCCCAAACTGATTCAGGGCGTGAACGGCGTGCCTGCGGTATTGCGCGAGCATGCCATTGACTGCGTCATGCTGGTCACCGACGCCGGTGTGCATGGTCTGGGCCTGACCGCCCATCTGGAGGAATTGCTCAACGCATCCCACATCCGCTGCGTGGTGTACGACCGCACCGTGGCCAACCCCACGGTGGCCAATGTGGAGGAAGCCCGCGCCCTGTACCTGGAAAAGGGCTGCCAGGGTCTGATCGCCTTCGGCGGCGGCTCCTCCATGGACTGCGCCAAGGCAGTGGGCGCCCGCATTGTGCGGCCCAAAAAGCCGCTGAACAAGATGGAAGGCCTGCTGCATGTTCTGCACCGGCTGCCGCTGCTCATCGCGGTGCCCACCACCGCTGGCACCGGCAGCGAGACCACGCTGGCTGCCGTCATCACCGATGAAAAGACCCACCACAAGTATCCCATCAACGATTTTTCGCTGATCCCCCACTATGCGGTGCTGGAACCGGACGTGACGCTGAACCTGCCCCCGCAGCTGACCGCCACCACCGGTATGGATGCCCTGACCCATGCGGTGGAGGCCTACATCGGCCGTTCCACCACCAAGGGCACCCGCGCCGCCGCCATCGAGGCCGTTCGGCTGATCGCCGAAAACCTGCCCGAAGCCTACTACAACGGCCACAACCGGGAGGCCCGCGCCAACATGCTGCGGGCAGCCTATCTGGCCGGCACCGCCTTCACCAAGAGCTACGTGGGGTATGTCCATGCGGTGGCCCACAGCCTGGGCGGCCGGTATGGCATCGCCCACGGCCTGGCCAACAGCGTGCTGCTGCCCATCGTGCTGAAAGCCTACGTCAGCGCCGCCTGGAAAAAGCTGGCCGAGCTGGCCCGGGCCGCCGGGCTGACCCAGAGCCCCAGCGATGAGGAGGCCGCCAAGGAGTTCATCGATTACATCGACGCCATGAACGCCGCCATGGGTATTCCCGAAACACTGCCCGGCATCCGCACCGAAGATATTCCCCAGCTGGCCCGGTACGCCGACCATGAGGCCAACCCGCTGTACCCGGTACCGGTACTGTGGGGCCCCGACCAGCTGGAAGAAATGTACAGAAAAGTTCAGGAGGTCACCGTCCATGACGGAAAACGAGATTCAAAGCATTCTAAAACGGCAGCGTGAGTATTTTGCCGCCGGCAACACGCTGTCCGCCGACGCCCGCCTTGCCGCCCTGAAAAAGCTGAAGGCTTCGCTGCAGGCCCACGAGGCGGACCTGGCCGAAGCCCTGCGCACCGACCTGGGCAAGTCTGCCTACGAAAGCTATATGTGCGAAACCGGCCTGACCATGTCGGAGGCCAGTTGGATGATCCGCCATCTTCGCCGCCTGATGAAGGAGCGCACGGTGCCCACGCCGCTGTCCCAGTTTGCGGCGCGCAGCTTCCGTTCCCCCTCCCCCTACGGCAATGTGCTGATCATGAGCCCCTGGAACTATCCCGTTCTGCTGACACTGGACCCGCTGATCGACGCCATTGCCGCCGGCAACACCGCCATTGTCAAGCCCAGTGCCTATGCGCCGGCCACCTCGGCCATGTTGCAGCGGATCATCGAGGAATGCTTCCCGCCGGAGCATGTCTGCGTGATCACCGGCGGTCGTGCCGAGAACCAGGCCCTGCTGCGCCAAAAGTTTGATATGATTTTCTTCACCGGCAGCAAGGCCGTGGGCAAGGAAGTGCTGCGCTGTGCCGCCGAACATCTGACCCCTGCCGTGCTGGAACTGGGCGGCAAGAGTCCCTGCATCGTGGAGAAATCCGCCAAGATCGGTCTGGCCGCCAAGCGGATCGTCTTTGGCAAGTATCTGAACTGCGGTCAGACCTGTGTGGCGCCCGACTATATCCTCTGCGATGCGTCCATCCGTGACGAGTTGATCGCCGCCATCCAAAAGGAGATCACCGCCCAGTTTGGTGCTGAGCCGCTGGCCAACCCGGCCTACGGCAAGATCATCAACGAAAAGCACTACCGCCGTCTGATGGGGCTCATTGACCCGGACAAGGTGGTCTGCGGCGGTACCGGCGACGAGGCCGCCCAGCGCATTGCCCCCACTGTCATGAAGGATGTGACCTGGGAGGACGCCGTCATGGGCGAGGAGATTTTCGGCCCCATCCTGCCGGTGCTCACCTACACCGACCTGAACACCGCCCTTGTGGAGATCGAGGCCCATCCCCACCCGCTGGCCCTCTACCTCTTCAGCGAGGACAAAGCCGTCCAGCGCAAGGTGCTGGACCGCTGCCACTTCGGCGGCGGCTGCCTCAATGACACCATCATTCACCTGGCCACCAGCGAAATGCCCTTTGGCGGCGTGGGCGAAAGCGGCATGGGCGGCTACCACGGCAAAACCGGTTTCGAGGCCTTCAGCCACATGCGCAGCATCGTGGACAAAAAGACCTGGCTGGACATGCCGGTCCGCTACCAGCCCTACGACAAACAGAAAGACAAAATGCTGCGGTTCTTCCTGCACTGACCGTTGCTTACGCCGTATCTGCTCCGCACAGGTACGGCGTTTTTTGTTGTCCCAACGGGTCCGGCACAACTTGACAGGGAGTCATTGACATTGCCTGTTAGTCGTGCTAAACTTTGTTGCGGAAATACAGGTGTATTTGCGGCCTGCAAAGCAGGCAGGAGGTTGGAAAGTTTATGACATTGGCGGAACTGAAAATCGGACAGGACGCGCTGATTGAGACAATTGGCGGCAGCGGCGAGCTACGGCACCATCTGCTGGACATGGGGCTTACCCCCGGCACCGAGGTCACACTGCGCAAAGTAGCCCCCATGGGCGATCCCATTGAGGTGGAACTGCGCGGCTACGAGCTGACCCTGCGGCTGGACGACGCGGCCAAAATCACCGTGGAGAATGTACATACCACCGACCGGGCGGCCCGCAGCGAAACCCGGCACGCCCCCATCCCCCACCCCGGTGTGGGCGAACTGGGCAAGGCGGCCAGCTACCACAACCGCAAGGCCGGGGCGCCCATTCCCAAGGGAGCCCCGCTGACCTTTGCCCTGGCGGGCAACCAGAACTGCGGTAAGACCACCCTGTTCAACCAGCTGACCGGTTCCAACCAGCATGTGGGGAACTTTCCCGGCGTGACGGTGGACCGGAAGGACGGCGTGATCCGCGGCCACAGCGAAGCCACCGTCACCGATCTGCCGGGTATCTATTCCCTTTCCCCCTATTCCAACGAGGAAATTGTCACCCGGGACTTCATCCTGCAGCAAAAGCCGGACGGCATCATCAACATCGTGGATGCCTCCAACATCGAGCGCAACCTGTACCTGACCATGCAGCTGATGGAGTTGCAGATTCCCATGGTGCTGGCGCTGAACATGATGGACGAGGTACGCGCCAACGGTGGGACCATTCTGGTCAACCAGCTGGAAAATGATCTGGGCATCCCGGTGGTACCTATCTCGGCCGCCAAGAACGAGGGCATCGACGAACTGATCGAGCACGCCCTGCATGTGGCCCGTCACCGGGAATTGCCGGGGCGCATCGACTTCTGCACGGCGGGTGACAACGCCAACGATCCCCGGGGTGCCGTACATCGCTGCATTCATGCGGTGGCCCACCTGATTGAGGACCACGCCGCGGCCGCGGGGCTTCCCCTGCGGTTCGCTTCCACCAAACTGGTGGAGGGGGACGGACCCATTCTGGAGGCACTGCAGCTGGACCAGAACGAAAAAGAACTGCTGGACCACACCATCACCGAGCTGGAAAACGAGACCGGCCTGGACCGGGAAGCCGCCCTGGCCGACATGCGGTTCACCTTTATTGAAAAGCTATGCGCCGAAACGGTGGTCAAACCCGGCGAAAGCCGGGAACACAAGCGCAGTGTGGCCATCGACCAGGTGCTCACCGGCAAGTTCACCGCCCTGCCCTGCTTTTTGGGCATTATGGCGCTGGTCTTCTGGCTGACCTTCGGGGTCATCGGCGCCGTACTGTCCGACTGGATGACCCTGGGCATCGACGCCCTGACCGGGGTGGTGGACAACGCCCTGACGGCCTACGGCATCAACCCGGTGGTCCATTCGCTGGTCATTGACGGCATCTTCGCCGGTGTGGGCAGCGTGCTGAGCTTTTTGCCCACCATCGTCACGCTGTTCTTCTTCCTCTCCATTCTGGAGGATACCGGCTACATGGCCCGTGTGGCCTTCGTCATGGACAAGCTGCTGCGCCGCATCGGCCTTTCGGGCCGCAGCTTCGTGCCCATGCTGGTGGGCTTCGGCTGTTCGGTGCCGGCCATTATGGCCACCCGTACCCTGTCCAGTGAGCGGGACCGCCGGATGACCATCCTGCTGACCCCCTTCATGAGCTGCTCGGCCAAGCTGCCCATCTACGCCCTGTTCACCGCGGCGTTCTTCCCCCCGGTGTGGCGGGCCCCGGTGATGATCTTCCTGTATCTGTTCGGCATCCTGTGCGGCGTGCTCTACGCTCTGCTGCTGAAACACACCAAATTCCACGGCGAGCCCGTTCCCTTCGTCATGGAGCTGCCCAACTACCGGCTGCCCAGCGCCCGCAGCGTGGGACAGCTGATCTGGGAGAAGGCCCGGGATTTTGTGCAGCGCGCCTTCACCATCATCTTTGTGGCCACCGTCATCATCTGGTTCCTGCAGACCTTTGACGCCCGCCTGAATGTGGCCGCCACCGCCGATGCCAGCCTGCTGGCGCTGATCGGCTCCTGGATTGCCCCGCTGTTTGCGCCGCTGGGCTTTGCCGACTGGCGGGTCTCCACCGCGCTGATCACTGGCTTTACCGCCAAGGAGAGCGTGGTTTCCACCCTGACGGTGCTGCTGGGCGGCAATACCGGCGCTCTGTCCACCATGTTCAGCCCCTTCACTGCGGTGGTCTTCCTGGTCTTCACACTGCTCTACACCCCCTGTGTGGCGGCCATTGCGGCCGTCCGGCGGGAGATGGGCAGCGCCAAGGCCGCGGCCGGTGTGGTCATTGCCCAGTGTGTCATCGCCTGGGTGGTTGCCTTCCTGGTCCACTGTGTGGGCCTGCTGATCGGTCTGGCCTGAGTTTTTCTCACCTATAAAAAATATCCCGACGGAACCATTCCGTCGGGATATTTTTATAGTCCCTGTTTGCGGCAGGTATAAAAATAATAGGGAATTTCAAACAGCAGCATGACACTCCACCCGAAGGCGCAGGACCAGGCAATGCCCGGCAGGCCGATGCGGGGTGCCAACAGCGCGGCGCCCAGGGCGCGCAGTCCCGCCTGCAGGCAGGTACCAACCAGAGTGGTGGTCATCTTGCCCATCCCCCGGTAAAAACCCTGGAACCCGTTGGTCAGAGCCGGCAGAATGTAAAACAGCGCCATATACCCCAGATACTCGCTGCCCAGGGCGACAACCTCCCCGGCGCCGTCCCCGCTGACGAACAGCGATACCAGCGCCGTGCGCCCCCACCAGGTCACACCGCCGATGAGCAGCCAGTAGGCCAGTTCCAGCCGCAGCCCCACCCGGAACCCCTGCCGGATCCGGGCAGACTGTCCGGCGCCCCGGTTCTGGGCAATGTAGGTGGTGATGGCCGTGGCGATGCTCTGCTCCGGCGTAAAGGCAAAGTCATCCACCCGGGTGACGGCGTTGAAGGCGGCAATGGCCCCGATGCCCAGGGCGTTGACCTGCCCCTGGATCAGCACTTTGCAGATGGGCTGCACCGCCTGCTGCAGGGCGGTGATGGCCCCATACCGTAAAATGCGCCCCAGCAGGTCCGGCCGGATACGCCATTGCCCACGCTCCGGGCAAAGTTCCGGCACGCGGCGCACCAGATAACCGGCGGCCAACAAGGCGCTGGCCGCCTCCGCCACCACCGTGGTGACGGCGCTGCAGACGATGCCGAAGCCCAGCCCGCCGATGAGCACCAGATCCAGCGCCGCGTTGAGCACCGCCGAGCAGGCCAGAAACTTCAGCGGTGTCTTGGAATCCCCCACGCTTTTCAGACCCGCGGCCAGGGCGTTGTAGAAAAAGGTGAAAGGCGCCCCCAGGAAAGTGATGCGCAGATAGGTCCCGGTGATGGAGAGAATCTCCGGCGGCACGGCCAACGCCCCCAGAAGGTAGGGGGTCGCCCAGATGCCGATCAGCGCCACCGCCGTGCAGAGTCCCGCGCCGAACAGCAGGGTGGTAGCCAGCGTCTGGCGCAGGGATGTCATCCGGCGGGCACCGAAGGCCTCGCTCATGAGCACCCCGGCACCGATGCACAACCCGGTGATGGCCAGAATCACCAGATTCATAACCGGGCCGGCCACCCCTTCGGCGGCCAGGGCATCCTGCCCGATGAACCGTCCCGCGATGATGGAATCCACGGCATTGTAGGCCAGCTGCAGCCAGTTGCCCAGCAGCAGCGGCACCGCATACCAAAAGAGGTGCCCCAGCGGGGCACCTTTTGTCATATCGCGCATGGAGCCACGCCCCCTCACGCCTTATGCATTTTTACGGTCCTGCTCCGTTTCCGCCACAATGTACACCGGCCGATGCTTGACCTCCAGGTAGGTCTTGGCCAGGTACTCGCCCACAATGCCGGTGCAGAAAAGCTGCACGCCGCTGCACAGCAGGATGATGCAGACCAGACTGGGCCAGCCCGAGGTGGGATCCCCGAAGACAAGGGCCCGCACCACCACAAACAGAATGCCGATAAAGGCCAGGACGCAGAACAGCACGCCGGCCCCCGCCGCCACCAGCAGCGGCGTGGTGGAAAAGCCCACGATTCCCTCGATGGAATACTTGAAGAGCCCCCAGAAATTCCACTTGGTGGTACCGGCCACTCGCTCGATGTTCTCGTAATCAAACCATTTGGTCTTGAATCCCACCCAGCTGAAGATGCCCTTGCTGAAACGGTTGTATTCCGCCATGCTGAGCACCGCATCCACCATCTTGCGGCTCATCAACCGGAAATCCCGGGCGCCGTCCACAATTTCGGTGTCGGACATTCGGTTGATGATCTGGTAGAACTTTTTGGCAAACCAGCTGCGCAGCGGCGGTTCCCCCTTGCGGGTGGTCCGCCGGGTAGCCGCACAATCGTAGTCTCCGCTCAGCAGGGTGTCCAACATGGCCGGCAGCAGGGCCGGCGGATCCTGCAGGTCGGCGTCCATGGTGGCCACATAATCGCCCTTGGCCGCCTGCAGGCCGGCGTAGATCCCGGCCTCCTTGCCAAAGTTGCGGCTGAAGGACACATACCGCACCCGGGGATCCCGGGCGTGCAGTTCCCGCGCCACCCGCAGTGTCCCGTCCCGGGAACCGTCGTCGATGAAAATAAACTCAAATTCCGCGCCATGGCTCTTGCCCATCTCGGCCGCCACACGGCTGGCCTCCCGGTAGAAGAGCGGCATGGATTCCTCCTCGTTATAGCAAGGAACGATCAGACTGATCAGCATAGGGTGTTACCTGCTTTCCTCATCAAATATCTGCTGCCGTACTACGCCACACGGGCAACCAGGCAGCCCTGGATTTCCTGTAGGGAACCTTCCTGCGGATACACCGCCATCATCTGGTATTCCGGTGTATTGACAATTTCCATCACCTGTTCGCGGCTGCTCCAGTTGAGCGCCACCCCCAGATACTGTTTGAAGATCTGCTGCCACCCCTCGGCATTGGCATGGGGGGAATGGAACAGCAATCCCATCTGCATCAGGCTGTCCGCCTTGTCGTAACAGGGGGAAAGATTGGGATAGTTGCCGCTTTCCGGCTGTCCAATGATGGCCACCGGCATACCCGCCCGGTACTCGGGACGCTGCTGCAGGTCCTGCAGCAGACTTTGCGCCACCGTCAGGGTGGTGCGCTGGCTGGCCAGCAGCGTGGTGGAATCGGTGTTGAGCTGCAGCAGATATCCCCGCAGCAGCACCACCGTCAAGCCAACCGCCAGCCAGACCGCAGCCCGTGCCAATCGGCGCTCCCCCATATATCGCGCACACAGGGTCAGCACAAAGGGAACCACGGTGAGCAGCGGGCTGCAGGTGAGCAGAATCAGGGTGGTCTCGGGGACGATCAGGTCGATGGCCGCCACCGCCAGGGGCAACAGGACCACCAGCACCACCGCCAGCAGACAGGCTACCCGGTGGCGGCGGATCTGCCACAACCGCACTGCCAGCGCCACCGCAGCCAGCACGAACAGGAGTGCATACACCGGGCGCACATGGTAGTAATTGGCCGCAAGAGTGCGGCCGAAGAAGTAGTCGAAGAAATCCCGGTAAGCCTGCGGAATCCCGGTTCCCAGGCTGGTCAGGGCGTGGAGCACCCCCACCGAATCGGCACCTTTATAGCCCGACAGAGCTACCTGCGTGGTGTACAACCGAAGTTGCAGCACCATATAATAGGCCACCAGGCCCAGGGCACAGGCCAACAGGGTCCGGCCCAACCGTCGGGCAAAGGCAGCCAGCGCTTCCGGCTCATCCAGCAGGGTGCGCAGCAGCCACATCAGCAGCAGCCCGGCCGTGACCCCTACATTGCTCTGATACAGACTGAGGGAGGCCATCAGAAAAAGGGCGCCCAGCAGAACACCCGGCCAGCGGGGCAGCCGTTGTACCCAGTACGCCGCCGCCACCGCCAGCAGAAAGGCCAGCGCATAGGCGATGGAGCAGAACAGGTAGCTTTCGGTGATGAGGACCTGGGGGGCCAGCACCACCGTCAGGGGAATCAGCCAGCGCAGCGGGCGACTGTTTTGGGCTTCCAGTACCCGGACCAGCAGCATACCGGCCGCCGTATAGAGGACCAGCATGCCCGCCCCGGAAAGGATGGGTGAAACAAACCCGCCCCGCAGAAGATCCACCAGTACCAGACCCCAGCGGCCCAGGCTCAGTTCCCAGCTGTCGGCGATATGATAATCGCCCCCCAACCACAGGGAGTCGGGATTTTGCAGGCCGTTGGCAATCATCTGGAAGTGTGCCACCAGGGCAACTGCCAGTAACACCGCAAAGCGTCGGGCCTCTTGCCTGACGGCAGGATCCCACGCTGGGAAGCACTTTTCCCGCTGCAACTGCACTGAATTTTCCTTCATTGTTTGTTTTCCGCCTCAACCTGATATATGGTTTATTATACCGTTTTTCCCACCACTTGTAAATAGACAGAAAAAAGGACGCCGCCCCGCAGGGGGCGGCGTCCGTATGGGTTGGATCAGCCTTTGACGGCGATGTTGACCAGTTTGCCCTTGACGTAGATTTCCTTGGCGACGGTCTTGCCGGCGATGGCTTCCGCCACAGCCGGTTCCGCCTTCGCCTGGGCAATGGCGTCGGCACTTTCGATGGCGGCGGGCACCTGGATGCGAGCCTTGACCTTGCCGTTGACCTGCACGGCAATCTCAATGGTCTGCTCCACACACTTGGCCTCGTCGTAGGTGGGCCAGGCATGATAGGCCAGCTGTTCGGTGTGCCCCAGCTGCTGCCACAGTTCTTCGGTCAGGTGCGGCGCGAAGGGGTTGAGCAGCTGCAACAGGACCTCGTACTCGGCGCGGTTGGCACCGCCGTGATCGCTGAGGGCGTTCACATAGATCATCAGCTGGGCAATGGCGGTGTTGGCCTTGAGGGCGTCAATGTCCTCGCCCACCTTCTTGATGGTGCGGTTGGCCACGGCCTCCAGCTCGGGACGGATGGCATCGCCCTCCAGCAGCTTTTCGCTCATACCCCAGATCTTGTCCAGGAAGCGCTTGCAACCCTTGATGGAGGAGGTGTTCCAGGGAGCGGCCTTCTCGAAGTCGCCGATGAACATCTCGTACAGGCGCAGGGTGTCGGCGCCGTACTCGTTCACCACGTCGTCGGGGTTGACCACGTTGCCCAGGCTCTTGGACATCTTGACGATGGGATGCTCTGCCATCTCGCCGTACTTTTCGATGAGGGCGGCACGGGCAGCCTTTTCGCTGCCGTACTCGGCCACCAGCCGCTTGCGCTCGGCATCGGGCTGATTTTCGAAGGCATGGGGATTGAGGCCCAGGATCATGCCGTGGCTGGTGCGCTTCTGGTAGGGTTCCTTGGTGGGCACCACGCCGATGTCATAAAGGAATTTATGCCAGAACCGGCTGTACAGCAGGTGCAGGGTGGTATGCTCCATACCGCCGTTGTACCAGTCCACGGGGCTCCAGTATTCCAGGGCTTCCTTGCTGGCGATGGCGTCCTTGTTGTGGGGATCGCAGTACCGCAGGAAGTACCAGCTGGAACCGGCCCACTGGGGCATGGTATCGGTCTCACGCTTGGCGGGGCCACCGCAGTGGGGGCAGGTGGTGTTGACCCACTCGGTGTGGCGGGCCAGCGGGCTCTCGCCGTTTTCGCCGGGCTCAAAGTCCTTGATTTCGGGCAGGCGCAGGGGCAGCTCGCTCTCGGGCAGGGGCTGCCAGCCGCACTTCTCGCAGTAGACCATGGGGATGGGCTCGCCCCAGTAGCGCTGGCGGCTGAACACCCAGTCGCGGAGTTTGAAGTTGACCTGCTTGTGGCCCTTGCCGTTTTCTTCCAGCCAGGCGTACATCTTGGCCTTGGCATCCTCCACGGAGAGACCGTCCAGGAAGCCGGAATTGATCAGTGTACCGGTGGCCACGTCGGTGAAAGCTTCCTGGTCCAGGTGGCTTTCGGTGGGGCCCTTGACCACCTCAACGATGGGCAGGCCGAACTTCTTGGCAAATTCCCAGTCGCGGGTATCGTGGGCAGGCACGGCCATGATGGCGCCGGTGCCGTAGGTGGCCAGCACGTAGTCGGAAATGAAGATGGGCACCTGCTTGCCGTTGACCGGGTTGATGGCCTCGACACCCTCGATCTTGACACCGGTCTTTTCCTTGTTGAGCTCGGTGCGCTCGAAGTCGGACTTGCGGGCGGCCTCCTCCTGGTAGGCGGCGACGGCCTCGGTGTTCTTGATGAGGCCGGCGTCCACCCACTTTTTGATATAGGCGTGCTCGGGGCTGACGACCATATAGGTGCAGCCGAACAGCGTGTCGGCGCGGGTGGTGTAGACGGTCAGCGTATCGCCGGCGGTGGTGGAGAAGTTGATCTCGGCACCATGGCTGCGGCCGATCCAGTTGCGCTGCTGGGTCTTGACGCGCTCGATGTAGTCCACGTCGTCCAGGTCATCGATCAGACGATCGGCATAGGCCGTGATCTTGAGCATCCACTGGCTCTTGACCTTCTGGACCACGGGGCTGCCGCAGCGCTCGCAGACGCCGTTGACCACTTCCTCGTTGGCCAGCACGACCTTGCAGCCGGTGCAGTAGTTGACGGTGGTCTCCTTCTTGTAGGCAAGGCCTTTCTTGTAGAGCTGCAGGAAGATCCACTGGGTCCACTTGTAGTATTCGGGGTCGGTGGTATTGATCTCCCGGTCCCAGTCAAAGGACAGGCCCAGGGCCTGCAGCTGGCTCTTGAACCGGGCAACGTTTTTCGCCGTGACGATTTCAGGGTTGATGTGGTTTTTCAGGGCATAGTTTTCGGTGGGCAGGCCGAAGGCGTCCCAGCCCATGGGATACAGCACGTTGTAGCCGCACTGCCGCTTTTTGCGGGCCACAATGTCCAGCGCGGTATAGCTGCGCGGATGTCCCACATGCAGGCCGGCGGCCGAAGGATACGGGAACTCCACCAATGCATAGAACTTGGGCTTGGCGTGGTCGATCTCGGCATGAAAGGTATGCTCGTCCTGCCAGACTTTCTGCCACTTGGCCTCAACAGACTTGAAATCGTACTTCACAATAACTTCTCTCCCCACTTGCGGAACCGCTTATTCCGCGGTCTCGGTTTTTTCTTCCAGCCACTCGCTGGCAGGCACAGGCGTCGCATCGGCCCAGAGGTGTTCCAGGTCGTAATAATCATGCGCTTCCTGCGTAAAGACATGCACAATGACGCTGCCGTAATCCAGCAGCACCCAGCGTTTGCCGTCATGGCCCTCGGTGCGCAGCACCTTGACGCCCTGGCGCTCCAGCTGGAACTCCGCCTCGTCGGCCAGCGCGCCCACATGGGTGGTGGACGTACCGGTGGCGATGACGAAATATTCGGTCACGGTGGTCAGATCCTCCACGGCCAGAATGTGGACGTTGAGGGCCTTTTTAGCGTCCAGCGCACGGGCCAGACGGATGGCAAGTTCTCTGCTTTCCATATAAAACTCCTATCACAAATCAGGCGGCGGAATCGCTTTCGGTGCTGTCCGAACTGCTGTCAGAGCTGCTGTCCGAACCGCTGTCCGACGAAGTGCTCTCGCTCTCGGTCACATCGACAATCTGGTTGGAACCGTCCAGATTGTTGTCATGCTGCGCCTCGTCGGCCTCACTCATCAGACCGCCCATATACTGCACGTTGGGGTCGGTGGCCGTGTAACCGGACAGATCCACCACGTTGTCACACAGGTTCAGCTGGCTGGCGTCCACAGGTCCGGTATTCTCGCGGAAATACTGGTTGAGCAGATCCGCGTCCTCCTGGCGGGCGGGATAGAGCAGCGACTGCCCCTGGTACTGGGGACCGCTGATGACCGGCATCTGGCAGATCATGATCTTGTTGCTGTCCACGTTGAGCAGGCTGACCGCAAAGCTGATCAGCTGGGAGGCACTGAGGTCGGTCTCCATATAGTTGAGCACCGCCGGGGTCAGTTTGGCCACGTCCCAGATATTGCCGATGCTCTTGAGCTTGCGGAAGAGGGCCGCGTAGAACTGACGCTGCATGTTCAGACGGCCGATGTCGCCGTCGGGGTAAATCTTACGGGCACGGAGCAGGAACTCCATGGCATCGCCCTTCAGGGTCTGGTAGCCGGCGGCGATATAGCTGTCGCCCAGGCCCAGGGAAGCGTAGTCCACATCAAAGGGCACATAGATTTCCACACCGCCGAACAGGTCCACCAACTCGGTGAGCATCTCCAGCCGGATGGTCACATAGCCGTCGATGGGAATCTTGTACTGGTCGGCCACCAGTTCACACAGGGCCGCCATATTGTTGTTGCTGTCCGACCCCTGGGTCTTGGCCACGCCGTTGATACGGTAGTTGCCGGATACGCTGGGATCGGTGGTGACCATGGTATCGCGGGGGATCTGCAACATCTTCAGTTCGCCCGTTTCGTTGTTGAAATGGACGTAAAGGATCATATCGGTCATACCGTCGTTGACATTGGAGTCATTGGCGGCACCGGCCGAGAGGTCATCGGTGCTGGAACGGTCCACGCCGGTGACCAGGATGTTCAGTTCCTTACCCTGGAATTCCTTGGGGGTGTTGATCAGCTGGCTGATCTTGATGGCACCGCCCGACGGCGCGATGGCCGCCATAATAAACGCATAGGCACCGCCGAAGATCAGCAGAATGACCAGCAAGGTCACCAGCAGGATCTTCCACCACATGCCTTTTCTCTTTTTCTTTTTGCCCTTTCCTCCGTCACCGCCTTTTTTGCCGCCACGCTTGCCGCGGGTCGGCTCCTCGTCCCGGGGCGGTTTGCGGCCGCCGCCGCTGCCGCCCTTGGCGGCGCGGTGGGTGGTTTTTTCGGTGGGGACCTGTGCTTCGGGGGCACGGCGTTTGGCGGACTGGGGTTGCTCCATCTGGATGCCGCCCCCCTTGACCGGGGCGTCCGCCGTATAATCATAGGCCGGTTTGCTGCCCTGGGTGTTGCGCACATCCAGATGCTGGACCTGGGTGCGGGGACGTCCCGCGGACTGGGCCGGCTGGGAAGGCTGACGCACCGTGCGCCGCTGTGCCGGAAAACGGACCGTGTTGCCGTACTTGCGTTCGGCAGCGGCCCGGTAGGCCAGCGCCTGCTTCTGGGCATGGGTCAGCTCCCGCGGGGCTTCCGGTTCCGGGGCCGGCGGCGGGGTCTGTGCCTCCACGGGCTGCTGGACCGGTTCCTCCACAGGCTGCGGCGGGGTCTGGCGAATATGCCGCCCCTGCGCCGTGCGCACCGGCTGCTGCGTCAGACGTCGGTGGGCGTTCTGATTGGCCAGCTGCTGGGCACGACGGCGTGCGGCTTCGTACTGATCCTGATCCTGCATACCGTTGTCGGCGCTGCCAGGCTGCCGAGGGGCGCTGTACTGCCCGCCCGACGCCCCACCGGTGTGGAGCTTACGCGGTTCGCTCATGGACGTTTCCTCCCTGTTCATGCATTTCACAATCTGCGGCGCAGGGCACGTTCACCGGGCCAGCTGCGCCTTCTGATACTCGTATGCGGCGACACTTTCAGGGTCGAGTTCGCCGCCTTTTTCTTTGACAAAATCAATGCTCTGTTTCAGGGCCTGGCAAAGTGCCCGGTCCAGATCTTCCATCTCCAACCTGCGCAGTTCCTCCACACCGGGCCAGTCGCGCTCGGCACTGGTCATATCGGCCAGGTAGAGGATCTTATCCAGCAGGCTCATGCCCGGCTTGCCGGTGGTATGGCAACGGATGGCCGAAAGAATTTCGGGATCGGTCACCCCCCACTGGGTTTGGGCCAGAATGGCGGCGGCAATGCCGTGCCAGATGGCCGCGGGGCGCGCTGGGGCATTTTCTGCTATTATAGCATTATCGGCAAAAATCTGCAACAGGGCTTCCCGGGGCAGTTCCTTGGCGCTGTCGTGCAAAAGAGCCGCCAAGGCCGCCTTTTCGGGGTTCGCGCCCCATCGCTCGGCCAGCTGCACTGCCATTTTTTTTACATTTTTGGTGTGGGTCCACCGCTTGTGCCCCAGGCGGGGTTTGACCAGCGCCTTGGCTTCTTCACAGGTCATGGTTGGGTTCCTCCTTCTCAACGGGCGGGACATCCGCCGTGCGGTAGAGGTCCTGCGATTGGATCACCTGCAACACCGTTGCAGGCAGATACTGCCCCCAGTCGGCGCGGGGAATGCGCCCCGTGCGCAGATCGCTGGACGCACAGGGATAACTCTGGGCATGGGCGAACAGCACCCGGCCCCCTGCCGCCTGCAGGGCCTCGGCACCGGTGTGCAGGGCTGTTCCGTCGCCGGGGCGGCGGCTTTCCACCACCAGGGTGGCCATCGAAAGAATTTCCTGCCAGCGGCGCCACCGGGTGAAGCTGAGCAGCATGTCGCTGCCCACCCCCAGGTAGAGTTCTGCTTCGGGAAAGCGGTCCCGCAGCATTTCCAGCGTATGCACGGTGTAGCTGCGGCCGCCCTGGCGGATTTCCCAGTCGCTGACCTCCACCACCGGGGACAGGGCCGTAAAGCAGCGGCACATGGCCAGGCGCACTTGGCCCGGTGTGGCGCTGGCGGCCTTGTGGGGCGGAATGCCCGCCGGCATAACGATGGCTTTGTCGGGCTGCACCAGGTCCAGCGCCGCCCGCAGGTTGTTCATATGACCGTTATGGGGCGGGTCAAAGGTGCCGCCAAACAACAGAACTTTCATTTTTATTTTGCCAGCAGCGCGGTGAAGGCGCTCTCTTTGGGTTTCTGCTTGAAGAGGACAAACTTGCGGCCGATGACCTGCACGCAGTCGGCGGAAAGGGCCTCGGCCAGAATGCCCGCGGCCTCCTTGGCGGAGTACTCGCTATTTTCCAGCACTTTGACCTTGATCAGTTCCCGGGCGGCCAGGCAGTCACCCACGCCCTGGATGAGGGTCTCGTCGATCTCCCCTTTTCCGATCTGGAAGACGGGGTCAAGGGTGTTGGCGGCACCGCGCAGGGCCGCACGCTGTTTGCTGTTGAGCATGAATACAATCTCCTTATGGTCAGGGTATGCGGGGCAGCTCATTCCTGCCCCAGGAAAGCGGGCAATTCCGCCGCCAGTTTTTCCATGGCGCGGCCCCGGTGGCTGATGGCGTCCTTTTCGTCATCGGCCAGCTGGGCGTAGCTGCGGCGGGCGGTGTTTTCGGCGGTGGTGCCGTCGGGCAGGCCCACCCGATCGGGCACGAAGAGCGGGTCGTAGCCGAAGCCGTTGGTGCCGGTCTCGGTGAAAGCCACGGTGCCGGGGCACGTCCCTTCCACCAGCAGTTCCCGGCCGTCCGGCAGCAGGAAGCAAACCGCCGACACAAACCGGGCGGCGCGCTGTCCTTCCGGGACATTCTGCATTTCCCGGAGCAGCTTGGCGTTGTTGGCGGCATCGTCGCCGTGGTGCCCGGCGTACCGGGCGCTGTAGACGCCGGGGGCGCCCTGCAGGGCGTCCACGCACAGGCCGGAATCATCGGCCACGGTGGGCAGGCCGCTGGCCTTGCAGAAAGCCTCGGCCTTGATGCGGGCATTCTCGGCAAAGGTGGTGCCGGTCTCCTCGGGGTCCAGCGTGATGCCCAGGTCCCGCAGGCTCTTGACCTGGTGGCCCATCCGTTCCAGAATGCGGCGCAGTTCCTTCAGTTTGCCGGCGTTGTTGCTGGCAGCGCAGATGACCATGGCTCAGTCCTCCTTATGTACCGGCACTTCGGGCAGCAGAGATTCCACAAAGCTCTGGGCGTCGAAGGGCATCAGGTCGTCGATCTTTTCGCCCACGCCGATGAACCGGATGGGCAGGCCCAGGTTTTCCCAGACGCTGACGGCGCAGCCGCCCTTGGGGGTACCGTCCAGCTTGGTAAGCACCACGCCGGTGGCACCGGCAGCCCGGCAGAATTCCTCGGCCTGGCTGATGGCGTTCTGGCCGGTGATGGCATCCAGCACCAGCAACACTTCCAGGCTGGCCTCGGGGCTGGCCTTCTTGACGCTGCGGGAGATTTTGCCCAACTCGTCCATCAGGCCCTTTTTGTTGTGCAGACGGCCCGCCGTGTCGGCGATGACCATGTCATACCCCTTGGCGTTGGCGCTTTTCACCGCGTCAAAGATGACGGCGGCAGGATCGGCCCCCTGCCCGGCCTGGACCAGCGGTACACCGGCCCGGTCGGCCCACAGTTCCAGCTGCTCGCTGGCGGCAGCACGGAAGGTATCGCCGGCAGCCAGCATGACCCGCTTGCCCTGTTCCTTGTACAGGTGGGCCAGCTTGGCGATGGTGGTGGTCTTGCCCACACCGTTGACGCCGATGACGAGGATCACCGCCGGGTGGCCGTCCAGTTCCAGCGGGTAACGGGGGGTCAGCTCCTGGCAGATAATACCCCGCAGGGCGTCCAGGGCTTCCTCGCCGGTCTTGAGGTGGTTTTCCTCCACCGCATCCCGCAGCTCATCCACCAGGCGGACCGCGCAGGCGGGGCCCACATCGGCCAGGATCAGCTGTTCTTCCAGGTCGTTGTACAGGTCGTCGTCGATCTGGCAGTTGGTCAGCGTGTTGAGGATGTTCTGGAAGAAGCCGGTGCGGGTCTTTTCCAGCCCGCGCTGCATCTTTTGCTGTTCTTCAAACTCCTTCTCGGAGATGTCGCGCTTCTTTTTAAAGAAAAACATAGGTGCCCCTCCTTGGGATTACGAGATCAGGTCGGCGCTGACGTTCTCGAGGTCGAGACGCAGGATCTTGGAGACGCCGTCCTCCTGCATGGTGACGCCGTACAGGACATCGGCGGCCTCCATGGTGCCGCGGCGGTGGGTGATGACGATGAACTGGAACTGGGTGTGCTCGGTCATGCGGCGCAGATACTGGGCGTAGCGGGCGACGTTGACGTCGTCCAGAGCCGCCTCGATCTCATCGAGGATGCAGAAGGGCGCCGGGTTGACGTTGAGGATGGCGAAGTAGATGGAGATGGCCACCAGGGCCTGTTCGCCGCCCGACAGAGCGCTGAGGTTTTTGATGACCTTGCCCGGGGGCGAAACTTCGATCTCGATGCCGGACTCCAGGACGTTGCTCTCGTCGGAAAGGTAGAGCCGGGCGTGGCCGCCCCCGAACAGTTCCCGGAAGATATGGCCGAAATGGCGGTTGATCTCTTTAAACGAGGTGGTGAACAGCTCCTCCATCTCGCTGCAGAGCTCGGCGATCATCCGGGTGAGTTCGGCCTTGGCCTTTTCCACATCGGTGACCTGGGCCTTGAGGAAGTCGTAGCGTTCCTTGACCTCTTTATATTCGTCGATGGCGCCCACATTCACATTGCCCAGGGCGCGGATCTTGGAGCGCGTTTCGGCCACCTGGCGGCGCAGCTCGGTCAGCGATTCAAAGGGCACGCAGAGGGCACGCGCCTCGCTGTCGGTGAGCTGGTACTCCTCCCACAGTTTGGTGTTGGTATCGTTGAGCTCATTCTCGGCAGCGGTGCGGCGTTCGGCCAAACGGGCCATCTCGCCGCTCATCCGCTCACGCTCGTCGGTGAGGTTGCGGTTTTCCTGGGCCAGCTTGGCGGCGGCGGCCTCGGTCTCCATCCGGGCGGCGTTGGCCGTGCGGATGACCTCCTCGGCGGCGGCAATCTTCTGCTGGTTCTCGCCCCGGGTGCGCTCGATTTCGGCAATCTTCAGCTGATTGGCTTCGATCTGGGCCTTGGCCGCCTGGATGGCGGCCTGCAGTTCCCGGACCCGGGCTTCGGTCTCGCCGGTGCGGCTCTGGAGGCTTTCCAGGCTGGCCTCGTGCAGGCCGATGTCCTTTTCGTTGGCCAACCGCTGCATCTGCTTCTGGGAGAGTTCCTCGGTGATGGCTTCCCGCTCGGCGGTGAGCGAACCGGTGCTCTGCCCCAGCTGGGCCAGCTCGGCGGCGTAGGATTCCAGCTCGGCTTCCGCCTTCTGCCGGTCGGCTTCGGCGGCGGCGTACTCTGCCTCACTGGCGGCACGGGCCTGCTGCTGGGCCTCCACTTCGGCCTGCAGGGTACGCAGCGTTTCGCCGTACTGAGCCACCGCGCTGTTCAGCCGGTCCAGGTCCAGGCTGGCGCGCAGCCGCTCGGAAGCGGCGGTCATGCCCTCGGCCTCGGCGCCGGAAAGCTGGGCCGAGAGGTTGTCTACCTCGGCCTTGCGGGCGGCCAGTTCCTTTTCCGCCTCGGCGTGTTTTTCGTCCAGTTTTTTCAGCCGGGCGCGCAGCTCCTCCAGCTCCTGTTTGCGGCTGAAGACGCCCACGCTGCGGGCGGTGGAACCGCCGGTGAAGGAACCGCCGGCGTTGATGACCTGACCGTCCAGCGTGACGATGCGGTTGCGGTAACCGAGATTGCGGGCCACGGCAGAGGCCTCGGTCAGGTCCTCCACCACGATGATGCGTCCGAGAAGATTGTCGATGATGTGCTGGTATTTCGGGTCGGTGGTGACCAGGTCAGCGGCCACTTCGGCGGTGCCGGAAAGGCGCCCGGTGAAGCGGCTGCCCTGGACGGTGTCCAGCGGCAGGAAGGTGGCACGACCGGCCCGCTCTTCCTTCAGGAAGGCGATGGCCGCCCGGGCACAGCCCTGGTCCTCCACCACGATGTTCTGCAAAGCAAACCCCAGGGCGGTCTCGATGGCCACCTCGTAGCCTTTGCGCACCGTGAGGATCCCCGCCACAGGGCCGATGATGCCCCGCAGACGGCGCCCGCCGGCGGCCCGCATGACCGCCTTGACGCTCTGCTGGTAGCCGTCCATGTTGCGTTCCAGCTCTTCCAGAATGTGGATGCGCTGGGCGGCGTTGGACCGGGCCTTGTCGGCCTGCTGCAGCGCGTCGGCGGCTTCGGCCTGCTGGCGGCGGCGGCTTTCCAGTTTGAGTTTGAGTCCCGCCTTGATGTTGTCGTTGCGGGTGACGGCCTCCTCGGCCTCCTGCAGGCGGCGGGTGGCCCGGGTCTTTTCCGCCTCGGCGTTATCGGCGTTGGACCGTGTTTCCTCCAGCTGTTTCTGTGCCTCGGCCCGCCGGTTTTCGGCGGCCTCGGCGGCAGTCTGGGCAGAGGCAATGCGCACCCGGGCGGCGGTGGCGGTATCCTGCAGCCGCGCCATGGCGGCATCGATCACATCCCGGCGCTGGCCACTGGCAGCGGCCTTTTCCTCCAGGGTGCGCAGACTGTCCCGCAGCTGGGCAATGCGGGTATCCAGCTCAGCCAACCCGTTTTGCAGCTTTTCGATGGCGGCGCGGTGTTCTTCCGCCTCCCGCTGGATGCTCTGCTGGCCCTGCCCCGCCCGTTCCAGTTCCGAGGTTGCCTCGTCAATGCGGAACCGGCTGTGCTCGCTCTCGTTTTTCAGAACGGCCACCTGGCTCTCGCTGCCGGCGTTGGCCTCGGTAATGGCGCGGATATCGGCATTGGCCTGCTCCACCTGGAGCACATACCCCTGGGCCTGTTCCCGCAGGGCGTTGCTCTTGGCGTCAAACTCGTCCAGCTGACGGCTCAGCCGGTCGTAGTCGGCCTGGGCGGCTTCGTACTTGCGCTGCTGGTCCCGCAGGGACTCGTTGGCACGGCGGATGGCGTCCACCCAGAGGGTGACTTCCAGGCTTTTGCGGGTGGCCGACAGTTCCAGAAACTGCTGAGCCTTCTCGCTGTCCCGCTTGAGGGGACCCACCCGTTTTTCCAGTTCGCCCAGAATGTCCCGCAGCCGTTCCAGATTGCCCTCGGCGGCGGCCAGGCGGCGCTCCGCCTCGTTTTTGCGGTAGCGGTATTTGGCAATGCCGGAGGCTTCCTCAAAGATTTCCCGCCGCTCGCCGGACTTGGCGCCGACGATCTCGGCAATACGGCCCTGGCCCACGATGGCGTAGCCGTCCCGGCCCAGACCGGTATCCAGCAGCAGCTCATAGACGTCCTTGAGGCGGACGTTCTGGCCGTTGATGGAATACTCGCTTTCGCCGCTGCGGTAATACCGACGGCCGATGGTCACCTCGTCGGCGTCCATATCCAGGCCGTGGTCGCTGTTGTCGATGGTCAGCGCCACCGAAGCGTAGCCCATGGCACCGCGGGTCTGGGTACCGCCGAAGATGACGTCCTCCATCTTACCGGAACCGCGCAGCTGCTTGGAGCTGGTCTCGCCCAGCACCCAGCGGATGGAATCGGATATATTGGACTTGCCCGAACCGTTGGGGCCCACGACGCCGGTGATGCCGTTGCCGATGGTGATCTTGGTGCGGTCGGGGAAAGATTTAAAGCCTTGAATTTCCAGTTCTTTCAGGCGCATAGGGTCTCCTTAGCGTTTGTCTTGCAGGCGGCGCAACGCCTGTTTGGCGGCATGCTGTTCCGCCGCCTTCTTGCTGCGGCCCACCCCTTCGGCCAGGCGCTCGTCGTCGCAATAGACGGCGACGGTGAACTGCTTGGCATGGTCGGGGCCGGTTTCACCCTCCACCGCATAGCGCAGCTGGGCGTTGGGGTTCTGCTGGACAACCTCCTGCAGGCGGGTCTTGTAGTCCTCCTCGGCGGTTTTACCCTCGCTGAGGAAGGGCAGGATGAAGCTGCGGGCCACTTCCAGCCCGCCGTCCAGATATAGGGCGGCAATGACGGCCTCGAAGGCGTCGGACACCACGCTGGGCCGGTTGCGGCCGCCGCCCAGGTCCTCGCCGTGGCCCAGGCGCAGATAGTCGCCCAGATGGATTTCGCTGGCAAACTGGAACAGCGCATCCTCGCTGACCAGGCTGGCGCGCATCCGGGTCAGTTCTCCCTCCGGCCGGTCGGACTGGTGGAACAGGTAATCCGCCGCCACCACGGACAGCACGCTGTCGCCCAGGAACTCCAACCGCTCGTTGTGGGTGGTGGGGACTTTGCTCTCGTTGGCAAAGCTGGTGTGGGTCAGGGCAATGCGCAGCAGGGCGGGATTTTTGAACTGATAGTGGAGAACTTCCTGCAGTTCTTCGGGTTTATGGGTAGGCACAGTACGTCCGTCCTTTCTTGGTTCAGGCCTGGGGCTTGGTTTGCAGCGCGTTGAGGGCGGTCTGCATGGTACCGCACAGATCGTTGGCCACGCAGGTCTTGGCCTGGCGGATGGCATTCTTGATGCCCTTGGCCTTGCTGGAACCATGGGCCTTGATGACCGGCTTGGCGGCACCCAGCAGCGGCGCACCGCCCACTTCCTCGGAGTCCATCATCCGCTTGATTTCGGACAGGCCCCCCTTGATGCCCAGGTAGCTGAGCTTGGTGATGAGATTCTTCAAAAAGACCTGCTTGAGCATGCCCAGCAGCGTCTTGGCCACGCCCTCAGTCAGTTTGAGGACGACGTTGCCCACAAAACCGTCGCAGACGACGACGTCCACCTCCCCGTCCAGAATGTAGCGGGGCTCGATGTTGCCGGCAAACCGGATGCAGGGGTTGGCCTTGAGCAGCTGGTGGGCCTCCCGGTAGGTGGGAGTGCCCTTGGTGTCCTCGGCGCCGTTATTGACCAGCGCCACCTTGGGGTCCTTGCGGCCCATGACCTTTTCGGCGTAGACGCTGCCCATGGTGCCGAAGGCGTTGAGCATATCGGGGCGGCACTCGGCGTTGGCGCCGCAGTCCAGCAGCAGGAAGTTCTGCTTGGCACCGGGCATGGGGGTTGCCAGGGCCGGGCGTTTGATTCCCTTGAGGGTGCGCACGATAAGGCTGGTGCCCACGTGCAGCGCGCCGGTGGAACCGGCCGACACAAAGGCATCGCCCTCGCCGTTTTTGAGCATGGTCAGGCCCTTGATCATGCTGGAATCGGTCTTGTGGCGGGCCGCCTTGACGGGGTCGTCGTGCATATCCACCACTTCGGAGCAGGGAATGATCTCGAAGGGGGTCAGGTCAATTTTATTCTGGGCGGCACAGTCCCGCAGGGCTTTCTCGTCGCCCAGCAGCGCCAGCGTCATGCCGTCGCCGAACTCGGCCGCAGCCTGGGCCGCGCCCTGTAAGACACACAGGGGGGCGTTGTCGCCGCCCATGGCATCGATCAAAATTTTCATTGTACATCCTCCTGTACCCATGCTTGCATGGCCTTTTGCGCCGTCTCGGAAAGAGCGGCATAGCGCTCCCGCTTGTCGCGGATGGCATCAATCTCCGGTGTGCGGGGCAGGATGCCCATATTGGCGCCCATCGGCTGGAAATCTTTGTTGGGGGTGGTGATATAGGAAAGCAGCGCGCCGCACATGGTCTGGGGCGGCGGGGGCGGCAGCTGACGACCCTGCAGCCGTGCCAGAATCTGCCGTGCCGCCAGAAGACCGCTGGCCGCGCTTTCCATATACCCTTCAAAGCCGGTGATCTGTCCGGCGAAAAACACGTTGGGATGCGCTTTGAGGTACTGCTGGGCCGTCAGCACCTTGGGGCTTTCCAGGAAGGTGTTGCGGTGCATGACGCCGTAGCGCACGAATTCGGCGTGCTCCAGCCCGGGGATCATCGAGAAGACCCGCTTCTGCTCGCCCCACTTGAGGTTGGTCTGGAAGCCCACCAGGTTGTAGAGGGTCCGGGCGGTGTTCTCGGCCCGCAGCTGGACGTTGGCCCAGGGGCGGTGGCCGGTGCGGGGGTCCCGCAAGCCCACCGGACGCAGCGGGCCGAACCGGATGGTATCGGCACCGCGGGCAGCCATGACCTCGATGGGCATGCAGCCCTCGTAAACCGTCAGGTCCCCGTCAAAGTCGTGGAGAGGGGCCCGCTCGGCGCCGATGAGCGCCGTGTGGAAGGCCTCGTACTCCTCCTTGTTGAAGGGGCAGTTTAAGTAGTCGGCCTCACCGCGGCCGTAGCGGGAGGCGGCAAAGACCTTGTCGTAGTCCAGGCTTTCGGCGGTGACGATGGGGGCCACGGCGTCGTAGAAGCTCAGCCGGTGGTTGCCGGTGAGGGCGGCAATGGCCTCGGCCAGCGGTCCTTCGGTCAGCGGGCCGGAAGCCACCAGTACTGGGGCGCTCTCGTCCAGGGAAGTCACTTCCTCCCGATGGACCGTGATGTTGGGATGGCGCAGCACCTCGTCGGTAACGGCGGCGGAAAAGACGTCCCGGTCCACCGCCAGCGCGCCGCCGGCTGCCACACGGGCGGTCTCGGCCGCCCGCAGCAGGTGGCTGCCCATCTTGCGCATCTCGATTTTCAGCAGCCCGGAGGCCGAGTCGGGGCGCTCCGCCTTGAGGGAATTGGAGCAGATCAGCTCGGCAAAATCCTCACTCTTGTGGGCGGGGGAAAATTTGGCGGGTTTCTGTTCGTACAGGTGTACCTGCACGCCGGCATCCGCCAGCCAGAGAGCGGCTTCGCAGCCGGCCAGACCGGCACCGATGATCGTACTTTGCATAGTTCCTCCCGGAGGTTATTTCTTTTCGATGGGCTTGGTAAACCCGCAGCCCTCCTTGGCGCAGTAGAGCTGGCCCTTCTTTTTGAAGAGGGTCGCCCCGCACTGGGGGCACTTTTCCGGCACGGGTTCGTCCCAGGTCATAAAGTTGCACTTGGGATAGTTGCCGCAGCCGTAGTAGATGCGGCCCTTGGCGCTCTTGCGCACCAGCATATGGCCACCGCACAGCGGGCACAAACCGCCGGTATCCTTGACCAGCGGGTGGGCGTTGCGGCATTCGGGGAAGCCGGAGCAGGCCACGAACTTGCCGTAGCGGCCCGACTTGATGACCATGGGGCGGCCGCACTTTTCGCAGATTTCATCGGTGGGGATGTCCTCCACCTTGATGCGTTTGCCTTCCATGTTCTTTTCGGCGTTGTCCAGGCTCTTGGCAAAGCCCTGGTAGAATTCGTCCACCGTCTGGACCCAGTCCGCCTTGCCGGCTTCGACAACGTCCAGCTTCTTTTCCATGTCGGCGCTGAACTTGACGTCCACAATCTCGGGGAACTGTTCCATCATGACCTGGTTGACGGCCTGGCCCAGCGGGGTGGTCTTGAGCTTTTTCTGGTCCTTTTCCACATAGCCGCGGTCCACGATCGTCGTGATGATGGGCGCGTAGGTGGAGGGCCGGCCGATGCCATTTTCTTCCAGCGCGTGGATGAGGGTGGCTTCGGTGTAGAGCGGCGGCGGCTGGGTGAATTTCTGGTCCGCCGTCAGGGATTTGAGCTGCAGCTCCTGCCCCTGTTCCAGTTCGGGCAGGGCGGTTTCCTTCTTCTGCTTGTCGTCGGTGGATTCCTCGTACAAAGCGGTAAAGCCGTCAAAGGCCACCCGGAAGCCGGATGCCCGGAAGAGGTAATCCCCCGCCGTGATGGTCACCGACACGGTATCCTGCACGCAGTCCGCCATCTGGCTGGCCATAAAACGGCTCCAGATCAGGCGGTAGAGCTTGGCGGTATCGCCGCTGATGCTCTGCTCCACCTCGTCGGGGGTCAGTTCCGGCATGGAGGGGCGGATGGCTTCGTGGGCGTCCTGGGCCGCCGTGGCGGAACGGGACTTCCACTTGCGCTGGGTCTTGCAGACGTAGTTGTCGCCCCAGCGCCCCGCAATGAAGGTCTTGGCGGCGGCAGCGGCCTCGTCGGCAATGCGCAGGCTGTCGGTACGCATATAGGTGATCAGACCCACGGTGCCGTGGCCGGCGATGTCCACGCCTTCGTAGAGGGTCTGGGCGGCCCGCATGGTGCGGGTGGCCGAGAAACCGTAGGCGCGGCTGGCGTCCTGCTGCAGCGTGGAGGTGATGAAGGGCGGTGCCGGCTGACGGCGGCGCTTGCCCTTTTCCAGCTTGGAAATCACATAGCTCTTGCCGTCCAGCGCAGCGACGATGGCGTCGGCCTGCTCCTTGTTGGTGACGGTGAGCTTTTTGCCGTCCGCACCGGCGGTGAGCCGCGCCACAAACTGGGTGCGGCTGCCCTGGGGATGCAGGGTAGCGTCAATGTTCCAGTATTCGTCGGGCTTGAAGTTTTCGATCTCGATCTCCCGGTCGCGGATGAGCCGCACGGCCACGCTCTGGACGCGGCCCGCCGAAAGCCCCCGGCGCACCTTGCGCCACAAAAACGGGCTGAGCTTGTAGCCCACCAGGCGGTCCAGCTCCCGCCGGGCCTGCTGGGCGTTGAAGAGGTCCATGTTGATGGCCCGGGGATGGGCCATGCCCTCCTTGACACCCTTTTTGGTGATTTCGTCAAAAGTCACCCGGTTGGGTGCCGACGGGTCCAGGCCCAGAATGTTGGCCAGATGCCAGCTGATGGCCTCCCCTTCCCGGTCCGGGTCGGTTGCCAGCAGCACGCCGTCCGCCTTTTTGGCTTCGGCTTTCAGCTCTTTGACCAGTTTCTGCTTGCCCTTGATAGTGATATATTTGGGCGCATAGCCGTGCTCGACGTCAATGCCCAGCTGGCTGGCCGGCAGATCGCGCACATGGCCCATACTGGCGGTGACTTTATAGTCCCGCCCCAGATATTTGCCAATGGTTTTCGCCTTGGCGGGCGATTCCACAATGACCAGTTTTGCCATATTCTTCTCCTGATGTTCCTTTTATAGAGCGATGTACCGCCGGCCGGGCAGTGCCTGGGCACCGCCGAACAGTTCCAGTTCGGTACAGGCCGCCAGCACCCGCCCTGCGGGCAGGCCGGTGACGGCACACAATGCGTCCACGCCCCGGGCAGTGGGGCCGAGCTGGGCGTAGACGGTCCGGGCATCCTCGCTGACGTCCCGGAGGGAAAATGTCTGCTGCGCCGGGGGTTCGCTGCGGCAGGGCTGCCCCAGCAGTTCCAGCACATCCGACGCATGGCAGAGCACACCGGCACGCCGGGTGCGCAGCAGTTCGTTGGTACCCTCGCTCAACGCACTGTAAATGCTGCCCGGCACGGCCAGCACCGGGCGGCCGTAGGTTTCGGCATGGCCGACGGTATTCAGCGTACCGCTGCGGGTGCGGGCTTCCGCCACACAGAGTACCTCCGCCTGGGCGGCAATCAGCCGGTTGCGCGCCAGGAAGGTTCCCTTTGTTTTACCCGGATACCCGGGCGGATATTCGCTGCAGACGGCACCACCCCCGGCCTCAATACGGCGGCGCAGCGTGGCGTTGGCCGCCGGGTAGGTCCTGTCGACGGCAGTGCCCAGAAAGGCCACGGTGGGGGTTCCCGCCTCCACGGCGGCCCGGTGGCCTTCGCTGTCCAGACCGTCAGCCAGACCGCTGACCATGACAATGCCCTGTTGGGCCAGCGCCAGCGACAAATCATAGGCCGCCTGCCGCCCGTAGGGGCTGGGGCGCCGTGTGCCCACCATCCCCACATACCGCCCGCCGTTGAGGCAGGTCTTGTCCCCCGTCACATAGAGGGCCAGCGGCAGGTCGGGAATTTCCTTGAGGCGTTCGGGATAGGCCGGGTCGTCGGGAGTCAGAATCTCCACCCCGGTGAGCAGGCAATGGTCCAGCCGCTCCTCGTAGTCAAAGGGGGTGGTCTCCTGCAGCTGGCACAGAGCCCCGTCGCTGAGGCAAAAGGGCGGAGCCTCGGTGCCGGCGCGCAACGTTTCATAGAGTTCCTCCGGGTCGGGCCAGAGGTCCAGCAGTTCCCGGGCATAGTGACAGGCGGAGCCCACGGCATCGGCCAGCCACAGCCAGGCAAGGGTTTTGTCCATCTTACACCCCGCGGAAATGCCACAGCAGCACGCTGCCCGCCACGGCCGCATTCAGGCTTTCCACCCGGTCGGTCATGGGGATGCGCACGGCAGCGTCGCAGGCTTTTACGGTCTCGTCCCGCAGGCCCTGGCCCTCGCTGCCGATGACCACACAGACGCCGCCGGGAAAATCCCGCCCGGCCTCGTCCAGCGGGCGGGAACGATAGAGGGCCGCCGCCAGGCAGGTCACTCCGCGGGCACGCAGTGCGGTAATGGTCGCCGGCAGGTCGTCCCGGCGCACCACGGGCAGTCGCCCGGCTGCCCCCATGGAGGAGCGCAGCGTCTTGGGCGAGAAGGGCGCGGCACAGCCCGGCCCCAGCACCACGGCGTCAAAACCGAAGGCGGCGGCGCTGCGCAACAGGGTCCCCACGTTGCCGGGGTCCTGCACCCCCTCCAGCATCAGGATGCGGCGGGCAGTGTCCAGCAGATCCTCGGGCGGGCGGGGCGTGGCAAACAGCACAAAAACCCCCTGGCTGGACTTGGTACCGGCCAGTTTTTCCGCCACATGGGGCGCCACCGGCACCGGAGACAGGGCAGCCAGTTCGGGCGTTTTGTCCAGCGCCGCCCGGGTGGCGTAAGCCGCACGGGGCGTACAGCTCTTGGCCAGTTCCAGGCAGAGCTTGGGCCCTTCGGCAAAGAACAGTCCGTCGGCGGCACGCTGCTTTTCGGAGTCGCGCACCGCACAGGCATATTTGATTCTGGCGTTGTCGCGGCTGGTGATCTCGGCGCAGTCCTGTATCATTGTAGCGTCCTCCCGGGGCAAAATCAACTGTAATTGTGTGAACGAAACCTTGCCTGGATCCAGGTCCGGCTCATTCCCTTATAAACGCAAAAGGACTCACGCGTGTGCGTGAGTCTTTTCGAAGTTCTATTACAGGGCCTTCTTGGCGGTCTCGACCAGCGCGTTGAAGCTGGCGGCGTCGTGGATGGCCATCTCGGAGAGCATCTTGCGGTTGAGCTCGATGCCGGCCTTCTTGAGGCCGTTCATGAAGGTGGAGTAGTTCATGCCCTGGGCACGGACCGCATTGTTGATGCGGGTGATCCACAGGTTGCGGAACTGGCGCTTCTTCAGCTTGCGGCCGACGAAGGCGTAGTTGCCGGATTTCATGACGGCCTGTTTGGCCATGCGGAAGTGCTTGGACTTGGAGCCGTAGTAGCCCTTCGCCAGTTTGAGAGTCTTGGCACGACGCTTGTGCGTCATGGTAGCGCCTTTAATACGAGCCATGTTTATATCTCCTTTATACTCTGGTAATTATCTGACCTTTGGTTTCCCCTTGCGGAAATCAGCCGCCGTAGGGCATCATCTTGCGGACGGTTGCCTCGTTGGTCTTGTCGACGTACTTGGGCATACGCAGGCCGCGGGTGAGCTTGGTGGTCTTCTTGGTCAGGATATGACGGCGCTTGGACGCGTTGCGCTTGATCTTGCCGGAAGCAGTCATCTTGAAGCGCTTCTTGGCGCCGGACAGGGTCTTGAGCTTCATTTTAGCCATTGTTGCTGCTTGTCGATGACGGCCTTGCCCGCCAACGCCTCGGCAAACCGCTTGTGGACGTCCAGACCCAGGCTGGTGTGCGCCATCTCACGGCCGCGGAACCGGATGCTCACCTTGAGCTTGTGACCCTGCTGCAGGAATTTGGCGGCCTGGTTCACCTTGGTGTTGAAGTCGTTGGTGTCGATGTTCAAAGACAGGCGGATCTCCTTGATTTCAACCACTTTCTGGTTCTTCTTGGCTTCCTTTTCCCTCTTCTGCATCTCGAACCGGTATTTGCCGTAATCCAAAATCTTGCACACCGGCGGCTTGGCCTGGGGCGCGACCTTGACCAGGTCGAGGTCTTTGTCGATGGCCATGCGCAGTGCGTCGCGCGGGCTCATAATACCCATCTGCGCGCCGTCCGCCCCGATCAGGCGGATCTCTTTGTCACGGATCTGCTCATTGATTTCCAGTTCCTTGGAATTGCTGTTGCTGGCGATTGGAACACACCTCCCACAAGTGTATGATAGAAAAGATAAAAGCGGCTGCCAAAAAAGCAGCCGCCGAACATACGAAAGCGCGCACAAAGTGCGTTTCTCTGGTATGACCCGGGATGAAACATCCACAAGGTGAGCCGACGGCGTACTGCCGGTTGCTGCTTTTTTTACAGGCATTACTATACCACAGCCTCCGGGCGTTGTCAAGGGCTGCGGGAAAATCCCCGCAAATTTGTGAAATTCATATAGCCAACCGCTTGAGAATATGCTATGATAATAAGCTGAAGACTTATAGTATGTACAAAAATACACCCAAGAGGAGTCTTTTTGCATGAGCGAACATCAAAAACTGCGCGTGGCGCTGTTTTTCGGCGGGGTTTCCAGCGAGCATGAAGTCAGCTGCGTTTCGGCGTCGGCCTGGCTGCGCGCCCTGGCCCAGGAACCCTGTGCCGGTCGATATGAAGTAATTCCCGTCGGCATCACCAAGACCGGCCGCTGGCTGGCCTGCCACCCCACCCCCGAGGCCATGGCCGACGGCAGCTGGGAGCAGGGCACCGACTGTGTACCCTGTGTGCTGAGCCCCGACCGGGGCGACCACTGCCTGTGGCTGCTGCGGGACGGCCGGGCCGAGCGGATCTCCATTGACATCTGCGCCCCGGTGCTGCACGGCAAAAACGGCGAGGACGGCACCATCCAGGGGCTGTTTGAGCTGGCCCGCATCCCCTATGTGGGCTGCGGTGTGCTGGCCAGCGCCGTCTGCATGGACAAAGCCCTGGCCAACACCGTGATGGACGCCGCCGGCGTCCCCCACTGCCGCTGGACCAGCGCCATCCGCGCCGAGGTGGAGACCGACCGCACCGCCGTGCTGGACCGGGCCGAGAAGATGCTGGGCTATCCCATCTTCGTCAAGCCTGCCAACGCCGGTTCCAGTGTGGGCATCTCCAAGGCCGCCGACCGTGCCGCCCTGGACGCCGCCATCGACGTGGCCCTGCGCGAGGATGACAAGGTGGTCTTTGAGGAATTCATCGACGGCCAGGAAGTGGAATGCGCCGCCATCGGCAACCCCGATGACCCGGCCAGTGTTTCCACCACCCGGCCGGGTGAGATTCTGGCCGGTGCGGAGTTCTATACCTACGACGACAAGTACAAAAACGGCGTGTCCCAGACGGTCATTCCCGCCCACCTGAGCGAGGAAAAGCTGGATGAAGTGCGGGATACCGCCCGCAAGGCCTACCTGGCCCTGGGCTGTGCCGGGCTGTCCCGCTGCGACTTCTTTGTGGAGCGCGGCACCGGCAGGGTGCTCTGCAACGAGCTGAACACCCTGCCCGGCTTTACGGCCATCAGCATGTATCCGAAGTTGATGGAGCACGAAGGAATTGATTTCCCGCAGCTGGTGGATCAGCTGCTGCGTCTGGCGGTACACCGCCGGAAGGGGGCTTACTGATGGATACAAGACCCATCGGTGTGTTTGACAGCGGCCTGGGCGGTCTGACCGCCGTGCGTCAGCTGCGCCGGCTTCTGCCCGGCGAGGACATCGTCTATTTCGGGGATACCGGCCGGGTACCTTACGGTTCCCGCGCCCGGGACACCATCTTGCAGTATGCCCGGCAGGACGTGCGTTTTCTGCTGAGCCAGGATGTGAAATTCATCATTGCCGCCTGCGGCACGGTGTCCTCCACCTACCCGCCGGAGGAATCCTCCCGCCTGCCGGTGCCCTACACCGGCGTGGTGGGCGCTGCCTCCCGGGCCGCGGTGGCGGCCACCCGCAACCACCGGATCGGCATCATCGGCACGGCAGCCACCATCCGCAGCGGTTCCTACGCCAGGGTCATCCGCGATATGATGCCTGACGTGCAGATCACCGCCAAAGCCTGCCCGCTGTTTGTGCCCCTGGTGGAAAACGGCTACGTGCAGGACGGCAACCCCGTCACCAAGCTGGTCATTGCCAACTATCTGGAGTCGGTGCGGGACAGCGGTATCGATACGCTGATTCTGGGCTGCACCCACTATCCCCTGCTGAAAAAGATGATCGGCGATTATGTGGGAGCCAATGTGACGCTGATCGACTCCGGCAAAGTGACCGCCCAGGCCGCCGCTGCCGCGCTGGCCGATCTGGACCTGCTCAGCGGCCGTACCGAGGGCGGCACCGCCCGCTACTTTGTGAGCGATACCCCCGCCAACTTTGCCGAGCAGGAAATGCTGTTTTTGGGCGAATATGCCGGCGGTCCCGTGGAACGGATCGCCATTGAATCCTACTGAGGAATCGAAACATTTATGGAAGAAAAATATCTGATCACCATCAAGGGAACGATGGAACAGGACGGCAAGAGCGAAACCGTGGAGCTGATGACCCGCGGCTCGCTGGTGCACAAGGACGGTGCCTTCTATATCATTTATAAGGAAACCGAGGCCACCGGCTATGCGGGCTGCACCACCACCGTCAAGGTGGCCGAGGATGCCCGCAAGGTTTCCATGCTGCGGTTCGGCAAAGTCCCCAGCCAGCTGATCATCGAAAAGGGCACCCGCCACCTCTGCCATTATGAGACCGGCTATGGTGCCATCAGTCTGGGGGTGGCCGCCGACGTCATCGAGCACGCGCTGACCGACGGGGGCGGCACGCTGAATTTCAGCTACACGCTGGATTCCGGCGCCGAAAACTTCATCAGCCGCAACCTGGTGGCCATCACCGTGGACCCGCTGCCCGAACAATCCCCTGAACAATCTGAAGCATAAATCCAACCCGGAGGTTTTTCACTATGGATTATCAAAACTATAACCCCCGCCTGGCGGCCCTGACCGAGGCGCGTACCCTGCTGACCGATGCCGTCCAGGCGGCCATGGCGGACGGCACCCTGCCCCAGGCGGACCTGCCGGACTTTATTGTGGAAATTCCCGCCGACGTGAAGAACGGCGACGTGGCGTCCAACCTGGCCATGGCCGGCGCCCGGGCCTTCCACAAAGCGCCCCGCCAGATCGCCGAGGCCATCACCGCCAAACTGGACCTGAACGGCACCCTGTTTGCCGGGGTGGACATCGCGGGCCCCGGCTTCATCAACCTGTTCCTGGGACAGGAGTGGTTCACCAGCATTCTGCGGGCGGCCTGCGCCAACCCGGAATACGGCCGCACCGACGCCGGCGCCGGCAAACGCTACAACGTGGAATTTGTTTCCGCCAATCCCACCGGCCCCATGCATATGGGCAACGCCCGGGGCGGCGCCCTGGGCGACTGCCTGGCTGCCTGCCTGGACTGGGCCGGCTATGACGTGACCCGGGAGTTCTATATCAACGACGCCGGCAACCAGATCGAAAAGTTCGGCAAGAGCCTGGCCATCCGCTACCTGCAGCTGTACAAGGGCGAGGAGGCCTGCCCGCTGCCCGCCGAATGCTACCAGGGCGCCGACATCATCCAGCGCGCCAAGGAATTTGCCGCGGTGCACGGCGATGCCTATGTGAATGCCGACTTTGAGGAGCTGAAAAAAGCCATTGTGGCCGATGCTCTGCCCAAGAACATCGAAGGTCTGCAGCGCGACCTGGGCAAGTACCGCATCCAGTACGACGTCTGGTTCCACGAGAGTGACCTGCACAAGAGCGGTGCAGTCCAGGCCGTGGTGGACAAGCTGCTGGAGACCGGTGCCTGCTACAAAGCCGAGGACGGCGCCATTATGTATCGCAGCGCCCAGTACGCCGCCAAGTACGGCGTGGCCAACAAGCGCAAGACCGAGGACGGCAGCGAGGAGGAAGCCAAGGACGAAGTGCTGGTGCGTGCCAACGGCATCCCCACCTACTTTGCCGCCGACATCGCCTACCACTACAACAAGCTGGCCGTCCGCGGCTTTGACAAGGCCATCGACGTCTGGGGTGCCGACCACCACGGCCATGTGGCCCGCATGAAGGGCGCCATGGATGCCATCGGCCTGCACGGCGAACAGCTGGATGTGGTGCTGATGCAGATGGTCAACCTGATGCGGGACGGCAAACCGGTCCGCATGAGCAAGCGCACCGGCAAGGCCATCACCCTGACCGATCTGCTGGACGAGGTGCCCATCGATTCCGCCCGCTTCTTCTTCAACCAGCGGGAAAGCTCCTCCACCCTGGACTTTGACCTGGATCTGGCCGTGCGCAACGACAGTGAAAACCCCGTCTACTATGTCCAGTACGCCCACGCCCGCATCTGCTCGCTGCTGAAAAAGCTGGCCGAGCAGGGGGTGCAGTTTGCTGGGGCCGAGCAGGTGGATGCCACCGTGCTGACCGATCCCTCCGAACAGGCGCTGCTGCGGCTGCTGGCCGCCTTCCCCGCCGAGATTGTGGCCGCCGCCGACAAGTATGACCCGGCCCGCATCACCCGGTATTGCATCGACGTGGCCACCGCTTTCCACCGGTTCTACAACGCCTGCCGCATCCTGGATGTGGAGGGCGCCGTACAGCAGAGCCGCATTGCCCTGTGTCTGGGCGTGCGCAGCGTGATCCACAACATTCTGACCATGTTCAAGATCAACGCCCCCGAATCCATGTAAAGCAACGCAAAAAGCCGCCGTTCCCACGGGAACGGCGGCTTGTCTTATACGACCCCAACATATCCATTGTACCACTATCGCATAGATTATTCAATCCGTAATATGTACAAATAAATCGTTGCAACGTTGTGTGTTCTGCGAATAGACGTTTTTCTAAGGCTGTGCTATAGTATAGTCACAGAAAGAAAACAGCCGGAGATAAGGAGCTAAGAACTCCAAGAGAAGCCACTTTCCAAAGGAACCCACACAAAGACCGATCGTGAACAGATCGACATCTTAAAGCAGATTTTCCAGATTCTTCAGAAAGTAAGGTTCTTCCCAAGATCCAGTTGGTAAAGTAAATTTCTTACACAAAAGTCGGTTTAACCAAAAACTTCTTCCGAACAATCCTTTTACAGAGAACGATGGTTCTCCTAAAAGTAAGTAAGAAAAAGTACCGTTAGACAAGGATTCTTGTAAAAGAGAAATTCTTACCAAAAAAGATCGTAAAAAGAATCTACCGAAAAAAGAAAAATGAAAACACTTTAAGGACTCCGATCCAGCAGCACGAGGGCAGTAAGGGAACCGGAAAGATATCGTAAAGGCCGCCGGCTCAATTCGCAAGGAAGGAGGCTCAAGTCCAATGGCAAACTTTAAAGATCCCATTCATCACCGGCGGGCCTGGGCCTGCTGACGCGAAAGAACCACATCAAAAGCCGCAGGTCGTAACCTGTAAAAGATTTATACCAAACGATGATTGGTTCACAACAAAATGTGTTAGCAGACCCAGGGTCCCGTCAAAAAAAAGACCCCTTAGCATAGAATATAGATTAGGATGAAAGAAGGCTGGTAGATGATGAAAGCCACCACACCGCCGAACAGGATATACCTGAATTTCACCTGATCCACAAGGAGACACTCCAATGTACTAGAGTTAAGAGGATTCTTCCTCAGCATCAGACCCCTACCCCAGGAACGATCTAAGTAACCGCAGGTTTCTTACTCCGTTCCACAGATGCTCTTCAGCAAATAACGAACCAGAGGGTAAGTCCAATGTACTACGGTTAGCACTAGATCCTGAAAGGGCAAGAAACTTCGATAAAGATAGGATGAGGTACTCATGACGATGAGTAAACAGTCCGAAAAATAACGAACAAGGGTTATGAGGCTATGACTCCAAAGAAGTAAGACCGCCGGGGCTGTACAGAAATGTACGGCCCCGGCTTTTGGCTGTGTTTTCCCCATAAAATAGGCAACGCCCCGCCGCAGCAAAGCGACGGGGCGTTTGTCTTGCCGATACGGTTTACAGCATGCACCGCATGGTGCGGGTGGCCTCCACAAAATCGTGGGATTCGTACAGTTCAATGGCCTTGCTATTCTGAGCCAGGACGTTCAGTTCCAAATATTCCAGCCGGCGATCCCGGGCCCAGCGCTTGGCAGCCCCCAGCAGCAGACTGCCAATGCCCTGGCAGCGTTTTTCCCGCATCACCACCAGGTCGTTGAGGCTGGCATACCGATGGGGCAGCACACAGCTGAACTCCGGCGTCCAGCCGGCATACTGCACCAGCGCCAGCCCCACCACGGTGCCCCCCTGCTCTGCCAGCAGGAAATCCGCATCCGGCGATTGGAGAAAGCGCCGGATCGGCTCTTCCTCCCGCGGCGCAGCACAGAAAAACTCCGGTTGCAGATCCACCAGTTCCTCATCCAGAACACGGTACAACGCCAGGATGGACGGCAGGTCCGCTATGGTGGCGGGACGGATGACGGTTTTTTCCATGGCAGAAAGCCCCCTCTCTGAAGGTGCAAATTGAAAAAGAAAAGACAGCATGCGGCTACCGGTCCCTGTGGTTTTCCACACAGGGGTCATGTTGTGCAACGCCGCATCGCTGTCTTTTTTGGGTTGGCGGCGTGGTTTGCTTAGTGCAGTACGCCGGAAACAGGCATTTGCCTCACTTGATCTCCTGGATGGTGTAGGTAAAGCCGTATTCTTCCTGCAGCTTCTTCACCGCAGGCTCACAGTCCTCAATAAAGGTAGGTGCATAAACGCTCTGACCGTTGTGAGTTTTCTTGTACTCTTCCACAATCTCGTTGAGCTTGACCCAGCCCTCGTCTGCCTTGGCCTGGTCCATCTCTTTGGGGAAGTCGATGATGAATTCGCGATGTTTGGGAATGCGTGCTTTCATGGTTGTTCACTCCTGCATTTTTATCATAATATACATTTTGTATATTATTTTGAATTTATACAATATTGAAACACCGACGGGCATTTTCCGCCGTGCGGTCCAATACTTGCTGAGGTTCCATCTGCCAGATGCCGGCGATGTAGGTGGCCACGTGGGCAATGTTGCGGCTGTCATTGCGGCGGCCGCGCACCGGCTCCGGGGCCATATAGGGGCAATCGGTCTCCAGCACGGCCCACCGGGGGTCGATGGCGGCCAGCACCCTGGCAGCCCGCTTGGCTCCCTTGTAGGTCACAGCACCGCCAAATCCCAGGTACATTCCCTGCCCCGTCAGCCAGGCAGCGTCCTCCGCACTGCCGCTGTAGCAGTGCAGCACGCCCCGGGGCTTGTACCGGCGCAGCAGTTCGTACATTTCGGCATGAGCCTCCCGGTCATGGACCGAAACCGGCAGATCCAGTTCGGCCGCCAGCTGCAGCTGGGCTTCAAACAGGTCATACTGTTCCTGCCGGGGCACCGGCCAGTGATGGTCCAGGCCGATCTCCCCCACCGCCACCACGACCTTGTCCGCAAACAGCGGCCGCAGAGCATCCAGTTCCGCCCGCCAATCTCCGTGGTACACGGCCACGGTGGCGGCGTCCTCCTCGATAAGGCTTTCCGGGTGGATGCCCACCGCCGCGTGGAAATAGGGCAGCTTATGGGCCAACTCCACCACCCGGTGCGCGTCCCCCGAGTGGGTAGCACATTCCAGCACCCCCACCACACCGCCCTCCGGCAGCGCAGCCAACAGGACGTCCCGGTCGGCGTCAAACTGCCGGGAGCTGTAATGGGCATGGGTATCAAAAATATTCTGCATGGTTTACTCCGTTTTCGGTTGCGGGGCCCGGTTGACCAGGAAGATGCCGCCACAGACCAGCACCAGCGCCACGAGATAGTTCCACTGGAACAGCGGTTCGCCGTTGAGCAGAGCCGAGAGCAGCACATTCATGACCGGAATGATCAACCCAAAAACGCTGATACGGGAAACCGGGTTGTTCTTCATGAGCAGTGCCCACAGCACATACCCCGCCCCCGAGATGAAGGCAAGAAAGAGCAACACCGGCACGGCGGCACCGCTCCGGGGCTGCAGGCTGCCGCCCGAAGCAAAGCCCAGCAAGGCCAACACCAGGCCGCCCACCCCAAGATTGAGGCAGCAGACCGAAAAACTGTCCGCCTTACGGGTGACCGCTTTGTTCCAGGGTCCGGCAAAGGCGAAGATCAGCGAGGCGATCAGCATGTACACCATGCCCGCCGCGCTGCCACCGCCATGGTTGCCCAGGGTAACCACCAGCACACCGCCAAACCCAAGCACACAGCCCAAGGCCTTGCGCGGCGTCATGCGGTCAGCCTTTCCGTACAGGAAATGGGCCAGAATCACGCCCAGAAAACTCTGGGTGCTGTTGAGAATGCCGCCCATGGCACCGGTGAGCAGTGCCACGGCGGAATAGTAAAAGAAGTATTGCGCGGCTGTCTGCCAGAGGCCCAGGCCACAACAGGCTGCCAGCACCCGGCCCCGGGGCATGGGCAGCGGTTTTCGGTTCAATGCCATACCGCACACCCAGACCAGCAGCGCGCCCAGCATGAAGCGGATGCCCGCAAAGCAGAGGATGGACGGTGTGTCCGCCGCGTCGATGGCAAACAGGCGGTAGCCCATCTTGATGAAGGGAAAGGCCGCGCCCCACAGCACATTGCAGAGGATGGCCATGACCACCGCCACCGCGGGAACCGCAAAAAAGGCATCCAGCCGGGAAGGTTTGGTTTGCAAGGTTGTGCGCTCCCCCACTCAGTGAATGCGGGCGCCGGCCGGGACGTTGTCGGGGTAGAAAGCAATAGCACAGCCGCCCTCCACGTCGGTGTCGGCCGCCACGATCATGCCCTCGCTGACATACTTGCCCTTCATCATGGGACGGGGGGCCAGGTTGGCCACAATGCCCACCTTTTTGCCGATGAGATCCTCCGGCGCAAACCATTTGGCAATGCCGGACAGGATGCAGCGCTCCCGCTCGCCATCAAAGACGGTGAGATGCAGCAGCTTCTTGCTCTCCTTCATCCGCTCACAAGCGCGGATCTCGGCCACCCGCATCTCCACCTTGCAGAAGGTATCGAAGTCAATCTCCGCCTCGTGGTCGCCGATCAGTTCGGCGCTGGCGGCGGGAGCCTCGGGCTTTTCGGGTTCTGCCGGGGCCTGGGCAGCCTGGGCCGCCGCCTTCTGGGCAGCTTCCAGGGCTTCCAGCTCGGCCAGTTCCTTGGCAGTGTCGATGCGCGGGAAGATGTTCTGGCCCTTGTGCAGGGTGGCGGTGACGGGCAGCGTGCCGAAGACCGCGGCGCTGTCCCAGGTCTTGCCCTCATCGGCCACGTTCAGCTGCTCAAAGATCTTGACGCAGGTATCGGGCATAAACGGCTGCAGCAGCACGGTGCAGATGCGCAGCGTTTCGGCCAGGTTGTAGAGTACTCGGGCCAGGCGGGGCTTGCTCTCTTCGCTCTTGGCCAGCACCCAGGGGGCGGTGGCATCGATATACTTGTTGGCCGCGTCGATGACCTCGAACACATCGGCCAGGGCATTCTGGAAGGCATAGGCTTCCATATCGGTTTCATAGCGGGCGCGCAGCGCCTTGGCCTTTTCCAGCAGGGCGTCATCCTCGGGGCCGGCGGCCTGGTTTTCCGGCAAGGTACCGCCGAAGTACTTGTCCGCCATGGCGGTGGTCCGGGACAGCAGGTTGCCCAGGTCGTTGGCCAGGTCCATATTGATGCGGTTGATCAGCAGCTCGTTGGAGAAGTTACCGTCCGAGCCGAAGGGGAAGTCCCGCAGCAGGAAGTAGCGCAGTGCGTCGGCGCTGTAGCGTTCCGCCAGCAGGTAGGGATCCACCACATTGCCTTTGGACTTGGACATCTTGCCGCCATCCAGCAGCAGCCAGCCGTGGCCGTAGACATGCTTGGGCAGCGGCATATCCATGCTCATGAGCATGGCCGGCCAGATGATGGAATGGAACCGGACAATCTCCTTGCCGATGAAGTGGACGTCGGCCGGCCAGAAGGTCTGGTAGTCGCTGTCGGGGTAGCGGTCATTCATGAAGCCCAGCGCCGTGGTGTAGTTGAACAGGGCGTCGATCCACACATAGACCACATGGTTGGGGTCAAAGTCCACGGGAATGCCCCATTTGAAGCTGGTGCGGGAGACGCACAGGTCGTCCAGGCCCGGATCAATGAAGTTATGCACCATCTCGTTGACGCGGGAGCGGGGCAGCAGGAAGTCGGTGTTGACCAGCAGATCCCGCACCCGATCGGCGTACTTGGACAGACGGAAGAAATAGGCCTCCTCCTCGGCATCCACCACGGGACGGCCGCAGTCGGGGCAGCATCCGTTGACCAGCTGGCTCTCGGTCCAGAAGCTCTCGCAGGGGGTGCAGTACTTGCCCTTGTAGGTGCCCTTGTAGATGTCGCCCTTGTCGTACATCTTCTTGAAGATCTTCTGGATGGCCGACACATGGTAGTCGTCGGTGGTGCGGATGAAGCGGTCATAGCTGATGTTCATCAGCTTCCACAGATCCTTGACGCCCTTGGGCCCCTCCACAATGTTGTCCACAAACTGCTGGGGGGTGACGCCGGCCTCCTTGGCCTTGAGCTCGATCTTCTGGCCGTGTTCGTCGGTACCGGTCAGGAACATGACGTTATAGCCCTGCAGCCGCTTGTAGCGGGCCATGGCGTCGGTGGCCACGGTGCAGTAGGTGTGGCCGATGTGTAGCTTGTCGCTGGGATAGTAGATCGGCGTGGTAATGTAGAATTTTTTCGGTTCCATGTGTGCTTCCTTCCTCGTTCCTAATCTGTATCAAAATCCAACGGGCGTCACGCCGCAGGCCAGCAAGGCATGACGGCAGAGGACCTCGGTACTGTCGATGAAAAAGTGATCCAGATGCTCGTCCCGCTTGACGAGACTCAGCTCGGTGCAGCCCAGCACCGCCATGTCGCAGCCCTGGGTTTTCAGGTCCGCCACGGCGGCGCTGAACTTGACCATGTTGGCCCGGCGTCCCTGTTTGATGTCGTCGTAGATCACCGACATGATGCCCTGCTGATGTTCCGGCGTGGGCTGTGCCCAGCCGATGCCCACCCGCTGGCAGGCCAGCTGGTAGGTTTCGGCCAGCAGGGTGCCGTCGGTGGCCAGAATGCCCAGCTTGGTGCAGCCGGCGGCTTTGGCATCCGCGGCGGTGAGCTGGGGCATGTTCAGCACCGGCACCGGCAATGCCTGGGCCAGGCGGTCATAAAAATAATGGGCGGTGTTGCAGGCGATGGCCAGCACGGTGGCACCGTAGTTGACCAGGCTGAACCCGTCCTGTTCCATGACGGCAAAGGGGTCTTCCTTGCTTTGGCCCAGGATGAAGGCCGTGCGGTCAGGGGTGGAGGCCCGGGACGATATGACGATATCCAGGTGGTCCTGGTCACAGGTGGCAGGGGTATGGTCGGTCAGCATCTGGTACAGATAGCAACTGGCAGCGGGTCCCAACCCTCCCAGGATTCCCAGAACCGGTTTGCGCGGCGAATCGTTTTGCGGCGTGGCGCACCCCTCCTTTATACACTAAACTATGGTATATTATAAGCCGACGGGCGGGAATATGCAAGACACAAACGTAAAAAGGCAGCCCGCCGATGGCGGGCTGCCTGCAAAGAGGTCTTTATTTGGCGTACTCGGTGGCACGGCTTTCGCGGATGACACTGACCTTGATCTGGCCGGGATAATCCAGCTCGCTCTCGATCTTCTTGGCCACGTTGCGGGCCAGCAGCACCACCTGGTCGTCGCTGACCTTGTCCGGCTGGACCAGGATGCGCACTTCGCGGCCGGCCTGGACCGCATAAGAGCTTTCCACCCCTTCGAACCCGTTGCAGAGGGCTTCCAGCGTTTCCAGGCGCTTGATGTAGCTCTCCATGTTTTCGCGGCGGGCACCGGGACGGGCAGCCGAGATGGCGTCGGCAGCCATGATGATGAAAGCCAGGGTGGTCTTGGGCTCCACGTCGCCGTGGTGGGCTTCCACCGCGTGGATGATCTGCGGATTCTCGCGGTATTTCTTGCAGATGTCCACACCGATCTGGACATGGCTGCCCTCGATCTCGTGATCCAGGGCCTTGCCGATGTCATGCAGCAGACCGGCACGGCGGGCCATCTGGACGTTGACGCCCAGCTCGCCGGCCATGAGCCCGGCCAGCCAGGCCACCTCAATGGAGTGGTTGAGCACATTCTGGCCGAAGCTGGTGCGGTATTTGAGCCGCCCGATGAGCTTGACCAGGTCGGGATGCAGGCTGTGGATGCCCAGGTCCATGACGGCCTTGTCGCCCTCCCGCTTCATCTGGATTTCCAGTTCGCGGCGGCACTTGTCCACCGTCTCCTCGATGCGGGCGGGATGGATGCGGCCGTCGGCAATCAGGCGCTCCAGCGCCATGCGGGCTACCTCGCGGCGGGTCTGGTCAAAGCTGGACAGCGTGATGGCTTCCGGCGTGTCATCGATGATCAGGTCGCAGCCGGTGGCGGTCTCCAGCGCACGGATATTGCGGCCCTCGCGGCCGATGATGCGGCCCTTCATCTCGTCACTGGGCAGCGGCACCACGCTGACGGTGGCTTCGCTGGTGGCGTCGGCCGCGCAGCGCGCAATGGCCTGGCCCACCAGATCCCGGGCGATCTGGTCGCATTCGTCCTTCATGTTGGCCTGGTAGGCGCTGATCTTCATGGCCTTTTCGTGGGTCAGCTCGTCGTCCACCTGCTTGAGCAGCACGGCGCGGGCATCCTCCTTGGTCATGGCAGCGATGGTTTCCAGCTTTTCGGTCTGGCGCAGCTTGAGCTGTTCCAGTTCATCCAGGCGGGCTTCCACCGTTTCACTGCGGCGCTTGAGTTCTTCCTCCTTGCGCTCCATGGCGGCGGTGCGCTTGTCCAGCGCCTCCTCCTTCTGGTCCATGCGGCGCTCCTGGCGGGAAACTTCGGCCCGGCGGTCTTTGATTTCCTTATCGGCTTCGCTCTTGAGTTTGAAGGCTTCGTCTTTGGCTTCGATGATGGTTTCCTTGCGTTTCTGCTCGGCGGCCTTGATGGCATCGTTCACGATGCGCTTGGCCTCCTCCTCCGCTGAACCGAGCTTGGCTTCGGCGGTACGTTTGCGGTTTTCCCCACCGAAATAAAAACCAAGCGCCCCGGCAACGGCTGCGACGACAAGGACCAGCAGCACAACAAGAATGGGCTCCATAGTCGATTTCACTCCTTATCCATCGTAGGAGGGCGCAGCACGGCGGGACGCTTTTTTCTTATGCAGTTTTTCTATGGCAATGCGCAGCCAAGCGCGGTCGAAGCCGGCGCAAAATGCGCACACTTCGACCACGAAAGCGCGAAAGTAACGAAGAAAAGCCAAATACAGGCGTTGCACAGTGGTAAAAAGCGGTGTTCCCGGCGGGCGACACCCTATGAAGTTTCCCGCAAGATTCGTGCGGCAAAACTTCCTTATTTCCTGTATTTCATTCTATCTTCATTTCGGATAAATGTCAAGAAATTGTTACAAAAACGCAGGAGCCTTTTCACGCTGTCACGTCCTCAAACTGGCTGTTGTACAGGTCGGCGTAGAAACCGCCCGCTTCCATCAGTTCGTCGTGGGTGCCCTGTTCCACAATATCGCCGTCCCGCATGACCAGGATCAGGTCGGCATTGCGGATGGTGGACAACCGGTGGGCGATGATGAAGCTGGTACGGCCCTGCATCAGCCGGTCCATGGCCGCCTGAATGCGCTGCTCGGTGCGGGTATCCACGCTGCTGGTGGCTTCGTCCAGCACCAGGATGCGGTTGTCCGCCAGGATGGTGCGGGCAATGGTCAGCAGCTGCTTCTGCCCCTGGCTGACGTTGGAGGCATCCTCGTTCAGTTCCATCTGGTAGCCGCCGGGCAGGGTGCGGATGAAGTGGTCGGCACCGGCCGCCTTGGCGGCGGCGATGACTTCTTCATCGGTGGCATCCAGCCGCCCGTAGCGGATGTTTTCCATGATGGTACCCTTGAACAGCCAGGTATCCTGCAGCACCATGCCGAAGCCTTCCCGCAGGGCGGTGCGGTCAAAGTCCCGCACGTTGTGGCCGTTCAGCGTGATGGAGCCGGAGTCCACATCGTAGAACCGCATGAGCAGTTTGACCATGGTGGTCTTGCCGGCACCGGTGGGCCCCACGATGGCCACCTTCTGGCCGGGCTGCACGGTGCAGCTGAAGTTGTGGATGATGGTTTTATCCGGCGTATAGCCGAATTTCACATGGTCGAAGGTCACCTGCCCGTCGATGGTGGCGGGATCGGCCCGGCGGGCCGGGTCGGCTGTCTGGTCCTCTTCCTCCTCAGCCAGGAATTCAAAGACACGTTCGGCGGCCGCCGCCATGCTCTGCAGCATGTTGGACACCTGGGAGAGCTGCTGAATGGGCTGGGTGAAGTTTTTCACATACTGGATGAAAGCCTGAATGTCGCCGATGGTGATGATCCCCCCGGCGGCAAAGATGCTGCCCACAATGGCCACCGCCACATAGCCCAGGTTGCCCACAAAGTTCATGATGGGCATCATCAGGCCGGAGAGGAACTGGCTTTTCCAGGCAGAGGCATAGAGCTGGTCGTTGGCAGCGTTGAAGTCATCCAGCACGGCCTGCTCCCGGTTGAATGCCTTGATGACGTTGTGGCCGGAATAGACTTCTTCCACCTGGCCGTTGACCACGCCCAGGGTGGCCTGCTGGGCCCGGAAGAACCGCTGGCTGAAATGCACCACGATCATGACCAGCACCAGGGACACCGGCAGAATCAGCAGGGCGATCAGTGTCATCCGGGCGCTGATGGAAAGCATCATGATGAGCACGCCGATCATCGTGGTGACGCTGGTGATCAGCTGGGTGATGCTCTGGTTCAGGCTCTGGCCCAGGGTGTCCACGTCGTTGGTAATGCGGGAGAGCACCTCGCCCACCGTGCGCTTTTCAAAGTAGGCCAGGGGCAGGCGGTTGATTTTTTCGCTGATCTGACGGCGGAAATCATAGCATACCTTCTGGGAAAGACCGCTCATCAGCCAGCTCTGGATGAAGCTGAACGCCGAAGACAGCAGGTACATGCCCAGCAGGATGAGCAGAATGCGGCCGATGAAGGCAAAATCAATGCCGCCGGTGCCCCGCAGTTTGGCCACCCAGCCGGTGGCCAGCGCCGTGGTGGCCTGGGCCAGTACCTTGGGACCGGCGATATTGAAGATGGTGGAAAGGATGGCAAATAGGATCACCACCGCCAGCGAAAGCCGGTAGCGGCGCATCTCGCCCAGAAGCTGCCGCAGCGTACCCTTGAAATCCTTGGCGCGCTCGGTTGTCATACGTCCGGGTCTTGGCATATCAATCATCCTCCTTCTGTAAACCCAGTTCTTTCTGGCTCAGCTGGCTGCGGGCAATCTCCCGGTATTCGGGGCAGCTTTCCAGCAGCTGGGCGTGGGTGCCGATGCCCACCAGTCTGCCCTCGTCCAGCACCAGGATCTGGTTGGCATGCAGCACGGTGGAGATGCGCTGGGCCACAATGATCACCGTGGCATCCCCGGTCTGGGCCTTGAGGGCCCGGCGCAGCGCCACGTCGGTTTTGTAATCCAGCGCGGAGAAGCTGTCGTCAAACAGATAGATGCGCGGATGTTTGGCGATGGCCCGGGCGATGGAGAGGCGCTGTTTCTGGCCGCCCGACACATTGGTGCCGCCCTGGGCAATGGGGCTTTGGAAACCCTCCGGCTTGGCCTGGATAAACTCGGTGGCCTGGGCGATGTCGGCGGCGGTGTGCACGTCCTCGTCGGTGATCTGGGGGCCGCCGAACTTCAGGTTGGAGTCGATGGTCCCGCTGAACAGCACCCCTTTCTGGGGCACATAGCCCAGCAGATCATGGAGGGTGTGCTGGGGCATATCCCGCACATCCACCCCGTCGATGGTCACCCGGCCGCCGGTGGCGTCATAGAACCGGGGAATCAGGTTGAGCAGGGTGGATTTGCCGCAGCCGGTGGAACCGATGATGGCCGTGGTCTGACCGGGCAGTGCCGTAAAGCTGATCTGCTCCAGGGCGTCATCGTCGGCACCGGGGTAGCGGAAGCTGACATTCTCAAACCGGACCACACCGGGCCACTTTTTGCGCTGCAGGGTCTTTTCGGCCACTTCCGGCGCCGGGTCATGGATGGTGGCCGGGGTGTGCAGCACCTCGTCGATACGGTCGGCGGCCACGCCTGCACGGGGCAGCATGACTGCCACCATGGCCAGCATCAGGAAGGACATGACAATCTGCATGGTGTAGGTGATGAAGGCAATCATCTCGCCCACCTGCATGGTCCCCACATCCATGGCCTTGCCGCCGAACCAGACGATGAGCAGACTGGTGCCGTTCATGATCAGCGTCATGAAAGGCATCATACCGGCCATAGTGCGGTTGGTGAACAGCTGGGTCTGCATCAGTTCCCGGTTGGCCACATCAAACCGCTGTTCCTCAAACTTCTCGCGGCTGAAGGCGCGTACCGGCATGATACCGGTGAGGATTTCCCGGCTGACCAGGTTGAGCCGGTCCACCAGCGTCTGCATGAGTTTGAACTTGGGCATGGCAATCTTCATCAGTACACCGATGAGAATCAGCAGCGCCGCCACCGCCAGGAAGGTAATCCAGGTCAGGCCGGTGTCGCTGCGGGCCACATGGACGATGCCGCCGATGCCCAGAATGGGCGCGTAAGCCACCATCCGCAACAGGATGACGCAGACAAACTGCACCTGCTGGATGTCATTGGTGGTACGGGTGATGAGGGATGCGGTGGAAAATTGTTCAATCTCGGCATGGGAGAACCCGATCACCGCCGAGAAGGTCTCCCGACGCAAATCCCGGCCGATGGCAGCCGACACACGCGAAGCCAGGAAGCCCACCGCAATGGCCACCGCCACCATGACCAGCGTCAGACCCAACATCCGGCCGCCCTCCTGCCAGAGATAATCCATCTGCACCTGGTGGGCAATGCCCTGGGCCTCATATTCCAGTGACACCAACAGCATGGCCTGGCTGGCCATGCTCTCGCTCACCGTGTCATCCACTGCGGCCATGGCCGTGGCCAGCCGCTGCTGCACGGCCTCCCGGCTGAAACCGGGAGTCTGGGCCATGGCGGCGAACTGGGCGGTCATCGCGTCCAGATCGGTCCAGGTGGGGGCTACCGTATCGGTGGTTTCCTGGGCGGCTGCCGCGTTCTGGGCCGCCGCCATATACAGGACAATATCCGGCGTGGTGAAGGCTTTTTCCAGTTCCGGCATGGCCGCTGTGGCTTCCCGGGCCAGGGTGCGCACACCGTTTTCGTCCGGTTCGCTGTACCACTGTTCGGCCAGAGCTGCGTCTTTTTCACTCATCAGCAGTTCCAGCGCCTGCAGGGTGGTATCCCGCACGGTTTCAGGCACTGTGCTTTGGATACCGCCCTGCTGGATGCCCATGTCCACGATCTTGCTGGTATAGTCGGGCAGGGACAGGTCGCAGTAGGCCTGCACCCCCAACAGCGCAAAGATCACCAGGCACACCGCCCAGTGGCGGGCCAGTTGTTTAAAAATCTTCCCCATAGTCGGGATCCTCCTTTGTGTGGGCCGCCTTCTGGGTGGCCGCCGTCTCCGCCTCCAGCGCCGCCAGAAGCACATCGCGCAGCTCCCCCATCCGGGCCAGCTGTTCGGGTTCCAGCCGGGCCATGACCCGGGCAAAATAGGCATTGAGCGATGCCTCACACGCCTGTATGGCCTGCTGCCCTGCCGGTGTGATACGCACCAGCGTCTTGCGGCGGTCGTGGGGATCGGTCTGACGCTCGGCCATGCCGTCCTGTTCCAGCAGCCGCAGGGCCCGGGACACCGCCGGCAGCGGCTTTTTGGCGGCCCGCGCCAGATCGCTCACATAAATGGTCCCCTCTTTGCCATATTGCTCGATGGCGAACTGCAGCCGTTCCAGCATGCCGAACCGGCATTTGGGCGCATCGGCCAGCGCAGCCCGGACGCCCCGGGCCGATGCCTCCCGCAGGCGCCCTATATAATGGATCAGCCCACGCAGCTCAAAGGCAACTTCTTCTGCCACAGCATTTCCTCCTTTTAATACTTAACATATGACAACTATTAACGAATGACAATATTATACCCTCTTGCCGCACAGTGCAAGAGGGTATGCCCATTGTTTGCGAAAAATTCATAATTACTTCCGGAAAACACAAAAGCCCGCAGTTACCTGCGGGCTTTTGTGCATAGAGGGGTGGGAAAGTATATAAAGGTCAGAGAATGTCTTGATTGATAACGGTTATTATTATAGCTTTTTTTCTTAATTTGTCAAACGCCGCCCTTGTATTTTGTTTTTCAAAATATTATAATGTTTCCAGAAATGCTTAATAAAATTTAGTTTATGCCAAAAAAAGCATACTTTTTCGCTTTTGGCAAACCGCACAACGGCACTTTTCTTCATTTTATTTTTTTGTGCGCATTATACAAAAAGAAAACGAGGTAAAACACTTCATGGATGATCTGGACCATAAAATTTTGCAGCTCCTGGGTGAAAATGCACGTATGCCCGTCAAAGATATTGCCCAACGCGTCAGCCTGACCAGTCCCGCCGTCTCCAGCCGCATCCACCGTCTGGAGCAGGAAGGCATCATCGGCGGCTACACGGTGGTGCTGCGCAACCCCGGTGCTCCGGCCCGGGTAGAAGCGCTGATCTCGGTGCTGGTGGACGCCGCCACCCGGGCCAGTTTTCTGGCCATGATCGAGCAGGAGCCCCAGGTTTTGCAGTGCTTCCGGGTGACGGGCAGCTACAACTTTATTGTAAAGGTGAGTTGCACCGACATCGACGCCCTGGAACATCTGCTGACCAAGATGCAAAAGCTGGGCTCCACCAACACCCAAATCATACTCAACACCCAGTTGGACCGCAATCTGGCCCTGGACTAACGGAGGTATCCCCATGCGTTACTGCAAAAATTGCGGGCTGCTGGCGCCCTTGGATGCAGACCATTGTCCCCAGTGCGGCGCCCCACTGCCCGAGCCTTGTACACCGCAGAACCGCAAACCGACCGGTCCCCGGTACGAGGACCGCTGCCCCGCCGAGGTTCCGGCCCTGTCGGAAGGGGCCACGCTGGCCGCCCTGCTGCTCTTCGCCATTCCGGTGGCGGGCTTCATCCTGTCGCTGGCCTGGAGTTTCGGTTTTACCCGCAACCCGGCCCGACGCCGCCTGGCCCAGGCCTGGCTGATCCGCACACTGATCGTGGCGGTGCTGGTGGCCCTGGTCTGTCTGGTGCTGGCGCTGAATTCCGCCCTGGCCCTGGCCGCCCCCCACTACTATTACGCCTTCTGACGGACAAGGAGAAACGATGAAAGCCTCTGTAATCATCCCCAACCTCAACGGCGCCGGCTGGCTGCGGGATTCCATCGAATCCATCTGGGCCCAGACCGAGCAGGACTTTGAGCTGATCGTCATCGACAACGGATCCACCGACGAAAGCCGGGAGATCGCCCGCAGCTACCGTGGCCACGACCGCTACACCCTCATCGAAAACGACACCAACACCGGTTTTTCCCACGCCGTCAACCAGGGCATTGCCATCGCCCGGGGTGAGTATGTGGCGCTCTTCAACAACGACGCCTTTGCCGAACCGGACTGGCTGGCCGAACTGCTGAAAACCGCCGACGCCGACCCGCGCATCTTTGCGGTGAGCAGCCTGATGCTGCGCTATTACGAGCCGGAACTGGCCGACGATGCCGGGGATTATGTGACGCTGCTGGGGTTTGCCTGCAAACGGGGCGACGGCCTCAAAGCCAGCCGGTACACCAAGCCCTGCCGGGTGTTCAGTGCCTGCGGCGGCGCGGCGCTCTACCGCAAATCCATCCTGGACGAGATCGGCGTCTTTGACGAGCTGTTCTTCGCCTACTACGAAGACGTGGACCTGTCCTGGCGGGCCAACAACTTCGGTTATAAAAACGTCTACTGCCCCACCGCCCGCTGCCGTCACATCTGCGGCGCCACCACCGGCGCCGTGCGCTACAACCCCTTCAAGAGCATTCAGAGCGGCCGCAACAGCATTCTGCTGCCCTACAAGAACCAGCCGCTGCTGATGCTGGTGCTGAACTTTATCCCCATGCTGCTGGGCTATCTGCTCAAAGTCGTCATGTTCCGCTTCCGGGGCTTTGGCGGCGACTACGCCAAGGGCTTTGCCGAAGCCAAAGTGGCCCTGCCCAAACTGCACAAGCCGCCCTTCCGCTGGCGCAACCTGCCCAACTATGTGTGGGTGGAATGCAGCCTGATCGTAGGAGTGTTCCAGTACATTGTCTATCGCGTCCAGCGGGCGTTGAAAATCACCTGAAAAGAAAAATCCACCCCGGCGGGGTGGATTTTTTGCGTTTATGCAGTTTTGCGGCGCAGCGCCCGCCAGACGGCCCGCAGCCAGCTGAGGGCCGCCGCCGCCAGCGCCGGGTAGAGCACCAGGCAGAAAGCCTGATACCAGGAGGGCACAAAGTACTGCCACGCAGCCGGCAGGCTGTCGGCCGCATTAAGCGTGATTGTTCCCGGGGCAAAGGTCATTTGCACCGTTTTGTTTTCGTCCGGGCTGCAGGGGTCCAGCCGCAGGGCCACGATGGTGGTGCGGGGCAGCGTGTAGAGATACCGCCCGTCCCCCAGGGCCTGGGGGAAGACCCGCCGGTCCTGGCTGTAATCCTCCCCCACTTTGGTGGTGTAGTACAGGCACATTTCGCGGGCGTCGCCCTCAAAGGTCACCGTATAGCTGAGCGTGCGCACCACCATGCCGGACACATCCTCCAGAATCAACTGGGGGTCACCGTCGGTGGTGGTGAGGACGGCACTTTCCGCGGTGCTGCCGGCATCGGTGATCCCGGCCAGCTGCCATTCGGTCACGGGAATGTCCGCCTCGTACATGGTACCGGCGCTGCGGGCCAGGGCGTCACTGCCCCAGTGCACCGCGCCCAGCACCAACCAGAGTGCCACCGCCACCAGGTAACAGGTCAGCGGCAGGGCTCCCCGGCGGGAAAACCAGTGTTGCAGTGTTTTCATGAGGTGGTCACCTCCATCTGGATGGGCGCAAAGCCCGCATCGGTTACCCGGTAGAGCAGCGTCTGCCCCGAAAGGGCGGCTTCCAGTTTATCGGTGAAGAGATCGGCATAGCTTTGCACAAAAATATCGTCAATCGTCTGCAGATACAGCACCGTACAGCCGTTGCCCCGGACGATGTCGTCCAGTTCCTCCGCCGTAAAACCATGGTAATAGTAGTTTTTGGGACCTTCCTCCTCCGGTTTCAGCTCGGGGAGGCCCAGTTCCCCGCCGCCGCCGATCATCTCGGACACAATGCCCGAGTAATCCACCAGAATGGGGTAAAAATCAAATACCGCCGAGAACCAGGCTTCGCCGTTGTCCCCCTGGCTGACAAAGAAGACGCGGTCCTCCCGGGTCAGATAGCTGCAGACCTGGTCCGCCTCGGCCCGGACGGCTTTGCGGTCGGCAAATTCGCTGTCGGCAAAGCCCAACACGCTGAGCTGGGGCAGCACCAGCTGGCTTTGCCGGGCCAGCATGGCCACCGCCAGCAGCAGCACCACGCCCTGCCCGGCCAGACCCCAGCGGGAGGTGTACCGGGTGGAGACCAACACCGCCGTGGGGCCGTCCTTTTCCGCCAGCGTTTTCTGCCGGACGACGATCTGGGGCAGCAGCGCAGTGACCAGGCAGCCCAATGCCATGAGGAACCAGCCGATGTAATAGCTGTAGATGTACCGGTTGTAGTCGGTGAGTGCTTCGGCCTGGAAGGGCTTGAAGATAAACCCGTAGCTGAGGGCCAGCATCAGGTTGTAGCCCACAAAGCAGAGGGTGGACAGCACCGCCATGGCGGCAATGCGCCCGCGCAGCCGCCAGCCGGCAGCCACCGCAAACGCCACCACGAAGACCAGCAGAATCAGCACCACCACATTGCGGCCCTGACCGATCATGCTGAGTTTGCCGTCCGACGTCCAGAACTGGTGCCCCATATCGGCCATGGCCTGCAAAAACTGGGGACGCCGCTCTTCAAAAAAGCCTTCCACCGGCCGGCCCAGCAGGATTTTGACGCCGTTAACCACCACCTGCCCCAGCGAGGCGGTGGTTTCGCCCACGCCGCCGGAGTCGCTGTTGCGGGCTACCAGCCAGCCCACATACCGGGTATTCCACAGGTAATAGACGGCCATGGGCGCGGCAAAGCAGGCCGCCGCAAATCCGGTGCGGCGGGCAAGGCCCTGTCTGAACGGACCGTCGCAGAAAAACCAGGCATCCACGGCGACGAGTCCCGCCGCCGCCAGGCTCAGCACAAAGTCGTTGGCCTTGAGGTTGGCTGCCAGCGCCAGCACCGGCAGCACGGCCCAACGGGGACCATTGGTCTGGCGCAGCGCCATCCACAGAGCCACCGCCCCGCCAAACACCAGGCCCGCCGGCACGTCGCCGTAGGCGGTCAGGTAGGTATCGGCCAGATAGATCGTGTGGTTGTAGATGGTAAAGAAGAAGGGGGTGCACCACAGCACGGCGGCCAGCGGCACCGCCACCCGCCATTTGTGCCAGGGCAGGGCGCCGAGTACCGCCGCAAAGCAGGCAAAATACAGCGCGTCGTAGGCCAGGTAGATTTTCCAGTCGGCGTAGGAACCGAGGAACTGGAAGAAATAGCTGAGCAGCGGCAGCCCGGGGTTCTGGGTCACCGCCCAGGGGGTGCCCAGGGTGGCGGTGGCATAGAGGCTGTTGTCCACCTTGGTGACCTTGACGGCGGTGGCCCAGAGGTTCAGTTCATCAAAGCCGGTGGCCATGGGCTGGCGGATGGAAAAATAGATAGCAAAGACCACCGTCATCCCCCAGAAGAACATACTGCCCGGGGTGAACAGCGCCTTCCAGTCCGGCTTCCGGCCTTTGCGGGGCCAGAAGGCCCCGACACACGCCACCACACCCAGCAGGTAGAGTGCCCAGGCCGCCGGGTAGAGCACCCCGGCCATACCTGCCAGCGTCAGCACCGCCACAACAATCGACAAGGCGGTCAAGGGTGCCAAAGCGGCCGGCACCCGGGCCTTGAGCGTCAGTGCCGCGCAGAAGAAAAACAGCACCACCACAGCTGTCAATACGCAGAGCAGGTCCATAGATTTCTCCTTCGTGTTTTGTCAGTCCTGAGGCTCCTCCTTGTCAAAGAAGGAAAGTATCAGCGCCGCGGCAGCCGCCGCCAGCGCCGGGACGAAGAGCAGCACCAGCCACTGTCCCCCGCTGAGCAGGAACCGGTCATACCAGGGGGTGGCGGGGTTCAGCTCGATGCCGGTGAACAGCGTGGGCACACCGCCCACACTGTCGGGGTCGATGCGCAGGCCGGTGACCCAGCGCCCGCCCAGATCAAAAGTATAAACGCCCGTATCGGTCACGTTGGCATAGACCTTTTGGGTTTCGCTGTAATCGGTCTGGCCGGGCAGCAGATAGTAGAGCGCCACCCCTCCGGGGGGCAGCCGGTGCCCGGCGTAAAGCCGCACTGTCTCGATATAGCCCTGCCCCTGCCAGTAGATATGGGGATCGCTGTCGGTGGAAAGATACCAGTCGGGATCGTCGTCGGGCGGGGTCCACCACTGGTTGGAGCTGTAGGGGGCAAAGCTTTCGGTCACCAGGTCGGCCGGGGCCACCGTCTGCCGGGGCATCTCCCCCTTGAGCTTATAATTGAGCATAATTGCGCTGCCCACCAGCCCCTGCACCAGCCACAGCACCAGGGCCAGCAGGTAGGCCAGCAGCAACAGCTGCCGGGGACGGAACAGCGGGCGCTTGATTTCCGGCAAGGGTTTTCCCATCATCACTGCACCTCCTGTTCGGTGGTGGCGGCGATGGTGAAGGGAACCTCCGCATCCTCGCCCTCAAAATGGTAGAGGGTGGCCGGCATATCATTGGTCAGGCCGCCCTCAAACAGCGGGCTGAACTCCCGCTGCAGATAATCGTCCGCCCGGTCGATGAGCAGGTAGCCACAGTCCTTTTCGGCCATATAGGCCACCAGGGTGGCCGGTACACAGACCGCCTTGTAGTCGTACAGGGTCCAGTTTTCACTCTCCACCAGATTCATGAAGTCGCTGTCCCACCGGTCCTGGGTCTCCCCCAGGCGGCCGTAGAAACCGCCGAATCCGTTGACCACCTGAGCAGTCAGTTCATACCGGTAATAATACCAGCGGGTGGCGTCGTCCCCCTGGCTGAGCACCAGCACCCGGTCGTTCCAATCCAGCACGGTGTTCATAACCGCCGCCCGCTGCTGCACGTCGGCACGCAGGGTGTACAGGCTGTCTGCCGCGGTCCAGAACCCGGCCCCCGGCACACCGCGCCAGCAGAAGAGGGCCAGCACCGCCGCCACCGCGCCGCCCTGCGCCACACGGCCCAGTCTGCCCCGGGCCGCCCGACCCAGCTGGCAGAGCATGGCCAGCATCCAGGCCTGGTAGTAGGGTGTCAGGTAGCGGTCATAATCCTTGAGGGCCAGTCCCTCTCCGTCGGAGAAATTGTAGTAATACAGAATCAGGTGGAAGGCATAGAGCGCCGCGAAGCAGAAGGCAAAGCCCAGGTGCAGCACCAGAATGCTGCGGCGGGTCGCACCTTTTTCGGCCGACAGCCAGGCGGCCGCCGCCACCAGCGTGATGGCCGCCACCGCCAGAATGCCGCCGCCCAGCAGACAGACCCGCCGGGTGAAGAAGGCATCCCCCATGGCAGCCATAATCTGGGCAAACTTATCGTCCCGGCCGATGCCCAGCAGCTGCTTGACGCCGCCGGTCAACACCGCGCCGTAGCTGAGCCCCGCGCTGCCCACACTGGCCGCCGTGTCCACCGTGGGAGTCACGGCCGCCGTGTAGCGGCTCCAGCTGAGAAAGGCTGCCACCACCGCCACGGCCAGACCGCCGGCATGCAGCAGGGCAGCCCCCAGCCGTTTACGGAAGGGGCCTTCCCCTGCGGCCAACCAGTCCAGCCCGATGAGGAACGCCGCAATCAGGCCGTAGGCAAAACAGATATCCTTGGTCAGCGTCAGCAATGCCAGCGGCAGCGCCGTCAGCCAGAAGAACCCACGGCGCCGTTCGGTGCCGAAATACAGGCAAAGGGTGCCCCCGAACAGCATGGCCATGGGCAGGTCCGCCATGGCATTCACATACTGGGTGGCGTAGGCCCCCGGCGCGGGATCCCGGAAGAAATAGGGCAGCACCGCACCGGCCGCAAAGACTCCCACCGAAGCGAACCAGCGGGAACGCGGCAAAGCGGTGGCGGCCGCCACGCAGGCCAGGGCCAGGGTGTCCAAAGCCGCCAGGCAAGCCCACTCGGCCCAACGCCCGAAGGGCTGGAACAAGAAGGTCACCAGGCTGGTGGCCGGATAGGTGAAGCTAGCTTTCAGGTTGACGGGGTCCGCCACATAGAAAGCCCCCCGTTCCACCACCATTTTGGGGGCCAGCCCCCAGGCGGTGAATTCATCCCACTGGGTGAACATGGGCTGCAGCACAAAAAACAGAACCCAGAAAAAGGCCGCGCCCCCCACAAAAAGGGCCAGGCCCGGCGTCGAAACCGCCTCCCGGCAGGCTTTGACAAACCCCGCCGGGCGCAGCCGGACCAGACCCACCGCCCAGACAGCGACCAACAATACCACCGCCAGCGCAGCACCGATGCGCAGTGCACCGGCCAGCCCAAATCCGTAGAGCAGCAGCGCCATGCCGGAAAGCAAGGGCAGCGGCAGCAGGGCTGCGTCCGCTTTGCCCCCCGAGGCGAGCACCGCGCAGGCACCGGCCAGAAGCACAATCAGAAACAGTCCCCAGACCAGCTGCAACATAGGGTGTCGCCTCCTTTATCCATTTTGTTGAAATTTTTATTTTAAATACACTGTGTACACAGGTCCGATGAAGTAATGCTGGAAGAGCAGCGCAGCCCCCACCAGGGCATAGCCGCCGCAAAGGGGCAACGCCAGCGCTTCGGCCCGGGCCGCCGTCAAACGCGGAGCCAGAACCCGGCGGGCCAAAGCCGCCACCCCCAGCACCAGCAGCAGCCACAGCGGCAGGAAATACCGGGTCTGCAGCCCCACAATGCGCACCATGCCCACCGGAGTATAGGTGATATACATGGCGGTCATGGCGCCGATACCGTACAGGGCGGCAAACAGGCCCAAACCGCCCAGACGGCGGCGACCCAGGGCCTCGGTGCGGGGCGTGCAGAGCAGTGCCGCGCCCAGCAGCACCAGCGGTCCGGTCAGGCTGAGGAAGGCAACGGGAAGATCCTTCCAACCGAACAGCCCCAGTTGACCGAAGAAACCGTCGTTCTCATAGAGTGTACCCAGCAGCACCGCCAGATAACGCAGCGGATGGGACAAAATAAAGACCAGCTGTTCGCCCCCGTTGACGGCCGCCCCGCCCTGCCGGGCGATGGTGCCGTAGTTGTGGCGCATGAGCACGCCGTACTGCTCCACCAAGAAGGTCAGCGCCAGCGAACCGGCGGCACAGATGCCCACCCAGACCGGGCGGCTGCCTTTGGCCTTCCACTCCCGTTTGGCCGGCAGCAGCGGCAGCACCACCCACAGCAGGTTCAGGTAGGGCTTGGTGCCGTTGGCAAAGATGCAGGCTGCCGCATACAGCGCCGCCGTGCGGGTGGTCCACCGGGGGCGGGTCAGCAGCGCCAGCATCAGATAGTAGCAGGCCAGCAGGGTGGCATCATAGCTCAGGGAAGCCCCCATGTAGAGCGACATGGGCAGCAGCATCAGGCACAGGAAAGCCGGGCGTGCCTTCTTGGCACAGCGCAGCCCCAGCCAGCAAAGCAGTGTGTAGGCCACAAGATTGCCCAACCGCCCGCCGTACAGGCAGCCCAACGCCCCCAGCCCGAACAGCCGGGCTATCGCCATGCCCAGAGCACCGGGCACAAAGGGCAGAATCAGAAAGCTGATGGGCTCGGTGACAGGAGCGGCGTCCCCCTCCCCTGCCAGGTATTGGGCAAAGCTGTCGGCGATGCTTTCCACCCGGCCGTCTTTGCCGTATTGTTTGAGGGCATACCCCGCCGTATCGTAGGGCTGCTCTTCCTTGGTATCGGGGTCCACGCCCAGCCCCGCCGAGGTGTGGGCGTTGACCCAGGCCCCGGGGAACGCCCCCAGCAGCCGGGAGACATCCTCAGGGTAGCCACGTTCGGCGTCAAAGTCGAGCCGTCCCATCGAGATGGCGTAGGTACGCAGATAATGTTCGGTTTCATCGGGGGTTTGCAGAGGCGGATTGGCAAAGGCAAACAGGATGCCGCACAAAAGGATGCAGACGGCCCCCCGGACGGCAAAGTCCTTCACGCGGCGCAGCGCCAGCACGGCGATGCCGGCCGCCACCCCCAGCCCCACACAGAGGGCCGTGGGCCAGAGGGGCGGTATACCCCGGGCGTCCAGCCCGTAGAAGACCCGCCAGTAATAGCTGAGCACCACGCCCAGCAGCGCACAGGCCGCCAACACGAAAGCCCACCGCGCGGCTTTGGGCCAGACGGTGGGTGCAATGCGGCGTCCTTCGGTTCCGTTACGGCCGCTCATATTACAGGATATACTGCCCGACCTTGTACTGGTCGAGGTTGCCGCGCAAGAATTCGATGGTCTCGGCCAGGCCCTGCTCGAAGGTGTACTGGGGCTTCCAGCCAGTGAGGTTGCGCAGCTTGGTGGCATCGCCCAGCAGGCGGTTGACCTCGCTCTTTTCGGGGCGCAGGCGCTCGGCCTCACAGACGATGGTGGCGTTGGGGTTGATCTGGGCAATGAGCTCGTGGGCCAGGTCTCCGATGGAATGCTCCACACCGGTGGCAATGTTCAGTTCCTGGCCGATGGCGGCGTCGCAGTCGGCGATGGTCATGAAGCCGTTGGCCGTATCCTTGACGTAGTTGAAGTCGCGGGTGGGGGTCAGGCTGCCCAGTTTGATCTCGGTCTGGCCGGCCAGCAGTTGGGTGATGATGGTGGGAATGATGGCCCGGCCGCTCTGGCGGGGGCCATAGGTGTTGAAGGGCCGCACGATGGTGACCGGCAGATCAAAGCTGCGGTAGAAACTTTCGGCCAGGCGGTCGGCGCCGATCTTGGTGGCCGAGTAGGGGCTCTGGCCCTGGAAGGGATGCTTTTCGTCGATGGGCACATACTGGGCGGTACCGTAGACCTCGCTGGTGGAGGTGACCAGCACCCGCTGGGTGTCCAGTTCCCGGGCGGCGTTGAGGACATTCAGGGTGCCCTTGATGTTGGTGTCCACATAGCTGTCGGGGCTGTGGTAGGAGAACGGGATGGCGATGAGGGCCGCCAGGTGGAAGACCCGCTCCTGCCCGCGCATGGCGGTGCGCACACCGTTGGGGTCGCGCACATCGCCCATGAAAATATCGATTTCGTTGCGGATCTCGGGCGGGAGAGTATCGATCCAGCCCAGGGAGCCGAAGGAATTGTACAGGCAGAAGGCGCGGACCTTCTCGCCGCGCTTGACCAGTTCTTCTGTCAGATGGCTGCCAATAAAGCCGTCTGCGCCGGTGACCATTACGGTATGTGCCATGGTTTGCTCCTTTGTATGCAGCGGGCTTACGCCCGAAATTCCACGATGATTACAAAATAGTATAACCGATTTTGCCAAACATTTCAACCTGCCGGACAGGAAAAGCGGGCGCAGACCCAAGGTCCGCGCCCGCTTATGGACAAATCCGAATCAGACGATCTCCACTTTTTCCATGACAACCGGCTCCAGCGGCTTGTCGTTCCAGTCGGTGGCCGCGGCAGCAATCTCGTCCACCACGTCCATACCGTTCACCACATGGCCGAAGGCCGCATACTGACCGTCCAGATGGGGGGCATCCTGGTGCATGATGAAGAACTGGCTGCCGGCCGAGTTGGGGTCCATGGCACGGGCCATGCTGATGACGCCGCGGGTGTGCTTGATGGGGTTGGCCACACCGTTCTGGATGAACTCACCCTTGATGTGCCAGCCCGGACCGCCGGTACCGTTGCCGATGGGGCAGCCGCCCTGGATCATGAAGCCGGAGATGACCCGGTGGAAGGTCAGGCCGTTGTAGAAGCCCTGCTTGACCAGCTTTTCAAAATTTTCGCAGGTGATGGGCGCCGCGGTGGGGTCCAGTTCAATGTCGATGGTCTTGCCGTTCTGCATGGTGATGCGGATCATAATTCATTCTCCTTTTGTGTCGTTTTCCTCTACCATAGGGGCCGCCGGGTCGCTTTCCGCCGTGGGCCGGCCCTGGGTGTAACTCATGCTGCCGATGGCGCGGCAGAACTCCTCGTCGGAGTATTTTTTCAGCCAGAAGAGCAGCGCCGCCCCCATGAATTCCTCGCTGCGACGCTTGGCCTTGGGCAGCAGGGCAAACAGACCGCCCTCGTGGGTCTGCCCGGTGAAGGGATCGGTCCAGGCATCGGGCAGTTTGTCGGACAGCTTGCGGGGGGACAGATGTCCCGTGATGAATCCCTTGCCGCCGAAAAACCGTTCCACCACCGCGAACACCACTTTGCGGATGCCGTGACGGCTGGGGAACAGACTGCGCACCTTGTAGGTGTGGTAGAAAGCATCGGCCAGATATTCCACCGGGATGTCTTCACCGTAGACTTCCAGCAGGCAGGTATGCAGCAGCGCCGCGATGTCCGCCAGCTGTTCCCCCGTAGGCAGCGGGCTGGCGTCCGATGCCAGCACCCGGCCGTCGCCGGTATCTTCCTTGTGCAGCTCGGAATCCAGGGCGATTTCCAGGTAACCGTGCCCGCCCTTGCCCGCATAGGGCTGACCGGGTTCCAGCATGGCATAGACGAAGGGATGCACCACCGTGTCGGTGGCATAGTGGCACAAAAAGCCCAGAGCGTATTCCACCTGGGGCCGGGTCTTCACATGACGGCACAGGCTGTACAGAAAGGCGCCGGTTTTTTCCTCGTGCATGCGGTCGCCCAGACCAGGCAGGTCGTAATGACGCTTGGCACGGGATTTCCAGACCTCGTAGCAGAAAAAGCTGTCTGGGCCGTTGGCCCCTGCGGCAAAGGCTTCGGGGCACTGGATCTTATAGTGAATGGCGGCCGCCGCCTGACGGGCGGTGCGCACATGGGTATAGCCTTCCGGCATGAGGGGGTTCACTTCCTTACCTTGTAAAAGCGCAGATTATTGTACCCCGCCGGGGGCAAAAAGTCAAATTTTGCGTTCGTCACCTTTCAGGGTGCGGGGCAGCACAAAGAAGTAGAGCAGCGCACCGGCGATGATGATAAGAATCACCGACAGAATGCCGTAGGGGCCCGCAGCCTTGTTGATGGCATCCACCTGCTCGGCGGTGGCGGTGGCGGCGGTCAGGCCCTGGTCGGCCAGCATCCGGGAGGCAGCGGCAGCGCTGACCACACCCACCAGCGTGGGCCCGAGGATGGAAGAAAACTTGCCGAAGATGTCAAAGAACCCGAAGAACTCACCGCTGCGGTCCCTGTCGGGGATGAGCTTGCCGAACATCGAGCGGGACAGTGCCTGGATACCGCCCTGGCTGGTGGCGCACAGCACCGCCAGCATCCAGAACTGCCACAGGCTGTCCATGAAGAAGGCGAAGATGCAGATGAACATATAGACGCAGATGCCCACGCCCACCATGGTGCGGGCGCCGAATCTGGAAGCCAGCTTCATGTACAGCAGGCAGAAGGGCAGGCCCAGCACCTGGACCAGCAGCAGCGCCAGCAGCATACCGGCGGAGTCCAGACCCAGGTTGGTGCCGTAGCTGGTGGCCATGCTGATGATGGTGTGCACGCCGTCAATATAGAAGAAGTAAGCCACAATGTAGACGAGCATGGGTTTGTCGGCGATGATCTCCCGGATGGTGGTGAAGACGCCCCGGATGTTGCGGCCGATGTCCCCCTTCTCGTAGGGTTTGCCGGAAGTCTGCCGGCAGTTTTTCAGCAGCGGCAGGCTGAAGACCAGCCACCACACGGCGGTGATGGCAAAGATGATGCCCAGGCAGGTGAGCATGGGAATGCCCACGGCGTTCATGATCAGGAAGATCAGCAGCGGAATGGTGGAACCGCCGATATACCCCAGGCCGTAGCCCATGGTGGAGACGGAATCCATCCGATCCTCGGTGGTAACGTCGGTGAGGAAAGCGTCATAGTAGATGCAGGAGGCGTCAAAGCCGATGGTGCTGAGGATGTAGAGCACCAGCACGATGGCCGCCACCCGACCCGCCGCTTCAGGGGAGGAGGTGAAGTCCATGCCCGGCGTGAAGGCCAGCCCGGCCACCGACACAACGCCCAGGGCCAAAAAGGCGGTAAACAGCCGTTTGCGCATACCCCGGATGTCGCCGAAGACGCCCAGGAAAGGCGCCGACAACGCCACAATGGCCATGGCGATGCTGGTGGCGTAGCCCCAGGTGGACATGCTGGACACGCTGTCGGCGGTGTATTCGGCCACCGAATCAAAAAAAATAGGCAGGATGGTCACCACGATGACCGAGTGGGCGCTGTTGGCCCAGTCGTACATCATCCAGCTCAATTCCTGCTTGGTGAATTTTTTCAGGAAACCCATGAACAGTTCCTCCCGTTATGTCAAACATGGTTTCATTGTACCATTTCCGGGCGGGAAAAACAACCAAAAGCGCCCCGTTTTGCGTCAACGGGGCGTAAAAGTTTTGTCATGTTTTTGCGGCAAATTGCCAGTTTACCGGGCCCGCAGCTGCCAGAAAGCCACCGCCGCCGCGGCACCCACATTGAGAGAATCCACCCCGTGCTGCATGGGGATCATAACGGTGGCGTCACACCGGGCGATGGTTTCCGCCGCCAGGCCGTCCCCCTCAGTTCCCAGCACGATGGCCAGTTTTTCCGCTGTTTGCAAAGTGGGATCATCCACCGGCAGCGCCCGGTCATCCAGTGCCATGGCCGCCGTGGTAAAGCCCAGGGTGTGCAGCCGGTCCAGACCGGCCTGGGGCCAGTCCTCCTTCCGGTCCCCCAACCGGGCCCAGGGCACCTGGAACACCGTGCCCATACTCACCCGGATGGCCCGACGGCACAGCGGGTCGCAGCAGGACGGCGAAAGCAACACCGCATCCATCCCCAGGGCTGCCGCCGAGCGGAAGGTGGCTCCGATGTTGGTGGAATCCACGATGCCCTCCAGCACGGCCACCCGGCGGGCACCCCGGCAGACCTCTTCCGCCGTGCGGGGCGCCGGGCGATGCATGGCGCACAGCACGCCCCGGGTGAGCACATAGCCGGTAAGCTGTTCCAACACGGACCGGTCCGCCGTATAGACGGGAACTTCGGGGCAGCGGGCCAGCACCCCCGCCGCCGGTCCCTCCACCTGACGGCGTTCCATCAGGAAGGACAGCGGACGGTACCCGGCATCCAGGGCAGTGCCGATGACTTTGGGACTTTCGGCAATGAACATCCCTTTTTCCGGTTCCAACTTGTTGCGCAGCTGGGTTTCGGTCAGCCGGGCGTAGACGTCCAGTTCAGGGGCGGACAGATCGGTGATTTCCACGAGATTGGGCATGGGCAGTTCCTCTTCCTGTATTGGTCTGGTTCCAGCATACCCCAAAACCGGCCAAATTGCAAACAAAAAGCCGCAGCGGCAACCGCTGCGGCAAAGAAGGTACAGGTCAGTCGGCAAACATGGGGGTGGACAGGTAGCGGTCGCCGGTATCGGGCAGCAGCACCACGATGGTCTTGCCCTCGTTTTCGGGACGCTTGGCCTGCTCAATGGCGGCGTGCAGCGCGGCGCCGGAGGAAATTCCCACCAGCACGCCCTCCTTGCGGCCCATCATGCGGCCGGCGGCAAAGGCCTCCTCCGTCGTAATCCGGGTGATTTCGTCATAGACGCTGGTATCCAGCACCTGGGGCACAAAGCCCGCACCGATGCCCTGAATCTTGTGGGGACCGGCCTTGCCGCCGCTGAGCACCGCCGAATCTGCCGGTTCCACGGCCACCACCTTGACGGCAGGGTTCTTCTCTTTCAGATAACCGCCCACGCCGGTGAGGGTGCCGCCGGTGCCGGCGCCCGCCACAAAGATGTCCACCTGGCCGTCGGTATCCTCCCAGATCTCGGGGCCGGTGGTGGCACGGTGGGCCGCCGGGTTGGCGGGGTTGACAAACTGCCCCGCCACAAAGCTGTTCGGGGTCTGGGCGGCCAGTTCGTCCGCCTTGGCAATGGCGCCGGCCATGCCCTTGGCGCCCTCGGTGAGGACCAGCTCGGCGCCATAGGCCTTCATCAGCTGACGGCGCTCCACGCTCATGGTCTCGGGCATGACGATGATGACCCGGTAGCCACGGGCTGCCGCCACCGACGCCAGACCGATGCCGGTGTTGCCGGAGGTGGGCTCGATGATCACCGAACCGGGCTTGAGTTTGCCGGTGGCCTCGGCGTCATCGATCATCGCCTTGGCAACCCGGTCCTTGACGGACCCGGCGGGGTTGAGGTATTCCAGCTTGGCCAGCACGCGGGCCTTGAGCCCCTCGGCGGCTTCGATGTGGGTCAGTTCCAACAGGGGGGTGTGTCCGATCAGCTGTTCGGCGGATGTATAGATCTTGCTCATGGTGTTCGTCTCCTCTTTATGTATAAAATATGGAAAAAATGAATCAGAAACGCACGCCGGGGCAACATCGCCGGCGCGGCAGAGAGCGGATGCCCATGCTTATTCATACCTTTCTTGTAGGATAAAGAGATTGTACACCCTGCCGGGGTTTTTGTCAATACAGGCGGGCAAATTTGCCGTATTTTTTCTGGCAGCCGCCGGGGGACTCCCTTGCAAAAAGCGCCCGGTCCGGTGTATAATATATTTGTTTTGTTTTTTCGCATAGATGTGGAGGGAATTATATGGCGACGAAGTATATCTTTGTGACCGGCGGCGTGGTCTCCGGTCTGGGCAAAGGCATTACGGCGGCCAGCCTGGGACGACTGTTGAAGACCCGTGGCCTGAAGGTGGCCAGCCAGAAGCTGGACCCGTATATCAATGTGGACCCCGGCACGATGAGCCCCTTGCAGCACGGCGAGGTGTTCGTCACCGATGACGGTACCGAAACCGACCTGGACCTGGGCCACTACGAGCGTTTTATTGACGAGAACCTGAACAAATACTCCAACCTGACCACCGGCAAGGTCTACTGGAATGTGCTGAACAAGGAACGGCAGGGTGCCTACCTGGGCCAGACGGTGCAGATCATTCCCCATATTACCAACGAGATCAAGAGCTACATTTATAATCTGGCCAAGAGCACCGAGGCCGATGTGGTCATCACCGAGATCGGCGGCACCACCGGCGACATTGAGAGCCAGCCCTTCCTGGAGGCCATCCGCCAGGTGGGCATTGAGCAGGGCCCCGAAAACTGCTGCTACATCCATGTGGTGCTGGTTCCCTACATTTCCGGCTCCGACGAATACAAGTCCAAACCGGCCCAGCATTCCTGCAAGGAACTGCAGGGCATGGGCATCGCCCCCAACATCATCGTGCTGCGTGCCGACGGCCCCGTGGGCAACGACATCAAGCGCAAGATCAGCATGTTCTGCAATGTGCGCCCCGACTGCGTCATCGAGAACCTGACCATGCCCAGCCTGTACGAGTGCCCGCTGATGCTGGACGCCGCCGGCCTGACCAACGTGGTGGTCCGCCAGCTGCATATGACCACCCCGCCCACCGACCTGACCGAGTGGAAGGAACTGATCAGCCGCATTGCCACCCGCAGCCGCACCTGCACCATCGCCCTGGTGGGCAAGTACGTCAAGCTGCACGACGCCTACCTGAGCGTGATGGAAAGCCTCTACCACGCCGGCTTTGAGACCGAGAGCAAGGTGGACATCAAGTGGGTGGACAGCGAAAACCTGCTGGACCAGGACCGCTGCGCCGAAGAACTGTCCGAGGTGGACGGCATCATCCTGCCGGGCGGTTTCGGTGACCGCGGCATCGAAGGCATGATCCAGGCTGCCCAGTATGCCCGGGAGCAGCACATCCCCTACTTTGGCATCTGCCTGGGCATGCAGATCATGGTGATGGAGTACGCCCGCAACGTGCTGGGCTACGCCGACGCCAACTCCAGCGAGTTCACCCCCGACGGCGCCCACAACGTCATTGCCCTGATGCCCGACCAGCAGGGCAATATTCCCAAGGGCGGCACCATGCGCCTGGGCAAGTACCCCTGCACCATCCAGCCCGACACCACCATGGCCCGCTGCTACGGCAAGCTGGACATCGACGAGCGGCATCGCCACCGCTACGAGTTCAACAACGACTACCGTGCCGAGTTTGAGGAAAAGGGCCTGACCATTGCAGGCACCAGCCCCGACGGACGTCTGGTGGAAGCGGTGGAGATCACCGACCGTCCCTTCCATGTGGGTGTGCAGTTCCACCCCGAGTTCAAGAGCCGTCCCAACCGCGCCCATCCCCTCTTCAAGGGTTTTGTGGCCGCGGCTCTGCAGTACCAGACCGAACACGCCCCCACCGGCCATCACGTGATGATGGACCAGTAATTTCTGTCCAAAACAGCCCCGCCGCAGAAACTGCGGCGGGGCTGTTTTGTATTGCATTTTGTAAATTTTTCCCGTTGCCCTTTCCCGGGCCGGTCCGTTGCAAGTTCTTTGCCAGCTTTCTTTCAAGAAAGCAGGTCAGCGGTCCTGCAGGGGCACATACTCCCGGGGTACCATGATGCTCTGGTAAGCGGGACGGATGATCTTGTCCATGTTGACCAGCTCCTCCATCCGGTGGGCCGACCAGCCCACAATGCGGGCCACGGCAAAGATGGGGGTATACAGCTCCACGGGAATGCCCAGCATGTCATAGACAAAGCCGGAGTAGAAGTCCACGTTGGTGGAAACGCCCTTGTAGATATGCCGCTTTTCGGCGATGACCTGGGGAGCCAGTCGCTCGATGGTGTTGTAGTATTCAAAGTCGCGGTCGCGGCCCTTGGCGTCGGCCAGCTGGTGGACAAAGTTCTTGAACACCACGGCACGGGGGTCGCTGAGGGAGTACACCGCGTGGCCCATACCGTAGATCAGACCCTTCTGGTCAAAGGCCTGCCGGTCCACAATCTTGCCCAGGTAATCCCGCATGGCGTCCTCGTCGGTGGGATCCGCCACATGGGCGCGCACATCGTCCATCATGTGCATGACCTTGATGTTGGCACCGCCGTGCTTGGGGCCCTTCAGGCTGGACAGCGCCGCCGCAATGACCGAGTAGGTGTCCGACCCCGAGGAGGTGACCACGCGGGTGGTAAAGGTGGAGTTGTTGCCGCCGCCGTGTTCCATATGCAGCAGCAGGGCGATGTCCAGCACGTGGGCCTCCAGGTCGGTGTACTGGCGGTCGGGGCGCAGCATCTGCAGCAGGTTTTCGGCGGTGGACAGTTCGGGTTTGGGGCGGTGAATGTACATGCTGCCGTCGCACTCGTAATAATGGTAGGCATGGTAGCCGTAAACCGCCAGCATGGGGAAAACGCTGATCAGCTTAATGCACTGCTCCAGCTGGGTCTGCAGATCGCTTTTGCCGATGTCGTCGTCGTAACTGGCCAGCGTCAGCACGCTGCGGGTCAGCGAGTTCATCAGGTCCTTGCTGGGGGCTTTCATGATGACGTCCCGCACAAAGTTGGTGGGCAGGTCCCGGCACTTGGCCAGGCAGTCCTTGAAGGATTCCAGCTGGGCTTCGTTGGGCAGATCCCCCAACAGCAGCAGGTAGGCAGCTTCCTCAAAGGCATAGCGTTTGCCCCGCAGGCCGCGGATCAGATCGTAGACGTTGTAGCCGCGGTACCACAGCTTACCGTCGCAGGGAACCTGTTTACCATCCCGCTCCTCGAAGGCATCGATGCGGGAGATGTTGGTGATACCCGCCAAAACGCCCTTGCCGTCCTGGTCACGCAGGCCGCGCTTGATGTGATACTTGGCAAACAGTTCGGGGTCCACCCGGTTGTTGGTCACACATTCTTCGGTGAAGATGCGCGCTTCCTTTTCGATGGCTGCATAGTCGCTCATTGTAAAGACCCTCCCTTTTCCGCTGTCCCTGTGGGGCTGTTGAATTTTTTCCCATTTCTCACGATATTTTTGTACAGATCGTATACCGTTTATTATAATCGGTCGGACGGGAGGTGTCAAACAAACAAATTGTGAACATTGTTCAAATGCAATCAAAAAAAACACGTTCCGCACCGGCTTTCCGGCGCAGGAACGCACTTTCTTTTACAAAACGTAAAATTTTGTTCTGGCGGTCAACTTCCCGACCGGGAAGCTTTATCCCTGGCGGGCTTGCAGGGCTGCCAGCAGCGGCGGGATCAGCTGCTTTTTGCGGCTGACCACACCGGGCAGCACGGCCACACCGTCCTGGGGCTCCACATGGAAGGCATCCCGGACGATCTCCTCGGTCCCCTGGCCCCAGTACATCAGGTCGGTGCTCTGGGTCTTCATGTCGGTGAACATATAGAAGATCATGGGCAGGCCTTCCCGACGGCCGGCCTCGGGCAGGAAGGGACCCACCAGCGCCTTGGCAGCGGCACGGGACTTGTCGGTCATATAGATGGACTGCCCCACACCGAATTTGGCATCGCCGCGGCTGAAGGCCTTGAAGTCGGAGCGGAAGACATCCTCGGCATCGCGGCCAGTGAGGTCGGCACCCGCCTCAAACATCTGCTCGGCGTAGGTGGGGATGTCCTCGCCCGCGATCTCGGCCAGGGCCTTGGCGGTGGCCTCGTCCTGCGGGGTGGAGGTGGGCGAACGGAACATCAGCGTGTCGGACAGAATGGCCGACAGCAGCAAACCGGCGATCTCCTTGGAGGGGGTCAGGTCCTGTTCCTGGTACATCTGGTAGAGGATCGTCGCCGTGCAGCCCACCGGCACATTGCGGAAATACACCGGGCCGGTGGTTTCCAGGTTGCCGATGCGGTGATGGTCGATGATCTCGAGAATTTCCGCCTGTTCCAGGCCGTCCACCGCCTGGGTGCGCTCGTTGTGATCCACCAGGATCAACCGCTTGCGGTGGAGGTTGAGCAGGTTCCGGCGGCTGACCACACCGCAGTATTTGCCGTTCTCGTCCAGAATTGGGAAATAGCGGTGGCGGACGCTGGCCATGATCTTGCGGGCGTCCTCGATGGGGGTGTTGACGCTGAACTTCATCAGGTCATGGGTGCGCATGAAATGGCGTACCGGCACAGCGGTGGTGACCAGACGGCCGGCGGCGTAGGTGTCGTAGGGGGTGGCCAGCACGGCACAGCCCTTCTCCTGGGCGCGGGCCACGATGGTGCGGGGCACCGCCGAACCACAGCAGACGATGATGGCCGCGGCGCCGCAGTCGATGGCACACATCTGGGTTTCGTACCGGTTGGAGACCAGCACCAGGTCGCCGGGCTTGACCAGCTCCTCCATGATTTCGGGGCTGGTGCCGATGCAGATATTGCCCTCGGTGATGCGGGCGTCGGCATTGCCCACAATCAGTTCGGCCTGCAGGGTTTCCAGCAGGTTGTGGTAGCTGGTGTTGGCAGCGGCCAGAACCCCGGTGTCGAACAGGTCCATGTTGGCGTCGGCGATGTCCTTGATGGTGATAAGGCCCTGCAGCTCGTCATTTTCGTCGGTGATGCACAGGGTGTCAATCTCCACGTCCCGCATCAGGTTCCAGGCGGCGCGCACACTCATCTCGGCATTGATACCCGCCTGTTTGCGGATGTCGATGTCCTTGATCTGGGGGCTGACGTCGGTGCACAGGCGCGGGGCTTCAAAGCCGAAGTGCTGGAGCACAAACCGGGTTTCCCGGTTCACATGGCCGGCACGGCGGGCTTCGTATTTTCCGTTCAAACTGCCGCGGTTTTTCAGCCAGGCATAGGCCAGCGCCGAGCAAATCGAGTCGGTATCCGGGTTCTGGTGACCGATAATATTGATATGGCGCACATTTTCCATTGACATAGGTGATTCCTTTCTTCCCTAAAGGATGGCGGGGCAAACTCCCTCCTGCCCACAAAATGACCAAAAGTTCTTTCTCCGCACTCTATTACATTTTCTATTATACCACACTTTTTTGTCCTTGGCGATTCTTGACAATAACCGCAGTACAGCGTAAAATAGATGCTGTATGTGGATATTGGGGGGTTGCCCCCTTGCAACGCAAGTTCAAATAGAGAGGGAACGGATATGATTCAGGAAAATTTACGCAACGTCGCCATCATTGCCCACGTTGACCACGGCAAGACGACGCTGGTGGACCAGATGCTCAAGCAGTCTGGTGCCTTCCGCGCCAACCAGCAGGTGGCCGAGCGCGTGATGGACTCCGGCGACATCGAGCGGGAGCGCGGCATCACCATTCTGGCCAAGAACTGCTCCTGCGTGTACAACGGCGTCAAGATCAACATCGTGGACACCCCGGGCCACGCCGACTTCGGCGGCGAGGTGGAGCGCGTTCTGAAGATGGTCAACGGCGTGCTGCTGCTGGTGGACGCCGCCGAGGGCTGCATGCCCCAGACCCGCTTTGTTCTGCAGAAAGCCCTGCAGCAGAACCTGTCGCTGGTCATTGCCGTCAACAAGATCGACCGTCCCGACGCCCGCATCAAGGAAGTCATCGACGAGATTCTGGAACTGCTGATGGACCTGGGCGCCACCGATGAGCAGCTGGACAGCCCGATGGTGTTCTGCTCCGGCCGCAACGGTACCGCCAGCTACGACTGGACCCATCCCGAGAACGGCACCGACCTGAAGCCGCTGTTCGACACCATCCTGAAATACGTGCAGCCGCCGGAGGGCGAGCCCGACGAGCCCCTGCAGATGCTGGTGTCCAGTGTGGACTACAACGAGTTTGTGGGCCGCATGGGCGTGGGCCGGGTACAGAACGGCGTCATCAAGGTGGGTTCCCCGGTGCAGGTCTGCGACTGGCACAACCCCGACGTGCATATGACCGGCCGCATCACCAAGCTGTTTGACTTCAAGGCCAACGGCCGTGAGCCCATCGAGCAAGCTTCCGCCGGCGACATCGTGGCCTTTGCGGGTCTGCCCGACATCTCCATCGGCAACACGCTGTGCGACCCCAGCAAGGTCCAGCCGCTGCCCTTTGTGAAGATCAACGATCCCACGGTGGAGATGACCTTCTCGGTCAACGACTCCCCCTTTGCCGGCAAGGAAGGCAAGTACGTCACCTCCCGCCAGATCCGTGACCGCCTGATGCGCGAGCTGCTGAAGGACGTCGCCTTGAAAGTGGAGGATTCCGCCACCAACGATTCCTTCCGGGTCATGGGCCGTGGCGAAATGCACCTGTCCATCCTGATCGAGACGATGCGCCGCGAAGGTTACGAGCTGCAGGTTTCTCCCCCGCACGTTCTGACCCATGAGGAGAACGGCAAGACGATGGAGCCCATGGAGCGGGTTGTCATCGACGTGCCCGAAACCTACCAGGGTGCCGTCATGACCGCCCTGGGTGCGCGCAAGGGCATCCTGATGAACATGCAGATGATGAACAGCCGTTCCCGTCTGGAGTTCCGTATGCCCAGCCGCGGTCTGTTCGGCTACCGCAGCCAGTTCCTGACCGACACCCACGGTGAAGGCATCATGAACACCATCTTCGACGGATACGAAGAGTGGTGCGGCGACATCCAGACCCGGTCCACCGGCTCGCTGATCAGCTTTGAAACCGGCGACGCCGTGACCTACGGGCTGTTCAACGCCCAGCAGCGCGGCACCCTGCTGGTCACCGCCGGCGAGAAAGTCTATGCCGGCCAGGTGGTGGGTTACACCCCCACCGGCGAGGACATCACCGTCAACGTCTGCAAGACCAAGCATCTGACCAACACCCGTGCTTCCGGCAGTGACGACGCCCTGCGTCTGGTGCCGGTGAGCAAGTTCAGCCTGGAGGGCTGCCTGGAATTCCTGGCGCCCGACGAACTGCTGGAGGTCACCCCGGAGAACCTGCGCATCCGCAAGCGCATCCTGGACCATGACCTGCGCATGAAGGCTGCCAGCAAGAAGAACAAAGGTTAATCTGCCCCAGTATAAAGCAAGCCCCCGGCCAGAAGGCCGGGGGTTTTTGTATCAAAAGACGATGACGGTGCCGCCCTCCGGGCCTTCCACCGGGGTCCAGTTGCTGGAGCCGGCGAGGAAATCATCGATCGAGATCAATCCATAGTCCTCGGGGCCTTTCTCATACTGCGTGGCCACAACCAGCACCCGGCCATCGCCGGTGAAGGTGACCGGATAGCCGGTGCTCTGCAAACCGGGCCGCACATCGTAGTCGGTACTGGTGGCGACATCATACACATGCATCCGGTCGCTGTTGTTGTCCACCAGCCAGTACAGTTCTCCGTCTCGTTCCATTGGGGCAAAATAGCCCACGCTTCCTGAAATTCCTGCTTCGATCTTTTGGTCACTGCCGTCCAGTCGATAGCTCACCACCTGCCCCGGCAAGTTTCCCTTGTCCGGGTTATACACAACAGTCTCGAAGTAGAGTCGGCCCTCCGCCTTTCCTAGAAACAGCATCTTGGAGATTGTTCCCTCAGCATCCACGGTTCCCTCGTATGGTTCCTCCAGCACTTTTTCCAGTTTCCCGGTGTTCAGATCCCACCAGTCATACTCGCTGGTGGCATTTTGTAATGCCGCATCAAAGGCTTCCTGTTCCTCAAAGGAGGGCAGGGGCTGCTCGGTCACACAGCGCCGCAGCAGCAGGCGGCTGCCGTCCGCCGCAAATACCCCGTCCAGCACGATATGGGGCAGCGGCAAGTCGGTGATGGCGCCGGTTTCCAGGTCAATGCGGCAGGCCACATTCTGTTCCGGCGGGTTGAACGGATTGCCCTCGACGATATAGGCCCCCCGTTCATCACACCAGGCCGGGGTCCGGGAACCCGGCAGGTTCTGCAAAGGCTGGGTGGTTGTCTCCCCGCCGTCCAACGGCACTTTGTACAGGGTATCCGCGGTGACGGCGTAGAGCGCATCCGGCTCGACGATCACATCGCTGTACACCGTGCCCGGTTCCCCAAACCGATAGAGCGTTTCCACGCTGGCGCTGGCATAGTCCAGCTTCTGGATTTCGCCCTGCATTGCCTGATAGGTATAACAGGCTTCGCCGGTATTGCGGCGCTGCATGATGGACTGCAGATTTCCCACCACCGCGGCCGTTTCTTCCGCCGTGGTGGTTTCGGCGGGTGCTTCCTCCGTCGGGGTCGGTGCCGGGTCCGGCACCGAAGATGCCGCCGGGGTGCAGGCAGACAGACACAGGGCCAGCAAAAGAAACACAAACAGGGATTTTTTCATCGTTTTCCTCCTTTTCCGTCAGTCGGAAGGTTACGCCGGGGCGTCCACAATGGGTGTCCAGTCGGTGGAACCGGCCAGGTAGTCCGGCAGGGAGATCAGCGCGTATCCGTAGACCATTCCGGTTTCCCTTCCCTGGGACACCATCACCTGGTTTTGCCCCACCAGCGCTTCCGGCCAGCCGTTCGACACCGTGATATGGGGCAGTTCATACATTTGCCCATCGGACAGGTCATAGATCCAAAGGTCACCGGGCTCGCCGCCCATCAACCAGCGCAGAGTGCCGCCCTGGTTGAAAACCCAGGCCGGGCGCTCCTTTTCTAACCGGCCCTGCATGGGCTGCCAGTCGCTGCCGTCCAGGGCACAGCTTTCCACCCCGCCCGCCGAGCCATCCTCCTTATACCAACTGAAATACAACCGATCTCCGGCCATTCCCAGGAAATCGTGACGGCGGCGCACTCCATCCGGCTGCTCGACGCCGTAATACGGTTCTGCCATGACTTTTTCCAGGGCTCCGGTGGCCGGATCATACCAGTCAAATTCCCGTTCTCCACTTTGGAGCAGCGCGTCATACATATCCCAGTCTTCGGAAGAGGGAAGCGGCGCTTCGGTGATCGCCCGCGCGACCATAAAGCGGGAGCTGCCTGTGGGGTAAATTTCCCCGATCTGACCGGGAAGTTCCAGATCGGTGATCTGCCCCGTTTCCAGATCAATCCGCGTGCCGCTGTTGCCGCCCGCATTCATGTCGTACTCGAAATCATAGGCGGCGTATTCATCAGCATATTCCGGACTCTGTTCCGACCCCAGCGGGATGGCCTGCGCGGTGCCGCCCTCCTGGGGCACCTTGTACAGCGTGTCGCCCGCAAACAGGCAGAGCTGTCCCTGCCAGGGCAAGACCTGTACGCCGCTCTGGCCGGGGCAGGCCCCGAAATACAGACTGGTGCGCTGCCCATTTGTCAGGTTAATCTCCAGCAATTGGAGCTGCAGTTCGCCCGCATCGTTCCAGAAATGTACGGCGTTGAAGATCTCATCCGCCGTGGACTCATAGTACTGGATCATCCGCAGATGCCCCACCGGGAAGGCTGCGCTCTCTTCCGCCGGGGCGGATTCGCCGGTTGCCTCCACCGTAACCGGTTCCGACGCCGCTGCCGAAGAGGCGGCCGGCGTGCAGGCCGACAACCCCAGGCCCAGGGCCAGCAAAACAAGCAGTGATTTTTTCATCGGCTGTTCCTCCTTCCTCAGATGGGCGCATTGTCATCGTAGCGTTCCACCGGGGTCCAGTCGGTTCCCCCGGCCAGGTAGGCATCCCCGTCCATCAGGCCATAGACAAGCATTCCCTCCCCGTTCTTGCCGTCAAATTTCAGCAGCACCTTGTCGTTCCGGAACAGCAGCCAGGGCCAGTAGTCTATGGCCGTCACTTGGGGCATCTCATGATACTGTCCCGTGCTCAGGTCATAGATCCAGTACTCCCCACTCCCACGGCCGCCCAGAATCCAGCGGACTTTGCCCTGCTGCTCCAGCGACCAGATGGCTTCCCCTGCCACGGGGGCATCGGGCAGTGCCTGCCAGTCCTGGCCGGTGGCATCGCAGGACTCCATCCCATAATCCACCGGTTCCTCTCCGTTGGACACAATCCAGGAAAAGTACAGCCGGCCGTCCGCCATGCCCAGGAAGTTCCGGCGGCGCCGGGAACCGTCCTCCTGTTCAACCCCATAGTAGGGTTCCTCCAGCAGTTTCTCCGTCGCGCCGGTGGTCGGGTCGTACCAGCTGTAGACACAGTCGGCATTCTGGATAGCCGCGGCGTACTGTTCCCCCTGTTCCGCACTGGGCAGCGGCGCATCGGTGGCCATCTGGCAGATCAGCAGGCGGGGTTCGCCCACTGCCCAGACCCCCAGGGTCTGGATGGGCATTGACAAAAGAGTGATTTCGCCGGTCTGCAGGTCCAGGCGTTGTATCTGAACGTTGTTGCTGCCGGGATCGAAGGCATAATCATACCCGTAGACATCGTCGGCAAGAACGGGAAAGATAGGCCGGTCCAGCGCCACCGTGTCCATCTGCCCGTCCTCCTCCGAGATCCGGTACAGGGTCTGGTCCAGCACAAGGTAGACCATCCCGTTGCGGACCAGAGGGTCGCCCACCTGCTGGGGGGAAGCGTCGATGGTGCACAGGCAGTCCTGCTTGCCGGTGTTGTAGTCCAGGCGCAGCAGCTGTACCTGCCGGGTACCGTTTTCATCTCCTACCGGGTTCACGGTGTACCAGGCGCGGCCGGAGTCCGCCTGGCAGTTCTCGCCCCAGATGGCACCCCCGGCACTCGGGGCCGCGGACGGTGCGGGATCTTCGGCGGGCGCCGCGTTTTCCACCGTAGTGTGGAAAACTTCCCCGCCGGATTCCGGTTCAGGGGCGGACGTGCAGGCGGTCAGACACGCCGCCAGGACCAGCAGGGCAAGCAGGGATCGTTTCATGGGACAGTTCCTCCTTCTGGTTGTTTGACTGCTTCCAGTATGGCACCCCTTTGTATCCAAGTTGTACCAAAATGCCCGTTTTTGCTACGGAAGGGCATCTTTTGTGACAAATTATAAGAAAAGCCGCGCAGCAACGACATACGCTGCTGCGCGGCCCTTCCTTGAGGAGTCCGGGTGACAGGACTCGAACCTGCGAAATCTCCTGGTCCCAAACCAGGCGCGATACCAAACTTCGCCACACCCGGATACGGTGTAACTGTATTATTATAGTACGCCGGCCCCCGCCCCGTCAAGGGGAAACCTTTGTGTGACCTCATCACAGAAAAAACGCGGCGAAAGGGCTATACTAAAATCACAATCCAAGACAAGGAGGACAAAACGATGTCTGTACTGCATATTACGAAAGAAAACTTCAACGCTGAGGTGCTGCATTCCGACCGCCCGGTCCTGCTGGACTTCTGGGCCACCTGGTGCGGTCCCTGCCGGATGGTGGGTCCCCTGGTGGAGGAGATTGCCGCCGAGCACCCCGAGATCAAGGTGGGCAAAATCGACGTGGACGCCCAGCCCGAGCTGGCCGCTCAGTTCCAGATCATGAGCATTCCCACCCTGATGGTGGTGAAAAACGGCCAGATCACCCAGCGGGTGGTGGGCGCCCGTCCCAAGAATCAGATTCTGGCGCTGGTCCAGGAGGGCTGAGATACCATGGGATTCTTTGATTTTCTGCGCGGGCCGGACATCGATGCCGGCCTGGCACAGTGCCAGGAAACGCCCGGGGCCCTGCTGCTGGATGTACGCACCCCCGGTGAATACGCCGAGGGCCACCTGCCGGGAGCCCGCAACCTGCCGCTGCAATCGCTGGAAGGCATCGCGGCGGTAGCTCCTGCCAAGGATGCGCCGCTTTTCCTCTATTGCCGCAGCGGCGCCCGGAGCGGCCAGGCCACCAGCCTGCTGCAGCGGATGGGATACACCCGTGTCACCAACATCGGCGGCATCATGAACTATCACGGAAAGGTGGAGCGGTAAGATGAAAGTCGTCATCGTGGGCGGTGTGGCAGGCGGTGCCACCGCCGCGGCCCGTCTGCGGCGTCTGGACGAAAAAGCCGAGATCGTCGTATTGGAACGGTCCGGCTTTGTTTCCTACGCCAACTGTGGACTGCCCTATTATATCGGCGGCGTTATTGATGACCAGGCCGAACTGACCCTGCAGACGCCGGAAAGCTTTTATGCTCGGTTCCGGGTGCGGATAAAAGTCCACCACGAGGTGACGGCCATCGACCGCACCGCCAAGACGGTGACGGTGCATAACCTGGAAACCGGCGAAACCTTTGCCGAGTCCTACGACAAACTGCTGCTGGCCCCCGGTGCCCAACCCACCCGGCCGCCGTTGCCCGGTGTGGAACTGGACCGGCTGTTCACCCTGCGCACGGTGGAGGACACCCTGCGCATCCGCCGTTTTGTGGAGGAGCAGCATCCCCGTTCCGCCGTGCTGGCGGGTGGTGGGTTCATCGGCCTGGAACTGGCCGAAAACCTGCGGGAACTGGGGCTGGATGTGACCATCGTCCAGCGGCCCAAGCACCTGATGAACCCCTTTGACCCTGATATGGCGGCATTGCTGCACACCGAAGTGCGTGCCCACGGCGTGCATCTTGCCCTGGGCCACACGGTGGAAGGCTTTACCGGAACCGAAAAGGGCGTACAGGTCCTTTTAAAGGATGAAGCGCCGCTGCAGGCGGACATGGTGGTACTGGCCATCGGCGTGACGCCGGACAGTCATCTGGCCGCCGAGGCCGGGCTGGACCTGGGGCTCAAGGGCAGCATTCTGGTCAACGACCGGATGCAGACCTCCGACCCGGACATCTACGCTGTGGGCGACGCCGTGCAGGTCCGGCACTTTGTCACGAAACAGCCGGCCCTCATCGCGCTGGCGGGTCCCGCCAACAAGCAGGGACGCATCGCCGCCGACAACATTGCCGGCGGGGACAGCCGGTACAAGGGGTCCCAGGGCAGTTCGGTGCTGAAAGTCTTTGGTCTGACCGCCGCCGCCACCGGCCTGAGCGAAACCGCCGCCCGCAAGGCCGGTCTGGATGCCGATGCGGTGATTCTTTCCCCCATGAACCATGCCGGTTACTATCCGGGCGGACGGGTCATGACCCTGAAAGTGGTGTATGAACGGGGCATCGGTCGCCTGCTGGGGGCTCAGATCGTGGGGGCGGAAGGTGTGGACAAGCGCATCGATGTGCTGGCCACCGCCATCCGCGCAGGGATGAATGCCTACGACCTGACCGAACTGGACCTGGCCTACGCACCGCCCTACTCCTCGGCCAAGGACCCGGTGAACATGGCCGGCTACATGATGGAAAACCTGCTCACCGGCCGGGTGCAGCAGTTCCGTCTGGAGGACCTGGACGCCCTGCCCCGGGACGGCAGCGTGCAGCGGGTGGACACCCGCACCCCGAGGGAATACCGCCGGGGCCACGCCGACGGCTTTGTGAATCTCCCGCTGGACACCCTGCGGGAGCACCTGGCGGAGCTGGACCCCGCCAAACCCGTCTATGTCATGTGCCAGAGCGGGCTGCGCAGCTACCTGGCCTGCCGTATCCTGACCCAGCACGGGTTTACCTGCCACAATTTTGCGGGCGGTTACCGCTTTTATGAGGCGGTGACCACCGACCGCCGCCAGAGCGAAGCGGCTTTCCCCTGCGGCATGGATAAATAAACTACCGGCCGGTTTGCAGTGTCTGCGCCGCGCCCTTTCCCTCAATCACAAAAAACGCGTTCCTGTGCCGTATACCGGTCACTCGAACGCGTTTTTCTTTTTTACTCCTCTGCCAGCGCACGCAGGCGTTTTTCGTCCAGCAGCTGGATGCTGCCCCGGGACAGCTTGACCAGCCCTTCCCCCTGGAAATACCGCAGCATCCGGGTGACCACCTCCCGGGGGGACCCCAGGTGGTGACCGATGGTTTCATGGGTGGTCTTGAGGGTGGTGCTGCCGTCCAGGGCGCTCTCCTCCAACAGGAAGGCAGCCAGCCGTTTGTCCAGACTTTTCCACAGGATCTGTTCCACCAGCCACATTACATCGGAAAACCGGCCGGCCATGATCTCGTTGGTGTAGTTGGCCACAGGGGCGGACTGTTCCATCAATTCCTTGTACCGCTGGGCCGGAATCTGCCAGAATTCGGTATCTTTTTCGGCCTCGATGGTCACATCGTACTGCAGTCCCCGCAGGATGCAGGAGGCGGAAAGCAGGCACATATCCCGGGCAAACAGCCGGTAGAGGGTGACTTCCCGCCCATCCTCCGACAGGATATAGACCCGCAGCTGACCGGAGCGCAGCAACAGGAACCCGATGCAATCCATCGAGCCGTTGTGCACCACCGTACCGGCGGGCACCTGGCGCAGTGTGGCCGCCCGGGCCAGCGCCTGCTGCTGAGGCGGTGTCAGTTGATCCCATACAGGGAAATATTCGGCAAATTCCATGGTTGCATCCTCCTGCCCCTAGCATATACGATGACGCCCCGGTTGTCAAATGCCATCGTGGTCCACCGCCCCCTTGCGGATAAAATGGCTCTGCCGGTAGGTGCGCGGCGCCACCCCGTACACCGACTTGAAGGCCCGGGAAAAATGCAGCTGGTTGGCATAACTGACCATGGCGCTGATGGTGCCGATGGGCAAGGCGGTTTCCTTGAGCATCTGCGCCGCCCGGGCCATGCGGTAGTGCAGCAGAAACGCCTGGGGGCTCTCCCCCATGGAATCCCGGAACAGTTTGCCGAAATAGCTGCGGTTGAGCCCGCAGAAGGCGGCGATCTCCTCGATGGAGATATCCCGTTGATAATTCTGCTCAATGAAGGAGAGGGCCTCCTTCATATAAAAGTCCCGCAGCCGGCGCTGGCTCTGGCGCCGCTGTCCGGCTGAACACTGCACCAGCAGGTCCAGGAACAAAAAGCCCTGGCCGATCTGCCGTACCGGGCTGTCCTGGGGATGGTTCACAATGTACAGCATCTGGTCCCTCAACTTCTGGCCGGCCTCGTGGTTCTGGGGCGTATAAACCGGCTGGTCAGCTCCCAGTCCAGCCAGGCTGACGCTCTCGCTGACGCGCAGACCGTCAAATTCGATCCAGGTATATTCCCAGGGGTCGGTGCCGTCGGCCACATAGGTGGTGGTCTGGCCCGGCAGGATCAGAAAACCGTGTCCCGCTTCGATGGGATAGGCCTGCTCGTTGGCATACAGGGTCCCGCGTCCCGCGATTACATAGTGGAACAGGTAATGGTCCCGCTTGCGGGGACCGTAGGAGTGCAGCGGATCTGTGCGTTCCCAACCGTACTGGTACAGGTTGAGGTCCACAAACCGTTCATCCTGAAAAACATGGAATTTGAGCTTGTTTTCGGTAAAAATGTCATCCGGCCGGGCCATACGGTCACCCCGTCTCTTTGGTTTTTTCCATTATATACCATAATGCGTCTATACTTCAACAAAAAGAATAGAAATCTTATAAATTGAGATATAAAAAATAGCAACATGATATTCACGCCATCTTCTGCAAATTGTATAATAAAGTCGCTGATTCGGGAAATATTTTGTGCATAGTGCACATTGCACAAAATTTTCGCAGAAATTTCATCAAATTGGCGAACCCCCATTCTCCCACTGCCGCACCGGCCGGGCTGGCAGCGAACCACTGCAGTACCACTGCAAAAGATCAACAGGAGGAAGACATCTTATGAACATCAAACGGAAGTTGGTTGCCGGGTTGATGGCGACGTGCCTGACCGCCGGTTTGGCAACGGGCCTGACCGCTTGCGGCTCGGACAGTTCCGACGGCACCGTGAACCTGACGTTCCAGATCTGGGACGTTGCCCAGCGTGACGGCATGCAGGCGATGTGTGACGCTTACACCGAGCAGCATCCCAACGTCCACATTGAAGTGCAGGTCACCAGCTGGGATGAGTACTGGACCAAGCTGGAAGCGGCTGCCATCTCCAACCAGATGCCGGACATCTTCTGGATGCACACCAACGAAATCCTGAAGTATGCCGACTACGGCAAGCTGGCCGACTGCTCCGACATTGTGGAGACCGAGCACTTCTCGGACATTTCGCTGGCCAACGCCAGCGGTTCGGACGGCAAACTGTACGCCGTACCCAAGGACAAAGACACCGTCGGCCTTGTGTACAACAAGGAGATGTTCGACGCCGCCGGCGTCGCCTACCCCGACGAAACCTGGACCTGGGACGATCTGTGTGAGGCTTCCCAGAAAATTTACGATGCCACCGGCAAATATGGTTACATGGCCTACGGCGACGATCAGCTGGGTTACTGGAACTTTGTGTACCAGGCGGGCGGCAGCATCCTGACCGAGGACAAGACCCGCGCAAACTTCACCGACCCGGCCACCAAGATGGGCATGGAATTCTACATCAACCTGCAGAAAAACGACTGGTGCCCCGACCAGAACTACTTTGCCGAGACCGCTCCCGGCACGGCCTTCTTCTCCGAGAAGGGCGCCATGTTCTTTGAGGGCGACTGGAACATCCTGAGCGAATTGCAGAACTACCCCGAAATGGTGGGCAAATGGGACGTTGCGGTTCTGCCCAAATGCCCCAACCCCATGAGCGGTGACGGCCGGGCTTCCATCTCCAACGGCCTGAGCTACGCCACCAGTGCCACCAACAAGCACCTGGATATCGTCAAGGACGTGCTGAAGTTCTTCGGCAGCGAGGAAGGCCAGCGCATCCAGGGCGAGAGCGGCGCCGCCATTCCCGCCTATGAGGGCCTGGAAGAAACCTGGGTCGGCGTCTTCAAGGATTACCCCATTGATGTGCAGCCCTTCATCGACATGTTTGATTACTGCGTCCAGAGCGTCAACAACGCCGCCCGCCCCGAGTGGAAGACCCCGGTCAGCGACACGCTGCTGAAGATCTACACCGGCGAGCTGGACATCGACACCGGCCTGCAGACCATGCAGGACATTGTGGATGAGGCCAGTGCCGAATATTACCCGGAGGAGGATGCGTAATGCAAAAGACATCAAAACTTGCCCGCGACGGTGCCAAGTGGGGCCTGATTATGGTGGCGCCCACCATCATCGGTCTGCTGGTCCTGAACATCTATCCCTTCATTGACGCCATCCGGATGAGCTTTTCCAAGTCGCTGCCCTTCGGCATGTTCGAGTTCGAGGGCATTGACAACTATGTGGAGATGTTCCAGAACGCCGAGTTCTGGAAAGCCACCTGGAACACCATCCTGTTCTGCATCCTGACGGTGCCTGTGGGCATCTTCCTGGCGCTGCTGGTGGCGGTGCTGCTGAACAGCAAGATCCGCGGCCGCACCACCTTCCGCGCCATCTTCTTCCTGCCCATGGTTGTGGCCCCCGCCGCCGTGGCTATGGTTTGGAAGTGGATTTTCAACACCCAATATGGTATTATTAATTCTGTACTGGGTGTCAACGTCGGTTGGTTGACCGACTCCCGGTTCGTACTTTTCACCTGTGCCGTCGTGCAGATCTGGTCCAACATCGGCTACGATGCCGTTTTGCTGCTGGCCGGCCTGCAGAACGTTTCGGCCACGCTGTATGAGGCTGCCGACCTGGACGGCGCGTCCAAGGTCAAACAGTTCTTCTCCATCACGCTGCCGATGGTTTCGCCCACGCTGTTCGTCGTCATGATCATGCGTTTGATGTCCTCGCTGAAGGTCTTCGACCTGATCTACATGATGGTGGATGACGCCAACCCCGCTTTGAACGATGCCCAGAGCCTGATGTCCCTGTTCTACCGCCAGAGCTTCATTGCCGGTGACAAGGGCTATGCGTCCGCCATCGTCGTCTGGACCGTGCTGCTGATCGGTATTGTCACCATCATCCAGTTCTGGGGCCAGAAAAAGTGGGTCAATTACGAGGTGTAAAGTATGAATACCAGTATGAAAAGCAACAAGCGGCTTTCCACCACGCTGACGTATGTTGTTCTGATCCTGGGCAGCATCCTGATGATCTTCCCCTTTGTGTGGATGCTTCTGACCAGCTTCAAAACCCAGGCCGAATCCATGGTTATTCCGCCGCAGATTCTTCCCTCTCACTGGGCGCTGGACAACTTCACCACCGCGCTGGCAAGCCTTCCCTTCTTCAACCTTTACGTCAACACCGGTCTTCTGATTGTGTTCCGCGTGCTGTGCGCCGTGATCTTCAGCTCGATGGCCGGCTACGCCTTCGCCAAACTGCAGTTCCCCTGCAAGAACCTGCTGTTCGGCATTGTGCTGGTGCAGATGATGCTGCCCAGCCAGATCTTCATCACCCCGCAGTACCTGATGCTGGCCCGTCTGGGCCTGACCAACACGATCTTCGCGCTGGTCTTCCCCGGCCTGGTGTCCGCTTTCGGCACCTTCTTCCTGCGGCAAACGTACTTGGGCATCCCCAATGAAATCGCCGAGGCCGCCTATCTGGACGGCTGCAACAAATGGCAGACCTTCACCAAGGTCATGTTCCCGCTGACCGGTTCCAGCTGCGCCGCCCTGGCCATCTTCACCGCGGTGTTCGCCTACTCCGACCTGATGTGGCCGCTGATCTGCAACACCGACCTGAACATGATGACCCTGTCCGCCGGCCTTTCCACCCTGAACGGCCAGTACACCACCAACTTCCCGGTCCTGATGGCCGGCAGCTTCCTGGCCATGATTCCCATGGTCATCCTCTATCTGCTGTTCCAGAAACAGTTCATCCAGGGCATTGCGATGACCGGCGGCAAATAATGCGCCCCATCGCTCCCATCGCCTGACCACAGGCTCCCGGCGGCAGGCGGACGGTCGGTATCACCGTTCCGCCCGCCTGCTGCTTTTTGTTGGGAAAACAGTGCGTCCGGTCTGCCGGAAATTATCCGTCGCCGACACTGTCTATAGATTCTTTTTTTCAGGAGGTCCTTTTATGGGCATTCAATTCAACTCCGCCACAGGCGTTTTTGCTCTGCAAACCGCACACACCAGCTACCACATGCAGGTAGACGAACGGGGGCATCTGCTGCACCTGTACTATGGCCGCACCATCGGCCAGGGTAATCTGAGCGCACTGTACCCCCGTGCCGACCATGGCTTTTCGCCGGACTACTATGCCTGCCGCCGGGAACGCGGCGTTTCGCCCGATGTGCTCCCCCAGGAATACACCGGCTGCAATGTGGGCGATTTCCGGTTGTCCTGCCTGGTGGTGCGCAACGAAGCGGGTGCGGCCGGTGCGGATTTTGTCTATGTATCCCACCGGATTGAATCGGGCAAGTATGCCCTGGAGGGATTGCCCAGTGCCCACGCTGAGACCGGAGACGAGGTGAGCACCCTGTGCATCACACTGCGGGACTTTGTCACCGGCCTGGAGCTGGACCTTCTGTACGGCGTTTTTGCCGACCAGGATATCATTACCCGCGCTGCAAGGCTGCGCAACAACGGCACCGAGTCCCTCCGGCTGGAGAAGGTCGCTTCCCTGTGCCTGGATCTGCCCTTCGGTCAATGGGATCTGATCCACTTCCATGGCCGCCACGCCATGGAACGGCAGATGCAGCGCACCCCGCTGGCCAGCGCCATCCAGACGGTGTCCTCCACCCGCGGGGCCTCCAGCCATCACCACAACCCCTTTGTGATCCTTTGCGACCGGGACGCCACCGAGACCGCCGGTCTGTGCTACGGTATGATGCTGGTGTATTCCGGCAGCCATCGCACCGACATCGAGGTGGATCAGAACGGTTCCACCCGGCTGGTCAGCGGTATCCACGACGAGCGGTTCAGCTGGCAGCTCAACCCCGGTGAGGCCTTCACCGCTCCCGAGGCGCTGCTGTGCTGCACCACCTGCGGCCTGACCGCCCTGTCCCAGCGGTATCAGCATTTTGTGCGGCACAACATCTGCCGCAGCCCCTACCGCTTCAAGCGCCGCCCGGTGCTGATCAACAACTGGGAGGCCACCTATTTTCAGTTCAACACCGAGAGCATCTGCCGTATTGCCGAAAAGGCCGCCAGCCTGGGCGTGGAGATGCTGGTGCTGGATGACGGCTGGTTCGGCAAGCGCAACGACGACAACAGCGGCCTGGGCGACTGGTTCGTCAACGAGGAAAAACTGCCCGGCGGCCTGAAACCGCTGATCGAGCGCATCAATGCCCTGGGCATGAAGTTCGGCATCTGGGTGGAGCCCGAGATGATCAGTGAGGATTCCGACCTGTACCGTGCCCATCACGACTGGGCCCTGACGCTGCCCGGCCGCGATCCCGCCATGGGACGCGACCAGTTGGTGCTGGACATGGGCCGCCAAGAAGTGGTAGACTATTTGGTGGAGGTTTTGAGCGATCTGCTGCGCAACAACCACATTGAATACGTCAAATGGGATATGAACCGCAACATGTCCGATGTGTACAGCCGTGCCCTGCCCCCCGAACGCCAGGGTGAGGTAGCCCACCGCTATATGCTGGGCGTCTACCGTCTGCTGGACACCCTGACCACCCGCTTCCCCCAGGTTTTGTTTGAGGGCTGTGCGGGTGGCGGCGGCCGCTTTGACGCCGGCATGCTGGCCTACTTCCCGCAGATCTGGTGCAGCGACGATACCGACGCCATCGAGCGGCTGATCATCCAGCACGGCACCTCTTTCGGCTATCCCATCTCGGCCATGGGCGCCCATGTGTCCGCCTGCCCCAACCACCAGACCGGCCGCACCACCCCGCTGTGGACCCGCGCCGTGGTGGCCATGAGCGGTACCTTCGGCTATGAACTGGATCTGGGCAAGCTCTCTGAGGAGGAGTGCCATCAGGTCCGGCAGCAGATTGAAACCTTCAAACAGCTGTATGATGTGATCCAGAACGGCCGGTATTACCGGTTAAGCGATCCGTCCCGTCAGCTGCGTTATACGGCCTGGCAGACCGTCACCGACACCGAGTCGCTGGTCAGCCTGGTGCTTACCCATCCCGAGGCCAACGCCCGCCCGCTGCACCTTTGCCTGCAGGGGCTGGAGGAGGATGCCCTCTACCGCGTGGAAAGCCTTCGGATTTACGGCACCACCTCCACCCCCGAAAACGGTGCCGCCGACGCGGATGCCTATGCGGGCGCTGTCTACAGCGGCAGCACCCTGATGTACGCGGGGTACACGCTGCCTCGGATGGTAGGTGATTTCCCCAGCGTGCAGCTGCACCTGGTGCGTGTGTAAGACACCTACACAGCCCCGAACAGAGCAAGGAGGAATTTTCATGAAATCTGGAAAGAAAAAGGCCGCGGCAGCCCGCCGGGCGGCTGCCGCCAAAGCGGCGGTGAAGTCTGCCGAAGCGCCGGCTGCGGAGCAAGCCGCTGCCAAACCGGCTGCGGAACCGGTTGCCCCCAAGGCGGAAGAAACATCGGCCGCGCAGCCTGCCCTGAAGGCAGCGCCGAAGCAGGAAAAGCTCAAGGCGGCCCCCACCCAGGAGAAACTGAAAGCGGCCCCCCAGCCGGAAAAACTCAAGGCAGCCCCCAAGAAGGAAGCCCTGAAGGCCGCACCGCAGCCGGAGAAGCTGAAGGCAGCCCCCAAGAAAGAGGCCCTGAAGGCTGCACCGCCGGTGGAAAGCCAGCCCGCCGATACCGGTGACGCCGCCTTTGAGCGCCGCCTGGCCCGGCACTACGATGAGCTGAAATGGCTGTACTGTGAGCTGTACCATGGTGACATGCAGGCCTTTGACTACTGTATCTCGATGCTGCGCCGGGCCTGGGCCGACCGCAAACCGGCTCTGCGCGCCCAGGATGCCGCCCGGGAGTCGGACCCCAACTGGTACCGCCGCCGGGACCTGCTGGGCATGATGATGTATACCAACGCCTTTGCCGGCACCCTGAAAGGGGTGGAGGAAAAGCTGCCCTACATCCAGGAATGCGGCGTCAACTACCTGCACCTGATGCCGCTGCTGCAGAGCCCCAAGGGCCGCAGCGACGGTGGTTACGCGGTGGCGGATTTCCGCACGGTGGAACCGGAATTGGGCACCATGGCGGACCTGGAACACCTGGCGGATTCCTGCCGGGAGAAGGGCATGAGCCTGTGTCTGGACTTCGTCATGAACCACACCAGCGAGGACCACGAGTGGGCCAAAAAGGCCCGGGCAGGTGAACCGGGCTACCGGGAGCGGTACTTCTTCTATGACAACTGGGATATTCCCAACGAATTCGAGAAAACAGTGCCCCAGGTCTTCCCCACCACGGCGCCGGGCAGCTTTACCTGGCTGGACGACTGCCAGCAGGTGGTCATGACCAACTTCTATCCCTACCAGTGGGACCTGAACTACGCCAACCCCGTGGTGTTCAACGACATGACGGAGAACCTGCTCTACTTAACCAACCGCGGCATTGACGTCATCCGCCTGGACGCGGTCCCCTATATCTGGAAAGAGCTGGGCACCTCCTGCCGCAACCTGCCCCAGGTCCACACCCTGGTGCGGATGATGCGAATGGTCTGCGAGATCGTCTGCCCCAGCGTGTTGCTGCTGGGCGAGGTGGTCATGGAGCCCGCCAAGGTGGTGCCCTACTTCGGCACGCCGGAAAAACCGGAATGCCACATGCTGTATAACGTGACCACCATGGCCACCACCTGGAACTCGCTGGCCACGGGGGATGTTTCGCTGCTGCGCCACCAGATGGATACCGTCTGCGCGCTGCCCCGGGACTTCCTGTTCCTGAACTATCTGCGCTGCCATGACGACATCGGCTGGGGCCTGGACTACCCCTGGCTGGGTGCCCGGTTCGGCACCAACGAGGTAGCCCACAAGAAGTTCCTGAACGACTGGTTCACCGGCAAATGGCCGGGCAGCGACAGCCGGGGTGAGTTGTACAACGATGACCCCCGCCTGGGTGATGCCCGCCTGTGCGGCACCACCGCCTCGCTGTGTGGTGTGGAAGCGGCCGACTTCGAGAAAGACCCCTTCAAGCTGGAGCGGGCCATCTCCTGCGACCTGATGCTGCACGCCTGGATGCTGACCCAGAGCGGCATTCCGGTGCTCTACAGCGGCGATGAGATCGGCCAGCTGAACGATTATACCTACCACGACGATCCCGAAAAGTGGGACGACAGCCGGTACATCCACCGCGGCAACTTCCAGTGGGATCTGGCCGAGTTGCGCCATGACACCACCACCCGCCAGGGCAAACAGTTTGAAGGCCTGCGCCGGATGGAAACCATCCGTGCCGAAGAGCAAGCCTTTGACGCCCAGGCCGATGTGTGGACTTTTGACACCGGCAGCAGCCATGTACTGGGCGTTGGCCGGTGGTACCAGGGCCATAAGCTGATCGCTTTCTTCAACTTCAGCCCGGAATTTGTGCACGTCTCCTCCTGGGAGAAGGGCCCCTATGATGAGCTGATGTATGGCGGTCACCGGGACGACCTGAACGATGTGGAGCTGTATCCCTATGGCTTCGCCTGGTTCCTGCACACCGAAGACATCTGACACTCCCGTTTTTTCCCCCATATAGCAGAAGGGACGCACCCATGCGGGTGCGTCCCTTCTGTTTTTTGCATCCGGAATGGTTTACCGCAACAGGATGCGGAACCGGGTGGTGTAGTCGGCTGCACCGTCCAGGCGGTAGGCGTCCTCCACGTCGGTCCCCCAACTGTCGATGCCGCCCACACCCCGCATGGCTCCCAGCACCGTCACGCTGGTGCGGCCGGTGTCCGGCAGCTCGCTGATGTGTTGGGCCGCTTCCAGTTCCTGGGCGGTGTTGGGCAGCGCCCGGAAGGCAAACGGTTCGCCGCAGCTCTGCAATTCCAGGGCCGCGGTGGTACGGCCGCGGGCATCCCGCTGCTGCAGCACCGCGCGGCGGGTCTGCAGGTGCAGGCCGCATTCCTGGGGTACCAGATGCGGTTCGATGTGCGGCACTTCCTCATGGCAGCCGAATTCGGCGCCCTTGTACCGGTCGGGGTAGGTTTCGCCCGAAAGACCGGTCCAGCGGGTGGCGGCCACCGGGGCCGCGGTCTGGAAGGTCACGCCGAAACAGGGCAGCTCCGGCGCACCGGCGGCGCCATGGTAGACGGCTTCCACCTCCAGGGCGCCCCGGTCGGTGACGGTGTAGGTCAGCACCGCCTCGGTACCCGGTACGGCGGGCAGCGCAAAGGTGTAGCGCAGTACCACCTTCTGAGCGGATTGCTCCAGAATCTCCGGTTTGCCGGCTTTGGCCAGTGTATCGGCCGCCAGCCAGGCCGCACTGCGCTGCGGGAACCCACAGCCACGGTCATTGTCGGTGGCTGCCCGCCAGACCGACGGCCGCGGGGCGCGCCAGAGCCATTCGGCGCCGCCCATGCGCAGCGAGACCGGGCCGCCTTCGGTGTAGGAGAAGAGAATTTCAAACCCGTTGCCTTTGACACCCAGGTTGCCGTCCCCTTCGGTCACGGTCAGCGGCGCGGTGGGCCGGGCGTTCCATTCGGCCGCCAGGGCCGCGTCGGCCGCGTTGGCGGCCGCGGCGTTGCGGGCATCGTAGGCCGCCCGGTCGGCTGCGTCGGCATACCAGTAGCGCACTTCCTGCATGGCGGGCTTTTCGGCGCCGTCGGCATAGACGATGCCGTTGCCGCTGAAGTTGTAGTCGGTGGTGCGCTCGCCGAAATCACCGCCGTAGCCCAGCACCCGGCGTCCCAGGGCGTCGGTATGCCAGAGTGCCTGGTCCATGTAGTCCCAGATGAAGCCGCCCTGGTACTGGGGATATTCTTCGGCCAGGCGGATGTAGCTTTCCATGCCGCCCAGGCTGTTGCCCATGTCGTGCATATATTCGCAGAGAACAAAGGGTTTGGCGGGCTTGGCTTCCAGATAATCCCGGATGTTCCAGGGCTTTTCGTACATGCGGCTTTCCATGTCGCTGATCTGGTCAAAGGCGCGGTTGTGGAACACGCCCTCGTAGTGCACCAGCCGGCCGGGGTCGTTCTTGTGGAAGAAGTCGCTCATGGCCAGGATGTCTTCCCCGGCATAGCTCTCGTTGCCGCAGGACCAGATGAGCACCGCCGCGTGGTTTTTGTCCCGCTCAAACATGCTGCGGGCGCGGTCCACCACACATTCCTTCCATTCCGGCAGGCTGCCCGGCACGTTCCAGCTGGGCTCCACGCCGCCCAGCTTCTGCCAGCTGCCGTGGCTTTCCAGGTTGGCTTCGTCAATCATGTAGATGCCGTTGCGGTCGCACAGGTCGTACCACAGACTCTGGTCGGGATAATGGCAGGTGCGCACGGCGTTGATGTTGTTGCGTAAAAAGACCTCCATGGCCGCATACATATCCTCGGGGCCGATGGCGCGGCCCTTTTCGGCGTTCCACTCGTGGCGGTTGACACCGTTGAAGACCACCCGCTCCCCGTTCAGGCACATCACCCCGTCGATCATTTCGAACCGGCGGAAGCCGATGTCGTAGGGCACCACTTCCTGCACGGTGCCGGCGGCATCGGTGAGGGTCAGCAGCGCGTGGTAGAGGGTGGGGGTCTCGTGGCTCCAGGGCTGCACCCCCTGCAGCTCCAGCGTATCGCCGTTGACCGGCCCGTCGTAGAGGGCATAGCCCTCATCGTCGGCCAGGCGCAGCGTCACGGCAGCGCCGTCAGTCTCCCCTTCCAGTTTGAGGCGGGGGGTCAGCGTGCCGGTGGTGTTGTCCGGTTCCAGCCCGGTCTGCAGCCAGAGGTCGGCCAGATGCACCTTGGGCTTGGCATAGAGGAACACCGAACGGAAGATGCCCGAAAACCGGAAAAAGTCCTGGTCCTCAATCCAGGAGGCACTGCAACGCTTGTGCACCTCGACACAAAGGCGGTTGACACCCTCCTGCAGGCAGTCGGTCAGCTCAAACTCCGAGGGGGTGAAGCTGTCCTCGGCGTAGCCCACAAAAACACCGTTGCACCATAGGTACAGGGCCTGCTCGACGCCCTGGAAGCTGATGCAGACCCGCTGGCCCCGCAGCCCTTCGTCCAGGGTGAAGTCGGTTACATAGCTGCCCACCGGGGCGTTGTCCCAGTCGATCTGGGGCGGGCGCAGGGCGGCGCGGCCGTCCCACGGGTAGAGGGTATTGGTGTATTGCAGTTCGCCGTAGCCCTGCAGCTCGATATGCCCCGGCACCCGGATGGTGCCGAAGCCCGAGAGATCGGCCTCCGGGCGCCAGAAATCCGCTGGACGGGCGGCGGGGTTGGGGCTCCAGGCAAAGCGCCATTCGCCGTCCAGGCTTTGGCGCAGGCTGGTGCGGTCGGCGACCGCTTCCTCCAGGGTACGGTAGGCCACATGGTCGGAATGGGCGTCCAGCCGGTTGACGGCAAAGACCGTGGGATCGGTCAGCCAGCGGAGTTCCGGTTTGATGGTAGGCATAGACAGGGCTCCTTTCGGGGGGATCGGCTGAAACAGCCGTTATTTACAGGCGCTCTCCACCTTGGTGGCAAGCGTCACTTCTCCTTCGGGAATGTCATACCGTACGGCGGGTATGACGGTGTTGGGGTTGTACAGGCTGGTGTTGGGCCAGGCGTCCAGCACGACGCCGGTGCCGCCCTGCTGCCCGGTCACCAGGCAGCCCAATTCCCCGTTGTGGGCTTCGGCCCGGGCTCCTTCGGCCGAGGCGGCAAAGCCCGCACAGAATTTGGGCACCGCGAAGCCGCAGTCGTAGGCCGTGCAGGCAATGCGGCTGCGCACGGTGTGACGGCGCAGGTGCCCCATCCCCTGGGGAACCAGTTCGGTGACGACCGTGATGCCCGCAAAGGGACTCCACTGGCTGATGAGGCGTTCTCCCCACAGCTGGAAATGCTCGCTGTGGCGGCGGATGAACACATAGCCGTCGATGACAAAGGCCAGCATGCTGTCCGGGGCAGCCTGTTCCAGCTGTACATAGCTGCGGGATGCCGAGAACCCGAACCGGGTATTGTAGACGAATTTGCCGTACTTTTCGCTGAACTGGCCGTGTTCGTTCTGTTCCACCTCGGCGGGGGCGTAGGCGTTCACCTGGCCGTCGGGCAGACGCTGGAAGAGCAGGTCGGCGCTCTTCATGGCATAGAGGGCGGGCAGCTCGGGCAGCGGGGCCGCCGGGGCCGTCCAGAAGGGATGGTTCTCCGGCAGGGCCATGACCAGGAAGGTCTTCATGCCCCAGTAGGGGCTGCCCGGGGAATTGTATTTTTCGCTCATATAGAGCTGGGGATAGCCGTAGCCGATGGTCAGCACGCCGTCCCGGTCAAAGATGGGACGGGCGCACCACCACTGCAGGTTGCGCACAATGATGCCCTTCATCTCCGGCAGGGGCAGCGGCTCCAGCCCGGCAAAGACACAGGCGGAGTAGAAGGCGCACTGACCGAACCGGTACCCCAGGCTGCGGCCATAAGGCAGCGCCGCGCCGTTTTTGTCAAACCAGTAGGCAAATTCCTTACCGAAGGCCAGCGCCCGCTGGCGGAAGGTTTCGGCCCGGGCGGGGTCACGCTGGGCGGCAAAGACGCTGTACAGCACGCCGTAGTACTGCAGTGCCCAGGGGATGTAGTAATCCCGCTGGGGTTTCACATCCGGTGTGCCGTCGGTGTACCAGCCGTCGCCCACATACCAGCTGTCCACCTCGTTCAGGTCCCGTTCCATCAGAGCCAGATCGCAGGGCATGCCCACCGAATCCAGTGCCAGGTTGACCAGCACCCGGAAGAACAGCCAGTTGCAGTGGGGCAGCTCGTGGTGGTTGATGGTGTCCAGCCAGCGGGCCAGGTTTTCTTTGGCTTGCCGGGACAGGGGATCCCAGACGATCTGGGGCACTTCCAGCATGGCACAGCCGATGGCCGCCATTTCCACAAACAACTGGTCATAATCCCCGGGATCCCCCCAGTATTCGGGGCCTGCGGGATCGGTACCGGCGGCCAGACCGCGGCGGTAAATTTCGGCAAAGTGCTCAGCCTTGCCGCCGCCCATCCAGTAGGGGGCCAGCCCCCACAGCGGGCGGGAGAAGCCTTCCATACCGACGGTGCGGCGGGGATAGCTGACGCCGGTATCGCCCAGCTGCAGCAGCGCGCCTTCCGGCGAATAGAGACCTTCCAGGGGGGTGAGGATGCGCAGCAGCAGCGCCTCAAAATCCTGACGGTTCTGTAATTCCATCCTGCTCACCCCTTATAACCGAAATTGGGGATGGCCAGCCAGCGACGGCGCAGCAGGTGCGCGGCCAGCTTGGGGCGGCGGTCCCGGGTCAGCACGCCTTTGCGGTTGCCGCCCACCCGCATGGGTCCCTGAATGGTGGCAAAGTCCGCAAAGTTCCACAGCAGTTCCCCCACAAAGAAGGGACGCTTGTCAATCTCGGCGTTGATGCGCTCAAAATATTCAGCCTGGTATTCCTCGCTGAACATCCCGGCCCGGGTGTCGTGCAGGCCTTCCACCGTGTCGGCACCGTATTCGGTGAACATGACCGGCTTGCCCTGTTCGGCCCAGAAATCCAGTTCCTCATTCCAGGCGGCACAGGCGGCGTCCAGGTCACCCGACAGGTTGTACCAGCCGTAGTAGCGATTCAGGCAGACCACATCCATAGTGCGGGTGGTGATGTCCTTGGTGTAATCGTTCTGGCAGCAGACCAGCGTGACCGGGCGGTCCTGGGGGTCCAGGGCATGGGCCAGCCCGTAAAGGGGTCTCCAATAATCATACGCCGATTTCGGGAAATGTTCAAGGTCCGGTTCGTTGCCCAGGCTCCACATAATGACACAGGGATGGTTTTTGTCCCGGTCGATCATATCCCGCACCACGTCCCGGTGGTGTTCCGCAATGGGGAAGGTCTTGTAGGGGTCCTGGGCGGCGCCGGCACCGATGCCCACGGCGGGCGTTTCGTCGATGACCAGGATGCCCTCCCGGTCGCACAGGTCATAGAATTCCTCGCTGTAGGGGTAGTGGCTGGTGCGCACGGCGTTGGCCCCCAGCCAGTGCAGCAGATTGGCGTCCTTGACATTGAGGCACTGGTCCAGGCCGCGGCCATGGAAGGCGGAATCCTCGTGCTTGCCGAAGCCCTTGAAGTAGACCGGCTTGCCGTTGAGCAGCACCCTGGTGCCTTCGACACGGATTTCCCGGAAGCCGAAGGTCTGGTCGTACCGGTCGGCGCCAAAGGTCACCCGGGCGGTGTACAGGTGGGGCGTGCCGGGCCAGGGCTCCCACAGCTGCGGGGCTTTTACCGTCACGGTACCGGCCGCACCGGACGCCGTGGCCACCACGGTGCCATCGGGCGCCAGGATTTCCAGTTGTGCGGTCCCCTCCCCTTCGGTGTCCACCCGGTAGTCCAGGCGGCCGTCGTTGTGGGGCACCAGCGTGATGTCCCGGATGTACGCCTTGGGCGTGGTGTAGAGCCACACCGGGCGGTGGATGCCCGCGAAGTTGAAGAAGTCAAAATTGGGGCGGTTCTGGGGCGCCGCGTTGGCCTTGGCGTGTTCCACCGAGGGGATGCCCGCATTGTCCGAGCCAAAGAAGGCGATCTGGCCCGGCTCGTTGCCGATGGGCAGGGTGGAATGATCCACCCGGTTGTCGCAGGCCACCGTCAGACGGGCCGGCGTGCCGGGTACCAGCAGGTCGGTGACATCCGCCTCAAAGGGCAAAAAACCGCCCTTGTGCTCGGCAATCAGCTTGCTGTCCAGCCAGACCCGGGCTTTGTGGGTGACGGCGCCGAAGCGCAGCACCACCCGCTGGCCGGCACACAGCGCCGGCAGCGTGATCATTTTTTGGTAAAATGCCCAGCCGTAGTGGTCGCGCAGGGCCTTGTCCTCGCCCTGGTCATTGTAGCTGGCAGGCACGGCCATCCGGCGGGCGCCGGGCAGCGGTTCGGCCGGGCGGACATCCTGCCCGTCCAGGTCGTGGCTGAGGCAGAAATCCCACAGCCCATCCTGCGCCACGCAGAGGCGGGCGCCGTTCTGTTGCGGATACAACATCGTTTTCTTTCCCCCGTTTTCGTTACCAGTAGAGCTGCCAGTCCTTGGTCAGACGGGTCAGCGCTTCCATGTAGAAATAGTCGCCCCAGCTGGTGCACTCGTCCACGCCTTCCGGCGTGCAGGTGTTGTAGGGGCTCTTTTTGCTGTAGGTGCCGTGGGCCAGCTGGCCGGCGCCGGGGCGCCGGTCCCGCACGGCATAGTGAGCGTCCAGGCTGCCCAGCATCTGGCGGGCCAGGGTGGTGTAGCCTTCGGCCTCGGCCTGGTCCACATACTTGGCCGCTTCCAGCAGACCGCAGGCCACGATGGCCGCGCTGGAGGAATCCCGCGGTTCCTCGGTGCCGGAGGTGAAGATCATATCCCAGTAGGGTACCAGGTCCTCGGGCAGGCGGGTCAGGTAGAAGTCCAGCGCCCGGCGGAAGGTGTCGAGATAGGCGGGATTTTTGGTGTAGCGGTAGCTCAGCACGCTGCCGTAAACGCCCCAGGCCTGGCCGCGGGCCCAGAAGCTGTCGTCCTTGTAACCCTGGCAGGTGGCACCGTGGCTGGGGGTGCCGTCGGGGTTCATGAAGAAGGTGTGGTAGGTGGAACCGTCCGGCCGGAAGGAGTTGGCCAGGCAGGTGGTGATATGGCGGTGGGCGATGTCGGCATACTTGGCGTCACCGGTGACCTCGCTGGCCCAGTAGAGCAGCGGCAGGTTGAGCAGACAGTCGATGATGTAGCGGTAGTTTTCCGGCGCGCCCATCTCGCCCCAGGCCTGGATGAACTGGCCCTTTGGCTGGAAGCGGGCCATCAGCTGGTCGGCGGCCTTGATGGCGGATACTTTGCCCAGTTCACTGCCGGTCAGTTTGTAGGCGGCCACGCAGGAGGGGCTGTACAGAAAGCCCATGTCGTGGTGGTCCACCTCGATTTTATGGTCGATGCGGTAGGCGAAGCTTTCCACCAGAGTCTCGGCGGTATGGCGGAAGGCTTCGTCGCCGGTGCGCTCGTAGGACAGCCAGACCTCACCGGGCCAGAAGCCGCAGGTCCACTGGTTGTTCTCGCAGGCGGGATAGAGGCCGTTGACGCTGGAATGGTTCTGGCACCGGTCGGTGTAAAGCGGCAGGTTGATGCGCACCTGGGCCACGGCGCGGTCCAGCGCGGCGGCCGCCTGTTCGTCGGTCATGACGGGAAGAGCATACGTTTTCATATAAAACACCTCATACAAAAAGGGGCACGGGCCTTATGCCGTGCCCCCTTGGGGTAAAGTTTAGCCTTTCAGGCCCGCGGACGCAACGCCCTGGACGAAATATTTCTGCAGGGCAAGGAAGACGATCAGCACGGGGATCAAAGCGATGACGGAGGCCGCCATGATCAGGCCGTACTCGGCGGAGTACTGGCTGATGAACATACGCAGGCCGATCTGGATGGTCTTGAGCTCGGTCTTGGTCAAATAGATCAGGGGGCCGAGGAAGTCGTTCCAGGTGGAAACGAAGGTGAAGATGGTCAGGGTGGACAGTGCCGGCTTGGACAGCGGCAGCATGATCCGCCACCAGATGCCGTACTCGGACAGACCGTCGATACGGGCAGCCTCGCACAGTTCGCTGGGCACACCCTCATAGAACTGCTTCATGAGGAAGACGCCGAAGGCGCTGAAGGCCTGCAGGCAGATGATGGCCAGGTGGGTGTTGTTGAGGCCCCAGGAGCGCATCATCATGAACTGGGGCACCATGTAGGCCTGCCAGGGCACCGCGATGGTGGCGATGTAGCCCAGGAAGAGCGCCTTTTTGCCCTTGAAGTTCAGCTTGGCGAAGGCGTAAGCGGCAAAGCTGGAGGTGAAGAGCTGCAGCAGCGTGACGATAATGGTCAGCTTGGCGGTGTTGCCGATGAAGGTCAGCAGCGGGATCTTGGTCCAGATGTCCACGTAGTTGCGGGGCCGCGGATTGGAGGGGATCCACTCGATGGGGAAGGCGAAGACGTCCTTGTTCATCTTGAAGGACGCCGACAGCATCCACAGGAAGGGAATCAGCATGAGCGCCGCGATGACCACCAGCAGTACGTAGATGACGACCATCGTCACCCGGTGCTGGGCCTTGGCGGAATGGGATTTGACTGCCATAGTCTGTGCCATGATGGGTTCCTCCTTTCCTTAGTCGTTGGCGGCAGAGCCGCGGAACTGTACGATGGTGACGATGAGCACCAGCACGAAGAGCACCATCGAGATGGCGCTGGCGTAGCCGTAGCGCGGGGTGTTGACGAAGGCCACATTGTAGATGTCGTAGACCAGCGTCATGGTGGCGTTACCGGGGCCGCCCTGGGTGATCATGTACATCTGATCATACACCTTGAAGGAGGAGATGGTCAGCATGATGATGACGAAGAAGGTGGTGGGGCGCAGCTGGGGCAGGATCACATGCCAGAAGATCTGCCACTTGTTGGCGCCGTCCAGCTCGGCAGCCTCGTTGAGCTCCAGGTTGGTGCCCTGCAGGCCGGCCAGGTAGATAACCATGTAGTAGCCCATGTTCTTCCAGACGCTGAACAGGATGACGGTGATCATGGCCGTGTCCTTGCCGGCAGCCCAGCGGGGCAGGTTTTCCACACCCAGGGAAGCCAGGACCTGGTTGACAGGCCCCATGGAGGGGCTGAAGATCATGTTCCAGACCGCAGCCACCGCCACCAGGGACGCCACGTAGGGGAAGAAGGAGACGGTACGGAAGAAGTTGCGGAACTTGACCTTCTGGTTGAGCAGGACGGCCAGGCCCAGGCTGCAAACCAGCGTCAGGGGCACGGTGCCCACGGTGTAGACGATGGTGTTGACGAAGGACGCCTTGAAGGTATCGTCGTCCAGCAGGTCGATGAAGTTCTGCAGGCCGATGAACTGCACGGCATGCACGCCGTCCCAGTCACAGAAGGCCAGGCCGATGGCAAAGATCATCGGGATCAGGGTGAACACGCAGAAGCCGATGAAGTTGGGCGCGATGAAACTGTACGCCACAAGACTTTCACGCAGGCTCTTGCTCATCCCTTTCTTTTGGACCGCCGGGGCGGTCTGGGCGGTTTGCGCCATAAGTATTCCTCCTCAAAACAGCGATGGATGCGGGGTTTGGCCGTAAAAAAATCAGGGCGGGCGCTGCTCGCCCGCCCCGATCAGGTTGCGGTTGGGTCAGTTACGGACCGAAGGGAACTCAGCCGGCCAGCACTTCCTGCACGCGGCTGTTCATGTTGGCAATGCCATCGTCCACGGTCTCGGCGCCGGTCATGATGGCGTCATGCTCCTCGTTGAGGACGGTCTCGATCTCGGAGGCCTTGTCGGTGAGGGGCATCTCCAGGTAGACGGCCACGGTGTTCAGCGCTTCCTTGGAAGCTTCGTCGGTGGGGAAGCCTTCGGTGGCAGCGATGATGTCGTTGATCTGCTCGTTGGAGACGGCCGGGAAGGTGCCGGTGGCGGCGATGGCGGCAGCGCCCTCGTCAGAGACACACCAGTTGATGAAGTCCGCAGCGGCGGCCTGGTTCTCGGAGTAGGGGTTGATGCCCAGGCTGGTCACAGTGCCCAGAGTGGTGCCGGCTTCGACGCCTTCCGGATGGGGATACTTGACCATGCCGAAGTTGACGGGCTCGACGCCGTTGGCTTCCGCCTCAGCGTTGTAGGTCTGCAGGGTGGCGATGAACCAGCTGCCCATGTTGCACATGGCGGCCTGGCCGTTTTCGAAGGCAGCGGAGTAATGCAGGCCGCTGGTCTTCAGTTCGCCGTAGTCGGGCACAACGCCGTCGGCCTGCTCAGAGAGGACCATCTCGTAGTAAGGCTTCAGGAAGTCGTAAGTACCGTCGATGATGGTGTTCTGGCCGTCCAGGATGCCGAAGAGGGTGACATCGGAACGCCAGGTGTGGTAGATGTTGCCGTAGGCGCCGGTCTTCTCGGACACTTCACGGATGAGGGCGTCGAACTGCTCCATCGTCATGTCGTTGGTGGGGTAGTCGATACCGGCCTGGTCGAACATGTCCTTGTTATAGAACAGCACCCAGAAGTCGGAGCGGAAGGGAACGGCGTAGAAGTTGCCGTCCGAAGCGGTCAGCTGCTCGATCACGCCGCCGAAGTCTGCGGTGTCACGGGTGAGCAGGTCGTTCATGGGAACGAGCATCTCCAGGTTGATCAGGTTGGAGTAACCGGGGATATCCTTGATGGTCAGGATGTCCAGCTCGCCGTTGCCGCCGGCCAGCTGGGTGGCCAGCTGGGTCATGTAATCGGTGGAGCCCAGGTCAGTCATCTCAATGGTGACGTTGGGGTGGCTGGCCATATAGCCGTCCGCCATGGCCTGCCAGTAAGCGGTGGACTCCAGGTCCCACACAGCCCAGTTCAGCGTGACCTGCTCACCGTCGGTAGCGGTCTCGGTGGTGCCGGCCGCCTCGGTGCTGGCAGCCTCGCTGGTGGCTTCGCTGCTGGTGCTTCCGCCGCAAGCGGCCAGAGACAGCGCCATAGCGCCGGCCATCGTCAGTGCCAAAAACTTCTTCATACGTTATTCTCCTCCTTGTTATTTGGGCCTGCCGTGGGGCACGGCCCGTTTGGTGTCTTTATTATAGTGAACAACGAGTAAAAAACAGATGGAATTTTTGCGGTAACTTTTGCAAAATTATCATTCTTTGCCCTGCCCGGGGCGGCAAAACCTGTAATTTTTTTCAAAACCTGCAATTTTTGTAGCCTCTTGCACAATTCCTTTGCGTATTGCCTTCCTATTTTGTATAATAAGGGCGTTATTTCCATGAAAGTGAGTTGCTGCGCATGCCTCGCCTGCGTCATTCCATCCGTGCCCGGGTGATTGTTCTTTCCTTAACCTTTACGGCGCTCATTGCCTTGAGCGTCTTTTTGGCCAGTGTGCTGACCCTCTACCGCAGTACCACCCGCGCCACCGCCCAGTCCACCGAATACAATTTACAGGTTGCCGCCAACACCCTGTACCAGAGCGTTGCGGAAATCGACACCCTGGCGAACTGGTGCACCGTGGACAGTACGGTGCGCAATTTTGTCTTTACCAGTTCCCCCTCCAAGCAGTTGCTGGACGTGTACAACCTGGTGCTGAACAAATATTCCTCCCAGCATACGGCGCGCTACCTGCGCCGGCTTCTGGTGACCGACGGAGCGACCCGCATCATGCAGCAGGGCACCGCCGTGGCCCAGAGCATGGCCCTCAATGCGGATACCCTCTCCCTTCTGCCCGGTTTTACCGGCGGCCAGAAAGAGAATTCCTGGACCATGCTGGCCACCGACCCGCTGATCCTCTACGGCCAGAAGGAGATCATCCCGGTCATCCGCACCATATCCAGTCAGACCAGCGGTCAGACCGCCGAAGTGTACATTGCCGTGTCCAGCGACCTGATTACCGACACCGTGCAGGACTATGCCCTGATGGACGGCTGCGAACTGTTCTGGTTCATGGACGGCCAGGTCTGGCTGATCCAGGACGACCATCTGCTGCCGGTGGAAAACGCCGGCACCACATTTGCGCCCCGGACGGATGCCGACCGCTTTGAGCTGCTGGACAGCCGCACCCGGGTGTTCGACTATCAGGGCCAGATCGTGCTGGCCTACCCGGTGGGCAGCCATGATCTGTACATTGCCCAGACGCTGCCCAGTACCGTCATTCTGGGCCAGCTGCCCGCCATGCTGATGCCGCTGCTCTGGGCACTGGCCGCCATCCTGCTGCTGGGTGTGGTACTGACCATGCTGCTGCGCCATATGATTTCGGCGCCGGTACAGGCGTTGCAGGACCAGCTGACGCGCATTGGCCAGGGGGATTTTTCCCCCAATCCGTCCATCGAGTGGGACAACGAGATGGGCGACATCGGCCGGGGCATCAACGGGCTGTCGCGGTCGGTGTCCTCCCTGATGGAAAAACGGCTGGACGACGAGCGGCAGAAAAAAGATCTGGAATACCGCATGCTGCAAAACCAGATCAACCCCCATTTCATCTATAATACATTGAACAGCATCAAGTGGATGGCCACCATCCAACATGCCCCCGGCATTGCCGAGATGACGATGGCCCTGTCCCGGCTGATGAAGAGCGTTTCCAAGGGCAACGAGCGGCTGGTGCCCCTGCAGGAGGAATTTGCCCTGCTCAACGATTACTTCACCATCCAGCAGTATCGCTACGGCGGCACCATCACGCTGGAAGTCACCTACATCGAAGATGAGCGCTTTTGCCGGGACTGCATGATCCCCCGCTTCACCCTGCAGCCCCTGGTGGAAAACGCCATCTTCCACGGCATCGAGCCCAAGGGCTGTGCGGGCAGCATTCTGCTGACCATCGCCCATGACCCGGATGCCGGCAACGACATCCTGATCCGCCTGACCGACGACGGCGTGGGCATGACGGCGGAACAGGCCGCCAAGGCCCTGACCGAACCCGGCCCCGAGGAGGCCGCTGCCAAGTACCGCCATGTGGGCATCTGGAATGTGCACCGCCGGCTGCAGTACAGTTTTGGCGAGGCGTACGGTCTGACCATTGATTCCACCCCCGGGCAGGGCACCACCGTAATCATCCGGCTGCCCGGCAAGCCCGACCGGAAAGGAGACATTTGATGATCCGTGTTTTGTTGGCGGATGACGAACCGCTGGTACTCATTGGCATGCAAAGCATGCTGGACTGGGCGGCGCTGGGCTATGAACTGGTGGGCACCGCCCGCAACGGCGGCGAAGCCCTGGAAAAGATCCGGGAACTGCATCCCGACATCGTGGTGTCCGACATCCGCATGCCGGTGCTGGACGGGTTGCAGCTGGCCGAAAAGTCCCACCGGGAATTCGGCACGCTGCCGGTCTTCCTGATGCTGACCAGCTACGAGGAATTCGACTACGTGCGCCGCAGCATGGGCCTGGGCGCCGTGGATTACCTGGTCAAGATGGACCTGACGGCGGAAAACCTGACCGCCGCCCTGGACCGTGCCCGGGAGGCCGTGGACAAGGAAAAGGCACTGCGCAGCCCCGCCCCCGCCGCCACCGGCAGCCTGGAATCCTACCGGGAACGATTTTTTATACAGCTGTACAACGGTGCCTTCCCCCATGATACGGAGATCCGTACCCAGTGTCAAGAACTGGGACTGACGCTGGAGGCGGAAGCCTACACCACCGCCATTGCGGACATCCGCAACCGGGAACTGGACCCCGAACAGCAGGTGGCCCTGAGCGCCGGTGTAACCCGCATGGCCGCCGACATTCTGCCCAAATATCTGCCCTGCCAGGTGACCGGCATGGACCTGCGGCATTTCTGTGTGCTGCTGTTGCTGGACGGCAAAGAAAACCTGGAAGAACGGCTGACGCCCATTCTGCAAAAGGTCACCGACATTCTGTACAAATACTTTTCCACCACCATCTGGTGGGCGGTGGGCACCCCCACCAGTGTATTGCACCACATTCCCCAAAGCCAGAAAACCGCCCTGTCGGCGCTGCCGCTGCTCAGCGAAAAGGAACCCATCGTCTTTTACCGCACCGAGGCCCGCACCCCGCTGGATCACCGGGCCCGCATTGTGGCGGAGGTGCAGGACTACATCCGCAAGAATCCCAGCAAACGGCTCTCCCTCAACGATGTGGCGGCGGTCTTCAACTTCAGTCCCGGGTATCTCAGCCAGCTGTTCAGCCAGAACGGCGAGACCAGCTTTGTGGAATTCGTCACCGAGACCCGCATTGCCGCCGCCAAGGAATTGATGGCCTCCACCGACCTGAAGATCTACGAGATCAGCGAGCGGCTGGGTTTTGAGAGTGCCTTCTATTTCAGCAAAGTTTTCAAAAAGATCGAGGGAGTCAGTCCCCGCACCTACCTGCGCAAACTGCGGGACGATACCGATACCAAGGAGGATGCCATCGATGTTGACTGAACGGATTGCCGCCTGCCCCGACTTTGCACCGGGACGCTGGATTCCCTGTCCCCCGGTGCGGGACCGCGCCGCCTGGGACACCCTGCCCGGCTTTGACCGTTGGCTGTACGGCGGGGGCGAGGCTGCCCGTGCCGCCCGGCAGATTCCGCCGCTGCCACTGCACCTGTGGCTGGACTTTACCCAAACCGGCAACCGGGCCCGGTACGAACATGCCTATTTCACACGCCGTCGGCTGCTCTGCCGGCTGGTCATGGCCGAGTGCATGGGCGATACCGGGGAATACCTGCCCAAAATTGCCGATCTGGTGTGGGCCCTGTGCGAGGAGAGCGCCTGGCAGCTGCCCGCCCACAACAGCTACATCCGGGACACCCCGCAGCTGCCCCTGCCGGATACCACCCGCCCCATCGTGGACCTGTTCGCCGCCGAGACCGGCGCATTGCTGGCCATGGTGCACTATCTGCTGGGCGCCCCTCTGGAAAAGGCCTTTCCCGGGCTGGACACCCGCCTGATGCGGGAGGTGGACCGCCGCATCCTGCATCCCTGGGAGACGAGTCACTTCTGGTGGATGGGCAACGGGGACGAACCCATGTGCAACTGGACCACCTGGTGCACCCAGAACTGTCTGATCGCCCTGGCACTGCTGCATCCCGGCAGCTCCAAACGGGTGCGGGCCGGTGTGCAGCGGGCTGCCTACAGCATGGACTGCTTCCTGAAGGATTACGGCGAGGACGGCTGCTGCAGCGAGGGAGCCCAGTACTACCGCCACGCGGCACTGACCTTTTTCAACGCCCTGGAAATTCTCTGTGCCCTGGCCCCCGGTCTGCTGGACGATGTGTGGCAGCAGTCCAAGATCCGCAACCTGGCCGATTACATTGCCCAGATGCATGTGGCAGGCCGGTACTATCTGAATTTTTCCGATTGCAGTCCGCTGGCCGGTGCCCGGGGTGTGCGGGAGTACCTGTTCGGCAAGCGGGTGGGCAGCCCGGCGCTGATGGCCCTGGCCGCCGCCGATTTTGCCGCCGATCCGGACCCCGACCATCTTACGGCAGCCGACGACTCGGAAGGCATCAACCTGTTCTACCACGTCCAGACCGCCTTTGCCGAGGCGGAGGTACGCGGCTACCACCCCACAGACACCGGCGTCCCCTCCAACGTGTGGTACCCCAGCGTGGGACTGCGGGTCTGCCGGGCCGGTGCCTTTGTGGCAGGGTTCAAGGCCGGCGGCAACGCCGACAGCCACAACCACAACGACACCGGCAGCGTAACCCTCTACAAGGACGGCAAGCCGCTGCTCATCGACGTGGGGGTGGAGACCTACTGCAAAAAGACCTTCAGCCCCCAGCGGTACGAGATCTGGACCATGCAGTCCTGCTGGCACAACCTGCCCCGCTTTGTGGGACCCGACGGAGTCCATGACCAGCTTCCCGGGGCCGAATATGCCGCCCGGGATGTGGAGGTTCTGCCCGACGGCCTGGCCATGGACCTGGCCCCCGCCTACGGCCCGGTGCCGGGATTGCACTATTACCGCCGCACGGCCCGGCTGACCGCCCAGGGCCTGACCCTGACCGACGAAACCGACTACACCGGCACAGTACAGCTGAGCCTGATGAGCCAGGAACCGCCCACCGTGGACGGTCTGGCCCTGCAGTTCGGTTCCTTGGCCCGGGCGCAGCTGACCGGTGCGGTCCGGCAAATCACCACCGAAACCCTTTCCATCACCGACAGCCGGCTGCGGCTGGCCTGGCCCGACACCCTGTACCGCACGGTGGTCCGGTTCACCGGGCGGCTGCAGATCCGGCTGGGTTGACCACCATGGCACTGGTTCTTTCGTTGCAGGGCGGCATGGCGGTGGGGAAAACCACCGCCGCCCGCTGGCTGGCAGCCCACGAGCCCCGCATACGGGTGCTGGAGGAGGATATTTCCGTCCCCGTTGCCGAGGTACGGCGCCTGGGATTGGACAAACACTGCTTTGCGGATTACCTGACCATTCAGCGGTTGTTCATCCTGAACGAGATCACCCTCTGGGAGGCCGCACAGTCCTTTTCCTGTGTGGTGACCGATCTGGGCGCCAGCGAGATCGAATTTTATACCCTGCATTACCCCGCTTCCATCGGGATGGACTGGCCGGTGGCGCAGGCGCTGGCACCCGAGCTGGCGGCACTGCGCCGCTGCCGGGCACAGCACACCCTGTTTCTGGATGCGTCTCCTGCTGTACTGTGTGCCCGCAAGGAAGCCGATACCAGCCGGGACCGCACTTTTTTTGACCACTCACTGACCCGGCTGCTACCGGTCAAACGCCATTGGTTTGCCGCACAGCCCGGTACGGAGTTTTTAACCACCGATACCCTGACCCCCGCGCAGCTTTGCCGCGCCGTACATACCTGGGTGCTGCGCTGTATGGCAGCCCCCCAACCAAAGGAGACTGGTTATGGAACTGATCAAACTGAAAGTATTGGATGAAGGCGGCACCACCTTGCTGACCTGCCCCGCCGCCCGGCAGCTGAGCCTGGTCTACCGGGCCGCCTACCGCCCCGGCGACCGCATCTCGCTGGAGATCGGCACCCCCGGGCAGTACATCGTGGTCCAGTTTGAGGACACGATGGCCCCGGCTTTGCTGTATGTGGAAAAGCGGGAAATCAACTTCCACATCCCCTTCGGCGAGCAGGCCATCACCTACAGCCCCAAGTCCTTCACCGGGGAATGCCACATCATCCGCGCCCGGTTTGCCACCCGGGAGGAAATCGCCGCCCGGCGCAACCTGGCCTTCAACCCCTATGACGAGCACGGCGATACCGGGTTTTACCCCCACGCCAGCGCCAACGTCGAAACCCGCGGCGAGGCGGTCTTTGCGGCCCGCAACGCCGTGGACGGCCTGTACGAGAACGATGCCCACGGTGTCTGGCCCTACCAGAGCTGGGGCATCAACCGGGACCCCAACGCCGCCCTGACGCTGGACTTTGGCCGCCCCGTCACGCTGGATGAACTGCGGCTGACCCTGCGGGCGGATTTTCCCCACGACAGCTGGTGGACCCAGGCCACCGTTCGGTTCAGCGACGGCAGCACCGAGGTGCTGAACCTGGAGAAGACCGCCATCCCCCAGACCTTTGCCATCAGTCCCCGCACCGTTACCAGCCTGGTACTCTGCGAACTCAAGAAGGCCGACGACCCCAGCCCCTTCCCTGCCCTGACCCAGATCGAGGCTTGGGGTGTCGAAGCGCAGTAAGGAAAGTTTTCCCAAAATTTCATTGCGTTTCACAACGTATGGTAGTAAAATAATAGCATCAGAACTCGTGGAAGGGTTTGCTCTTCCACGAGTTTTGTTTTGTCCGGAAGGAGGGATGCCATGCGTGGATGAATTGACGCCGGAACATGTGCTGGGCGAGCTGGCCGCCATCGCCTTTGCGGTGCCCGGCGCGGACAACGCCCTGCCGGTGAAGGTGGCCGACAAGCTGCGTGCCCTGGAACTGCTGTACAAGCATCTGGGGCTGGGCGACGGCCAGAGCGGCGAGGGGGTGGTCATTGTGGACGAAGGATAAGGAGGGATGTTCCCTGCGGGTAAGACTGAAACAGATCATGGCACCGGTGTTCTGGCCGGTGCACACCGCCATACGCAGCGGCACCGTACAGGAAGTGGTGGCCAAGGGCGGACGCGGTTCGGGCAAGTCCAGCTATCTTTCGCTGGAACTGGTCTACCAGCTGCTGCGCCACCCCGACTGTCACGCCGTGGTGCTGCGCAAGGTGGCAGGCACGCTGCGCAACAGCGTCTACAACCAGATCGTGTGGGCCATCGGGGCGCTGGGCTGCGGGCGGTATTTCCGCTGCACGGTCAGCCCCATGGAATGCACCTACCTGCCCACGGGGCAGAAAATCCTGTTTTTCGGCCTGGACGATGCGGGCAAGCTCAAGAGTCTAAAGGTGCCGTTTGGCGCCGTGGGGCTTTGTTGGTTTGAGGAGCTGGACCAATTCGACGGACCGGAAGAGGTACGCAACGTGGAGCAGAGTATTCTGCGGGGCGGCGACTGGACGCTGACGCTGAAAAGTTTCAACCCGCCGGCCATGGCCCGCAGCTGGGTCAACCGCTACGCGCTGGAACCCCGCACCGGCAAGCTGGTGCACCATTCCACCTACCGGGATCTGCCGCCCGACTGGCTGGGGGAACGGTTCTGGGCCGACGCCGAACACCTGCGCAAGACCAACCCCGACGCCTACCGTCACGAGTACGGCGGAGAAGTGGTGGGCAGCGGGGCTGCGGTGTTCGAGAATCTCTGCCTGCGGGCAATCTCCGACGAGGAAATCGCCGCCTTTGACCGGCTGTACCACGGGGTGGACTGGGGCTGGTACCCCGACCCCTGGGCCTACAACGCCGTGCACTACGACGCCGCCCGGCGCACCCTGGTGATCTTTGACGAGCTGACCCGCACCCGCACTCCCAACCGGGACACCGTCCGGCTGCTGATGGAGCGGGGCGTGGGCGGCGACGAGGGCGGGCTGCTCACCGCCGACGCCGCAGAACCCAAGTCCTGTGCCGACTACCGGGCGGCCGGACTTCCCTGCCGGGCCGCCATCAAGGGGCCCGGCAGCCTGCGGGAAAGTATGAAGTGGCTGCAGGGGCTGGCGTCCATCGTCATTGACCCGGCACGCTGTCCCGCCACAGCGGCGGAATTCAGCGAGTACGAGTACCAGCGGGATCCCCGCACCGGCGAGGTGCTGCCCGGCTACCCCGACGTGAACAACCACCACATTGACGCCGTGCGCTACGCGGTGGAAAGCGTCTGGCGGCGGCGGGGCGTATAATCAAAAACGGGGGACTGTCCGATGGACAGTCCCTCGTTTTTTGTTTTTGGTTTTACCCTGCCATACCGGTGGCCTGCAGCAGCGGGCGTTTGCACAGGTAGTTGAACCCTGCAATGGCCCTGCCCACCCCCACCATCGAGATGAGCGTGCCCAGCCCTACCCCCAGCAGCCAGTTTCCGAAGCAGATGCCGATGATCAGCGAAAGGCTGACACAGCCCACGTCAAAGCAGTTTTTGCAGAAGCCCAGCTCCTTGTCGGTGATGCGGGCAATGGTGCCCACGATGCCGTCGCCGGGGTTGGGGATGAGCTGCATGGCCACCGTCATGGCAGCCCCCACCCCGGTGAAGAGGATGGCCACCACCAGCAGGGCCAGATCGGCGGGCAGATAGCCGTTGTGGTAGGGGATGACCCCCGCAAAAAGGTTCATGAACCGGGTGAACACGATGCTGAGGGGCACCTGCAGAATATCGGTCCACTGCCGCTTTTCCCCCTTGAGGATAAATTGGGCCACCACAAACAGGCAGTAGACCACCAGCGTCAGATTGCCGAAGTTCCACCCCGTTGCCTGGCTCACAGTAAAGGGCACCGACACAATGGCCGATGCCCCAAGCCCCGTCTTGGTGTTCAGCGTCAGACCCAGTGCCAGCAGCACCATCCCCAACAGATAGAATCCCCAACGGGCGATTGTTTGTTCTTTTGTTTGTTGCATTGTTTGCCACCCCTTATCCTATTCAAGGATATACCCGGGCAGCAAAAATGTCAAATTTTTGAGGTTTCAGACAAGTGCCATTCGGTTCAGCCGTTGCCGGAAGAAGCCGTTCCGAGCATGGCATTCAGCTGTTCGGAGGCGGCGTCCAGCTGCTGACGGGCAGCGTCCTCCTGGGCTTGCAGCGCCGGGTCACTGCCCGTATTGCCGGAGGACTGGGCGGCTTCGATCTCCTGCTGGAGCCGGGCCGCATCCTCCTGGGCATATTGGCCTTCAATATTCTGCATGGTCGCTTCCAGCCGCGTCTGCACTTCCTGCAGGGAAATGTCGATGTCGTTGATCTGCTGCTGGATTTCCTCAGCCGACTGCCCGGAGGGCGGGTCTGCCAGCTGCGCCTGCAGGGCTTCCTTTTGGTCTGTCAGCGTGGTCTGCTCTTGCTGCAGGGCATTATAGGCATCATACAGGTCGAACAACGTCGCGTTCTTCGCCGCTTGCTCCCGCAGCATCTGCACGGTATCGGCATTCAGCGGCGCGGTATCCTCCGCCCGGTAGTCGGTAAAATACCGGGGCTGGGTGACAAGCCCGTTGAGGGTCAGCTCGAAATGCAGGTGCGGACCGGTGGAGTTGCCGGTATTGCCCACATAGCCGATAAGTTCCCCGGCCTTGACGGTTTGTCCCGCCTCCACCGTGTAGTCGTCCATGTGGCCGTACAGGGTGGTCCAGCGGTTGCCGTCCGGCCCGGTGCCGTGGTCCAGAATGACCAGGTTGCCATAGCTGTAATTGTTTTCCGCCGTGAGCACCACCCCATCCTGGGCCGCATAGACCAGCGTACCGATGTCGGCAGTCAGGTCGTCCCCCCGGTGGCTGTTGTCCATGAACCGACTGATGTAGGTATATTCCACCGGGCAGAGGAACCGGGGGCTGTTTTCGGGGTCGTTCAGGTCGGGCAGACCCGCCGTGTTGGCCGTAAAGGTCACGCTCTGCTCCGGGGTGGCCGGGGTTTCGGCGGGCGCTTCGGCCGTGGCCTCGGTGGGGGCCGTGTCGGCCGCCTCGGGGGTGGCTTCGGCCACTTCCGGTTTCATCATGCAGGCGGTAACGCTGAGCCCCACCGCCGCCACACAGACCAGCAGCGCCCCCGCGCCGATCTTGCGGTAATGTAACAGATGGACAATGCGCTTTTTGACGCTGCCCTGCCCGAAGGCCAGGGAGCCCGGCGCCATCCGCCCCTGCAGGGCATACTGCAGAATGCTCTCGCAGTAGGCGTTGCGGTCTGCCTGGTCGCAGCCGTGCACGGCGGCCTCGTCACAGGCGGATTCCATCTCCCGCTCCAGCTGACGGAAGGCCAGCCAGGCCAGCGGATTGAACCAATGCAGGCAGACCACCGCATAGAACAGCGGTTTGATCTGGGGGTCATGGCGACGCAGATGGGTCTGCTCATGGAGCAGCACCGCACGGCGGGTCCGGCCGGTCAGGGCTGCGGGCAGGTAGATCCGCGGCCGTAAGATGCCCAGCGTAAAGGGCACGGGCACGCAATCGCCGCTATAACAGCCGTCGTTGGTCTTGCAGGCCAGCACCACGGTATGGCGCAACCGGGCATAGCCCAGCACAGCCCGCACCGCCAGCACCAGCACCCCCACCGCCCAGACGGCGGCCAGCAGATGCCAGACCGTCAGCCGGGTGTACCAGGGAGTCGCCGACACCGCTGCCACCGTCGGCGCAGGCGCCGCGGGCAAGGCTGCCGAGGCCGGGCTTTCGGCCAGGGCCTGGACGGTATCGGCCGCCTGGGCCAGCTGCTGGTTACGGGGCCGGGGCAGCGTTAATGGGATGCCCCAGGGCAGTGCAAACCGCACCCCCACGGCCAGCCACAACCAGCAGAGCAGCCGGCTGGGCGTGTGGAAGCGCCGCAGCAATGCGCTGACGGCCCAGGCGCCCAGTGTGGCGATTCCGCCCCACAGGCTGAGCAGCGCAAAATGGAGTACAAGGTCACGCATGCCTCACACCTCCTTGTCGTGGGCGGCATCCAGTAGGGCGCGGATCTCGGCAGCTTCGGCGTCGCTGATGGGCTTGGCGCTCAAAAAGGCCGCCACAAACCGCGGCAGACTGCCGCCAAAGGTTTTATCCACCACGGCAGCACTCTCGGCACACTGGACGGCCTGCTTGGCCACCAGGCTGGTCACCGTACCACCCTGGTTTTGCAGCACACCCCGTTGGCAGAGCTTTTTCAGCACCGTGTAGGTGGTGCTCTTTTTCCAGCCCAGAGCGTCGGCGGACAGTTTGACCAGTTCCCCACTGGACAGCGGTTCGTGATCCCACACCAGGCAGGCAAAGCGATATTCGCCCTCTGCCAGGCGCAGGGGTTCCTGTACAGACATACAACTTCCTCCTTTCGGTCGATCGATATAAACTTTCCACGGCTTTAGTCTATCACGATAAACCCGCCTTGTCAAGAAAAAACAGGGGCCGAACTCGGTCCCTGTTGTAACCTCTTATACCAGATGGGTGCGCCGCCGCCAGTAAACCAGCAGTGCCAAAGCCATCAGTCCCGCCGCCGCGCCAAATACAAAGGCCAAGCGCAGGTCCCACTGGGCCAGCGCACCGAAGGCCAGGTTGCCGACGATGGCCACTCCATCCACGATCATGGCATGGATGCTCAGCGCGGTGGCACGGTTTTGGGTGTGTACCTGGCGGTTCTGCAGCTGCACCTGGAAGGGCTGAAAAAGGCTGTTGGACAGCTGCAGCAGCCAGATGCCCCCTACCGAGAGCACCGCCCGGTCGGTGAGAGCCAGCACACCGCAAGCCAGGGCAGGCACCAGGCAGAAGAGCCGGGCTGCATTTCGGGCACCGGTGCGCCGGGTAACCGCCGCCGACCAGACGCCGCACAGCCCCAGCAGGGTGGCGGCGATATACACGGCACCGATGGTGGTGTCCGACATGCCGCAGCGCTCGTATTGCAGCTGGTTGAGAAAGACGGTGACGGTCTGGTGGATTTCGGTGAGCAGCCCCACCGCCAGCAGAAAGACCAGCAGCCCCGGCGTCGTCAGGGTGGCGCGCAGCGTGGCGGCAAAGGGTTCGCGGTCTTTAGCCTGCGTCGACGCCGGGCGGACCTCGGCGAGGCCCAGGCTGAGCAGTGCCGCCGCCCCGTAGCTGAACACCGTGAGCAGCGCCGCCAGGCGGTAGTTTTCCCCGATGAAGAGGGTGTACACCGCCGAGGCCGTCAGCAGCCCCGCCATGCCCAGGCTTTCGTAAACGCCAAAGACATGCTGGCTGTTTTCCGGCCCGGCACAAAGGTACAGGATACTGGTGTCCACCCCGGACAACCCGGCAATGACCACACTGAGCAGCACCCGCTCCGCCAGAAACCCGCCGAAGTCCGATGCCTGCCAGAAGATGATCTTGGACAGAAAATACAGCCAGCAGCAAAGGACCATCGTTCGCTTGTAGCCGATGCGGTCCGCTACCACGCCCCAGGGCACCTCCAGCGCAATGCACAGCGCATAGGAGATGCTCTCGATGAGAGTGATCTGGAAAATTGTCACCCCCTGGGCCTGCCGGTAGAGGGTGGCGATGGCGCCGTAAAAGACCATGCCCTGCAAAAAGGTCATGGCATATAAAAGATAGATATTGCGTTTCACAAAAAAATCGTCCTTTCCGAAAGAGTGGGAAACACACGGCAAACAGGCGCCGGGGCACGGCGCCTGAAGGGGTGTTTTCAAGCTCTTTTAGATAGGACGATGCATTGCAGTATTCCCTGCCTCACTCACAAAAGAATACAGTCAGTATAGCACAGCGGTACGGCGCCGTCAATCGGCCGGGCGCAGCTGGTCCCGCAATTGCAGGATGCGGCGCTCGATCTCGTCGATGACGGCGGTAAAGGCTTCGTCGCTCTGCCCGGTGGGATCGGCCAGACCCCAGTCCTCCCGCCGGGAGCAGGGCAGCATGGGGCACTGGACGTTGCAACCCATGGTGATGACCACATCCACCGGCGGCAGCGCACTGAGCAGTTTGCTGTGCTGGGTGGCCGCCATATCCACCCCGTAGCGGGCCTTCACCAGCCGCACGGCGTCGGGGTTGATGGCGGGCTTGGTCTCGGTGCCGGCGGAATAGCTTTCAAAGACATCCGATGCCAGCAGACGGCCCAGCGCCTCGGCGATCTGGCTGCGGCAAGAATTGTGCACACAGACAAAGGCCACCTTGGGTTTGCCGCTCATGCCTGGGCCCGCGCTTTCTCGATGAGAGTTTTGGCTTCCTCCTTGGAGAGCACCCGGCCACTGGACACCACCTTGCCGTCCACCATCAGGGCAGGGGTGTGCATCACGCCGCAGGCCGCAATCTCGCCGAAATCGGTGATATGCCCCACCTCCTGGGGCAAGCCCAGTTCCGCCAGGGCCGCCTTGGCCGAAGCCTCCAGCGCGTGGCAGTTGGCGCAGCCGCCGCCCAGCACTTTTACAGCCTCGTTGCCGGTTTCCTTTTGTACGGATTCTTTTTTACCAAACAGTTTCATAAAAACAACCTCTCCATATATTTTTGTGTACAATTGCCAGAGAGAACGAATCATCGTTCCTTTCCGGCGGACGGACGATCAGGCCATTCTGAGAATGTGGATAAAG
>CAJFFY010000010.1 GCA_904374465.1 uncultured Subdoligranulum sp.
AATAACTATGTACGTGAAAGAAGTTACCGTTGAGAATCAGGTTGGTCTGCACGCCCGTCCGGCTACCTTCTTCATCCAGAAGGCGAACGAGTACAAGTCCTCTATCTGGGTCGAGAAAGAGGAGCGCCGCGTCAACGCCAAGAGCCTGCTCGGTGTTCTGAGCCTGGGCATCGTGGGCGGCACTACCATTCGTATCATTGCCGACGGCGCCGACGAGCAGGCTGCGGTCGACGGTCTGGTCAAGCTGGTCAGCTCCGGCTTTGCCGAGTAATTCTTTCTCACAAATGCAGCGGCGGGGCAACCCGCCGCTTTTTTATTCTCTGTGCATGTATTTGTAAGGAGCGCCATGACAAAAGCTGAACTGTACCGCAAGGCCTGTATGCTGCCGCTGCTGCCCGGGGTGTATATCATCCGGGACAAAAGCGATACCATCATTTATATCGGCAAGGCCAAGCGTCTGAAAACCCGGGTATCCCAGTATTTCCGCGAAGGGGTTCCCCACGACGCCAAGGTTACCCAGATGATCGCTCATGCCTTTACCTTCGATGTGATCGTCTGCCAGAGCGAATTTGAAGCGCTGGTGCTGGAAGCCAGCCAGATCAAGGCCCACACCCCCAAGTACAATATCCTGCTCAAGGACGACAAGGGGTACAGCTATGTCAAGGTGACCAAAGGCCCCTGGCCCCGTATCTCGGCGGTGCTGCAGAAAGAGGATGACGATGCCGACTATATCGGCCCCTTTACCTCCTCCTTTGCCGTGCGGGAAATGGTGGAGATGGCCCAGGACTGCTTTTTGCTGCCCCGCTGTAACCGGGAGTTTCCCCGGGACTTCGGCAAGGGGCGCCCCTGTCTCAACGCCCACATCGGCAAATGTATGGCGGTATGCAGCGGCAAGATCAGCTGCGAAGCCTACAACGATGCCGTTCAGGGCGCGTTGCGGATGATCCGGTACGGGAAAAAGGATATTGTCAAGCAACTGCGGGAAAAGATGGAGGCTGCCTCCGACCGGCTGGACTTTGAGACGGCAGCCCTGCTGCGGGACCAGATTCAGGCCATCGAGCGGGTGGCCGCCGGGCAGAAGGTGGTTATGGACGCCGACACCGAGATGGATGTCATTGCCCTGGCCGGCACCACCCGGGCGGTCTGCGCGGCAGTGCTGCGCTACCGGGACGGACGCCTGACCGACAAGCGGGAATTTGTCTTCCACGATACCACCGATATTGCCGCCGTGCGGGAGGAATTCCTGCCCCAGTATTATCTGGACGGCGAGACCATCCCCAAGGTGATTGCCGTGGATGCGCTGCCCTCCGACGCCGAGGCGCTGCAGGAAGCACTGAACCAGACCCGGGGCAGCAAGGTGGAGCTGTATGTGCCCCAGCGGGGTGACGTGGCCAAACTGGTCACCATGGCGTACACCAATGCGGTGGAGCGCCTGGGTCGGGAGAGCGGCCGCTACACCCGGGAAGAAAAACTCCTGGAGGAAGCCGCCCAGATGCTGGGACTCAAGGCGCCGCCCCGGGTCATCGAAAGCTACGACATCTCCAACTGGGGCGATGGTTCCAGCGTCTGTGGTATGGTGGTCTTCAAGGACGGCAAACCGCACCGCTCGGGGTACCGGCGCTTCAAGATGAAGACGGTGGCAGGCACCGACGACTATGCCTCGCTGGCCGAAACACTGGCCCGCAGGGCCGCGGAGTATGAGGCGGCACGCCGGGGCGAAAAGCCGGACGGGCCCCAGAATCAATTTGCCACCCTGCCCGATCTGTTGCTCATCGACGGCGGCCGGGGACAGGTGGGGGCGGTCAAGCAGGCGCTGCGGGGCACGGCTCTGGAACATGTGCCCACCTTCGGTATGGTCAAGGACGATCACCACCGCACCCGTGCCATTGTGGATGATGCGGGCGGGGAGATTGCCATCAACCGCAACCGCAACATCTTTACCTTTGTCACCAATATCCAGGATGAAACCCACCGCTACGCCAACGATTACCGCAAGCGTGCCATGAAAAAACGTTCTTACGCGGCAACACTGACGGCGCTGCCCGGGGTGGGAGAGAAGACCAGCGCAGCCCTGCTGGCCCACTTCAAGACGGTGGCGGCCGTGCGGGCTGCCAGCATTTCCGATCTGGAGGAGGTCAAAGGCATCAGCCATGCCAAGGCGGAAAAGCTGTACAACGCCCTGCGCAATGGTGTATAATCAAAGCGGCGGCGGAAATTCCGCCGCCTATTTTATGGAACAGAGGAGCACAGTATGCTCATTGTAACGATCCTTCTGACCCTGTGCGTGGCCGGCCTGGCCGCCTGGCTGCCCGGCCGGCTGGAAGGCCGCCACCTTACCCGGACCGATCTATGGGCCGGACCGGGGGTGGTGCTGGCCGTGTGGGTCTGGGCGGCATGCATCTATGCCAAACCCGGCCTGACCGCGGATTTTGACGCCTTCCGTATGGCCGGCATCACCGGTATGGCGCTATGGGCCTGTGCGGTGATCGTCGGCTTCCGGCTGCGGCATCGGTTACCCCGGTTACGCACTGTGGCAGCCGTCGGTCTGTTGCTGGCAGCGGCCCTGGGGCTGGAACTGTTTGTCTGCAACCTGAATTTCTGGGCCACCCACGGTTACACGCCGGTGGACCTGCGGCCCTATCTGACCGAGGACGCCGACCCGGAATCCCCGCTGGCGCTGGATGACGAACATACCACCCTGACCTTTGCGGGGCTGCATCAGGAACTTTACAACCTGCAATTGGTGGGTCTGGTGTACCAGTACGACGGCCCTCACCCGGAAGTACAAAATCCCCTGATGACCCTGACGGTGGCAGCCACCGATGAATCCACGTCGGTCTCCCGGCAGAGCTGGCCCTGGCAGGTGGCCGTCCGCGCCGCCCGCAGCATGACTCGCAGTCTGGACCTTTCCGGTATGGCGGATACCCTGACCCTGACGGCGGCCGGATATGCGGGGGAATACCGCCAGTACCCCTTGTCCTACACGCTGCAGACGGTCTATGCCAATGTGCCGCGTCCGCTGGATTTCTCTCTGGTGCGCTTGGCGGCCCTGTTTGCTCTGTTGGGTGCCGCCTTTGCCTTGCGCCCGGCCAGCATTCTCTGGCGGGATGCTTACCTCGAACATACCCGGCGGTACCGCCCGGCCGTGGGGCTGATTCTGGCTGTGCTCATGACGCTGGCCTTTGCGGCCCCCTTTGCGGATCGTTTCAACGCCGGGGTGGCTACCTCCTTCTACAATACGGCGGACTGGGATGGGGAAAGCCGGATCACCTTCACCAAACACATCAACGAATGGGCCAACGATACGGCCGCCCAGTACGGGGCGCTGGCGCACAGTCTGCTGAATGGCCGGCTGGATCTGGAAAAGGACCCGCCGGCGGCCATGCTCACCATGGAAAACCCCTACGATACCGCCGCCCGGCAGGAACAGGCGCCCGATGCCCTGTGGGATGTGGCCTATTACGAAGGCCGTTACTATGTCTACTTTGGTCTCGTTCCCTGCCTGCTTTTCCAACTGCCTTTTGAAGCATTGACCGGGGTGAGGGATCTGCCGCCAAGCTTGCCCATGATTCTGCTGGCGTGGGCTTTCCTGTGGGCCGCTTTCGGATGTGTCAAACAGGCGCTGCGGTGCTGGTTTCCCCGGGCCAGTGCGGCGGGCTACCTGCTCACCGCCACCGGGGTGGGGGCCGGCAGCCAGATCTACTATTTGTTGCTGCGGCCTTCCACCTATGAATATGCCATTCTCAGCGGCGCGGCATTTGTCATGCTGGGCCTGTGGCAATGGCTGGCCGCTGCCAACACGCCGGTGGAACGAAGGGGACGGATGCTCCTGCATCTCGTATTGGGCAGCCTTTGTATGGCGCTGGTGGCCGGCTGCCGTCCGCAGATGGAACTGTTTGCGGTGCTGGCGTTGCCGGTATTCTGGCAGCGCTATGTGCGGGAAAAACGTTTGCGCAGCCGTGCGGGCCTGGGGGAAGCGGCGGCTTTCCTGCTGCCGGTGCTGGCGGTGGCTGCCTTGCTGCTGTGGTACAATGCCGCGCGGTTTGGGTCTCCCTTTGACTTTGGCGCCACCTACAACCTGACCAGCAACGATATGACCCGCCGTGGTTTCAGTGTGGGCCGTATTGCACCGGCATTGGTCACTTTCCTGGTGGGGGTGCCGGGCATCGGCACGGTGTTCCCCTACCTGACGCCCACCCGGATGGCCACCAACTATATGGGATTGACCATCACCGAGCTGTTTTACGGCGGTGCACTGGTCTGTTTGCCGCTGTTGTGGGGGCTGGCGGTACTGCCGCTGCTGCGGGGGCGCCTGGCGGCCCGGCGGGATCTGCGCGGTTTGTTGCGACTGATTTTGTTGGCGGCGGTGGCTCTGGCTGTTCTGGATGCCCAGATGGCCGGGGTGTTGTACCGGTACCAGAGTGACTGGCTGGGACCCTTGCTGTGGGCCGCGGCACTGGCCTGGCTGCTGGCCGAGCAAACGCTGCAGGACCACCTGGGGCAGCCCGGCGTGGCGCGGTTGTATACCGCTTGCCGCGTGGCACTGCCGCTGGCGGTCCTGGCAGGCGGCGTGTACAATTTTTGCGTGTACTTTGCGGCGGAACCGGGCCTGATCGGTCAGAATCCGTCGCTGTATCAGAATGTCAGCCGTCTGGTGCAGTTCTGGCTGTGATTGATTTTTGCCCAAAAGCCCCTTCGGCAGGTGTTTGCCGGAGGGGCTTTTGGCTTGCATAACCGTTTGAAACGCCTTATAATGAAGCCAGCAAACGAAGGAGACAAACACCATGGCAGACAAAAATATCTACACCGTCGTCGTGGCGGACGATGAGGACGAGCTGCGGGAGGCCGTCTGCTCCATGACGCCCTGGGAGGCGCTGGGGTTCCATTTGGTGGGCAGCGCCAGCAACGGATTGGATGCGCTGGAACTGGTGGAACGGCTGGAACCGGATCTGCTGCTCACCGATATCCGGATGCCCTTTATCTCCGGCATCGAGCTGGCCCGGCAGGTGCGGGAGATCCGCCCCGCCATGCACATTGCCTTCTTGAGCGGCTACGATGATTTCGAGTACGCCAAACAGGCCATCCAGTACAACATCATCAGCTATATGCTCAAACCGCTGACGATGGACGGTCTGGCCGCCGAACTGAAGGTCATCCACGAGAAGATCGATCGCCGGTATGCCAGTTTGCGCCGGGCCGACAACAACCAGGGCGACCGGGCGGCCTTTTTGATTCCGCTGGTACTGGAACATTACGACAATGCGCCGGAAGGCCTGGAAGCCAGCCTGCGAAACGATGCTTCCGCCTGCGGGCTGCTTCGCGGGGTGGATGACCGCAGCGTTCTGGTGGTGCTGGCGGCCGCCATGGCCGACGGCCAACCCTGCGAGATGAGCCTGGTCCGTCTGGTGGAGCAGCTGGCCAACAAATATCTGCGCCACTTTGTCTTTGCTTCCAGCGGACGGGTGGTGGCCGTGCTGCTGGGAAACCCCTCGGACTTCGAAGAATACCTGCACATTCTGGCAGACGAGATCTGCCAGCTCACCGAGCGTGCCCTGGACGAGCGGATGCTCGTGGGCGTCGGTCGCCCGGTTTCCCAATTTGTGGAGCTGAACACCACCTACCGCCAGGCGCTGGAAGCCCTCCACGCGGCGGAAGAAAGCGAAGGTGGCGTCAGCTTCACGGCGGATACCCGCAAGGGCGGCGGCTTGTGCGAACGGGCGCTGGAAATCATCGAACAGCATTACATGGATGAAGATCTGTCGCTGGCCTCTCTCAGCGCCATGCTGGATGTCAGCCCCAACCACCTCAGCGCCTGTATCAAAAAAACGGCGGGGGAAACCTTTATCAACATTCTGGTCCGACGGCGGATGGAAAACGCGCAGCAACTGCTGCTCAACACCAACCTGCAGGTCCAGGAGATCGCCCGGCGCTGCGGCTACACCGATCAGCACTACTTCAGCTATTGCTTTAAAAAATACAGCGGCACTTCGCCCGGGGCGCTGCGGCGCCAGCGGGCGGCACAGGCATCGGCAGGGGAGGGAACCGCATGAAGCGCCGTTATCGATCCCCACGCACAGCTCCGCTGATTGTGGCCCTGATCACATCGGTGGCAGCGGTGACACTGGCCCTGTGCGTGGCAGCCTTTCTGCGCAGCTACCGGGCTGCGGTGGTTCAAAGTGCCTGCACCAGCAGCGCCCAGGCTGTCAACCAGGTGGTGGGGACCGTGGGCAACTATGTGGAAAACCTGGAAGAAACGGTGGGCGATGTCATGGCGGAAATGTATGCCCCCGAGGAAAGTCGCGATGCCTACCTGAACGCCTGGCTCAACGCCCGCAGCGAGGTGGTGGCCGTCACCACTTACGATGCGGCGGGCACTTTGCAGGACTGCTGGGCGCTGGGGCATACCCCTCGTCAGAACATCCTGCAAAACCTTTCCTTTGACTTGGGCGCCGCCCGGCGGTCTGCCGACGGTTATACCAGCACCCCCCACGTGGAGTCCATCTTCGCAGGATACTATCCCTGGGTGGTCACGGTGGTGCGCCCCATGCCCTCCGGCAATACGCCTCGGTGGGTAGCGGTGGACGTGCGCTTCTCCGGGCTGGGGGCCAGCATCAACGGCGTGGGAATCGGTCAGCACGGGTACTGCTATCTGATGGATGAACACGGCAACATGGTGTACCATCCCCAGCAGCAATTGCTCTACGCGGGCATCAAGACCGAGGAGGCCGCCCGCCTGGCCGGGTTGGCAGATGGTACCTATGTGGAAGACACGGTCATCTACAGCATCCAGGACGTGCCGGGCAGCAACTGGCGTGTGGTGGGCGTCAGCTACATCGACGAGACCGTCGACGAGAGCGTCTGGCAGATGGCCCGCATCACGTTGGGCACGGCCGCGCTGATCCTGGCCGCGGCGTTGCTGACCGGCTGGGTCATTTCCCATATGCTCAGTCACCCGCTGCAACGGCTGGAAACGGCCATGGAGCAGTTTGAACAGGATGCCGACGGGTTCACCTTCCAGCCGGTGGCCGGTACCCGGGAAGTGCAGGAACTTTCGGATTCCTTCGGCCACATGGTGGGGCGGATCCAGCAGCTGATGACCACCGTGCGGGAGGAGGAAATTGATCTGCGCAAAACCGAGCTCAAGGCGCTGCAGGCGCAGATCAACCCCCATTTCCTGTACAATACGCTGGATTCCATCGCCTGGATGTGCGAGCAGGGCAAGAACGGCGACGCCGTCAAGATGGTGCATGCCTTAGCCCGGCTGTTTCGCATCAGCATCAGCCGCGGCCATGAACTGATTCCCATCGAGAAGGAACTGCAGCACGCCGAGTCCTACCTGCTGATTCAGAAATTCCGTTACAAGAACCAGTTCACCTACCACTTTACGGTGGACGAGAGCTGCCTGCACTACCTTTGCAACAAGATCACCCTGCAGCCTATCATCGAAAACGCCATCACCCATGGGCTGGACCTGCTGGTGGAACCGGGACACATCGAAATCACCGTCTGCACCGAGGGGGAGGATGTACTCTTCCGGGTCAGTGATGACGGCATCGGAATGTCCCAGGAACAGGTGGCGGAATTGCTGCAAAATGAGCCGAGCGACCGTACCGGCATCGGCATCAAGAACGTCAATGATCGCCTGCGGATCTACTTCGGGCCGCAGTATGGTCTTTCCATCGAGAGCGTCCCGGACGAAGGCACCACCGTGACGATCCGCATGCCCCGTGTGCCGGAAGAACGGGAGGGCGACTATGATAAGACCCATTGACTGGCGACGCCTGACCGGGCTGGCAGGGCTGGTTCTTCTGCTGGCGGGCTGCGCCCCGGCATCGTCCGGCACACCGGATGCTGCCCGCTATAAGGTGGCCCTGGTGGCCAAATCCACCCAGACGGATTTCTGGAAAGCGGTTTTTGTGGGGGCAGAGGCAGCCGCCACCGAATACAATCTGGACCTGACCATCCAGGGGCCCGACACCGAGGAGGACTACGGCACCCAGAACGACATGATCGCCCAGGCCGTGGAGGATGGAGCCCAGGCCCTGGTGTTTTCCGCCATTGATTACGATGCCAATGCACCGGCCATTGAGGAGGCGGCGGAACAGGGGGTAAAGATTGTCGTCATCGACTCGGCGGTGCATTCCGAAAAGGTGGCCACCTACATTGGCACCGACAACTACAGTGCCGGGCAAATGGCTGCCCAGGCGGCGCTGGACGGTGTGAAGGGGCAGCTTCAGGTGGGCATCGTCAACTACGATGTAAACAGTGCCAACGGCCAGGACCGGGAACGAGGCGCGGTGGATGCTTTCACGGACAGCGGCCGCAGCCAGGTGGTGGCAACCATCCATACCCTGGCCGAAGCCACCAGTGCCAAACAGGATACCCTGGCCATGTTGCGCGCTCACCCCGAAATCAATGTCCTGCTGGCCTTCAATGAGCCCACCAGTGTGGGCGCCGCTCAGGCGGTGGAAGAGCTGGATCTGGCCGACTCCCTGTGGATGGTGGCCTTTGACTCCAACCTGGTCACCATCGATGCGCTGCAAACCGGTGCCGTGGATGCGCTGGTCATTCAGAACACCTACGAAATGGGATATTTTGGTGTGCAGAGCGCCTACAAATTGCTCACCGGACAGCGGAGCGAAGTGGAGAAACATGTGGATACCGCCACCCGTATCATCAACCGTGAGAATATGTTTGCCCTGGACGGGCAAAAGGTATTGTTCCCGTTTTCCCAATAATAAGCAAAATCCCCGGAAGGTTTTCCTTCCGGGGATTTTGTATGCAATATTTTATCGGCGCGGTTTGCGTTTGCGCACGCTGTACCCGAAGGTGCCCAGCCGACGCCCCAGGGCAAGGTAATCGCCGTGGGAATAGACAATCAACTTGGCCTTTTGCAGGCAAAGTTTACCATCTTCATTGAGCAGCCGTTCGTCCACGTCCACGGCCACGCACTCGGCCAGGAACAGGTCGTGACTGCCCAGCGGAATCACCTGGGTGACTTTGCACTCCAGGTTCACGGGGCTTTCCTCCACCAGCACGGTCCCCACCTTGGCGGCCGGTACCGGCGTCAGCTTCATGGCGGCAAACTTATCCACATCACGGCCGCTCTTGACGCCGCACCAGTCTACGGCGCGTACCAGGGATTCGGTGGGCAGGTTCACCACAAACTCGCCGCTTTCCCGGATCAGATGATGGCTGTACCGCTCGGGGCGCACGCTGATGGAAAGCATGGGCGGTTGGGTGCAGATGGTGCCGCACCAGCCCACGGTGATCAGATTGGGATGCTCAGGGCTGCCGCAGCTGACCAGCACGGGCGGTTCGGGATTCAGCAGGGTGGAACCTTTCCAGACCTGGCGGCTCATACGTCGTCCTCCTTGGATTTTTCAAAATTGGGGGTGGCTTCGCTGATGATGTAGCGCGGGCGGTGTTTGGTTTCCATATAAATTTTGCCGATGTATTCGCCGATCACGCCCAGGCAGATCAGCTGCACGCCCGATACAAAGCAGATGATGCTGGTCATGCTGGCCCAGCCGGATACCGTGAGGCCGAGGGCGGCCTCCAGGACGGCCCACAACACGCCGATGAAGCTGACCAGTGCCACCAGAACACCAAAGCCTGTGATGAACCGGATGGGCTTGATGGACAGACTGGTGATGCCGTCAAAAGCAAGGGAAAGCATCTTGGACAGGGGATAGTGGCTCTCGCCGGCCAGTCGTTCGTGGCGTTCGTAGGCTACGCAGGTGGATTTGAAGCCGACCAGCGGTACCATGCCGCGCAGGAACAGGTTGACTTCTTTGAATTTGGCAAATTCCTGCAGCACACGGGCGCTCATCAGCCGGTAATCCGCGTGGTTGAAGACCACTTCTGCCCCCATGGCATTGAGCAGCTTATAAAAACTTTCGGCGGTGAACCGTTTGAAAAAGGTGTCGGTTTCCCGCTTGCTGCGCACACCGTACACCACATCGCAGCCGTCCAGGTAGGCGTCCACCATGTCGTCCATGGCGTTGATGTCATCCTGGCCGTCACAATCGATGGAGATGGTGATGTCGCAACGGTCCTTGGACTCCATCAGGCCGGCCAGAACGGCGTTCTGATGGCCGCGGTTGCGGCTCTGGCAGATGCCCATATAGTGCGGGTCGCTGGCGGCCAGCTCCTGGATGATGGCCCAGGTGCGGTCCTTGGAGCCGTCGTTGACAAACAAAACCCGGCTTTCGGTGCTGATCTTGCCGGCGGCGGCAAGATCGGTGATCTTTTTCAAAAACTGCGGTGCCGTGATGGGCAGGACTTCCTGCTCGTTATAGCAGGGAATGATGATATACAAAATCGGATGGTTGCATGGCTGCATGTGCGTGAAACCTCCTCCCAAAAGGTACAATGATGGACAATGCCGGGGCGGTTTACTGGTTGATGTCCGAAACGAAGGCGTCGTAACTGTCATAGCCGTAGATGGTGAAACCATTCTCCTCGTAGAGAATCCGGCCGGCATCCAACTTCTGCGGCAGCGTGAAGGTCTGCATTTCTTCGGTGCTGAACAGGACAAAGAGCCGCCCCTCGGGTGGCGTGGTCCGGTGGGAAATCAACTGCAGACCGGGATGTACCGCCAGCGGATCAGTCAGTTCGGTGCTGCCTTCCGGCCAGGCCCACAGTTCCAGCGCTCCATTGGAAAGTTCGGTACAGACATCCGCGTTCCAGAAGGTGGCGAAACCTTCGGTATAGCCTTGTGAAACCAGAAATTCCACAGCCTGACGGCGACCGACGTTTTCGTCCACCGTGCGGAGCTGATTGTAGAAGGAAGCCGCCGAAAGGCTCAGCCCGCACAGTGCGCAGACGGCCACCACGCGCCAGGGCTTTTGGGCGGCGCGATGCAGCAAGAAAGCAACCACAACGGGCGGGCAGAAGACAACGAGCGGAATGTTGTACCGGGCGTTACAGGGCATGCTGGTGAAAAGATACAGGAAGAAAAAAGCCCAGAACCCGGTAACCAGAAACAGACAGCAAAAGCGGATGGCGGGTGTATACCGGTCGGGATACCGCAGAATGTCGCGGACCGCATAGACCACCAGTGCCATCAAGGCAAAGGCCACGCCGTTGGGCAGCGCCACCGACAGATCGAACAGGGCGGCATCGCCTTCCGGAGCCGTATAACCAAAGATGGCCAGCCAGCTGTTGATAAACGCCTCCAGCCGATAGGCGTAAAAGGAAATGTAGTACAGGGCGTCCTCGTAGCTTTTGTAGGAATAGAGGGCGGAAAGGAACTTGGCATTGATTCCGTAGCCGAACGCAGACCATACCAGATTATAACCGGCATACCCGACCCAGAACCAGGCGGGATTCTCTTTTGAAAAGAAAGGTCGGTCCGGTGCGGTGCCCTGCAGATAGAGCACCACCGCCCCCAAAAACAACGGCACGTACAACGAAAGCACAAGCCGTGGCCCTCCCAGGCCGGAAAGCAGAGCCAGAATTCCCATCAGGACAAAGACCAGCACGGTTTTGCGGCGACTCCAGGCAGGTGTGTGACGCAAAGCCGTACCAAACACCACGAAGGCCGTACACAGATAGGGAATATAGCCGGTGTACAGCAGTGTGATCTCGAAATAATCCATCGAGGTGGGCAGGACCAGTACGCCGCCCAGGAGGGGAAACCAACGCTGCCAGTGCAGCGAAGCACAAAAATACCAACTACAGGCCAACAGCAGCAGAATCAGCAGTAATGTGCCCACCAACCGTACGACAACCCAATTGTCGGTCAAGAAAAAGAGGGCACCAAAAACCAGCTGGGTGTTGAACACCCGTAAATCGGTGGAGTAGTACCAGTCGCGGCTGAGCCATTCCCCGTTCTGTACCAGCATATGCGGCAGAATCAGATCCCCCGCCATATCGGAGTTCAAAAGCGCATTCATGTGGCGCGCCAGAAAGAACAGCAGGACAAACAGGCACCCGGCAAACCAGATCCAGGATGCGGCCTGAACATAGGAACGGCGCCGAACCGGTTTTGTGGCAACATTCGGCTGCATACAGCAAGCTCCTCCTTTATTTCCCTGCAAAACAGGGCCTCAACAATAGTGTAATCCTACCATAAAAGGCAAGGAATTTCAATTCGGTTCTCCCGTGCGGACGTCCCGCCCCAGACAGAGCAGCCGTTCGGGAGCCGGCAGTTTGAAGCTGCGGTGGAACAATTCCACCAGGCCCTCCTGCTGCATCCGGCTCAGCTCCCGGCACAGGGCACTGCGGTCACAGTTCAGGTAGGAGGCCAGTTCCGCACGGCTCAGCGAGGTGGTGAAGGTGTCGGCACCGGCTTCCCGGCGCTGTTCCAGCAGCCAGCGGCAGATGCGTTCCCGCAGGGTTTTGCAGCACAGCAGTTCCAGGCGCAGGTCCAGGGCAAAATATTTGCTGCTGATGGTCTCCAGCCAGTTGTGCAAAAGCTGCAGGTGGGCGGGGTGCATCGCGCCGCAGGGACGCAGCAACGCTTCACTGGGCAGGTACAGCACCAGGCAGGGTTGGGAGGCTGTCACGTTCACCGGGCTTTTGTTGCGGCTGCCCGCCAGCACATCGGCAAACACGCCGCCGGGGCCCATGTGGGTCATCACCACAGCGGTGCCGTCCGGCATGGGCTTGGCGGCCACAATCTCGCCCTCCAGTACAATGCCCACCTCCGGCGTTTCGTAGCCGGCCATCAGCAACAGTTCTCCCCGTGCATAGCGGCGGGTACGGGGGCAAAAACAACCCATCAGGGTGTCCAGATCGCTGTCGTCCATGGCGCGGAAAAGGCTGGTCTTGCGCAGTACCGAAAAATAGGGGCGATAATCCATAGGAAACCTCACTGTTCAATGTTGCCGTGGCAACCGACATTTTTTTAACATTATAGTATAGTGGTGCCGCAAAAGCAACAAGGAGGAACCTTTTTATGAAATGTAAACGCATTCTTTCCCTGATCACCGCGGCAGCGCTCTGCTTCTCGCTGGCTGCCTGCGGCGGAGCCGCGTCCACGGCCTCTTCCGTGGCATCCTCTTCGGAAACTGCCACCTCCGAGGCGGCACCGGAAGCCACGCCTGCGGCCGAGGACGCTGCCAGCCCCGAAAACGCAGCGGACGGCCTGCGGGTGGCCGGTCTGAAGGGGCCCACCACCATGGGTCTTGTGAACCTGATGGAAAGCGACGCGGGGGCCAACTACAACTTTACCATGTACGGCGCCGCCGATGAGATCGTTCCGCTGCTGGTCAAGGGCGAACTGGACGCGGCGGCTGTGCCTGCCAACCTGGCGGCAACCCTCTACCAGAAGACCAGCGGCGCGGTGGAAGTGGCCTGCGTCAACACGCTGGGCGTGCTGTACATTCTGGAAAACGGGGACACCATCCAGTCGGTGGCTGACCTGAAGGGGCAGACCATCGTTACCACCGGCAAGGGCACCACGCCGGAGTATGTATTGCGCTATGTGCTGAGCCAGAACGGTCTGGATCCCGACAGCGATGTTACCATTGAGTATTGCAGCGAATCCACCGAGGTTCTCAGCAAAGTGCAGGCCGGCGAAGCCACCATTGCCATGCTGCCCCAGCCCTTCGTGACCAGCGCGCTGTCCCAGGTGGAAGGCCTGCGTGTGGCGCTGGACATGAATGACGAATGGCAGAAGGTTGCCGGTTCCCAGCTGGTGACCGGCGTACTGGTGGTCCGCAAAGATGCCGTGGAGGCGGATCCCGAGGCGTTTGAGGAGTTCCTGAATGGATATGCTGCCAGTGTGGAAGCGGCCAACACCGACCTGGAAGGCACGGCGGCCCTCTGCGAGAGCTACGGCATTGTGGCCAAGGCCGCCCTGGCCCAGAAAGCGCTGCCCGAGTGCAACATTGTCTTTGAACGCGGCGAGCAGATGAAGACCGATCTGGTCAACTACTTCCAGGTCCTTTATGACGCCGATCCCGCCAGTGTGGGCGGCGCCATGCCGGCTGACGACTTCTACTATGGCGTCTAAGTACCGGGAACGGATCCTTGCCATCCTGGCCTGGATGGTCATCTGGCAGATCGCTGCGATGACTTTGGGCCATGGCGGACTGTTTCTGGCCACTCCGCTGCAGACGCTGGGGGCGCTGGCTCAGCTGGTGCCCACCGCGGCATTCTGGCAGCGCATTGCCTTCAGCGCCCTGCGCATTGTGGCCGGTTTTATTCTGGCCGTGGTGGGCGGTCTGGTGCTGGGGGCGGCAGGCTCCCGGTGGCATGGGGTACGGGTCTTCGTGGACCCGGTGATGCAGCTGATCCGGGCCATGCCGGTGGCCAGCTTCGTCATCCTGGCACTGCTTTGGGTCAGCGGCAGCAACCTTTCGGTGGTGGTCAGCTTCACCCATGTGCTGCCGGTGGTGTACGCCGGGGTACTGGCGGGCATTGCCGACACCGACCCGCAGCTGCTGGAAATGGCCCGGGTCTACCGGCTGCCTCTCACGGCACGGCTGCGCTATATCTGGCTGCCGGGAATTTTCCCCTCCTTCTGTGAAAGCTGCATTGCCGCCATGGGCATGTGCTGGAAGAGCGGTGTCTCGGCCGAGGTCATCGGCCTGCCGGATCACTCGGTGGGGGATGCCCTCTACCGGGCCAAGATTACCCTCTCCACCCCGGATGTCTTTGCCTGGACGCTGGTCATCGTGCTGCTGTCGGCCCTGTTGTCGGCGGTAGCGGCCCGATTGCTGCGGACGGCCAAAGCACGGCTTTGCGGGGAGGTGCGGGCATGAGCATTGTCATTCAGAATCTTTGCAAGCGTTTTGCCGGCAGGGAAGTCCTGCGGAATTTCTGCTGGACGGTGGAGCAACCCGTGGTACTCATGGGGCCGTCGGGATGCGGCAAGACCACCCTGCTGCGTATCCTGCTGGGGCTGGAATCCCCCGATTCCGGGTCGGTCACCGGGGTGAACCCCACGGCGGCCGTCTTTCAGGAGGACCGCCTCTGTCCGCAACTGACGGCTACCGCCAATCTGGTGCTGGCCGGTCATGGACTGACCGCCCGGGAGGCGGAAACCGAACTGCGGGCCCTGGGCTTTGCCGACAGTGATCTGGCTTTGCCGGCGGGAAAACTCTCGGGCGGACAGAAGCGCCGTGCGGCGTTGCTGCGGGCGCTGCTCTGCAAAGATGCCAGGACCCTGCTGCTGGACGAGCCCTTCACCGGGATGGATGCCGAACTGGTGGCCCAGGCCGCCGCGGCGACGGTGCGCCTGGCAGGAACGCGGCCTACCATTCTGGTTACCCACGACAGTGAAGCTGTCGGTCTGCTGGGATGGCCGGTTCGGCAATTTGTTGAATAATAGCAAAAAACGGAGACATCCTGATAAGGGATGTCTCCGTTCTTTATAACAGGGCTTCCAGAATGGCGTTTTGCACCACCATCCCGGCGGGGGTCAATTGCAGGCGCCGGTCCGCAAACCGGGCGTAGCCGCTGGCAACGCAGTGCCGCAGAAACGTCATCTGTGCCGGGGTGAATTGTCCGCCCCAGCGGGCGTACTCGTCCAGATCCATGCCGCGGTTCAGGCGCAGCTGCATCAGCAGAAAATCCTCGGCGTCGCATACGCCCTCCGGCTGTTCGGCCGCGCTGCCGTCGGTGAAGGCCTGCACATCGTCCGGCCAGTAAAACCGACGGTTGTTCAGGCAGCTGTGGGCGGCGGGCCCCACACCCCAGTAATCCCGGCAGTTCCAGTACAGCAGGTTGTGCCGTCCCTCGTGGCCGGGTTTGGCAAAGTTGCTGATCTCGTACTGGCGGTAACCGGCCGCTTCCAGCCGCTGCACCGCATACAGATAAAAGTCGGCGGCCTCATCGGGACCGGGCAGTCCCTCGGGCGGGAACCTGGCAAAGGCGGTGCCCGGTTCGATTTTCAGCAGGTATGCCGAAATGTGGGTGCAGCCGCCCTGTTGCAGCAAAGAAAGGGTGGCGTCAAATTCTGCGTTCGTATAGTGGGGCAGTGCCAGCATGATGTCACCGCAGATTTCAGGAAAGCCTGCTTCCCGGGCCAGCTGCAGGGCCTCGGCAGCCTTGGCGACGGTGTGGGTCCGCCCCAGACGGCGCAGCTGGGTATCGTCGGCACTCTGTACCCCGAAACTGATCCGGGTGATGCCGGCTGCCCGGAATCCCTGCAGGGTCTCCCAGGTGACGGTGTCAGGGTTGGCTTCCAGCGTGATCTCCGCCCCTGGCAGGGGGGCCGCCGCTTCCACCAGGGCGGCAACCTGAGCAGGGGAGAGCAGGGCCGGGGTGCCGCCGCCGAAATAGAGGGTGTCGGGCCGTCGGGCGTTTTTGCCTAGTTCCCGCAGCAGGGCGTCCACGTAGCTTTGTGGGACCCCGCGAGCCCCCGGTGCAGAGTAAAAATCACAGTACCGGCACTTGGCCTTGCAATAGGGAACGTGCAGATAAATACCAAAAGAATCCATTCTTGACTTTTGATCCTTTCTATAGGATACTGTTAACAGGTACTTCATAAATTTGTGATGGTTTGCACATCTTTTATGGCTATAATACCGTATTAAGAAAGGGGAATCAACCATGTACCGTGATTACAATGATATTTCTTATGCGGAAAGCCCGTTCGGCACGCTAAGCCAGTATATGACCAAGACTTTCGGCTGGATGTTCGCCGGTCTGCTGGTGACCTTTGCCACCGGCATCGGCACCGTCCTCAGCGGGCTGATCGTCCCGCTGCTCACCAGCGGGTTGCTGATGGCCACCATTATCGGCGAGCTGGTGCTGGTCTTTGTACTGTCCGGCCGCATTACTCAGATTCGGCCGTCCACAGCCACCGGCCTGTTTTTCGCCTATGCCGTGCTCAACGGCCTGAACCTGTCCGCTATCTTCCTGGTGTATGATTTTTCCAGCCTGATCCTGGCCTTCCTGGTGGGTGCGGTCTACTTTGGCGTGATGGCTGTGTACGGCGCCACCACCCACCGGGATCTCACCGGTTGGGGACCCAAGCTGCTGGGCGGACTCATCGCCATGTTGGTCTGCTCGCTGGTGGGAAGCCTCTTCGGCGTCTTCTTCGGAATGTCGTTCGGCATGATGGACCTGCTGCTCTGCGCTGTGGGGCTGTTCCTCTTCATGGGACTGACCGCCTACGATACCCAGATGCTCAAACATCATTACGCCTACTTCGGGGGCGATGCAGCCATGTTGCACAAGGCTTCCATCATCGGCGCGCTGAATCTGTATCTGGATTTCATCAACATTTTCCTGTATATTCTGCGCTTCGTGGGTCGTCGCAACGATTGACCCGGCAGGGAGGAGGGACGAAGGTCCCTCCTCCTTTTTTGTGTCATGGCGGCCTTGACAAATCCCGGGTGCCCGGCTATACTGATATTCGTATTGAGAAAAACGCCATGACGGAGAAAGTACGCACGGGCCCTTTGGGGCAGAGAGGGCGGTCACCGGCTGAAAGCCGCCTGCAAAGCACCCGTGCCGAAGTTCGCTCCCGAGCGGTGTGCGGGAACAACGTCTTTCCGGGCGGTTCAGTAGCGCACAACGGTCCTGCACCGTTACCGGCAGACAAAGAGTGCCGCATGACAGTCATGCGGAACACGGGTGGTACCGCGGAGTTTTGTATGACAAGGCTTCGTCCCTGAGCAATGACAGGGACGAGGCCTTTTTTGTTGTCCGCCCCGAGAGAGCAGAGGTGTACTATGGAAGAAAAAATCAAGGAATTGCGCGCCGCCATCGAAGCGGCGGGCGCCGCCGTCACCAATGAGGCGGAACTGTCGGATTTCTGGCAGAAATTTTTGAGCAAGAACGGCTCGGTGGCCGGTCTGACCAAGTCGCTGCGCGACGTGCCCAAAGAGGATCGTCCCGCCATGGGCAAGACCATCAACGAATTCAAGAACTGGGCCGAGGCGCAGTATCAGGCGTTGTCCGCCCAGGTGGAGCAGGCGGCACTGGCGGCCCGCAATGCCGCCGAGACGGTGGATATCACGCTGCCGGCCAAGGTGCGCACCACCGGCAATCTGCATCCCATCACCCTCGTCAAAAACGAGATCGTGGATGTTTTCTCCGGCATGGGCTTTGAAATTTACGAGGGCCCCGAGATTGAGGACGATGATCACAACTTCACCCGTCTGAACGTGCCCAAGAACCATCCCGCCCGGGATATGCAGGACACCTTCTATGTGGCCGACGACATCGTTTTGCGCACTCAGACCAGCGGCGGCCAGATCCGCGTTATGGATATGGAAAAACCGCCCATCAAGGTGCTGGTGCCCGGCCGTGTGTTCCGCTCCGACTCCGACGCCACCCACAGCCCCATGTTCCATCAGATGGAGGGCCTGGTGGTGGACAAGGGGATCACTTTGTGCGACCTGCAGGGCATGCTGGACAAGTTTGTCCAGGCACTCTTCGGCCCCGAAGTGAAGACCCGTCTGCGTCCGTCCTACTTCCCCTTCACCGAGCCCAGCGTGGAGGTGGATGTCTCCTGCTTCGAGTGCGGCGGCAAAGGTTGCTCGCTGTGCAAGCATACCGGCTGGATCGAAGTTCTGGGTGCCGGTGTGGTGCACCACAGCGTGCTGGAAAACTGCGGCATCGACCCGAAGGTCTACTCCGGCTTTGCCTTCGGCATCGGCATCGAACGTATTGCCATGCTCAAGTACGGCATCAACAACATCGGTCTGATGTTTGAAAACGATCTGCGTTTCCTGAAGCAGTTCGAGGATTGAGAGGGGGAAGTCTGGAATGAAAGTACCATTCAGCTGGTTGAAACAATACGTGGAAATCGACGTGACCGCCCAGGAGCTGGAGAAAAAGCTCTTTGACTGCGGCTTCGAGGTGGAGGAACTGATCGACCTCTCCGCCGATATCGACAAGGTCGTAGTGGGCGTTGTCACCCAGTGCGTCCCGCAGGAGGGCACCCATCTGCACATCTGCAAGGTGGATTGTGGCGAATACGGCCATGACATCCAGATTTCCACCGGTGCGCCCAATGTCTACGAAGGCATGCACACCCCCGCCGCGCTGGACGGCTCCACGCTGCCCGGCGGCGTCAAGATCAAGGCCAAGCCGCTGATGGGTGTCGAGTCCAACGGCATGCTCTGCAGCGGTGAGGAACTGGGCCTCAATGAGGATCTTTACCCCGGTGCCGAAGTTTACGGTCTGCTGGACCTGCCCAAGGATACCGTCCCCGGTACCCCCATCCAGCAGGTGGTGGGTCTGGACGACTATATCTTCGATATTGCCGTCACTTCCAACCGTCCCGACTGCCAGAGCGTTCTGGGCATCGCCCGGGAAGTGGCCGCGGTGCTGGGCAAGCCCCTGCAGATGCCGGCCACCGATTACATCGAATCCGACACCACCGACCCGCGTCTTTCCATCACGGTGGAAGCGCCGGATCTCTGCCCGCGGTATATCGGGCACTATGTGCACAACATCACCCCCGGGCCTTCGCCCCGCTGGATGCGCCGTCAGCTGGCCCTGTGCGGTCTGCGCAGCATCTCCAACGTGGTGGACATCACCAACTACGTCATGCTGGAGATCGGTCAGCCCATGCACGCCTTTGATATGGACACGTTGGAAAGCTGCCAGATCATCGTCCGCCGTGCCAAGGACGGGGAGGGCATCACCACCCTGGACGGCAAGGAGTTCACGCTGACTCCCAACAATCTGGTCATCTGCGACGGCAGCAAGCCGGTGGCACTGGCCGGTGTCATGGGCGGCCTGAACAGCGAGATCAAGGATACCACCACCCAGCTGCTCTTCGAGTCTGCTAAGTTTGCCCGGGACAACATCCGCAAGACGGCCCGCGGCCTCGGCCAGAATACCGACGCCTCCAGCCATTACGAGAAGGGCATTTCGGAATACACCACCGAGCTTGGCATGGCCCGCGCCCTGCACCTGATTCAGGAACTGGGCTGCGGCGAGGTTACCGCCACCCACTTCGATTGCTCCGCCGGTGCTCCGCGGGAGGGCAAGCACTTCACCGCCACCATCAGCGGCATCAACGCCATTCTGGGCATCACGGTGCCCACCGAGGCCGTGCTGGACATCCTGCGTCGACTGCAGTTCGACGTCACGCTGGAAGCGGACGGTGATACAATGCAGGTCATCGCACCCCGCTGGCGTGAGGATATTGAGATTGGTGAGCCCGACCTGGCAGAGGAAGTCATCCGTGAGTACGGGTACGAGCATATCCATCCTACCTTCCTGAAGGCGGCGCAGGTCACCACCGGTGGCCTGACCACCGTTCAGAAAGCCCGTGCCAAGGCCAAGCGCGCCATGTGCGCCCAGGGCTTCTATGAGGCAGAGACGCTGGCCTTCTACGCCGACGCCGATCTGGACATGCTGCACATTGCCCAGGATGCGCCGGAACGGAACGTTATCCGGATTCTCAACCCCATCTCCTCCAACCTGACCATCATGCGTACCCTGCTGGCACCGTCGCTGCTCAATGTGGTGGTGGAAAACCTCAAGAAGGGCAACAACGAAGGGCGCCTGTTCGAGCTGTCCAACATCTATCTGCCCAAACAGCAGCCTGTAACCGAACTGCCGGAGGAGCGTCTGCACCTGGGCTTTGCAGCCTGGGGCGACGGGGAGGACTTCTTTGCCGTCAAGGGCGCGGTGGAAGCGCTGGGAACGGCCTTCGGCACCGAGCTGACGGTGGAACGCGCCACCGATGTGCCCTGGCTGCACCCCGGCATTGCCGCGTATATCCTCTGCAAAGGGGAGAAAGTGGGCGTATTCGGCAAGTTGGCCAACGACGTGACCGCCGAACTGAAATTGCCCAAGGACAGCCGCAGCAACCAGAACATCTACCTGGGTGAGATTGACTGGCCCAAGTTCTATGATCTGGCACCCAAAGCCCTGCATTACAAGCCCATTCCCGAACTGGCTCCGGTCCAGCGCGACCTGGCCCTGGTGGCTCCCGAGTCGATGGAATGCGGTACCCTGGTGGCCGAGATGCAGCGCGCCTGCAAGCAGCTGACCAAGGTGGAACTGTTTGATATCTACCGCGGCGAAAAGCTGGGCGCCGACAAAAAGAGCATGGCCTTCAGCTTGTACTTCCAGCCCGGGGAAAAGCCCTTCGCGGGCGATGAGGTGGATCGCTTCATCAAGAAAATTCTGGGCAACCTGAAATTCAAGCTGGGCATCGAAATCCGCGACTGATTATCTTCAAGACACCGTGTGCCGGAAGGCACACGGTGTCTTTTGTTTGCAGGATGACGCTTGCAATTTGGCGGCAAAGGGCGTATAGTAAAACTAAATTTGACAAGGGGCGGAAACCATGGCCAAAATACATCGCAACGACGAAACCTATCTGGCACAGCAGCAACAAAATGCGGCGACGCGCTCGATTCCCAAACTGGACCATCTGCCGGAACCAAAGGAGGAACCGGCGGAAGAAGGGCCTGCCGAAGCCGAAAGACCGGTGAAAGAAAAAAAGAAAGCGACCACCTCCCAGGGGGGAAGGGCCTATACCGTGGCCATGGTACTTTGCCTGGTGGTGTTTCTGTTCAGCGGTGGTATGCTGCTCAAGCGGCTGTGGGAGGACCGGCAGGCGGAAAATGAGTTCGCAGACCTGCAGGCAATGATTGATACTACCGCGGCCCCGGCCACCGGAGAGGACGGCACCGAGACCAACAGCGCAAAATTTGCGGCCCTGCGGGACCAGAACCCCGATTTTATCGGCTGGCTGTCCATTCCGGACACCAATCTGGACTTCCCCGTCATGTATGCGCCGAACAATAAAGATTTTTATCTGCGCCATGATTTCTCCCGGGAATACAGCGTGTACGGGGTGCCCTATCTGGACGAGAAAACCACGCTGGGGGCTAATGATCAAAGCGAAAACCTGGTCATTTACGGCCACAATATGAAGACCGGTACCATTTTCGGATGTCTGACCGGCTACAAAAAGGCCGAATACTATACAGAGCATCCCACCATTACCTTCGATACCGTGTACGGAGACGGGACCTACGAAGTGTTTGCGGCGTTCTCCATCGATGTGGTGGCGGATCAGAGCTTTGTCTACAATGAATATGTGGATCTGGATGAAGCCACCTATAACGCCTATGTGGATGAGGTCATCGCCCGCAGCGATGTGGATACCGGCATCCGTCCCAGTTACGGCGACCAGCTGCTGACTCTTTCCACCTGCGAGTATTCCAGTGACAACGGACGCTATGTAGTGGTGGCGCGGCGGGTGAATGCCTAAAAAAGATAACTTTTTGCGGCCTGTACCTTACAATGTTTTGCAAAATCGGCAACTTGCAGGAGAAGGACCCTTTTGCACTTGTGGATGTTCGGAAAGTGTGCTATGCTAACTATTGCGCGAGGACTCGGAAAGGTTCTTATGGTGTAAGAAACCGGAAAGGGAGAATGCGCGCAGCGGGCGGCCGTTGCCCTTGACGGCCGCCCGCTTTTTTGTAGGCAATGGGTAGACATTTGCCCCGGAATCGAATATACTGGTAAACATATACATACAACATCATCCAAAGGATAGAAGATAAAACCAAATGCAACGGGGAGGGAAACGCCTATGTGTGGCATTGTAGGGTTTACGGGGGCGGCGCAGGCCGCGCCCATTTTGCTGGACGGCCTGGCCAAATTGGAATACCGCGGGTATGACTCGGCCGGTCTGGCGGTGCAGAACGCCGCCGGAAAGATCGAAGTGGTCAAGGCGAAGGGGCGCCTGCGGGTTCTGCGGGAGATGACGGACGGCGGCAACGCGGTTCCGGGCAACTGTGGCATCGGTCACACCCGGTGGGCTACCCACGGGGAACCGTCGGTGGTCAATGCACATCCGCACTATTCCCGCGATCAGAAAATCGCGGTGGTGCATAACGGCATCATCGAAAACTATCTGGAAATCAAGGAGCGGCTGGTCAACCGCGGCTTTACCTTTGTGTCCCAGACCGACACCGAGGTGGTGGCCCAGCTGCTGGACTACTACTACACCGGAGAGTCTGCGGGGGATGCGTTGGATGCCATCGCCCGCATGATGCTGCATGTGCGCGGCTCCTATGCACTGGGCATCCTGTTTGCGGACCAGCCCGGCACGCTGTACGCCGTGCGCAAGGATAGCCCGCTGATTGTGGGCCGCTGCGAAAACGGCGGCATCATCGCCTCGGACGTGCCGGCGCTGCTCAAGTACACCCGTACCGTCTACTATATCGACAACCTGGAAATTGCCCGTATCACACCGGATTCCGTGGAGTTCTTCAACATCGACAAGGAGCCGGTCCAGCACGAGACCACCACCATCGAGTGGGATGCCGAGGCGGCCGAAAAAGGCGGCTACGAGCATTTCATGATGAAGGAAATCCATGAGCAGCCGGCTGCCGTGCGGGATACCATTTCGCCCCGCTTGAAGGATGGCAAGATTGACCTGTCGGAATTGGCTCTGGATGAGGAAGCCATCCGCACGGTGCGGCGCGTCTACATCATCGGCTGCGGGTCAGCCTACCATGTGGGTATGGCCGCCCGGTATGTCTTTGAAAGCCTGGCCCGTCTGCCGGTGGAGGTGGATGTGGCCAGTGAATTCCGTTACCGCAATCCGGTTCTGGAGCCCGATTCGCTGGCGCTGGTCATCAGCCAGAGCGGTGAGACGGCGGACACCCTGGCAGCGCTGCGCCTGTGCAAGGAACGGGGCGTGCGCACCATCGGCATTGTCAATGTGGTGGGGTCCAGCATTGCCCGTGAGGCGGACGCCACCATGTATACCTGGGCCGGCCCGGAAATTTCGGTGGCCACCACCAAGGCGTACAGCACCCAGCTGGCGGCCTGCTACCTGCTGGCCACGGAATTTGCCCGGGTGCGTGGTACGCTGGCAGATGGTCAGTACGAAAACCTGGTGGCGGAGATGGAGGCCCTGCCCGATAAGATCGAGAAGATCCTGGCGGACAAAGAGCGCATCCAGTGGTTTGCCAGCAAGTACGCCAGCGCCAAGGATGCCTTCTTCATCGGTCGCGGCTTGGATTACGCCGTGGCGCTGGAGGGCAGCCTGAAGTTTAAAGAAATCAGCTACATCCACTCCGAGGCATTTGCCGCGGGGGAGATGAAGCATGGCCCCATCTCTCTGGTGGAAAACGGTACGCTGGTGGTGGGCATCCTGACCCAGCCCGACCTCTTTGAAAAAAGCGTCTCCAACATGGTGGAAGTCAAGAGCCGCGGCGCCTTCCTGATGGGCCTGACCACCTACGGCAACTACAGCATCGAGGACACGGCCGGATTCACCGTCTATGTGCCCAAGACCGCCCCCCATTTCGCCACCAGTCTGGCGGTGATTCCGCTGCAGCTGCTGGCCTACTACGTCAGCTGTGCCAAGGGCCTGGACGTGGATAAACCGCGCAATCTGGCCAAGAGTGTCACGGTGGAATAAGGCAAGGACTGCCTGTTTTACCAAAATTTACTGCCGATTTTTGGGCAGTATGCGCCCCGTTTGTCTGTATTCCTGCAGGACAAACGGGGCACATCTGTGCTATAATAACACTATCTACAGGTACTTTGAAATTTCTTAGAGGATCATATACTCATGCAACAGGATTCCAAAAAAATTGTCAAAGGTCTGCCGCGCCGGATTCTCCTGATGCTGCTGGATTGCGGCCTGATCGTTTTTTGCTATTGGCTGGCTGTCATGCTGCGGTTTGACAGCGGCGAGGCCTACCAGCGTGCTGAGATTCTGCGTGCCATGGCGCCCATGCTGTACTATGTTCTGCCGATCTATATGATTGTGTTCTGGTTCGGCGGTTTGTATGAGATCATGTGGGAGTATGCCGGCATGCGGGATCTGGCCCGCCTGACCTGTCTTTCCGGGTTGGCGACGGGCCTGATCATGCTGTTCGACCTGTTTTACCGCAGCCGTCCCATCAGCGGCGCAGTGCTGATTTTCGGCGCCGTCTTCAACACCGCCGCCATTGCCGGCGTGCGCTTTCTGTGGCGGCTGATCAAAACAGTGCGGGATACCCGCGCCAACAAACCGGAAAACCAGACACCGCTGCTCATTGTGGGCGCCGGCAACGCGGGGGCCTGGGCGGTCAATCTTTGCAAAAACAAAAATCAGAGCTTCGGCAACCCCATCTGCATCGTGGACGATGACCTGACCAAGAAGGGGCTGCGTGTACAGGGCGTGCCGGTGCGCGGCACCATCTCGGATATTCCCGAACTGGTGCGCAAGTACCATATCATGGAAATTGTCATCGCCATCACCACCCTGAAGGGGGACCGACTCAGTGAGATCATCAACCTCTGCAACTCCACCCATTGCCGGGTGCGGATGCTTTCCGACCCGCAGGCGGTGGATGACAACGGCAACCCTGTGGCCGCGGGCTTCCGGGAACTGAACACCGCAGACTTCCTTTCCCGGGACGAAATCCAGCTCAACAACGCCCAGATTTCGGAGTATCTGCACGACAAGGTTGTGTTGGTCACGGGCGGTGGCGGATCCATCGGCAGTGAGCTCTGCCGTCAGATCATGCGGTACCAGCCCCGGCGGCTGCTGATTTTCGATATCTACGAAAACTGTGCCTACGAACTGGAAACCGAGCTGCGCAACAAATACGGTGCCGACGCGCCGGTCATCACACTGATTGGCTCCATCCGGGACATGGAGCGCCTCAACGAGGTGTTTGAGACTTATCATCCCTCGGTGGTGTTCCATGCGGCCGCCCACAAACACGTGCCGCTGATGGAAATCAGCCCGGCCGAGGCGGTCAAGAACAACGTCTTCGGCACCAAGAATCTGCTGACGGCAGCGGCCGAACATGGGGTGGAGCGCTTCGTGCAGCTGTCCACCGATAAAGCGGTCAATCCCACCAACGTGATGGGCTGTACCAAGCGCCTGTGCGAAATGCTGATCCAGTCCTTTGACAGCGGCACCGACATGAAATGCATGGCCGTGCGTTTCGGCAATGTGCTGGGCAGCCACGGCAGCGTTATTCCGCTGTTTGAGGAGCAGATCAAACGGGGCGGCCCCGTGACCATCACCCATCCCGAAATCGTGCGCTATTTCATGACCATCACCGAAGCTGCTCAGCTGGTGCTGCAGGCCGGCGGTCTGGCCAAGGGCGGCAGTATCTATGTGCTGGATATGGGCGAGCCGGTCAAGATTATGGATCTGGCCAATCGACTGATCCGTTTTTACGGTTATGAGCCGGGGGTCAACATGCAGGTCAAGATCACCGGCCTGCGTCCCGGCGAAAAACTCTACGAAGAGCTGCTCATGGATACTGAGCAGGACAAGATGCGCAAAACGGCCCATAACAAGATCTTTATTGCGCCGCCCATGGAGATCGATCTGGCGGACTTCTATAACGGACTGCAGGCGCTGCTGGTGGCGGCGCACCACAATGATGACGCGGTGGTGGAATGCCTGCAGCATATGGTGCCCAGCTATCATCCCAATCGGCGGGTGCGGGCGGACCATACCGTGGTGGCCATGACCGGTAATACGGGGCTTTTTTCCAAAGAAGAAGTGGAAAAGCAGATGAACGAGCGGCAGCACGCCGAGAATAAGGGGGAGTGACGCCATGTATCAACGTTACGGAAAACGGCTGCTGGATTTTCTTCTCTCACTGGCGGCTGTCATCGTGCTGGCCATTCCCATGGCCGTCATTGCCGTCTGGATCAAATGCGATTCCCCGGGACCGGTGTTTTTCAAACAGCGCCGGGTGGGTAAGGGTAAGACCCATTTCAACATCCTGAAATTCCGCACCATGCGCGGGGATACGCCCCACGATGTGCCCACCCATCTTTTGAAAAACGCCGACAGTTACATTACCAAAAGCGGAGCCTTTTTGCGCAAGACCAGCCTGGATGAACTGCCCCAGATCTACAACATTCTGGTGGGGCAGATGAGCATCATCGGACCGCGTCCGGCACTGTACAACCAGTACGATCTTATCGAAGCCCGCGACCGGGTCCATGCCAACGACATCCGCCCCGGGTTGACGGGCCTGGCCCAGGTCAACGGCCGGGACGAATTGCCCATCGATGTGAAGGCACGGTATGATGGAGAGTATGCGGCCCACCTGACCTTTGGAATGGATCTGAAGATCTTCTTCCGCAGTTTTACCTATGTCTTCCAGCGCCGCGGCGTGGTGGAGGGCGGTACCGGTGCCCTGCAGGATTCTGAACATAAGCCGTCGTCAAAATGACGGATGTTTTTCCCCGCCAAATCTGGGTTTGGCGGGGCCTTTTTTACGGGAAAAACAAAATTGTACAAGAAAATATTGCTTTTTTCGTTAAAATATGTTGCAAAAGCCAACTCGATTGTGTAAAATATACATCAGGAGCTTTCTGTTTTCAGGCAGTTTACCAAAAGGCATTTTGCCTAAGACCCAATTGAACCAAAGGGGAGTTACAGAGTATGGCAAACAGGGTATTCCAGAACGTGGTGTACCAGATGAAGGAGGCCGTCGACCGCGTGGTTGGCGTCGTGGATGAGACCGGAACGGTCATCTCCTGTTCCGAACTGGGGCAGATCGGCGAGGTGCGCGACGGCGTGGCGGCCGTGCGCCAGACGGCAGGCGACGCTTTTGTGCGGGACGGCTATGCCTATCACCAGTTTTCCAATACCAAACACAACGATTACGCCGCTTTTGTGGAGGGAACCGATCCCACGGCGGAGCAGTTCGCAGCCATGCTGTCCATCAGCCTGCAATGCATCAAACAGTACCATGACGAGAAGTTCGACAAAACCAACTTCATCAAGAACGTGGTGCTGGACAACATCCTGCCCGGTGATATCTATGCCAAGGCAAGGGAACTGCATTTCATTTCCGACGCACAGCGGGTGGTCCTGCTGATCCGCGTCACATCCGGCAATGATATTTCGGCCTACGATGTGGTCAGCGGTCTGTTCCCGGACAAGCAAAAGGACTTTGTCTTCAATATCAGTGAGAGCGATACCGTCCTGGTCAAGGAGATCAAACCTGATAACAACACCCGGGATATGGAAAAGCTGGCCACCTCCATTGTGGATACGCTGCAGGGGGACCATTACATCAAGGCTGTGGTGGGCATCGGTACGCCCATCAACAACATCAAGGATCTGGCTTCCAGTTTCAAGGAAGCACAGATCGCCATGGAAGTGGGCAAGGTGTTTGACACCGAGCGCCAGGTCATCAGCTACGATCACTTGGGCATTGCCCGGTTGATCTATCAGCTGCCCACCACCCTCTGTGAGGCCTTCCTGCGGGAAGTCTTCAAGCAGGAAAGCATCGATTCGCTGGATGCCGAGACCCTCTTCACGATCCAGCGCTTCTTTGAAAACAACCTCAATGTCTCCGAAACGAGCCGCGGGTTGTTCGTGCATCGCAATACGCTGGTTTACCGTCTGGAAAAAATCCGCAAGCTGACCGGTCTGGACCTGCGCAACTTCGACGACGCCATCGTCTTCAAAGTGGCCTTGATGGTCAAAAAGTATCTGTCCGCCAATCCCGCCAAATATTAAAATCACAAAGGCCTCCGCCCGCGGGCGGGGGCCTTTTTCGGCCAAAAACCGGCAGCAACGGGGCAAACCGCCGCAGACAGTACTTGAAAAGAACGTATGGTTGTGCTATAATACTTAACTGGTAATTATCGGCTTACAGTCAAAAGCCTGAATGAATACAACGAGGGGGACCCATATTTATGTCTGGACATAGCAAATGGAACAACATCAAGCGCAAGAAGGAAAAAACCGACGGCGCCCGCGCCAAGATCTTCACCAAGATCGGTCGTGAAATCTCGGTGGCCGTAAAGGAAGGTGGCGCCAACCCGGCTTCCAACTCCAAGCTGGCAGCCCTGATCAGCAAAGCCAAGGCCAACAGCGTGCCCAACGATAACATCCAGCGCATCATCAAGCGTGCCGAGGGCGGCGACAAGACCGAGTACGAAGCCATGACCTACGAGGGCTACGGCCCCGGCGGTGTGGCTGTCATGGTGGAAACCCTCACCGACAACCGCAACCGTACCGCAGCCAACATGCGTCATTACTTCGACAAGTTTGGCGGCAATCTGGGCCAGATGGGCTGCGTCAGCTTCATGTTCACCCAGAAGGGTGTCATTGTGGTGGATCTGGAGGACAAAGATCCCGATGAACTGATGATGGACGCTCTGGACGCCGGTGCCGAGGACTTTGACGCCGGGGAGGAGGCCGCCCAGGTCACCACCACGCCGGAGAACTTCACCGCCGTTTGCGACGCCCTGCAGAACAAGGGCTACACCTTTATTTCGGCGGATGTGGCTCAGGTGCCCGCCACCACCACCACGCTGACCGATCCCGACCAGCTGGTTCAGATGGGTAAGTTGCTGGATGCCCTGGATGACGACGACGATGTCCAGAACGCTTGGCACTCCCTGGAAAACGAGGAAGACCTGGACCGCTGACATAGATGTACCTCAAGAGAGTGAAGGAAAGGCTTTGCTCTCTTTTCTTGTATCCGACGAAAGGAACTCCTATGCCTGAACTCCTTTGTCCCCATTGCCTGCAGCCGCTGCCGGGCGGCTACAGTGGCGATTGTCCCCACTGCGGGCGCTCCCTGCTGAACCAGAACCCCGAAGGCGCCCTGCCGCTGGGCACGCAACTGGCGGGGCGCTATACGGTGGGCAGTTACCTCAGCGCCGACGGGGACGGTCTGTCTTACCGCGGTGTTCTCAATGAGGAAAAGCGGTTTGTGCTCATCAAGGAATACTTCCCCGTAACCCTGTGCAACGGCCGCAGTGCCGACGGTGCCCTTATGCCCAAAGAAGGCAAGGAAGTGCTGTTCAAAACCAGCCGGATGGACTTCAAGGATCTCTATGACGACCTGCACAACCTGACGCCCGCCACCGGGCTGAGCACCATTCTGGATGTGATGGAAGAGAACAACACCGTCTACGCCATCGAGGAAAGCCAGAAAGGGATGACGCTGACCCATTACCTGAGTCTGCGCAGTCGCACGCTGACGCCGGCGGAAGCCCGCACCCTGTTGCAGCCCATCATGGAAGGGGTCACCCAGCTACACAAGGCGGGGCTGATCCACCGCGGCATCTGCCCGGACAATATTCTGCTGCCCATCGACGGGACGGCCCGACTGACGGGGTACGGTACCCTGGCGCTGCGCACCGGCGGCAGTGAGCTGAAAAGCCAGCTCTACCCGGGCTACGCCGCACCGGAACAATACTCGGCGGCGGAATTCAGCGGCCGCTATACCGACGTGTATGCCCTGGCGGCGGTTTGTTACAAACTGGTCACCGGACAAACGCCGGTGGCGGCACCGCAGCGTAAAGTGCGGGACAGCCTGGAAGCCGCCCACAGCCTGGAGGCCGGGGTGCCCTCATGGTTCTCCCAGGTGTTGGCCTGTGCCCTGCGGCTGGATCCCGCCCGGCGGATGCAGACCGTGCCGGAGCTGATGAGCGCCCTGACCGACCCCAACGTGGCCAACGCCATGTTTGAGCGGGGAGATAACCAGATCAGCACCCGCAAGATTATGGGGGTGTCCCTGGCGGTCATTGTGGTTCTGGCCATTCTATTGATCTGGAGCCTGTTGGATTTTGGCGGCGAACGGGCAGAGCCTGCAGCCACGCCGCGCCCCACGGCCAGTGATGCGGCCGGGGACAGCGCTTCCTCCGATGTGGTGGAGACGATTCCCGACCTGGTGGGCAAGCGTTATACCAGCGAGATCAAGGACAACGACCTGTATGCCGGGTATCGGATTGTCATGACGGAGGAAAACAGCTCCGAGGTGGCCGCCGGGATTGTCATCAGCCAGGACCCGGTGGCAGGTACCCTGAAAACCGAGGACAACCAGATCCTCCAGATCGTGGTCAGCAAGGGGCCCAATCTGGTGGAAATGCCCGACATCATCGGGTTTACCCAGTCCAATGCCAGCAAGCAGCTGGATGAACGGGGCATCCAGTACAAGATGCAGATTGTTGAAAACGACGGCACCATGGCCGAGGGCTGTGTGGCCAAGACCGATGTGGTGGCGGGCACCAAGTTCGACGCCGGCAAAACCATCGTCAGCGTTTTCATAGCAGGTGAGCGGGACGATACGCTGGTGGCAACCACCGGCAGCTCTCCGGAACCGTCTTCTGACAGCAGTGCCTCCGATGCGTCCTCCGCTTCGGAATAACAGAAAAAACAACACCGCCTTTCCCCAAGGAAAGGCGGTGTCTTTTTATTTATTCTTTTCGCAGGTCTTCTGCCATCAGCAGCTTCTTTAAGGGCAGCAGGGCGGCAGGCTCCACGCTGAAAGCCCGTATGCCCAGGTGCAGATAAACAGGAATGCGGGCAATACTGGCCACCGTAATACCGCACAGGTACACTTCCACGCCGCGGGCCCGGGCTTGCTCCACCACTTCCTTCACCAGGCGCTGTACGGCAGGGTTGTCCACCCGGTTGACCGCCTCATCGGAATCCTGCACAAGGCCCATGGTATAGCGGGTCAGATCCTCAATGTCAATGGCCAGCATCTGGACCCCATGGTCGATCAACTCACCGGCCAGTAGCGCGGCGGAAGGCATGTCCACAATGCAGCCGAAGGGCGGGGACTGCATTTCCACCCCGGCGTTGCGCAGCTGGGTGCGGCAGACCTCCACTTCCCGCATGCAGCTTTCCCAATCCTCCACCCCGGCAATCATGGGAAAAAGTACCCGCAGGTCGCCGTAGGGGGCGGCACGCAGCAGGGCTTTGATCTGGGGGAAGAACAGCCGGTGCCCGTGCAGCCGTTTGGCCATCTCGGCCGTCCAGGGGGAATTGTCGTCGGCGTTGGTGTCGCAGGTGCGTACCGCCACCATGGCACCGTCCGAATTCTGCAATTTTTCCCGCAAGGTTGAAAACTGGGTTTCCTCGGGCAGATCGTCCAGCAGTACAGACTCGGTGCGCAGCAGACCGATGCCCGCGGCCCCCTGGGTCAGGGGTTCCTCCGGGTCGGAGGTGGCGTTGGTGGCAGTCAGCAGCCGGAAGGCGGTGCCGTCCTTGGTCAGACAGGGCAGGGCAGCCACCGGGTCCGGTGTGCGGCCATGCAGACGACTTTGGGCGATCTTGCAGTCAGCCTCCGCCATGTGGGTGCCGCTGGGCTGAACAATGAAGGTTCCGGTATCTCCCACCGAGGCATCCAGAATGGCCAGGTGCCCGGCGGCCAGAGCGGCCACACCGTCCCCCAGCTGTACCACGGCAGGAATTCCCATACTGCGCGCCATAATGGCGGCATGGCTTACCGTGCTGTCCTGGTTGCTGGCCAGCCCCAGGATCATACGCCGGTCCAGGCTGAACAAGTCGCTGGGGAAGAACCGGTCGGCCACCAGGATGCTGGGGCGCTTCAGGTGCAGACGGCGGCGGGGACGGCCATCCAGGATATCCACCACCCGGCGGCAGACATCGCAGACGTCCACGCTGCGTTCCCGGATGTATTCATCATCCACGTTGTTGAGCCGGCCCGCAAAAATCTGTTCGGCCCGCTCCACGGCCGCAGCACCGCCCGCACCGGCAGCTATGTAATCGCCGATCTCGTTGGTGAAGGACTCGTCCTCCAGCAGGGCGATCTGGAACAGCAGAATGTCGGCGTCGGGGCCCTTGGCGCGTTGGCTCAGGCGGCGCAGTTCGTCCTTGGCCAGCACAACGGCCACATCATAGAGCGCCCGCTCGCGGAACGGGTCACAGACAATGCGGTGCAGCCCGGCGGTGCCGTGGTCGATCTGCTCGACCGGTCCCATCACGATGCCCGGCGACGCGGATACACCGGTAAATGTATACATACAGGCCTCCTTTGCAGGTTACAGGGGCATTTCGGCCAGCGCCCGGCTGACCAGTGCCGTCACAAATTCTTCCGGTACCGCAGTGGCCATGGCGCGTTCGGTCATCAGGCCGTTTTCCTTTCCCTCCAGCAGGGCGGGAAACCGATCCGCAGGATCCTTGTCAAAACTGCCCATAAAGGTGGCTGCCAGCAGTTTGGGCGTATAGGGAAGATCCTCCGGTACATGCAGCCGTTCGGCAGCCAGTTCCAGTGGCGCCAGCGCACCGCGGGTGGGGGCACTGGGGTTGGGGGCATAGGGCAGGGGGTATCCGGCCCGCTGGCGGGCCGTCTTCTCGGTGCGGTCCATGCCGGGAGCCCGCTGGTTGACCGCCGCCAGCAAGCGCTGGTAGCTGTCGGCAAACCGTTCCAGAAACCGGTCCTGGTCCGGCAGAATGGCATAGGCCGTGCCGCCCACGCGGCCGAACAACCGCATGGTGTCAAAATACCCCAGGGCAATGTTGCGGGCAGCCCGTTGGGGGGCAAAGTCCAGGGTGGGCCCCAGATTCCAGTGGCTGCGCACAATGCGGGTGGGCAGTCCGGTGGTATTCTGGCGCACAAAGCCGATGCCGTCAATGTCCACACCCAGCAACTCGGTGGCACCCATGGAGGCTGCCAGCTGCAACGGCATGTTGTCGCGCCAGCCGCCATCTATATATTTGACGCCGTCAATCTCCCGCGGACGCAGCGCAGGGAAACAGGCGCTGGAAGCCAGCATATAGGCTTTGAGCTGCCCCGGAGGCACGTCTTCCAGCCGACATTGGCGGCTGCGCAGGGTGCTCATCTCGGTCATCACAAAACCGAATCGGATGGGGGAACGTCGTGCGGCTTCCTCATCCACCAGGGCGTCCAGCCGCTCGGCCAGCGGTTCCACGTCCAGCCCGCCGCTGCGGATCACATCCAGGAAAAAACGGTTCAGCTCCTCGGGATCCAGGGAAGAGGGAACATCCAGCACATCATGGATTTCCAGGGAGCGCCACAACGCCTCGGCCTCTTCGGCTTTGCCCATGGCAAACATACAGCCATTCAAGGTCCCCACGCTGGCCCCGGTAATGATATCCGGCACCCAGTGTAATTCCTGCAGCGCACGCCAGACACCGACCTGGTAGCTGCCTTTGGCGCCACCACCGGCCAGGACCAGCCCGCGGACCATTTTTTCTGTCTGCAAGAAAACGCCCCCTTTACCTAACAAAAAAATATTTATTCCTATTATACCATCATCCCATGGGGAATGCTACGGGAAAAAGAAGGACATTTTCGTGATTTTGCCACCATACATCGGGAAGGCTTGCAAGCGGTCGCGCAAACGTGTATGATTATCATACAACACACAGTCGATACATCCCATTGGATACGTATCGATCTGGCTTGGAAAGGAAGGAACTTCTGTATGGCGAACAAACCGATTCTGGTCGTGATGGCGGCCGGCATGGGCAGCCGGTACGGCGGCCTGAAACAGATCGATCCGGTGGGCCCGTCCGGCGAGGCCATTCTGGACTACAGCCTGTACGATGCCCGGCGGGCGGGATTTGAAACGGTGGTATTCATCATCAAACATGAGATTGAGCAGGCCTTCCGGGAAGCCGTGGGTGCCCGTGCGGTGCGTGCCGGTTTTGCGGTCCGGTATGCCTACCAGCAATTGGAAAAGCTGCCCGAAGGTTTTTCCGTGCCGGAAGGGCGCGTCAAGCCCTGGGGGACGGCCCATGCTATTCTGGTGGCGGAGGAGGCCATCGGGGATGCTCCCTTCGCCGTCATCAATGCCGATGACTACTATGGTCCCCAGGGCTTCCGGCTGATCTATGATTATCTCAGCACCCATGCCGACGGGGACAAATACGCCTGGTCCATGGTGGGATTCCTGCTGGGCAATACGGTCAGTGCCAACGGCAGTGTCAGCCGGGGCGTCTGCGTTACCGACGAGCAGGGCAACCTGGTCAGTGTCACCGAGCGTACCTGCATCGAACCCTACGAAGGTGGCATCCATTATACCGAGGACGGCGGTGCCACCTGGCAGGATTTGCCGGCCAATACCGTGGTATCGATGAATCTGTGGGGGTTCACGCCGGGATACATTGCCGAGGCAAAGGCGGGATTCGCGGCTTTTTTGCAGCAGAATCTGCCCGTCAATCCGCTCAAGTGTGAGTACTATCTGCCCTCGGTGGTGACGGCGGCGCTGCAGCAGGACAAGGCGGACGTCCATGTGCTGACCAGTGCCGACAAATGGCACGGCATCACCTACCGGGAGGACAAACCCGAACTGGTGGAGGCTCTGCGGCAGATGAGTGCCCAGGGACTGTACCCGACGGACCGACTTTTCTGATGTACGGGATGGGATCAAAATCATGCAATATACGGTAGGACAGATGGCCAAGCGTCTGGGGGTTGCCCCTTCCACGTTGCGCTACTATGACAAGGAAGGACTGCTGCCCTATGTGGAGCGTTCCAACGGCGGTATCCGCATGTTCAAGGAAAGCGATTACGAGTGGCTGAGCATCATTGAATGCCTGAAGCAGTCGGGGCTTTCCATCAGGGAAATCCGGCAGTATATCGATCTGTGCCGCCAGGGGGATGAAACCATCCCCGAGCGGTTGCAGCTTTTTGTCAACCGTCGGCGCGCCGTGCAGCAGCAGATGGCACAACTGCAGAAGACGCTGGACATGTTGGACTATAAACTCTGGTTTTACCAGACCTCTGCAGAAGCCGGGACCACGTCCATTCACGATGGTCAGACGGCGGAGGATATCCCGCCGGAATACCGGGAGGCTTTCACCCACGCCCGCGGTCACGGCGACAACTGAACCAAAACAAGCCCCTTGCCATCCGGCAAGGGGCTTGTCTGTTCTTTCGGGAAAAAGGGGCACCGCCAGACGGCACCGGCCATAGTATGGGTTACTCCAGATTGCCGGTCAGCAGCATGGCGGCGGTCAGGGCCGCCAGGGGGGCGGTCTCACAGCGCAGAATCCGCGGGCCCAGTCCCACCGTCAGGGCACCGGCCGACGCAGCCTCGGCGGCTTCCTCGGCGGAAAAACCGCCCTCGCTGCCGGTGATCAGGGCCAGGCGTCCGGTGCTGCCGGGCGTTAGCAACGTCCGCAGCGGCGCCCCGCCACCCTCGTAGAAGAACAGGGTCTTGTCGTACCGGGGCAGTGCCTGGCACACATCGCTGAAATGGGGCAGCGGCAGGGCGACGTGGGGAATCTGGGCACGTCCTGCCTGCTTGGCGGCTTCGGTGGCAATGCGGTTGTACCGCTCGTTTTTGGCTTCCTCCTTTTTGGGGGTAGCCACACAATACCGACTGAAAAAGGGGATGATCTCCTGCACACCCAATTCCACACTGTGCCGGATGATTTCCTCCAGTTTGCCCTGCTTGGGGTAGCCCACAAACAGGGTGACCGCCACGTCTGGTTCTGCCTTGCTGGGGGCACCCTCGTTGACGGAGAATTCCACCCGGCCGGGGGTGATTGCGGTCACGGTACCGGTGTACTCCAACCCGTCCGGTCCGCACAGGACCACTTCCTCACCCAGGCGGGCGCGCATGACAGTGGCCAGGTGGTGGGCGTCGCTGCCTGTCAGGGCGGCTTGTCCGTTGGACAATTCTCTGGTAAAATAGCGGTGTGGCATGGCTTAAGCCTCTTTTCGCTCGCAGATGATGCAGACCCAGCCGCGCTTTTCCTTCACTTCCACCGGCTGCAGCCCGGCAGCCACCAGGCCGTCCAGTACTTCCTGCTTGCGCTCGTCAATGATGCCGCTGGCGATGAACCGGGCGCCCGGTGCCATCAGGGCGGGCACATGGGGCGCCAGGGAAAGAATGGCCGACGCCACGATGTTGGCGGTAATGATGTTGTACTGGCCGCTGGCCTTGTCGGAAAGGTCGCCCACCAGCACGGTGAAACGGTCGGCCACGCCGTTGCGCTGGGCATTCTCCCCGGCGGTTCGCACGCACATGGGGTCGATGTCCACACCTTCGGCCACTGCAGCGCCCAGCTTCAGTGCCGCAATGGCCAGAATGCCCGACCCTGTGCCGATATCCAGCACGCGCTCGCCGCCCCGGACGATGGCGTCCAGGGTTTCCAGGCAGAGGCTGGTGGTTTCATGGGTGCCGGTGCCAAAGGCCATGCCCGGGTCCATGGTGATGACGGTGCGGTCGGTTTCATATTGCTCCCAGCCGGGCACAATGGCCAGCCGGTTGCCGATGTCCATGGCGTGGTAGTATTTTTTCCAGGCGTTCTGCCAGTCTTCCTGCTCCACACCGGTGGTGTTCAGCTGGTAGTCGATGCCGCTGTTTTTCAGCCGCTCCTCAAACAGGGGCAGCACCTCGGCGGGATTCTCGTCGGGGGCCAGATACATGTGTACAATGACCACATCCCGCGGTTTGTCCAGCAGTTCCTGTTCAATCAGGTCCACGTGGGCAATCTCCCATGCCTGCTGTTCCAGATCGCTGTAATCTTCAATGTAAATTCCGCCGTTGGCCACCATGGTGGCGATCGCTTCGGCAATGTCGGCGTCACGCTTGGCGACGGTGATGCTGATATCGGTCCATTTCATAAGACGAAACCCTCCGTTTCAAATTATCTGTATTATACAAGAATCCCCCCTACAATTCAATGTGGAAAGGAGAAATCCCCATGCAAATCCAACTGTTGGACTGCGCCGCGGCGCAGCAAATCTACGAAACCCGGATGGTACAGGATTTTCCGGCTGCCGAACTCAAACCTTTCTCCGCCGTGCGGGAAATGATGCAGGCAGGCATCTATGAGCCGCTGGTGCTCTGTGATGCGGCGGGTGCTTTGCAGGCCTACGCCTGGCAGGTGCTGCTGCCCGGGCGGCGCAGCGCCTTGCTGGATTACTTCGCGGTGCGCAGTGATCTGCGGGGCGGCGGCATCGGCACGCAGGCACTTCATGCGTTGGCCCGGCATTATGCCGACCGCCTGGATGATCTGATCCTGGAATGCGAACACCCCGACGAAGCGCCCGACCGTGCCGTCGCCCGGCGCCGCATCGCCTTCTATCTGCGGGCCGGCGCCTGCGCCACCCGGATCGAAAGCCGCGTCTTCGGGGTGCGGTACAACATTCTGACGTTGCCCTGCGGCGGCCATGCCCAGGATGCCGTCATCGGGCAGGAGCTCAAGGAATTGTATCGCATGATGGTGCCGGAGCCCTACTACCGCGGTAATGTTATATTCTTCGGCGCTTGAGGGCATACTACCCCTTGAAGGGGGCGTATGGCATGAAACTAAACCGGAAATCCTATGCTCACATGGTAGCCCGTGCTTCGCCGCCATCCCCGGCGGTGCGGGATTGCCTGTGGGCTTTTTTTGTGGGAGGCGGGATCTGCCTGCTGGGGGAGGTTCTGCGTCAGCTGTTCCTGCGCTGGTATGATGCCACGCTGGCAGGCACGTTGACCAGCATTGCGCTGATCTTCCTCTCGGCGGTCTGCACGGTGCTGGGGTGGTACCAGAAACTGGCCGCAAAAGCCGGTGCCGGTACGCTGGTCCCCATTACGGGCTTCGCCAACTCGGTGGTCAGCCCGGCCGTGGAATTCAAGGCCGAAGGCTGGGTGACCGGGGTGGGAGCCAGAATCTTCGGTATTGCCGGGCCGGTCATTGCCTATGGAACAGCGGCCTCTGCCGTATGGGGGCTGTTCTACTGGCTGCTGGGAAAGGTGGGGTGAACCATGGCCATTCGCAGGCAGGACACGCTGCTGTTTGAAAAACCGCCGGTGATCGCTGCCTGGGCAGCGGTGGGCGGCAAAAAGGAAAGCGAAGGCCCTCTGGCAGCAGGGTTTGACTTTTTGACCCAGGATGCCGCCTTCCCCGATGAGGCCTGCGCCAACTGGGAACAAGCCGAAAGTCTTTTGCAGCAGAAGGCCGCCGAACTATGTCTGCGCAAGGCGGGGATCAGCCGCAAAGAGGTGGATCTGGCGCTGGCGGGGGACCTGCAAGCCCAGTGCACCGCCAGCAACTATACGATGCGGGCACTGGAAATTCCCTTTGCGGGGGTGTATGGTGCCTGCTCCACCATGGCCGAAACCCTTTGCCTGGGCGCGGCATTGGCGGCGGGGGGACTGGTACACCAGGCACTGGCCCTGACCAGCAGCCATTTCTGCGCAGCAGAACGGCAGTTCCGCACTCCGCTGGACTACGGTGCCAAGCGAACCCCCACTGCCCAGTGGACGGCCACCGCGGCGGGCGCCTGCCTGCTGCGCGGCCCGGGACAAACGGGCGTTCCCGTTCTGTCGGTGACCTTTGGCCGGGTGCAGGACTACGCGGTGCGAGACATCAACAATATGGGAGCGGCCATGATGCCGGCGGCCGCCTCCACGCTGCTGCGGTTCTTTTCCGCCACCGGGGCGCGGCCGGAACAGTACGATGCGATTTTCACCGGGGACCTGGGGGAAGTGGGCAGCGCCCTGCTGCAGGAACAGATGGCCCGGGAAGGGGTACCCCTTCCCAATCACCGGGACTGCGGTTGTCTGCTGTACGATGTTGCCTCCCAGAATGTACAGGCAGGGGGCAGCGGTGCGGGCTGCAGCGCCGCGGTGCTCTGCAGCCATATCCTGCCGGCGTTGCAGGCGGGACAATACCGCCGGGTACTGTTTGTGGCCACCGGTGCACTGATGAGCCAGACCACCTATCTGCAGGGGGAGAGCATTCCGGGCATTGCCCATTGTGTGGAACTGACAAAGGAGGGAACAGGGTGAACTATCTGTGGGCTTTTGTGATCGGTGGGGGCATCTGTGTCATCGGGCAGCTGCTCATCGACTATACCAGCCTGACCCCGGCGCGGATTCTCACAGGCTATGTGGTCGGCGGGGTGATCCTCAGCGCCGTGGGGTTGTACAAGCCGCTGGTGGACCTGGCCGGGGCCGGGGCCAGCGTGCCGCTTCTGGGGTTTGGACATCTGCTGGCCCAGGGGGTACAGCAGGCAGTGGACCAGTGCGGGCTGCCCGGTATCTTTACCGGGGGGCTCACCGCTGCGTCGGGCGGCATTGCCGCCAGTCTGCTATTTGCACTGCTGGCGGCGCTGGTGGGCAAAAGCCGGGACCAGAACTGAGATACAAATGAAAATGCCCGTCGGGTTTCCCCGGCGGGCATTGTTCATGCGATCAATTACTGAGCAGCAGCCTTGTTGGCGCGCTTAGCCATGCGGCTGACCTTGCGGGCAGCGGTGTTCTTATGGATGACACCCTTGCTCTTGGCAGAGTCAATGGCAGAGACGGCGGCTTTCATGACGGCGTCTTTGTCAGCAGCATTGCTGTCGATGGCAGCGTCTGCCTTTTTGATCACTGTTTTCAGGTTGGACTTGATGGCCTTGTTGTGCATGGCCTCTTTCTTGGCCTGGACAACGCGGTCCTTCTGAGATTTGATGTTAGGCATTCGTTCCACCTCCTTGGTTCCCCATAACAGTACAAGTTATCCTACCACATTTTTTCGGCCCTTGCAAGTGTTTTTTTAAAAAAGTTTCATCAACAGCGCAAAAACCACATAAATTGGGAGGGAATGGAGGTGGACACAATGCCTTTGCTGCGCCGGTGCCTGGCGGTACTGCTCTGTGCGGTCCTGTTTGCGGGTGGCACGGCCTCGGTCCTGCTGGCCGGGTCGGTGCTGCCGGGTCGGGCCTGGCTGATGCGTGGGGTACTGCTCTGCCAGGATCCGGTGGCGGCGGTGTCGCTCTCCTGGCCGGTGCCGGTAGAGAAACCCCGTCCCGGTGGGCAGGCCGATGGCGGAGTGTCTGCATCCCCCACGCCGCAGCCAACGGCGGTGGAAACCCCTGCGCCCACGCCGGAACCCGTCCCTTCACCGACACCGGCCGCCACGGAACTGCCCGGTGCGGCGCCGGAAATAGAGAACCCGGGCACAATCCGGGCCGAACAGTTCCCCCAGGGTAGCGGGGAGGGATACATCACCCTGGGAGCGGGCAGTATCCGTAACTACACATCTTACAGTGATGCGGACCTGCGGGCGGCGGTGACGACGCCGTCGCTGCCCTTTGCCGTGGAGGTGAACAGCACGGAACCCCAGGTGCTGATTCTGCATACCCATGCCACCGAGACTTACCAGACCTGGCCGGACCTGGTCTATGATCCGGATTTTACCGCCCGCACCCAGAATACGGCGCTGAATATGTGCACGGTGGGGGAGAAGATGGCCCAGGTGCTCAACGAAGCGGGAATCAACACATTGCACGATACCACGCTGCACGACTCCCCCAGCTATACCGAGAGCTATGACCGCAGCTATGCCACCACCCAGGCGTATCTGGAAAAATATCCCTCCATCAAGATCGTGCTGGATGTGCACCGGGATGCCATTGAGGGTGCCGACGGAACCCGAGTCAAACCCTTGTGCAATGTCAACGGGGAAGACACCGCCCAGGTGATGATCATTGCAGGGTGTGACAACGGCAGTTCCATCCAGTTGCCCAACTGGCGGCTCAATCTGCGGTTTGCGGCTGCCTGGGAAGAGGCGATGGAAAGCCGTACCCCCGGCCTGACCCGTCCGGTCATGTGTGCCTATCGGTACTACAACCAGGACCTGACCACCGGCAGCCTGCTCATCGAGATCGGCGGCCATGCCAATACCGTTACCGAGGCGGTACGCGCCGGACAGTATGCCGCCGAAGCGCTGGCAGTCCTGCTGGGCGGCACGCTGCCCCAGGAGTAAGGTAGGTAAAAAGGGACTGTACAATTCGGTCCAAACCCGCTATAATAGAAAACAATCATTGTTTTATATAGAGGAGTGGACCACCCATGCAGAGAACCGAACTTGTATCGCTGTACAAGGCCACCCCCGCCGACGGCACCAAAGTCACCGTCTGCGGCTGGGCCAAAACGGTGCGCGATTCCAAAAATATCGGCTTTATCTCGCTGTCGGACGGCAGCTGCTACAAGCCTGTGCAGATCGTTTTCCAGGCCGACAAGCTGTCCAACTATGCCGAGATCGCCAAGTGCGGCCTGTACACCAGCTTCGAAGTCACAGGCACGCTGGTGCTGACCCCCAACGCCAAGCAGCCCTTTGAGATCAATGCCGACGCCATCACGGTGCTGGGCCCCTGTGGTCCCGAATACCCGCTGCAGAAGAAAAAGATGGGCATGGACTATCTGCGTACCATGACCCATCTGCGTCCTCGCACCAACACCTTCAATGCGGCATTCCGGGTGCGCGGCCAGGCGGCCTTTGCCATCCATCAGTTCTTCCACGAGCGTGGCTTCACCTACGTGCATACCCCCATCTTCACCGGCTCGGACTGTGAAGGCGCCGGCGAGATGTTCCAGGTCACCACGATGAACCTCAACGACATTCCCCGTACCGAGGATGGTGCCGTGGACTATTCCAAGGACTTCTTCAAGCGCCCGGTGAACCTGACCGTTTCCGGCCAGCTGGAAGCCGAGGCCATGGCCATGGCGCTGGGCAACGTCTACACCTTCGGGCCCACCTTCCGGGCGGAAAAGAGCTACGACACCCGCCATGCGGCGGAGTTCTGGATGATCGAGCCCGAAATGGCCTTCGCCGACCTGAATACCTATATGGATACTGCCGAGGCGATGACCAAGTATGTCATCCGCTACTTGCTGGACAACTGCCACGATGAGCTGGCTTTCTTCAACCAGTTCTTCGACAAGGGGCTCATCGAGCGTCTGGAGCTGGTGGCCGGTTCGGACTTTGCCCGGGTCAGCTATACCGATGCCATTGAACTGCTCAAGAAAAACGATGCCAACTTCCAGTACAAGGTGTCCTGGGGCATGGATCTGCAGACCGAGCACGAGCGCTACCTGACCGAGCAGGTCTTCAAGAAGCCAGTCTTTGTCACCGACTACCCCAAGGAGATCAAGGCATTCTATATGCGTCAGAACGAGGACGGCAAGACGGTGGCCGCCGCCGATATGCTGGTGCCCGGCATCGGCGAGTTGATCGGCGGCTCCCAGCGTGAGGAACGCCTGGATGTGCTGCAGGCCCGGATTGATGAACTGGGGCTGCGCTGTGCGGATTACGAATGGTACCTGGATCTGCGCCGGTTCGGCAGCGTCAAGCATGCGGGCTACGGTCTGGGCTTTGAACGCCTGCTGATGTATGTCACCGGCATTCCCAACATCCGGGATGTCATTCCCTTCCCGCGTACCTGCGGAGGATTCTGCTGATGCGGCCTGTGGCACAGCCGCTGCTGCAATGGTTTCAGGAAAACAAAAGGCTCCTGCCTTTCCGGCAGGAGCCTTCTGCCTATCATATCTGGGTCAGCGAGATCATGCTCCAACAAACCCGGGTGGCCGCGGCAATTCCTTATTACAACCGCTTTATCCAGGCGTTGCCCGACCCGGCAGCCTTGGCGGCCTGCGAACCGGATGCTCTGCGCAAACTGTGGCAGGGGCTTGGGTACTATAACCGTGTCAACAATATGCAAAAGGCGGCGCGACTGGTCTGTGAACAATACGGCGGGGAGTTGCCTGCCGACTACGAGGCACTGCGGGCACTGCCCGGCATCGGGGACTATACGGCCGGTGCCATTGCCAGCATCGCCTTTGGCATTCCGGTGCCGGCGGTGGACGGCAACGTGCTGCGGGTCTTCGCCCGGCTGTACAATGATGACGCCGATGTGATGCAGCCGGCCACCAAACGGCTGTTTACCCGGCGTGTGCTGGATCAGATGCCCAAGGAAATCCCCGGACCCTACAACGAGGCGCTGATGGAACTGGGCGCCCTGGTGTGTGTGCCGGGCACTCCACACTGTGAAGCGTGTCCGCTGGCAGGGCTGTGCCAGGGGTATGCGGCGGGACGGCAGGCGGAACTGCCGGTTAAACCTGCCCCCAAGGCCAAGACGTCGGTGACGGTGACGGTGGCACTGGTGCAGAGCCCGGACGGGATCCTGCTGCAGCGCCGCCCGTCCAAGGGCCTGCTGGCGGGACTCTGGCAGCCGGCGGCCTGGGAACAGGCCATGACCCAACAGCAGGCAGCCGATGCCCTGGCACAGATCGGGGTGCCGGTACAGTGGGGAGAAGCACTGCCCCAGGCCCGGCATGTGTTTACCCATAAGGTCTGGCACCTGGGCGGCTGGCACGCCACTGCGCCGGCCTGCGCGCTGCCGGAGGGCTGGGTGTGGGCTGCGCCGGACCAGCTGGCCCGGGTATATGCGGTGCCCAATGCCTTTGCAGCCTATATGAAAAATCTGTAACCGGATCCGCCAAATTTTTACATATGCGGTGTTGTATTCCGGTGACGTGTCGGGTATAATAAAAAGGACCCGGTGCGAGGGAAAAAAGACCCGTTGCACCGCGGCAGATACACGACGGTGAGGCCGCACAGACGGCCCCGATTCCGGAAAGGAGTATGCCTTTATGATGAAGAAGTCCACGTTTGGTGCTGTTCTGGCATTTTTCTTTGCTGCGGCCGGTGCATTGACCGCGGCAGCTCTGTACCTCTACCGCCGCGAAAAGGAGCTCGACGAGTATGAGCGCCTGCTGTTCAGCGACGAGTATGCAGGGGACGACGATGGGGAGGATGAGTCTTACGACGACGCCCCCGTTTACGAAAAGATCCAGAACGAACCGGTTTCCGATCAGAACGAAACTGAGGATTGAATTCCATCGGGAATTCCGGTCTTACAAACGAATAAGCCGCCGGGCGCAAACCTGACCGCGCCCGGCTTTCTTAGTCACCGTACAAGCGATGGCTCGCTTTGCGGTGCAGCCGCAGGCCGTCCGCGCTTTTGACATGCTTACCGGCTCACAGGACGGCCTGGTAAGGAGATGTTATGCGCAAATTACTGCTTTGGCTGGTGATGGTCGTCTTGATGGTTGCCTTGATTCTGGGCGGCACAGCGGCTTTTCTTTACAGCCGCACGGGGGAGGATGCCCTTCCCCAGGAACCGGTCACTTTTGGGGAAACCACATTGGAGCCCAACGGCTGGGACTGGGTAGTGCCGGTACTGGGGGACTCGGTCAGCAAGAATTACCAAAGTCCCACCAACCTGACGGTACAGAAACTGGGCACTTTCACCGACACCTTGCCCCAGCTGGTCCTGCCCGAATGGGTCACCCGCGCGGAAGTTACCATCACCGCGCCGGACGGTACCACCTGGCAGGCCGGGGTGGAGGATTGCAATACCTATACCTATACCCAGAACGGAGCATACGAAATTACCGTCACGGCTTACCATCAGGAGAATGAACCCCCCGCCGACCCGCAGGGGTGGTATGCCTATCGTGCCGGGTACACCATGCAGCTGACGCCCACCGTCACGCTCAGCACAGAGCGGGCGGCACAGGGCAGCGTGGTGGCCATTATGCTCTCCGGCATTCTGGACGGGGAACCCTCCCTGGATACGGATCTGGGGGATGTCTGGTTCCGCAAGACCACCAGCGGGTATATGGGCTACATTCCCGTAACCTACAATGCCGAAAGCGGCGACCATACCATGACGCTGACCTGCGGCAGTCTTACCCAGCAAATCACCCTTTCGGTGAGCAAAACCGAATACGGCAACGCATCGGTGGAAGCCGAGGAAGAAAGCGGTGGTGCCGAGGAGTACCGCAACGCTATCTGGCCGTTGTACACCACCAGCGAAAGCGAAAAACTTTGGTCGGGTGCCTTCCAGCGTCCCAGCGCCGGTGAGGTGAGCATGGGATACGGTGTGGTACAGATGGTGGACGGGCAGCGCAGCGGACAGTCCACAGGCCTGACCTATGCGGCACAGCCCGGGGAAACCATCACGGCTCCCCAGAGCGGCAAAGTGGTTTTTGCCGGAATGCTGACCCTGACAGGCGGAACGGTGGTCATTGACCATGGCTGTGGTGTCAAAAGCTATCTGTACGGTCTGCAGACCGTTACGGCCCAACAGGGGCAGACAATTGCCACCGGTGATGCAGTGGGAACTGCCGGGGAAGAACATGATTTGATTTATGAACTGCGGATCGGCAGCAAATCGGTCGATCCGGACAAAGCAATTTTGGGCAGCAGCGGTCTGCAATACCGGGAATCGGAATAAGCCGTTGCCTCCCTGACTATAAATAGGGCACAGGACGGGCACAGCCGTCTGTGTCAGTGCGTTGAATGAGGGAAACAGGGGAGTGGGATACACCATGACAGAAGAAAAAGAACGCACCACGACTCCGCAGGTACACGGTGGCAAACACCGTCGCCGCAGAAAAAAGAACAACCATACACCGCAACAGGCTGCGGTGCAAAAGACCCCGGAACCGGACAAGCCGGAGGTTCCGGCAGCTTTGGGCGCGACGGCGCAGGAGAAACAGCTGAAACCGTTTGGGGAACAGCCGGAACCGAAGGAAGCGACTGTTCCGGAAAACCAGCCCCCGCAGGCGGTGGAGGCGGAACCCGCCGAGCCGGCCCAGCAGCCGGAAACGGCCGAGTCGGCCCAGCCTGCCGGTGAACCGGAAAAAACACCGGCGGCCCCGGCAACCGGTGGGCCTGAACCGGCACGGGAAGAGACTCCCAACGTGGAGGAAGCCACGATGGCGGAATCTGCCGTGGAAACAATGCCCGCAGCCCAAACGGAAGAAACGCCGGCTGCGGAGACAGCGGTGGCCATAACACCGTCGGAAGAGGAGACTGCGGCAGCCGAACCGGAGGCGGCGCAGGAAAGAACCGAGGAAAAAGAAGCGGAAGAGACGGTATCCCCGACGCAGTCGCCCGAAAAAACGGCGGAAAATAAGCCGGAAACATCGGAACAGACGTCCGACGAGGCTGCTGCACAAGAGATTACTGACCGTCCGGAAGAACCGGAAGATCCCGAGGAAGAAAAGCGACTGTCCGATATGACCCGCACGGTCCAGCTCTCGGTGGAACAGATCATGGCCCGTGTCAGTGACGAGGAAACACCGGCCCCAAACGGGGAGGACGCCGAAGCAACCGGGGAAGAATCCACGGAAGAGGACGGCCCGGCCACCCTGACGGATCAAGTGCGCAACGGTTTGTCCGGTATGGCCAAGTGGATGTTGCTGGTATTGTTCTTTGTGCTGGTCATCGCCGGATTTGGTGTGGCGTGGCTCTACCGCAGTGCCACGCCCGATATGCTGCCCCAGATTACCGTGACTTTTGCGGGACAGACGGTGGAACCCACCGCCTACAAGTGGAAGGTGCCGGTAGTGGGCAACCTGTTCAAACGCACCTACGCCGATACCCTCAGCAGCACGCCGGTCACACTGGCGGAAGCGGTGGAGCAGGTTTCGCCGGATGTGACGGTTTCGCCCTCCGGTTACCGCACCGAGCTTACTGTTACCGACAGCAACGAGGAAACCATTTTCGAGGGAGATGTGGACGCCTTCTCGGCCTTCCAGTTTACCGCCAACGGAACCTATAACGCGCAGCTGGTGGTGCACAGCGATGTCAGTTCGGTGCCGGGAGACACTTCGGTCACCGGCAGCGAAACCTGGAAATTCACCTTTACGGTGGGGGTCCGGTCGTCTGTCCGGTTGTCCGGGACTACGGTCAACCAGGGAAGTGCGGTGGCCGTTCGTGTGGGTGAAACGCTGGACGGCCAGCCGCCTCAGATCAAAACCGAGCTGCAAAACACCGGCTTCTTTGCGGCCAGCAGCGGATGGGTCTGCTATCTGCCCATCCCCTGGAACCAGTCGGCCGGCACCCAGACCATTGAGGTGACGGCGGGCGGTTACACCGAAACGCTGGAGCTGAAGATCCGTGCCACCGAATGGGAGTACAAGGATTATTACAGCAATTCCCAGCGGGTATCCCCCTATATCGGGGAAAATGACATCCCCGCTGAACTGCAAAAGCTGCTGCAGACCAGTGAAACGACCATCGGCTGGTCAGACGGCAGCTTTGTACAGCCCTTCCTCAATACGCTGGATGTGAAGCTGGCCTTCGGAACCACCGAGTATGTGGGTCGCAGCTACAGTGAACGCCAGAGCAATAACGGCGCCGGAGGACGAACGGTGACCAACCTGGTGCTGAACACCAAGGCGGGAGAACTGCTCATTGCGCCGGCCAGCGGTAAAGTGCTGCTGGCCAAGGATCTGGGGGGCGATTTCGGCTATACGCTGGTCATCGACCATGGGGCCGGTGTCAAGAGCATCTTCTACAATCTGCAGGCGCTCAATGTCAAAGCCGGGGCTTCTGTCAAACAGGGCCAGACCCTGGCCACCTGCAACAGCACCACGGTGGCGGAGATGCGCATCGGTACGGTACCCATTGATCCGCTGCAGGTCTGGCGTGGTCAGTGTGATGCCCTGAAGAATTATTGAGTCTTGCGCACAGCGCTCTACCCGTAAGGGTAGGGCGTTTTTTTGTTTGTCCCCTTTTCGGTAAAGACACACCGGGCTGCACCCTTGTCATAGTATGACCCAGAAGAGGAGGGAGCATGATGCCTAAAACCTTTTGCGTGGTGGGGCACGATGCCCGGCAGCGCGCGGCGGCACAGACCCTGCGCGTGGGAGGATTCCGGGTTGTCGGTCCCGAGAACGCCGCCTTGGCGGATTATGTGTTGCTGCCCATGTCCCAGGAACGGGTCAGCGACGAAGTGGCGCGGACACTGCAGGCGGTGCGTCCGGGAACGCTGTTGCTGGCGGGGCGTCCCGGACAGCCGGTCCGGCGTGCGGCACAGGAAGCCAGCCTGCCACTGGTGGATTATTTTCGGCGGCCGGAGCTGGAATGTCTTAACGCGGTGCCCACGGCGGAAGGGTGCCTGGCGTTGTTGCTGCAACTGCGCCAACGGACCATATGGGAAAGCGATTTTCTCGTGTTGGGGTACGGGCGGATCGGTCGTGCGGTGGCCCGGCGGCTGGAGCTGCTGGGCGGGTGCGTGACGGTGGCGGCGCGCAGCGCCGAACAGCGGGCCAACGCCCGGTGTGCGGGACATCGGGCGGCACCCCTGAGCGCGCTGCCCGAACTTCTGCCGGACGAGGATACCGTAATCAACACCATTCCCGCCATGGTTCTGCCCCGTGGCCTGCTGCAAAAACTGCCGCCGGATGCCTTGATCATCGATCTGGCCAGCCGGCCGGGCGGTACGGATTTTGCCGCTGCTGCGGAACTGGGGGTGCGGGCGGAACACGCCCTGGCCTTGCCCGGCAAATGTGCTCCGCACACGGCGGGGACCCTGATTGCCCAAACGGTGATGACCATGCTGCAAGAAAAGGAGGAACGGGTATGAAACCAGCCGAGGAAAAGTCCCGCACGGTGGCATTTGCCCTGTGCGGCAGTTTTTGCAGTTTCGGGGCGGTGCTCCCACAGATCCGGGTGCTGCGCCAGCGGGGGTGGACGATACTGCCTATTCTCAGTGCCAGTGCAGCTACCCAGGATACCCGGTTCGGTACGGCCACGGCGCTGTTTGCGACCTTGCGGGAACTTACCGGGCACGAACCGTTGACCACCCTGCAGGCGGTGGAACCTTTGGGGCCCCAGCAGATGGCCCGGGCGTTGATCATTGCGCCGGCCACCGGCACCACCATGGCGTTGCTGGCTGCGGGGATCAGCTCCACGCCGGTTACGCTGGCAGCCAAAAGCCTGCTGCGGGGCGGCTGCCCGGTGGTGGTGGCACCATCCACCAATGATGGGTTGGCAGGAAGCGCTGGCGCGCTGGCGGCGCTGCTCCAACGCAAGCATTACTATTTTGTGCCGTTCGGACAGGATGACAGCTACAAAAAGCCCACCAGCCTCAAGAGCGATTTCACGCAGCTGCCGGATACACTGGACGGGGCCCTGCGGGGCGTGCAGATCCAGCCCATGCTGTTGTGAGGGCATAACAGGCGCCGGCATTCATATATAAGTTAGTAGAAGAATTGGAGAAACAGGGCAGCGGCACATCGTCCCGGGGACGGTGCGGGAACGCGGCAGCGCCGCGTTCTTTTCGCGTTTGTGCCGTTGCCGGAGTAGGGGGACAACATGCAGACCATCACAATCACCGGCGGGCAGCCCCTGCACGGCACCATCCGCCCGGCGGCGGCCAAAAACAGCGTCCTTCCTTTGCTGGCGGCCACGCTTTTATGCGGGGCTCCCTGTTGTCTGCGCGGTGTTCCCGAACTGAGCGATGTGGACACCAGCCTTGCCTTGCTGCAGGCGGTGGGGGCGAAGGCAGCACGGCATGGCAGCGACCTTTGCACACTGCCGGTGCATGCCTCGGCGCTTTGCGGGGAAATTCCCGCCCACCTGGCAGGGGCCATGCGCAGTTCGGTGTTTTACCTGGCGCCGCTGCTCTGCCGTGCCGGTATGGTGCGGCTGCCGCTGCCGGGCGGCTGCCGTCTGGGACCGCGGCCGGTGGACATTCACCTGGCAGGTTTGGCCGCCATGGGGGCCCGGGTGGAGCTGGGGGGAGATGCGGTGACGCTGCGCCGTTTCGGCCCGCTGCAGGGGGTGGATTTCACCCTGCGGCTGCCCAGTGTGGGGGCAACCATGACATTGCTGATGGCGGCCTGCTGCGCCATGGGCACCACCGTCCTGCGCGGGGCGGCCTGTGAACCGGAAGTCTGTGATCTGGCGGGTTTCTTGTCGGCCTGCGGGGCGCAGATTGCCGGGGCCGGCACACCGGTGGTGGTAGTCCAGGGGCGCCGGGCGTTGGGGGGCATCTTGTACACCCCGCTGCCGGACCGCATTGCTGCCGCTACCTATGGAGCAGCAGTGGCGGCGGCCGGCGGACAGATCACCGTCCGGGAGTGCCCGCCGCGCTATTACGAAGCGTTTTTACAGTTTTTGCAGCAATGCGGTGTGCAGGTGACCCGACGGGAAAACGCCGTGGAGCTGGTACGGGATCCGTCGGTGCCGCTGCGGGGCAGCCAACAACTGTATGCCAATGCGTGGCCAGCCTTTGCCACCGACACCGCGCCGTTGGCGGCGGCGGTTCTGTTGGAGGCGCAGGGGGAAAGCCAGATCTACGACCATCTGTTTGCCAACCGGTTTGCCTGTGCGGCGGGATTCCGCGCCATGGGAGCGGAATGCCAGGCGGCAGGGCACCGGCTGACCATCCGGGGCGGTGCGCACCTGCAGGGCGCCTGTGTGACGGCACCGGATCTGCGGGGAGGGGCCGCTTTGCTGGTGGCCGCTTTGGCGGCCGACGGTACCACCGAGCTGCGGGATCCCGGGCATATCCGCCGCGGCTATGCGGACCTTCCGGGCGATCTGGCGTTGTTGGGGGCCCGGTGCGCCTGTTGCCGTCCGACGGCGGTACGGTAAGGCAAAACCGGGGCTGAAAAAAAATTCTACGTTTACAACAAAGAATCCGGCCCGGCGCCCCCTACGCTTGGTGGATTCTGCGGCGAAAGAGGCATTTTTTTACGAATTTTACCCACAGGTATTGAAATTGAGCCGGAAATTTGTTATTCTAATAATCGGTTATATGCAAAAAATTCACGGATCAGTGTGCCCATTTCGGGGGTATGCGGTTATGGTCCGGTGACACTTTTACACTTTAGGGGGATACACTCATGGCATTCGTTCTCGACGAAGAAATGCAAAATGTGACCAATATCAAGGTCATCGGCGTAGGTGGCGGCGGCGGCAACGCTGTGAACCGCATGGTGGAGTCCGGCCTGTCCGGGGTCGAGTTCGTTGCGATGAACACCGATCAGCAGGCCTTGCTCAACTCCAAGGCCACCCAGAAGGTCCAGCTGGGCGCCAAGCTCACCAAGGGCCGTGGTGCCGGTGCGGATCCCGAGGTGGGTCAGCGCGCTGCCGAAGAAAGCAAGGATGAAATTTCCAACGCCCTGAAGGGCGCGCAGATGGTCTTCATCACCGCCGGTATGGGCGGCGGCACCGGTACCGGCGCTGCGCCCGTTGTGGCAGAGACTGCCCATGATCTGGGCATCCTGACCGTCGGCATCGTGACGAAGCCCTTTGCCTTTGAGGGCAAGCGCAAGATGAGCCTGGCCGAGCAGGGCATTGCCTCCCTGATGATGCATGTGGACTCGCTGATTGTCATTCCCAACGAGCGCCTGAAACTCATCAGCCAGGAGCGCATCACCCTGATGAACGCCTTCGAAGCTGCGGACAACGTGCTGCGCCAGGGAGTCGAGAGCATCTCTAGCCTGATCAATATTCCGGCCTTCATCAACCTGGACTTCGCCGACGTGCGTTCCATCATGAAGGATGCCGGCTTCGCTCACATGGGTGTCGGCGTTGCCAAGGGCGCCGGCAAGGCCGAAAATGCCGCCAAGGCTGCCATCTCCAGCCCGCTGCTGGAAACCAGCATTGCCGGCGCACGCGGTGTCATCATCAACATCACCTCCAGCCCCGATATCGGCCTGGACGATGTGGAGACCGCTGCTTCCATGATTACCCAGTCCGCCCATCCCGATGCCAACATCATCTGGGGTACTGCGTTTGATGAGCGCCTGAGCGACGAGATGAGCATCACCGTCGTTGCCACCGGCTTTGAGAGCACGCCGGAAGTCGACGAGCCCATCCAGGCCCATGTGGACGCCAAGCGCGCCGCTGCCACCCAGCCTGTGGAGGCAGCCCAGCCGGCCGAAAAGGCCCAGCCCGCTTCGCCGGATATCAGCCCGGTTATGCCCAACCCCATCTTCACCCAGTCTTTCAACACTGGTGTGGATACCCAGGTGGGCGCTTCCAGCCAGGCTCCGGCTGAGGAAGAGGACGACGGCGATTATTTCGACGACCTGCTCAGCATTCTGAACAAGCGCTCCTGATTTTCAGCCATTTTGCCGCGAGAGGATGTAAAACGCCATGCCATCTGAAGCTAAGAACATTCAGGAACAGGGGTTCCGTTCCAGTCTGTTCGGATTTGATAAAAACGATGTGCTGGCGTATATGAACGCTTTGGCCGACGAAGCCCAGCAGCATGAAATGGAATACGAGCAAAAGCTGCGTCGGGTCCAGTCGGAACTGGAAACGCTGCGCAGCGAGCGTGCAGATACCGATGCCCGCGTGAAAGCTGTCCAGGCGGAGGCGGACGCGGCTTCCCAACGTGCCGATATGGCGGAATCCAAGCGCCGCGAGAGTGAGGAAAAGCTGGAAGATCTGCAAAAACAGCTGGATACATACCAGTCCGGCCAGAAGGAAAGCCAGAAGAATGCCAACTACTGGCAGCTCAAGTGCCATGATTTGCAGCAGCAGGTAGACGAGCTGCAAAAGCAGCTGACGGCTGCCCGCCAGTTGAATGCCTCGGCGACGCCGACCCCCGAAGTGGTCCGCGAGGCCAAACTGGAAGCACGCAAGATCCTGTCGGATGCCAAGCTCTACGCCGAAAGTGCGGAGAAGGAGCTCAAGCAGCAGGCCGATACCCAGAAAAGCCGCATGGCCGAAAACGCCCGTGGCATTGCCGCCGGCGTCATGCTGGTACGGGATCGGCTCTCCCGGGTGGATCAGCGACTCAATGCTGCGACCCTGGACCTGGACGGTCTGACCCAGGCCATCTATCAGGCCTTGGATGACACCGAAGCGGAGTTGAAGGAACTGGGAACCGAGATGCGGGACTTTGCCCAGGGAACGCCGGAGACCAACCTGCCGGATCCCCCTGCGGAAACGCCTGCAAAGCCGGCTGCACCGCAGTTCCGGGTCAAGGCTACGGCCCAGCCGGTGCGGGCTCACCGCAATCCGGATCCGGTGCCGGCAACCAAGCCGTCCACCGGCAGAAGGCTGCGCAATACACGCCGCCCGGTTTCTCGGCTGCTCCAGGACGAGATTGATAAGATCGACGAGCAGACCAAATCCAAATAAATCCATCAGACAGCCGTTCTGGCCTGCGCCGGGGCGGCTGCTTCTTTTGCCTGGCAAACTGTGCCATGGGAGGAGCAAAAAAGATCCCCGCCTTAGGAAAGGCGGGGATCTTTTACTTGGTCTTGGGGTGTCCGTTCTCCACGCTGCTGGTACCCTGTTCCATCAGGTAGGTGGCAGTCAGGTCCGCAATGTGCAGTTTGACGGCCAGCGGGTAGCTGTTGTAGGCATCGCTGACGGCAAAGCTGCCGCCGCGCACGGCGTCATCAAAGCCGCCCATGTGCCAGCGGATGGCCACCGCTTCCGCGGTTTTCAGCCGCATAAAATGCTCGATCAGATAGACGCTCTTTTCGCCGTGCCCGTAAGGCAGCTGGTCGGCAACCTGGTAGTAGGGAACTTTTTCCCATTGCCCGGTGGCATCGTTTTTTACGTTGCGGGTGCTGACCTTATAGAAGTTTGCCTTGCACAGGTCATGCAGCAGTCCGCAAATGGCATAACTCTCGGCATTTTCCCCTTCGGTGAAGAAATGCTGCATCATGGCATCATAGACGTTGATGCTGTGCATCACCAGCCCGTACTCGCAGGCACCGTGAAACCGGGTGGAGGCGGGGGCGGTGAAAAAGTCGGTGGTTTCCAGCCAGTTCAGCAGCCGGTCCGCACCGGGACGGGTGATGTTCTGGTTGTAGATCTCCACAAACCGGGCGTGGTAGTCTTCCATAGGCCCCTCACAGTTCCATGTCGTTCAGGATGTCCTTCAGCGTCTTCAGCTCTTCCGCAGTCAGGCTGATGCCCTTGGCCATGCGGCTGCCGTCGGGGGACCAGTCGCGGATATCGTACTTCGGCTCGTTGCCGTTCCAGCTGATCATATTGAGCTGACGCTCCCAGCCACGTGCATTGGTGGAGAGCACCGCAATGCGCTCGGTAATTTCATAGGTAAATTCAGCCATTTTTCACAGGCTCCTTTCATCTGATAGGTCTTGCAACATCATAGCCGATTCCCGCCGAAAATGCAAGTGCTCCCGGGCAGGTGGACAAAAGAAGTCAGTTCTCCACCCGGACCGCCAGCAGGGCAAAACGGGAGTCGGTGTTGGTGTAGGAGGTGCCACAGGTGGAAAGCGTCAGCAACTGCTGACCGTACACCGGGGTGATGCCGGTGTCGTACAGGGACTTGTCCAGAATGGCCCGGACCCGCTGCTCCCAGTCCAGCTTGGTATCGGCGTCAAAAAAAGTGTAGTAGGGCAGGGCATCGGCCCCCAGGGTGGTATCCAGGGCAGCTACCACCTGCCAGGTTCCGGCGGCATAGATTGTGTCAAAGGTGAAGGTCGGGTGTTCTTTATAAAAGGATTCGTCCCGGTAGCAGGTCAGGGTGCCGAACATGGATCCGTCGGCCATGTTGTGGCCGTAAACCAACCAATTGGCGGTGGGATCGTCGGGCAAAATTGAACATTGCTCGTCCAGAAACAGCGTCCCGCCGGTGGCATACAGGCCGTCGAAACCCCGACGAAGATAGTATTCGTTGTCACCGGGCGTCTGGACCACCGGCAGATCAATCTCGGTGCCGTCGATGCGCAGCCATCCCACTAAGTCGGGATTTTCTTCATAGAGGGCGCGATACTGGGGCAAAATTTCGTTGGACTGGCGGGGTACCGGTGTGGAAGCGGTCTCCGGAGTCAGCCGGGCAGCGGCGTCGGCCTCCTGCGTCCGGGCCAGTGCATCCCGGGTAGCGGCAATCGCCTCCACCTTCACAAGGGCGGATTCTGCCGTGTCGGCCTGTATGGCAGGAACCCCGGCCGGAGCAGGGGCTTGCGGCTGTCCGCCCCGGAACACCGTCTGCCGCACCGTCAGGGCAGCGGCTACCAGCAGTGCAGTAACGCCCAACAGCCGCAACCAACGAACTTGGCGCCGCTGCCTGGCGCGCAGCCCCGTGCGCGCAGCGAAGGGATAATAGGCGGTATCTCCCCGCAGTCGCCGGTAACGTTTGGCCATGGGAAGATGCCTCCTTTTCTTCCAATTCGCAGAAACTAAAAAAACGCCCCGCAGGGCGTTGTACATTAAATTCGTCGCAACATCAAAAGTCCGGCAGAACAGATCAGAATCAAACCAATCACGCCGGCCAGATAGACCACAGGAAAATCGCCTGTGGCCGGTGTTTCAGGCGTAGCAGGGGCTGCCGTGGAAGCCGGAGTCTGGCTGCTTTGCGCCGTAACCACATCTACCTTGGCCGCCGTTTCCTGCACGGTGACGGTCTCGCTGTGCTGTTGGGTGCGAGAGGTGGAATTGGTGGGGGTGGCTGTGACCGTGGATGCGGACGTGGACTGGCTCAGCACGCCGCAGGCAGCCAGCAAAGCGACCAAGGCAATGAAAAAGGCCGCGCATAAAAAGCGTTTCAACGCGAAAACGCCTCCTCAGAATCAATACTTGCAGGGAGTGGGTCCCTTATTACAATACGGTGCCTGTGTAGCAGCCGGAATTTACACTGCGTATATTGTATCATATGGTCGGTCCTGCGTCAAGCGTTCGTAAACAAATGGTAACAAACTGGAAACAAATTCCGGGGCGCGCCGACCTTCCGGCCGGGGGATTTTCCCCTTGCGCTGACCACACAAATGCAGTATAATAATCCTAATATTGTGTGAGATTATGCCCCAAGGGAATGGTGCCCGAGGGATGGGCGGCGCGCACTGTGAAATTCAGGACTAAGGAGTTGTAACAATGAAAGGGATTATCCTTGCCGGTGGTGCCGGCACAAGACTTTACCCGCTGACGATGGTCACCTCCAAACAGTTGCTGCCTGTGTACGATAAGCCGATGATCTACTATCCGCTGTCGACGCTGATGCTGGCAGGTATTCAGAACATTCTGATCATTTCCACCCCTACCGATACGCCGCGCTTCGAGGCCCTGCTCGGGGACGGCAGCCAGTACGGTCTGCATCTGCAATACAAAGTGCAGCCCAGTCCCGACGGTCTGGCCCAGGCGTTCCTTCTGGGCGAGGAGTTCATCAACGGGGATTGCTGCGCCATGGTTCTGGGTGACAACATCTTCTACGGCGCCGGATTCTCCAAACGCCTGAAAGCGGCGGCTGCCAATGCAGCCAACGGACGCAGCACGGTATTCGGGTATTACGTCAACGACCCGGAACGGTTTGGCGTAGTCTCCTTTGACAAGGAGGGGCGTGCCACTTCCATTGAGGAAAAGCCTGCCAACCCCAAGAGCAATTATGCCGTCACGGGTCTGTACTTCTACAACAAGGATGTGGTGGAGATGGCCAAACAGGTCAAGCCCAGCGCACGCGGCGAATTGGAGATCACCACCCTCAATGCCATGTATCTGGCAGAGGGAAAACTGGATGTGCAGTTGCTGGGACGCGGCTATGCCTGGCTGGACACCGGTACGATGGATTCCCTGGTGGAGGCTGCCACCTTTGTACAGACGGTGGAACAGCGCCAGGGCATCAAGATTTCGGCGCCGGAAGAGATCGCCTACAAGTACGGCTGGATCAGCAAGGAAAAATTGCTGGAAAGTGCCGCCCGGTACGGCAAATCTCCCTACGGACAGCACCTGAAGAATGTTGCTGACGATAAGCTGTTGTATTGAGGGAACGAGGGTAGACCATGAAGATTTTGATTACCGGCTGTCGGGGACAGCTTGGCACCGAATTGCAACATCAACTGGCGGAGGAAGGTTGTGTCCTGGGACCATTGCCGGAGCGCCTGCGCAAAGCGACGGTGATTCCGGTGGATGTGGATGAACTGGACATCACGGACCGGGAAGCCACCATCAACTATATCCGACGCCATCAGCCCGATACGGTCATCAATTGTGCGGCGTTCACCAACGTCAATGGATGTGAAACCCAGCGGGATGCTGCGTTTTCCGTCAATGCCATCGGTCCGCGCAACCTGGCGCTGGCCTGCGACAAGGTCAATGCCCGTCTGATTCATATTTCCACGGATTATGTTTTCCCCGGCACACCCAACGGTGGTGTGGCCCTGGATGAATGTGCGGTGCCGGCACCCGTTTCTGCCTACGGACAGACCAAGTTGCTGGGTGAACAGTATGTGGAGCGGTTCTGCCGTCGCCATATCATTGTGCGCACCGCCTGGTTGTACAGCTACTACGGCAAGAACTTCGTCAAGACGATGGTGAACCTGGGCAAGACCCATGAAAAGGTTACGGTGGTCAACGACCAGATGGGAAATCCCACCAATGCGGTGGATTTGGCCCATCACATTCTCAAGCTGGCGGTCAGCCATGACTACGGCATCTACCACTGCACCGGCAATGGAATCTGCAGCTGGGCGGATTTTGCCACGGCCATCATGAAAGGCGCAGGGCTTTCCTGCAAGGTCATTCCCTGCACCAGCGCCGAGTATGCCGCCGCCCATCCCGAAAGCGCCAACCGCCCCGCATGGAGCGCTCTGGACAATCGGATGCTCCGCTGCACCGTGGGGGATGAGATGCGCGACTGGCAGGAAGCTCTGAAGGACTTTTTTGCAAACTGGAACGGAGAATGATTGTATAATGAAAACCTATCTTGTCACCGGCTGCGCCGGTTTTATTGGCTCCAACTTTGTCCACTACATGCTGGAGAAATACCAGGATATCCGTCTGGTGAACCTGGACAAGCTGACCTATGCCGGCAATCTGGAGAACCTCAAGGACATCGAGGGGGATGCCCGTCATATCTTTGTGCAGGGGGATATCTGCGATAAGGCGCTGGTCACCGACCTGATTGCCAAGTATGACCCCGACTACGTCATCAACTTCGCGGCGGAAAGCCACGTGGACCGCAGCATCAAGAACCCCGAAATCTTTGTGGAAAGCAACGTCCTGGGCACGGTCAACCTGCTGCAGTGCTGCAAGGATGCCTGGTATGATGCCGAAGCCAAGACCTGGAAAGAGGGCAAGAAGTACCTGCAGGTGTCCACCGATGAGGTGTATGGTGCCCTGGGCGCCGAAGGCTACTTCATGGAGACCACGCCGCTATGCCCCCACAGCCCCTACTCCGCCAGCAAGGCCAGCGCCGATATGTTTGTCAAGGCGTTCCACGACACCTACGGCATGCCCATGAATATCACCCGCTGCTCCAACAACTATGGCCCCTACCAGTTCCCCGAAAAGCTGATTCCGCTGCTGATCAACAACGCCAAGCAGCACAAGAAGCTGCCGGTCTACGGCGACGGCATGCAGATCCGTGACTGGCTGTATGTTATGGACCACTGCAAAGCCATCGATATGGTGGCCAATGGCGGCAAGGACGGTGAGGTCTACAACGTGGGCGGTCACAACGAGCGTCCCAACATCTTCATCGTCAAGACGGTTATTGCGCAGCTGCATGACCGCCTGAAGGATGAAGGCATCAGCGAGGAACTGATCACCCATGTGGCTGATCGTCTGGGCCATGACCGCCGTTACGGCATCGATCCCACCAAGATCAAGGAGGATCTGGGCTGGTACCCCGAAACCCCCTTCGAAAAGGGCATTGTGCTGACCATCGACTGGTACCTGGCCAATCCCGAATGGATGAGCCATGTCACCAGCGGTGACTACCAGAAATACTACGAGCAGATGTACAAGAACAAGTAAATCTGGTTTGCAGCAATTTCCCGGGCTGTCTGGCCCGCAGAGTTTTAGGAGCTTCATAATCCACCATGGCAAATTACAGAGAAGAACAAATCCGCAACAGCCGCCGCCTGGCCCGCCAGATCCTTGGCGCCGCCGCGCTGCTGCTGGCACTTATCGGCCTGTTTACGGTGTTTGGCTGGGTGGTCAGCGCCCTGCGCACCGCACTGGATGACTCGGGCCGCCGGGCCTCCTACGCCGACCGCCTGTACGGTATGGTCATGCTGGACCCGATGCCGTTTGACGATGTGAACAGTGTGGACCCCGGCGTTTTCAAGCAGGCGGCCATCTGGGGCACCGTCTATGAAATCCAGAAAAACGGCGGCAGCCTGGACCAGTATGAGCGGGACCCCGACACGGGTTCGGCCATGATTCCCAAGTTGGAAATCGACACCTACATTGCCAACCTGTTGGGACCGAATTACACCGTGACGGATGGCAGCTTCAGCACCGACGAATTCGTGTATCAGTACAACGAGGAAAAGCAGTGCTATCTGGTGCCCGTCACCAGCTCGGTGGCGCAGTACACCCCCGAAGTGGAGAAAATCTCCACCTCCGGCGGAAAGATGTATGTCACGGTGGGCTATATCCCCACCACCAGCAACAGCGCTAGCGGGGAACTTTCCCTGACGGCACCCACCGATCCGGTCAAGTATATGGATTACGTCTTCACCCGTGGGGACAACCGTGACTGGTATCTCAGCGCCTTGCAGGAAAGTGAGATGAAGGTGGAAGCAACGCCTGAACCCTCTCCCACGGCTGCGGTCACCCAGGATACCCAGTCGATGGTGGAAAGTCAGCTGAATTCCTCCATGACCGATGCGGCCAGCAGTACGGCCGGGGAAGAGGAAGCGGCTTCGGACGCAGCCGCGCCGGAATCTTCCGCCGAAGCCACTACGACGACGGAGGAAACCACAGAACCTTCTGCGGATTCGTCCTCACAGGAGGAACCGGATGCATCATCGGACGGTGACACCGCCTCCTCGGACGAAGCCGTCGGATAAAGCGGAACAAAAGACTCCCGTGCCAAGGCACGGGAGTCTTTTTTGCATCCACGGGCAAAAAACAGATGCAAACCCCCGGTATCTATGATATAATCAAACCATCTATACAAGAAGAGGTGTGTCACTATGGAAGAATTGCTTCGCATTTTGGAGAAGAACGCCCGTATGCCCATTGAAGATATTGCGGCTATGCTGGACAAAACGCCGGAAGAAGTTGCTGCCATGATGGACGAGGCGGCAGCCAAGGGTTATATCCGTGGCTATGAGACGCTGGTGGACTGGGAACAGGCCGGCGTCAACCTGGTGGAAGCGGTGATCGAACTGCGCGTCACGCCCCACAAGTCCCGCGGATTCGACGATATCGGCACCATCATCGCCAGCTTTGATGAGGTGGATACCGTCCTGCTGATGAGCGGCAGCTATGACCTGCAGGTCATCATCAAGGGACGCAGCTTCCAGGAAATCGCCCTCTTTGTGGCCAAGCGTCTGTCGCCGTTGGATGACGTGATCTCCACCGCCACCAGCTTTGTGCTGCGTGCGTACAAGCGGGGCGGCCGCCTGTATCAGGCCGACGAGACCGACGAAAGAGAGTGGACGATGCTGTGATGAACTATAACGAATTGCTTGCGCCCGCTGCCCAGGCCATGCGTCCTTCCGGCATCCGCAAGTTTTTTGATCTTGCCACCGAAATGCCCCATTGCATCTCGCTGGGGGTAGGCGAACCGGACTTCAAGACCCCCTGGAGCGTGCGGGATGCGGGCATCCGCAGCCTGGAACAGGGACGCACCAAGTACACGGCCAACGCAGGTCTGAAGGAGCTGCGCGCCGAAATCTGCCGGTATCTCCAGCGGCGGTTCGATCTGGTGTATGATGTGCCGCAGATTCTGGTGACGGTGGGCGGCAGCGAGGCCATTGACCTGGCCATCCGCGCCCTGGTCAAGCCGGGGGATGAGGTGATCATTCCCGAACCCTGTTTTGTTTGCTATGAACCCATCACCCAGCTGACCGGCGGTGTACCGGTGCATATTGCCACCCGTGCCGAGGATGAGTTCCGCCTGACGGCCCAACAACTCAAGGCGGCCATCACGCCCCGCACCAAGCTGGTCATCTTCCCGTATCCCAACAACCCCACCGGCGCGGTGATGAGCGCCAAAGATCTGGAGGAGATTGCTGCGGTGCTGCGGGATACCAACATCATGGTCCTCTCGGACGAGATTTACTCCGAACTGACCTACGGTCTGGACCGGCATGTCTCCTTTGCGTCGTTGCCCGGTATGGCGGAGCGCACCATTGTGGTCAACGGCTTTTCCAAATCTTACGCCATGACAGGCTGGCGGCTGGGATATGCGGCCGGGCCGGAACCCATCATCCGGGTCATGACCAAGATTCATCAAAGCTGCATCATGAGCGCGCCCACCACCAGTCAGTATGCGGCCATCACGGCGCTGCGCCAGTGTGATGATCAGATCGAAATGATGCGCGACGAATACAACCGCCGTCGCCGTTATGTGGTGAAAGCCCTCAATGAGATGGGATTGGCCTGCTTTGAACCCCGCGGTGCTTTTTATGTATTCCCCTCCATTCAGGTCAGCGGCCTGACCAGCGAGGAATTTTGCGAACGGCTGCTGCGGGAAAAGGAAGTGGCCATCATACCCGGCGATGCTTTTGGCGCCTCGGGCGAAGGCTATGCCCGGATCAGTTATGCCTACAGCGTGGACCATCTGGAAACGGCCATGCGCCGCATCCGGGCCTTCCTGCAGGAAAACGGCTGGCTGAAGGCATAAATGTTCTAACAACAGACAGGAAAGTGACTGCTATGCTGAAAAAATCCGTGACGGTACTGGCTCCGGCCAAACTGAATCTTTCGCTGGATGTGGTGGGGACCCTGCCCAACGGCTACCACGATCTGGATATGGTCATGCAGACCATCGATCTGTACGAAAAGATCACGCTGCGGCGCAGCCAGGGCCTCAGCCTGACACTGCCCGGCAGTTTTGTGCCGGTCAACGACAAGAACACCGCCATCAAGGCGGCGCTGGCATTCTTCCACTATACCGGCCTGCTGGCGGGGGTGGATATGACCATCTATAAACGGGTGCCGGTGCGGGCGGGCATGGCCGGAGGCAGCGCCGACGCTGCCGGCGTGCTGGTGGGGCTGAACGATTTGTACGATGCCCACCTTTCCATGAGCGAACTGTGCGCCATTGGTGCCGGCATCGGGGCAGATGTGCCCTTTGCGTTGCTGGGCGGAACCTGTCGTGTGCGGGGGGTAGGGGATCTGATGAAAGCCCTGCCGCCCTGTCCCGACTGCTGGTTCGTGGTGGCCATGCCCAGTGTGGGGGTTTCCACACCGGAAGCCTTTGCCCGGTATGACACCATGGGCAGCCCGGTCCATCCGGACTGCGAAGCACAGGAACAGGCCGTGCGTGCCGGGGACCTGAGCGCAGTCTGCGCGGCGGCGGGCAACGCCCTGGAGCATTGTTCCGGCGCCGAGGAAACCCCGTCCATCTGTGCCATTCTGCGGAAAAATGGCGCTCTCACCGCCCAGATGACCGGCAGCGGTGCAGCCGTTTTTGGGGTATTCGACGAGGAAGGCAAGGCTCGTGCGGCGCTGGCGGCCCTCAAACCCGGCTATAAACAGTCCTATCTGTGCCGGCCCACCCATGGCGGTCCCCGGGTGACGGTGCGTCGCCCCCTGAAAAAATAAAACGGCGCCCGTTTGCGGTGAATATTTCCGTCCATACTCCCTATGAAGGGAGCGATGTTTATGAACCGCCGTACAAGATGGGTGCTGGAAGTGGGCGTGGGCCTGGGCTTTTTGCTGACTGTAGTACTTACGCTGGGCATGGCCCGGCGGCAACTGGTGGCGGCCCGGGTGCGGGCCGATACCATCCGTCTGCATGTGCTGGCCAACAGCGACACGGTGGAAGACCAACTGCTGAAACTGGCTGTGCGGGACGCGATTCTGGAAGCCTTGCCCGCTACGGTCACCCAGGCTGCCACACCCCAGCAAGCAACCGCCGCCCTGCGCAGCGCATTGCCCGCGCTGCGGTATGCGGCCAACCGGACGCTGCTGGCAGCCCACAGCGGGCAGACGGCCACCGTGCGGCTGGAAACTTTCGATTTCGACGCCCGGGATTACGGTACATTTGCCCTGCCCGCCGGCTACTATACCGCCCTGCGGGTGGAGCTGGGCGCAGCCCAGGGACACAACTGGTTTTGTGTTTTGTATCCGGCCCTCTGTGTTTCGGGGGCTACGGCCGAATATCCCACGGCGGAAGAAAACGCGTTGGTGTTTGGCCGGTATGAGGTACGGTTTGCCCTGCTGGACGCCTTGCGGGGGCACTGAAAGATCATCCGAGAGGGAAGCGGGTCCTGCGGGCCCGAACTCCCTCTTTTTCTGTCAAGGAAAGGAATTTTCTATGTTGCATCTACTTCTCGGTCCTTCGGGCAGTGGCAAATCCAGCCGGATGCTGGCAGAATTGCGTGCCCGCGCCGAACAGGGGCAGCGCAGCCTGCTGATTGTGCCGGAACAGTTTACCTCCTCCACCGAGGGGCTGCTCTACCGCACATTGGGCGACACCCTCTCCGCCTGGGTGGAGAGCTATTCCTTCACCTCCCTGGCGGAGACGCTGCTGCGCCGGTATGGCGGCGTGGCTGTACAGACGCTGGACGAGGCTGGCCGGGCACTGTTGGTGCGGCGGGCCGTGGATTCGCTGCTGGACCGGGTGGTGTACTATAACCGGCAGCGCCGCTCGGCGGCCTTCTGCGAAAAAGCGGCCCAGACACTGGAAGAACTCAAAAGTGCCGGTATCACTCCCGAAGCCCTGGCGGACTATGCCCGGGCCCCCGGGGCCGACCGGGACAAGCTGCAGGAACTCTCGCTGATTTACGGCACCTACGAAGCATTGCTGCAGCAGACGGCCATGGATCCCGGTGACCGCCAGCAGTTGGCGGCACAGGTACTGGAACCGGATTTTTTTGCCGGACGGGCCGTGTACATGGATGAGTTTGATACCTTCAACGCCCCCAAACGGGCATTGCTGGCGGCCATGCTGCCGGTGGCTGACCTGACCGTCTGCCTGTGCTGTGACGGTGCCGAGGACCGGGAGGGCGGCATGGGACTGTTCAGCGGTACCAAATCGGTGGTGGCCAGCCTGCGGCGCATGGCGGCTGATGCGGGGGTAAAGGTACAGACCACCGTTCTGCGGGAGGATCTGCGCCACCGGGAAACCCCGGTGTTGGAGGAGCTGAATCTGCTGCTCACCGACCCAACCTATACCCCCCAATGCACGGTGGACAGGAAAAATCCGGCCATCGTCTGCCATGCGGCGGCCAACCGCCAGGCAGAAGCCAAGGCCGTGGCGGCTGCCATTGCAGCCCGGGCCCGGGCGGGGGTACCCTATCATCGCATGGCGGTCATCTGCCGGGACAGCGCCCAGTACCTGGGACCGCTGCGGTATGAATTCCGCCTGCAAAACATTCCGCTTTTCTGCGATGAGGCCACCACGCCGGAGAACACGGCCCCGGCCCGGGCGGTACACGCGGCGCTGGATCTGGTGCGCGGCGGACTGTCCAGCCGCACGGTACTGCGGCTGATCAAAACCGGATTGGTGGATCTGCCGGAACGGCGGCAGACCGCACTGGAAAACTATGCCTACACCTGGCCGCTGAAAGCGGCGGATTGGCGGGCACCCTTCACGCGCAGCGCCGCCGGATATGCCGGCAACGAACGGGAGGAAGATGTCCGCACCCGGGAGGATGCGGAGGAGGCCCGGACTTTTGTGGTACAGCGGGTGCAACGGTTTCTGTCCAGAAGCAAAAACACCGGTGCTGCAGAACTGACCCGGCAAATCTATCTCTTTTTGCAGTCGCTGGGGGCCGAGGATGCCCTCAACACCCTGGCGGAAGAACTGCGGGCCCAGGGCCGCCTGCCTGAGGCAGACGAGGTCCTGCGGGAATGGAATGTGGTCATGGGATTGCTCAACCAGCTGGCGCAGTTGCTGGGGGAGGAGGAGCTGCCCGCGGCGGACTACGCCGAACTGTTCACGCTGCTTTTGCGCACCACCGATATGGGGCACATCCCCCAAAGCCTGGACAGCGTCATCCTGACCACGGCAGGCCGCATGCGCCTGCCGGAAACCGACGCTGTCTTTGTGGTGGGGCTGGTGGAAGGGGAGTTCCCCCAGACGCCCGGCGATCAGGGGCTGCTGACCCATGCCGACCGGGATGCCATGATCCGACAGGGCGCCGAGCTGCCGGACTGCTTTGAGAACAAGGTCCTGCGGGAGGGTATCTGCTTTTACAAGGCTCTGACGGTGGCACGGTCATTTCTGTGGTTGAGCTGGCCCGGTGCGGCCCACGGGGAGGATGCCTCCCCCGCCAGTGCGGCACTGGCGCCGGTTCGCCAGCTGCTGCAGGTCCCCTTTGCAACACCGTCCACGGCGGAACTGGGAGCGACCCCGGCGGCGGCACTGGATATCCTCGGCCTGGTGGGACAACAGCCCGGCCGACAAGGGGAGGGGGCCGCCCTGCGGCTGGCACTGCAACAGCAGGAAGAGGCGCGGGGCGATCTGCCCGGGTTTGCGGCGGTACGCCGCGCCGAGCAACATCAGCCTGCGGCGGTGGAAGACCTCGCCGCCCTGGAAAAGCTGCTGGGCAAAAGTTTGCGGATCAGTCCCACCCGGTTCGAAAAATACCAGACCTGTCCTTTCGACTATTTCATGCAGTTTGTGTTGCGGGCTGCACCGCGGCAAAAGGCGGAGCTGGCTCCCAATATCAGCGGTACACTGACCCACTGGGTGCTGGAGAATGCCCTGCGCCGGAAGGCAGACAGCTTCCGGGATTTGTCGGAGGAGGAACTCCAAACACTGGTGGATTCGCTGGTGGAAGAATATATGGCCGCCAATTTGCCGGGCGTTACGGTGCGGATGGACTATCTGATCCAGCGCATCCGGCGCAACCTGGTGGGATTGCTGGGATTTATCCAGCGGGACTTGCGGCAATCGGGCTTTCAGCCGGTGGCCTTTGAGTTGCGCATTGACGACCGCCCCGGCGAAGACCCCGATGCACCGCGGGTGGACCCGGTGGAACTGGAGGATGGCGCCGGGCATACCGTGCGCATTGTGGGTACGGTGGACCGGGTGGATGCCATGCCGCTGGGACAGCGTACCTACCTGCGGGTGGTGGACTACAAGACCGGCGGCAAGGACTTCCAGCTCAAGGAAGTCTATTGTGGTCTGGATTGTCAGATGCTGCTCTATCTTTTTACCCTGGAACGCAACGCCGGCAAAACATTCCCCGGCGCCACGGCGGCGGGGGTGGAATACCTGTTGGCAGACCCTGCGCCGGAAAATATCTCCCGCAGCGAAGCGGAGGACGACGTGCATAACGGGGAAAATGACTATCCGCTTAACGGGCTGCTGCTGGACGAGGAAAGCGTTTACCGCGCCATGGATACCAAGGCCACCGGAAAATTCGTGCCCCTGAACTTCAGCACCAAAACCGGAAAGATCACCAACGGCAAGAGCCGCCTGGCCGATGAAAAAAAGCTGGCGCGCATCCGGGAACATCTGGACGGGCTGCTGGTACAGATGGCCCGAAACCTGTACGCCGGCAAAATCCAGGCGGAGCCTCTGTGCAATGGCGGACGCAGTCCCTGCGCCTACTGCGAATTCCGGATGGCCTGCGACCACCGGGACGGAGAAAACGAGAGAACGGTGGGATCGGTGGCCGATCCCTTCGAAGAATAAAAGGAGAACGCTATGCCGGATACCCCCAAAATTCAATTTACCCCTGCCCAGGCGGCGGCCATCCAGGCCCGGGGCGGCAGTCTGCTGGTTTCGGCGGCGGCCGGTTCCGGCAAAACCCGGGTGCTGGTGGAACGGGTGGTGGGGCTGATCACCGATCCCGACCATACGGTGGAGGCCGACAGCCTGCTGATCATGACGTTCACCAACGCGGCGGCAGCCAAGCTGCGCGCTGATATTGCCACCCGTCTGGCCGAAGAGGTGCGCGCCCATCCGGCGGATGTGCGGCTGCGTCGGCAGCAATTGCTGCTGCAGCGGGCATCCATCGGCACGGTGGACGCCTTCTGCCTGCATTTCGTGCAGCAGCACTTTGCGGCACTGGATGTGCCGCCGGATTTTGAAACCGCCGAGGAAGCGGACCTGGCCCGCATCGAGCAGGAAACACTGGCCGATGTGCTGGAGCAGGCCTATCAGGATCCGGATTTCCGTGCATTTGCGGATCTGTATGATCGGGGACGCACCGACCAGACCGCCGGCAACGCTGTACTGGAACTGTATCATTTTAGCCGGGCCTTACCCCATCCCGCTCAGGCGTTGCAGGAATTTGCAGCGCTGTGGCAGAAGGATGCGCCGCCCCAGCAGACACCCTGGGGCCGGGAGTTGCTGACGGCGGCACTGGCCCGCGCGCGGGGGGCCAAGGCATTGCTGGAGGCGGGAGCCCGCACAGCTGCCCGGGATGATGCCGCCGACGCGGCCTACACGGCGGTGCTGGAGGATGATGCTTCCCGGGTGGAGTGGCTTTGCCAGAAATTGCAGCAGAGCGACTGGGATGCCGCGGTGGCGGCTCTCGACGAGGTGGCCGGCACCTGGCGCAAGGCGGGACGCATCAAGGGCGGCAAGGACAGCAATCCGGCGGCCTTTGCGGCCAGTGAGCTGCGCGCCCGGGCCAAAAAACAGATCGAATCCCTGCGGGCAGATTTCCTGCTTTGCACGGCGCAGGAATATGAGGCGGATCGCCTGCGGGCCGCACCGCTGGTAGCGGCCCTGGTCCGGGTGACCCAACAGTTTGCCGATGCCTGCTTTGCCGCAAAATGCGACGAAAAACTGCTGGACTATGCGGACTTTGAGCACCTGACCCTGGATCTGCTCCTGGCACCGGATGGAAGTCGAACCCCACTGTGCCGGACGGTCAGCGCCCGGTACCGGGCGGTGCTGGTGGACGAGTATCAGGATACCAATGCCCTGCAGGATGCCATCTATTTTGCGCTGGCCTCGCCCCAGGCGGACAATCTTTTTCTCGTGGGAGATATCAAGCAGAGTATTTATCGTTTCCGCCAGGCAGACCCGTCGGTCTTCCTGGGCAAACAGCAGCACTGGCAACCCTATCCCCAGCCGGCCCCCCTTCCTGCCACACTGGCACTGGATGCCAACTTCCGCAGTGCGCCCCGGGTGATTGACGGAATCAACGATCTGTTTTCGGTCTTTTTCTCCCGGGACCTGGGCGGCGTGGACTACGGGGACGGCCAGCGGCTGGTGGTGGGGAAACCGGACACAAGTTACCCCGGCTTGTGCGAGGTGGACGTCATCGACGGTGCCGATGGGGCAGGGGATGCGGCGGCCATTGCCGGTCGTATTGCCGATATGGTAGCCGCCGGCTATGCGGTGCGCGGCAAGGAGGGCCAGCGTCCCTGCCAATATGAGGATTTCTGTATCCTGCTGCGGGGCCGTGCGGATTTTCCCCTCTATGAGGAGGCGCTGCGGCAGGCCGGCATCCCCGTCTTTGCCGACACGGCGGCCGACCTGCTGGATGCGCCCCACGTGCGGCCCTTTGCGGCCTTGCTGCGGGTCATTGACAATCCGGCCCAGGATATCCCGCTGGCAGCGGTGCTGCTCAGCGCCATGTTCCCCTATACGCCGGACGACTTAGTGGCGCTGCGCCGGGCCTGCCCCCAGGGCAGCCTGTATGGGGCGGTATTGTATGGCGGGCAGGAACGCTTTGCGCCCTTTCTCCAGGCGTTGGCCGAATACCGGCGTCTGGCCCGCACCCTGCCGGTGGAACGCCTTCTGGAGGAGCTGCTGGCCCGCACGGGCTATCTGGCGGCGGTGGGAGCGCTGCCGGACGGTGCGCGCTGCCGGGAGGATCTGCAAACCTTTGTGGCCTGGGCCGGCAACGCCGGGCGGGCAGGACTGGCGTCCCTGGTGCGTGCCATGGACGCTGCCGCGGCCAACGGCGGATTGAACCAGGGCGGTGGGGGACAGACCCGTCCGGGTTGTGTCAGTATCATGACGGTACATCGCTCCAAAGGTCTGGAATTTCCGGTGGTTTTTGTGGCCAACACGGCCCACCAGTTCAACCAGAGTGATGCCATCCGCCCGGTGCTGACCCATAGCCGGTTGGGTGTGGGCATCATGCTGCGGGTGGGGCAGACGGCCAAACGCTATAAGACGCTGCCCTATGCGGCGCTGGCGCAGGCCATCCGGACCGAGACTCTCAGCGAGGAGATGCGGGTGCTCTATGTGGCACTGACCCGTGCCCAGGACGCGCTGATCATTACCATTCCGCTGAAAAAGACCGATACTTCCCTCAAAACGCCAGCCCTTTGTGCAGCAGCCGAAGCCACCGGGCCCGAGGCCATGCAGGGGATGAACAGCTGGGCGGGCTGGTTGCTTACGGCGGTTCTGCTGCATCCCGAGAGCGATGCCCTGTGGGCGCACACGGCGCTGCTGCCCCATCATCGGCCCACCCGGGTTCCGCTGACGGTGCAGTTGCTGCCGGTGCCGGAGGATACCCCGGAACCGCCGCCCCAACCGGATGCGGAGCCGGATGCAGAGCTCTGCCGCCTGTTGCGGCAGGAATTTGCCTGGCAGAATCCCCGGGAAGTATTGCAGAAGATTCCGGCCAAGGTCAGCGTCAGCGCGGTGGCTCACGCGGCCCGGCCGGTGGCGCTGGAACGCCCTGCCTTCCTGCAAAAAAGCGGGATGACCGGCGCCGAACGCGGCACGGCCATCCATGCGTTCATGCAAAGTGTGCCCCTGGACGGTCCGGCACCCGATTTGCCGACGGAAGTGCAGCGGCAGAAGGATCTGCGGTTGCTGGATCCTGTGCTGGCAGACAAGCTGGACCTGGACCGGGTACAGCCCTTCTTTGCCAGCGGTGTCTGGCACCGTATCCGGGCGGCACGCCGAGTTCTGCGGGAAGAACCCTTCATCACCGCCCTCCCGGCCGTGCAGGTGACGCCCGAGGCGGGGGATACTTCGGCCGAAGTGCTGGTGCAGGGCATTGCCGACCTGGTGCTGGTCTTTGATGACCATGCGGAGATCTGCGACTACAAGACCGATGCCAGCCGGGATGCGGAATTCTATAAAAAGGAATATGCCGCCCAGCTGCGGCTGTACCGCCATGCCTTCGCCTTGCGTCTGGGGGTGCCGGTCACCAAGCTGACCATCTACAGCTTTACCTTGGCGCAGGAGATTGATATCCCGCTGACCGAGCGCTGAACAGAACCCGTCCACCGGGAAAACCCGCAAAAAATCGTGTTTTTTAGCTTGACTTGCCCCACAAGTTATGCTATTATGATAACACCTCTTTTGCGGGTTTATTTTTTATGCCCTTTTTCGGGGGCAGCCCGTAAGCGCGAGGGAGGCTTATTAACCGATAATGGAGGTGCCGAACAATGACTGTCAAGATCACCCTGGCTTGCACCGAGTGCAAGCAGCGCAACTACAACAAGGAGAAGAACAAGAAGAACTCTCCGGATCGTCTTGAGATGAAGAAGTATTGCCGTTTCTGCAAAAAGCATACCCTTCACCGCGAAACCAAGTGAGGATAGGAGCTTAGAGATGGCGGACAAGAAAGC
>CAJFFY010000011.1 GCA_904374465.1 uncultured Subdoligranulum sp.
GTAGCTGTGGGGCTGGTTGGCGTAGATCATCATGTGGTGCGGGCAGTTCATGGGACGCAGCACATAGCTTTCGCCCTCCATCTCCATGGCGGGGAACATATTCTCGCGGTAGTGATCCCAGTGGCCGGAGGTGCGGTACAGGTTGACGGTGCCGATGCAGGGGGTCATGACATGCAGGTAGCCGCGCTCGCGCTCCTTCTGCTTGATATAATCCTCCAGCTGCTGCCAGACGGTGTAGCCATTGGGCAGGAACATGGGCAGGCCGCGGCCCACCAGGTCGTCGGTCATGAAAAGACGCATCTCTTTGCCGATCTTGCGGTGGTCACGCTCGCGGGCTTCCTGCTGCTGCTTCTCCCAGGCGTCCAGCTCCTCCTGGTTGCGGAAGGCCACGCCGTTGATGCGGGTCAGCATCTTGTTCTCTTTGTCGTTCTTCCAGTAGGCACCACTCTGCTGGGTGATCTTGAAGGCCTTCAGACCCTTGGTGTAGGTCAGGTGGGGTCCGATGCACATGTCCACATATTCGCCCTGCTGGAAGAAGCTGAACTCGGTCTCGTCGGCCAGGTCGGCCATGTGCTCGATCTTGTAGTGCTCCTGACGCTCGTTCATCAGCTTGACAGCCTCGTCACGGGGCAGGATGAAGGGCTTGATGGGCAGGTTCTCCTTGCAGATCTTGCGCATCTCTTTCTCGATGGCGGCCAGATCCTCGTCGGTCAGCTTGGTGTCGCCGAGGTCCACGTCATAGTAGAAGCCGTTCTCGGTGGCGGGGCCAAAGGCAAAGTCAGCTTCGGGGTACAGGCGCTTGATGGCCTGGGCCATAATGTGTGCGGCGGTGTGGCGCAGAACGTGCAGTTCCTGGTCCTGCGGGCATTCGGCCACGGTACCGTCCTTGTAGATGATTTTCATGGTAGTTGCCTCCCAAAACAAAAATGCTTCATCCCTGTCTTGTCAACATAGGGATGAAGCATTGTAATACTCCACGGTTCCACCCAACTTGCGCCCCTATACAAAAAGGAAGCGCCACTCGCGGCGGCTGTAACGGGCCGTACCCGGCGGGGGTTCGCCCCCACACTCGGCGGTGGTAAAGGTGTGGTCTGTGCCCGGGCCGCTTGCAGCACGCGGGGCGCTCCCGCGGCGGCCTTCTCTTTTGACACCGTACCGCACCCCGTTTGTCCGCCTCACAGCTTTCAACAGGATGAAGTTAATCTTTTTATAGCACAACCCGGCGGGGAAGTCAAGCACAAAAATTTTCCCGCTGTTTTGCACAAAAAACGGGCAACCCCCCGCTGCCCAGCCCGCAAAACGCCAAAATTTGTTTTTATACATTGACTTTACATATTTATGCAATTATACTGGGTCACATAGCCGGGTGAGGGTCCGGCTGCATGTTGTATCTGTATATATTAAAAAAGATAAGAGGGAAAACCATCATGAAAAAGTTTGCTGCTTTGTTGCTGGGCACCGCCATGGTGCTGAGCCTGGCCGCCTGTGGCGGTTCTGCCACCACCAGCGAGTCCACCGCTTCTTCCGAGGCATCCTCCGCTGCCTCCTCCGAGGCTGCTTCCACCGAGGAAGCCTCCGCTGAGACCGCTGCCGCCGAGCTGACTACCGTCACCGACGGCACCCTGACCATGTCCACCAACGCGGCCTTCCCCCCGTACGAGATGACCGCCGATGACGGCAGCTTCGAGGGCATCGACATCGAGGTGGCCCAGGCCATCGCCGACAAGCTGGGTCTGACCCTGCAGGTGGACGACATGGACTTTGACGCCGCCCTGCTGGCTGTGCAGAACGGCAAGAGCGACATGGTCATGGCCGGCGTCACCGTCACCGAGGAACGCCAGAAGGTCATGGACTTCACCGATTCCTACGCCACCGGCATCCAGTCCATCATCGTGCCCGAGGATTCCGACATCGCCTCCATCGATGACCTGGCCGGAAAGACCATCGGTACCCAGCGCGGTACCACCGGTTACCTGTACTGCGTGGATGAGTTCGGCGACGACGCCGTCATCGCTTACGACAATGGTCTGACCGCTGTCAAGGCGCTCACCAACGGCCAGGTGGATTGCGTTGTCATCGACAATGCGCCCGCCCAGGAGTTTGTGGCTGCCAACCAGGGTCTGAAGATTCTGGACACCCCCTACGCCGAGGAAAACTACGCCATCGGCGTGGCCAAGGGCAACACCGCCCTGCTGGATGCCATCAACGGTGCCCTGGCCGAACTGCAGGCCGACGGCACGCTGCAGAGCATCGTCGATAAGTACATCACCGCCGAATAAGCGGTTTTCAACACGGAGCAGGGCACGCCGGAAATCCGGCGCGCCTTCTCTTTGTCATACAGGAAAGGTTGTGTAGCGGATGGAAGCACAGTTCGAAGCGCTTTCGGAACTGGCGAAAAACGGCGGGAGCCTGAGTTTTACCCAGGATTTCTTTGTCAAATTTTATCAGGCGTTCCTTTATTCGGACCGCTGGTTGCAGTATATCGAGGGCGTGGGCACAACAATTCTGGTCACCGCCATTGCGCTGGTGCTGGGTGTTGTGCTGGGTTCTGTGGTGGCGTTGGTGCGTGTAGCCCACGACCAGCAAAAACCCCATCATCGCAACCCGGTGCTGGGCTTTGTCAATGTGATCTGCCAGATCTATGCCACCGTCATCCGCGGCACCCCCATGATGGTCCAGCTGCTCATCATGAGCATGGTCATCTTTGCCAGCAGCCGCAACTTTACCATGGTCGGTGCCCTGGCCTTGGGCATCAATTCGGGCGCCTATGTGTCGGAGATCATCCGCGGCGGCCTGATGGCCGTGGATCCCGGCCAGATGGAGGCCGGCCGCAGCCTGGGTCTCAACTATATCACCACCATGGTACTCATCATCATTCCCCAGGCCATCCGGTCCATTCTGCCGGCCCTGGGCAATGAGTTCATCGTCCTGCTCAAGGATACTTCCCTGATCACCGTCATCGGCGGCAAAGAGCTGCTCTATGCGGCCCAGGGCATCATGAACCGCACCTACGAAGCTATGTTCCCGTTGTTGGGCGTGGCGGCCATCTATCTGGTGTTGGTGCTGCTGTTCAGCGCCCTGCTGGGCAAACTGGAAAGGAGAATGGCGCAAAGTGATCGACGTTAAAAATCTGCAAAAGCATTTCGGTGGCCTGCAGGTGCTGCGCGGCGTCAACCTGACCATCCATAAGGGCGACTGTGTGGTGCTGGTGGGACCTTCCGGCTGCGGCAAGTCCACCTTCCTGCGCTGCCTCAACCGTCTGGAGGAACCGGACGGCGGGCAGGTGATCTTCAACGGCAAGGAAGTCAACGACAAGGATATCGACCGGGTTCGCCAGAAGATGGGCATGGTGTTCCAGCATTTCAATCTGTTCCCGCATCTGACGGTGAAAAAGAACATCACGCTGGCACCGGTGCGCCTTGGTCTGATGAGCCAGGCGGAGGCAGATGCCAAGGCCATGGAGCTGCTGCAGCGCATCGGCCTGGCCGAAAAGGCCAACGCCTACCCCAACATGCTTTCGGGCGGCCAGAAACAGCGTATCGCCATTGTGCGGGCACTGGCCATGAATCCCGACGTGTTGCTGTTCGACGAACCCACCAGCGCCCTGGATCCCGAGATGGTGGGCGAGGTGCTGGAACTGATGAAGGAGCTGGCCCGGGGCGGCATGACGATGGTCTGTGTCACCCATGAGATGGGCTTTGCCCGCGAAGTGGCCAACCGCATCATCTTCATTGACGAGGGCGTGGTCAAGGTGGACAAACCGCCCAAAGAATTCTTCGAAAATCCGGAGAATGAGCGTCTGAAGGCCTTCCTCTCCAAAGTGCTGTAAAAAAATACGGCCCCGCCGTGGCGGGGCCGTATTGGCTTTTATGGGTGGGCGGCGGCATGGCGCAAGGCCAGTTCCCGGTATTCCGCTTCGTTGGCGGCAAGGGCTGCCGCCTGTTCGGCACTGACGGGGCGCACCACCTTGCCGGGCAATCCCATGACCAGACTGCCGGCCGGGATCTGCGCGCCCTCGGGGATCAGGGCGCCGGCGGCGATCAGACATCCCGGCCCGATGACCGCTCCGTTCAGGACGGTGGCATGCATGCCGATCATGCACCCGTCGCCGATCATGCAGCCGTGCAGGATGGCGCCATGGCCCACCGACACCCCGCGTCCCAGCACAATGTCCAGGTTGGGGCCGGTGTGCAGCACGGCATTGTCCTGAATATTGGTGCCGGACCCCACCACAATGCGACCGGTATCGGCCCGCAACACGGCGCCGTACCAGATGCTGGAACCTTCCTCCAGGCAGACGGCGCCGGCCAGGGTGGCGTTTTCCGCCACAAAAAGTGCGCCGTGGTCTGCGGGAGCCTTCCCCGCGATGGTATAGATTGCCATAAGGATCACCTCTTCTCCCGTATCATACACCCACGGAAAGAAAATTGCAAAACTTTGCAGAACTGTGCTACAATACCGGTGGTTCGCTTCCACGGACCACAGCCTTACAAAGGGAGGATCTGTATGTCCATCAAGATGATCTGCAGCGACCTGGATGGTACATTGCTGCAATACGGCCGCAAGACGCTGGAGCCGGAAGTGTTCGGCCTGATCGAGGCGTTGGCGGACCGGGGCATCCTGTTTTGCCCGGCCTCCGGTCGTCAGTACACCAGCCTGCGGGCCCTGTTTGCCCCGGTGGCGGAGCGCTGTGCCTTTTTGTGCGAAAACGGCGGCGTGCTGTACAAGGACGAAACCTGCATCGGCAAGACGCCCATGCCCCGCGCCCTGGCTGAGGAGATTGCCCGAGATCTGTGGGAGCGCAGCGAAGGGCAGGGGGAAGTTATGCTTTCGGGACAGAACTGTGCCTACCTGATGGAACGGGGGCTGGGTATGCTGGATCGGGTGAAGTTCATCGGCAACCGCTACAAGATCATCCGCGATCCCTCCGACGTGCCCGAGGAGATCGTCAAGGTATCGGTTTACCTGCATGAAGGGGTGGACGCCTATGTGGAACGCTTCGTGCCCCGCTGGAAAGAGGCCAACTGCGCCGTGGCAGGGCCGTACTGGATCGATACCACTCTGGCCAACAAGGGCACCGGTGTCCGGGCCCTGTGCAAGGTGTTGGGCGTGGCGCCGGATGAGGTGCTGGCCTTCGGGGATAACTACAATGATACGGCCATGTTGGACCTGGTGGGGTATCCTTATATCATGGAAGGGGCTGCCGCGCCGCTGCGGGCACGCTATCCCCGCCATACCCCCCGTCCCGAAGTGGTGATGCAGGCGCTGCTGGACGGAAAAACCGTATAATAATGCGCAGTTTGCACAAAAAGAAAAAACAAAGTTCGTGCAAATGCGAATAGACAAAATCTGTTTGCTGTTATAGAACAATCAACGTCAAGATTGTTACTCCTGCGAGGCATTACTTGTACACGCATACATCCCTCAGGTTTACCGCTTGTATGTTCGTACTTTGCCGCGGGGAGTTTATTTTTTTTGCTTAAAAATCATCCGATAGACGCACCAGGGCGGGCTGTGCATGAAGATAACGAAAAAAATCAACAATAACGTGGCCTTGGCCCAGGACGCCAAGGGACGGGAACTGATCGTCTTCGGCAAGGGGGTCGGTTTTCCTGCCACGCCCTATGAGTTGACCGATCTTTCCCGTGTGCAGCGTACCTTCTACGATGTGGATGAAAAGTATTTTGATCTGCTGCGGGACGTGCCGCAGCAGGTGTTTCTGGCGGCGGACGACATTGCCGAGACTGCCCGGGAAGAGCTGGGCTGCCCGCTCAACCCCAATCTCACCTATGTTCTGGCCGACCATCTGAACTATGCCATCCAGCGTTGCCGGGAGGGCGTCCCCCTCCGGACACCGCTTGCCTATGATATTCGCCACCTGTATCCCCAGGAATATGAGCTGGCCCACAGTGCGTTGTCCACTCTGCGGGAACAGTTGCAGGTGGCTCTGCCCGACAGTGAAGCTGTGAGCATCGCATTGCACATCATCACGGCGGAAGCCGAGGTGGGGGATATGCATGCCACCATGCTGGCCACCAAGGTCATCACCGAAATTTCCCAACTGGTGGAAGATAACCTGGATGTCCACCTGGACAAGGACAGCTTCAGCTATTCCCGCTTTGCCATGCATATGCGCTACCTGGTGCAGCGTATGATTGAGGGAAAAGCTTTGGACGGGGACGAGAGCATGGTCGCCATGCTGCGGACGATGCGCCGGGAATACCCCCAGGTATATGCCTGTGTGGAGCAGGTCACCGCGTTCCTGGAAAAAAACTATCACTGGCATTGTACCAACGAAGAGCAGCTGTATCTGCTCATGCATATCCACCGCGTACAGGCCGAGCGGGCCGGCGCAGAGGAATAAACAAAAAACGGATCGTTACCCGCACCTGGTTTGCGGGGCGTCACCCAGCAAACCGTGTGCGCACCCTTTTGATTGGTCGTACAGGGGGCACTGGGTGTATTTTTTTGGTATATCCGCCGCCCGGCGCGCGAGGGCGGCGCGTTATATAAAATTTATGCTGGGAACGTCGTTCCCGCCGCAAGGGCGGCAACACCGAGGGCCTGACCGTCCGGACCATGATGCCCGACATGATCTACGGCGGCCAGCTCTACCGGGATGACGTGAACAAGATCAGCTTCTTGCTGAGCCGGTACCAGGACCATCTGGATGCCGCCGCAGCCTTCCCCGACCTGCAGCCCGGAACCTGGGGCGGAAAAGGGGAGACCGCCCTCTTTGGGGATCTGGGGGTCAAGGGAATCACCAAGGCCCACGCCGTACACACACTGCTGGACTATCTGGGGGCTGATGCGGCCGACACCATCGGCTTTGGCGACGCCAAGGTGGACGTGCCGCTGCTGGAGGCCTGCGCCTGCGGTGTGGCCATGGGCAACGGCGGACCGGAGATCAAGGCGGCGGCCGATTATGTGACCGATGATGTGGAATGTGATGGTTTATACAAAGCCTTTGCCCACCTGGGACTGCTGTAAGGATACAATTGTCCAGAAAAGCGCCGCTTATATGGACGGACGATGCGGCGCAGGACAAATCAATTCACCGAAATACACAAAAAAGGTGCATGTTTTTGGGCTATTTTCCGTTGACGTTGCCCGCGTGGTATGTTATGATAATAACGACTTAATATTATGTCTCGTGCGTGAAGCTAAAGCGCGCGACTATGGGAGGAAAAAGCAATGAAAGAGTTCACCTATACGATCAAGGAGCCTGTGGGAATCCATGCTCGTCCGGCCGGCCTGCTGGTCAAGGAAGTCAAGGGCTACCAGAGCACCGTGACCATCATCAAGGGCGACAAGTCTGTCAATGCTGTCAAGCTGATGGCGCTGATGGGCATGGGCATTAAGTGCGGCGATACCGTCACCGTCCAGGTGGAGGGTGCAGACGAAGAGACCGCTGCCCCCGCGCTGGAGAAATTCTTCAACGAGCATCTGTAATTCAGATAAAACAAGGGGCCGCGGCTGCTGTACGGGTATGGCGGCCGCGGTTTCTTTGATGGAACAGGAGGTTCCCACATGATCACCATTCAAGGCAAGGGTGTTTCTGCCGGCGTGGGTGTCGGTCCGTTGTATTTTTACCGCCGCGCTACCGCCGAAATCAAACGCTATACCGTAGAAGATACCGAGGCTGAATGGCACCGTTTCAAAGGCGCCCAGACCGGCGCCATTGAGCAGCTGGGTGCTCTGGCCGAGCAGGCCCGCAAGGAGGCCGGCGACGAGGCCGCCATGCTGTTTGAAACGCATCAGATGATGGCTGAAGACCTGGACTACGAGGAAGCCATCGAAAACCTCATCACCAACGAAAAACTCAACGCCGAGGCTGCGGTCTCCGACGTGGCGGAGCAGTTCTCCGAAATGTTTGCCGCCATGGACGATGCCTATATGCAGGCGCGTGCCGCCGATGTCAAGGACGTCAGCCAGCGCATCCTGGGCATTCTGTGCGGCGTGGTGCAGGGCGGCATCGCCTCCGAAGTGCCGGTCCTGCTGGCCGCCGACGACCTGGCTCCCTCCGAGACCATCCAGCTGGACAAGACCAAGATCCTGGGTTTTGTCACGGCGGGCGGTTCCGGTTCCAGCCATACGGCCATTCTGGCCCGCACCATGGGCATCCCGGCCATCGTCGGCCTGGGCGATGCCCTCAAGCCCGAGTATGAAGGCCGTCCGGCCATTGCGGACGGTAGCACCGGTGCCCTGGTTGTCGATCCCGACGACGACACCCGTGACCGCCTGCTGAAAAAGCGGGAAGAGCAGCTGCGCCTGCAGCGTCTGCTGGAGACCCTCAAGGGCCAGGCCAACGTCACCAAGGACGGCAAGACCATCCGCGTTTACTGCAACATCGGCTCCCCCGAGGACGTCCATGCCGTGCAGGTCAACGATGGCGGCGGCATCGGTCTGTTCCGCAGCGAATTCCTCTACCTGAACAGCAAGGATTATCCCACCGAGGATGAGCAGTTTGAGGCCTACAAGACCGTTCTGTCCGACATGGACGGCAAAGAGGTCATCATCCGCACGCTGGACATCGGCGCCGACAAGCAGATCGGCTACTTTAACCTGCCCAAGGAGGACAACCCTGCCATGGGCATGCGCGCCTTGCGCATCTGCCTGACCCGGCCGGAGATCTTCCGCACCCAGCTGCGCGCCCTCTTCCGGGCCTCTGCCTTCGGCAAGCTGGGCATCATGTTCCCCATGGTTACCAGCGTCTGGGAAGTGCGGGAAGCCAAGCGCATGTGCGAGGAAGTCAAGCGTGACCTGAAGAAGGAGGGCATCCCCTTCGGCGATGACGTCCAGATCGGCATCATGATCGAGACGCCGGCCGCGGCCATCTGCAGCGACCGCCTGGCCAAGGAAGTGGACTTCTTCAGCATCGGTACCAACGACCTGACCCAGTACACCCTGGCCTGCGACCGTCAGAACAATGATCTGGGCCGCTTCTACGATCCCCATCACCTGTCGGTGCTGCGCCTGATCCAGATGGTCACCGAGAATGCCCATAAGAACGGCATCTGGGTGGGCATCTGCGGCGAGCTGGGCGCGGACCTGACCCTCACCGAGACTTTCCTGGCCATCGGTGTGGACGAGCTGTCCGTTACGCCCCGTTCGGTGCTGCCGCTGCGCAATGCGGTCCGCATGACCGATACCCGCGAGACGGCGCCCCGCATCCTGGCGGATCTGGCCGAGGATTACACCGCTCGCTGATGCACCATTGAGCATACTGTGCCCCGCAATCGTGGGGCAAATTAAAAAAGCACAGGCTCCCTTTCGGGAGCCTGTGCTTTTTTGTTGGGTCAATCCAGCTCAAAGTCGCCGGGCAACAGCCGTTCCAGGTTGGCGTCCGGGTCGGCGATCAGCCGGCGGGATTGGTTCAGGATTGCCTTTTCCAGGGCGTTGCGGGCCATCCGGCCGTTGCCGTTGGTGGCGGCATCCTCTGCCTGTTTTCGGTCAAACCAGGCCGTCAGCGGCAGGCGACAGCTGTCATCCAGCAGGTAGCCTTTGCTCTGGGCCAGGGTCAGGGTGATGCGGTAAAGCTCTTCCCCCGTATAATCGGGGAACTCCATCTGGTTGGGAAAGCGGCTGGCCAGCCCGGAGTTGGCGCCCAGGAACAGCTCCATCTCTTTGGTGTAGCCTGCCAGAATCACCACCAGTTTATTGCGGTGGTCTTCAATGCCTTTGACCAGGGTGTCGATGGCTTCCAGGCCGAAGCTGTCCTCCCCGCCGCGGTAGAGGCTGTAGGCCTCGTCGATGAAAAGCACGCCGCCCAGGGCGCTCTGGATCACCGTGTTGGTCAGCGGGGCCGTGTGCCCCACATAGCGGCCCACCAGATCCGCCCGGGTTACCTCCACCAGCTGGCCGCCCCGCAAGGCGCCGATCGCCTTGAGATACTTGGACAGGATGCGGGCAATGGTAGTTTTGCCTGTGCCGGGGTTGCCGGTAAAGATCATATGCATGTTCACATCGGCCACCGGCAGACCCTGGACCTTGCGGCGCTGCTGGGCCTGTACGTTGCGGGCGATGTCTCGGACGTACTCTTTGATCTCCTCCAGCCCCACAATGGCGGAAAGTTCCGCCTCCACGGCATCCACATCCCCACGGTATTGCTGGGGCAGCAGTGCCAGCAGATCAAAGGGAGCGCCGTCGCCCACCGCCAGGAACAGCCGCCCGTTCTGGTCTGTCAGCCGGGCAGGGGTGCCATCGGCAGGTGCAGTGTCGGAGTCCAGCACATATTCGGCGATGGCGCGGTAGACCGTCTCGCAGAAATCCCGCATGGCCTGCATGCCGCTGGTCTTGCCGTACTGGGCGGCCAGCAGATCCCGTACACCGGTATCCATGGCCAACGCCAGGCCGCACTGCTTGCGCACCCTCTGGGCCAGGTAGTTCAGTTCCCGGGCAGCCACCGCCGCCAGTGCCTCCGGCGTGAAGGCTGCGGTGCGGCAGATGTCCCCGGCGATGGCGTCCACAAAGCGGGCGCCGAAGGTATCGGCCAGGGCCTCCTCCCCCTTGCGGGAGAAAAAGACAAAGTATTTGCCGCCGGCCTGCAATTCGCCCACGGCACCCGGTGCCAGGGCAGTGCCCACATCCACCAGGATGCCCCGCTGCAGCACATACCGGCTGGACAGCGCCAGCTTGCCCTCGATGGACAGGGTGGCCAGCATATGCAGATACCCGGCGGCACAACCCTCATAATGGTCAAAGGCCAGGACCTCCGCATCGGATTGCAACGCCGCATACAGGTCCTGCAGGAACAGTTTTTCCTGGGCGGGGCCGGGGTACAGGGCCAGATCCAGCGTCTCGATGGCGGCGCTGTGCAGAATGCCCCGGTCGGCCAGCTCCTCCACCACGCAGCGCAGGGCGTAGTGGCGGCCGGTACCGTCCGGACCGCAGAGCAGCATCAGGTTCCTGGCCCGGGTGGTATCCCCGGCGTTCCCCAACACAAAAGGACGGCGAAATGCCTTGACCAGCGCTGTCACGAAGGCATCCTGGCCCAGCACCTGGGCTTTGACCTTGTCGGCCACCCCGGTAAAATCCGGTCGAACCGGTTCAGCCGGAGTGGGATTCGGGGCCGCCACCGTGCCACCCAGCAGGCCGTCCTGCTGCAGCGAACGGGTCAGCTCACTGCTCATGCGGCGTACCTGGGCGGCGGTTTCCCGCCCGGCACGCTGCACCGTCTCCACCGCGGCGTCGGCCGCTCTGTGCCGTTTCTGGGCCGCGGTCAGGGCGTCCAGCTGAGCCTGCATCTCCTGCATGGCATTCTGGGCTGCCGCGGTCTGGCGGGCGTTGTCGGTGTATTTCCGGCCGCCCATCAGACCGCGGACCCAGGCGTCGTATTGATCCTCAAGACTCATCTTGGTCCTCCGTTTCGGTGCGGGGCAGCTTCACGGTATAAAAATCCTTGACGCTGCAGCCCGCCCGGCCGCCACCCGCACAGGCGCAGGCGCAAGCACAGCTGGAAGCACAGGCACAGGCGCAGCTGAAATGATTGTTGTCACCGCCGCCTCGTCGTCCCACACCGCCGCCGCGGCTGGAACCGCCGCCCGGCTGGAAATTCTTGGGCGGGTCGGTGCGGTGGTACCCCGGCGGGGGCGGTGCCGTGCGGGCCCGGCGGATGACGTGAATGCCGTTGGTGTACCAGAACCAGTCCTCCGGGTCAATGCCGCCGCCCAGTCCGCCGCCCCAGGTGGGGGAGCGGGAAGCCAGCATCCCGAATACCGCAAAGAAAACAAACAGGAGGATGATGAGGGCCAGTGCCCACTGGGCCAGCTCATCCAGGTTGTCATCCGGGGTGCCGTAGTCTTCGGCAGTCATGGCGGCATCGGCCGCATAGCCCTCCGAGTAGGTGATGGGAACGGTCACGTGGACCTTGGCCGCCTGCCCGTGGGTCAGGGCGCCGAAATCCCACACAAGATAGTCTCCGTCCACGCCGGTGTTGTCGGCTATAAAGCCGTCTCCATTGCGCCAGCGGATCTGCATGTTGCCCACGCTCAGGTCATCGAACCAGCCGGGAGTAAAGGTGAAATTGGCGGTACCGTCATCATTGCGGGTGAACAGATGACTCTGATGGACCGAAAAGGCAAACTGGACGTTGCTTTCGCCGCCGTTCTGGGCGGCCACTTCGGGGGAATAATACCGGCGGGAGAACACCACCTTGGCGTAACTGCCGCCGTCATCGGTGTACTGCAGGTCGGCGATGGTGTCGGTCAGCGGAGTCAGGTCCTCCGCATGGGCGTTGGGCAGGCCGATCTTCACCCAGGAAAGGTACTGGGTGGCATCCCCGCCCAACACCTGCCAGTCAATGTCGTAGGTGATGTCCGCCGAACCGTCCTGGCGCAGATCCACCGTCACCACATAGCTGCGGATGTAATCCAGATCGCCTTCTTCGGCGTAGGGCGCCAGTTCGGTCCCGGCGGCACCGGCGGGCAGGGCCAGCACCACACAGCAAAGGAGCACGGCCAGCCACAGGGCCGCGCGGCGTACAAAAGAAAAACGGGTCATTGGCAGCCCTCCTGCAGGGGCGTTTCGCCCAGTTGGCAGCGGCGCTCCATGGCGGCGCTGGTGTTGCGGATGGTGCAGCAGTCCGGGCTGCGCCAGATGCGGTGCCAGGGGGTATGCAGCAGATTGCCCAGCCCCGGGCCAGACAGCCAGCTCTGGCAGGGCAGTACGGTGCCGTCCGGTGCAATGGCCATGTTGGACAGGCAGGCCCCGCAGCTGGGAATCTGGGTAAAGCCCAGCGCCCGCAGAGTTTCCTCGGGCAGCCAGCCGGGACTGGTGAAGTTGATCTCCATGCCGTGGGCGGTGGCGTATTCCATGGCGGGGCGCAATACAGCTACCAATTCGTCGGGGCTTAGCCGCTCGGCGCGGCTGGCGTCGGTGGTGGCGTTGCCGGCAGGGATCAGCCCGCTGCAGGTCAGGTACCGCACCCCCAGTTCCTCCGCAAAGCGTACGGTGGCCAGGTAATCCCGGTTCAGGCTGCACAGCGGGGTGTTCAGGCTGACACTCAACCCGGCGGCCAGGGCGTTTTTGATGCCGCCCACCGTGTCGGTGTAGCCGTCCACCCCCACCAGCGTGTTGTGAATCTGGGCGTTGGCGGAGTAAAAGGTGATCTGTACGGCGTCCAGGCTGGCGTTTTTCAGGTCTTTGCACATGGCACTGGTCAGCATGCGGCCGTTGGTATTCAGCCGGGTCACAAACCACTGCGCCGCCTGGACCAGCTTGACCAGGTCGTTGCGCAGGGTAGGCTCGCCGCCTGTAAAGGTCAGCTGAGGAATTCCCACGCTGCGGCACTTTTCAATGACGGCCAGCCACTGGTCGGTATCCAGTTCGGGCGTGGCCCCCAGGGGTTGGTTGGCAGCGTAGCAGTGCAGGCATTTCTGGTTGCAGTGCCAGGCACCGTCCTTTTGCATGGAACTGATCATCAGGTCCATGCGATGGGGGGCGTTCATCCGGGCAGCATACTCTTTCAAGGAGAGGGGCTGCACATGCAGCGGCGGGGTTTTGCCCCGGGCCACGGCGCACAGACAGTCCAGCAGCAGCTGCAAATCCGATTCGATCTGCAGCGGCGGGGTACGGCGGTACACCTTGCGGGTGGCGGCCACCGTCTGGGCGGTAACGGCGGACCAGTCGGCGCGGGACAGTTCCTTGCCGCTGTAAGGCTGCATGGCCTCGATGAGGTTGGTCAGCATAATGGCCCAGCTGATATGCAGGGGCAGAATGTCCTGCCCGTTGAGGATGGCCACAAAGGGGGTGTTGCGGTCCGGTTTATTGCAGGGAATCAGGTGGATGCGTACCACACCGGGACCGTCGGGGTCCAGGGTGATGTGCCGCACACGGGAAAGATGCCCGTGCAGAAAGGAATGTTCCGCATAGGTCAGATATTTCATCGGGGAAGGTTCCTCCGGTTAGTTACAGAATGGTTAAAATGTACAGAAATTATACCATAAACCCGCCGCAAATACAACTATAGTAAAAAAAGCCCGCCGGCCGGATACCGGCAGGCGGGTGAAAACAATCTTCAGATGGAGCGGAAGCCTTTGCCCACAATCTCGCTGCTGTTGACGATGGTGATGAAGGCGTGGGGATCATTGCGGCGCACAAAGCGGCGCAGATGCTGGGCCTGACCGCGGGTGAGCACCGTCATCAGCACCCACTTTTCCTCGTGGGTGTAGGCACCCTCGGCCCGCTCCTCGGTGGCCGAGCGGTGCAGCTCGTTGACGATGAAATCCCGCACGGGGCCGGGATTGGTGGTGACCACGGTGCAGACCTTGCGCAGGTTGATGCTCTCGATGGCGCTGTCCACCACGGTGGTTTTGAGCACCATGCCCAGAATGCAGTACAACCCGGTGGCGGGGCCGTACAGGTAGGCGCCCACCAGTACAATGGCCAGATCGCTGATGAGCAGGGCGCGGCCGATTTCCAGGCTGGTGTATTTGTGCAGGATCATGGCCACGATGTCGGTGCCGCCGGTGGAGGCGCCGATGTTGAAAACGATGGCGCTGCCCACCGCGGGCAGAATGACGGCATAGCACAGTTCCAGAAAGACATCCTGGGTCAACGGATTGGTCAGCGGCCAGATCTTTTCACACAGGCTCACATAGAAGGACAGCGCAAAGGAGGAATAGATGGTCCAGCCCATGGAGCGCACGCCCAGAAAGGCGAAGCCCAGCAACACCAGGGCCGCGTTGACCACCCACATGAAGAAGCCCACATTCCATTTGGGGAACAGGGTGGACAGGATGATAGAAAGGCCCGACGTGCCGCCGAAGGCGAAGTGGTTGGGGGTCTTGAAGAGGGCAATGCCCAGCGCCGTGGCAATGAGCCCGGCGTTGAGCAGCGCAAAAAACTTGGCATCGTCCACCAGTTCTTTTTTGGTGGGGCGCTGCTGCAACAGATTCAGCATAGATATTTTCCTTTTCCTCACACAGGCCGCAAGCCGTCAAAACGTCAGATTGCCAAACTCGGAAAGCCGCAGGTTCTCGTTGTGCTGCTCGGCCCAGTTGATGCTCCAGGAGCTGCCGAACAAAAGCAGATGGTTGCCCTTCAGGTCCTCGATGGGGCGGGTATCGCTGGTCAGGTCCAGATGCTTGGGGTCCAGTTCATCGGGATCGTTCTGGATCCAGCGCAGGTATTCGTAGGGCAGCTGCTGCATCCGGATATCCACGTTGTACTCGTTTTTCAGGCGATATTCCAGCACTTCCAACTGCAGCACGCCCACAACGCCCACGATCACTTCCTCCATGCCGGCGCCCAGGTCGCGGAAGATCTGGATGGCACCCTCCTGGGCGATCTGCTCCATGCCCTTGACAAACTGCTTGCGCTTCATGGTATCCACCTGGGTCACCCGGGCAAAGTGTTCGGGGGCAAAGGTGGGAATGCCCGCAAACTGCACGTGGGGCTTGCCGGTGCACAGCGTGTCGCCGATGGAGAAGATGCCCGGGTCAAACAGACCGATGATGTCGCCGGCGTAGGCTTCGCTGACGATGGCCCGGTCGTCGGCCATCAGGCTGGTGCCGGTGGCCAGTTTGATGTTCTTGCCCTCCTGCACATGGTAAGCCTCCATGCCGCGCTCAAACTTGCCGCTGCAGATGCGCAGGAAGGCGATGCGGTCCCGGTGGTTCTTGTTCATGTTGGCCTGGATCTTGAAAATGAAGCCGGAGAAATTCTCGCTGCAGGGATCCACCACCTCGCCCGAGAGGGCGTCCTTGCGGGGCAGCGGGGTGGGGGTCAGGCGCAGGAACTCCTTCAGGAAGGGCTCCACGCCGAAGTTGGTCAGTGCCGAACCAAAGAAAACCGGCGACAGGGTGCCGTGGTGCACGGCGTCCAGATCGAATTCCTCGGCGGCGCCGTCCAGCAGTTCGATGTCCTCGGCCAGTTTCTGGTGGTTCTCGGCCCCGATCAGCTCGTCCAGCTTGGTGTCGCCCAGCTCGGCCTCAATTTCCTCCACCATCTTGACGCCGTTGGCGCGGCCGTCGCTCTCGAAGGCCAGCACCCGGCGGGCGTTGCGGTCGAACACACCCTTGAATCCCTTGCCGCAGCCGATGGGCCAGTTCATGGGGTAGGTCTTGATGCCCAGAATCTCCTCGATGTTGTCCATCAGTTCAAAGGGGTCCCGGGCCTCCCGGTCCATCTTGTTGATGAAGGTGAAGATGGGAATATGGCGCAGCGTGCAGACCTTGAACAGCTTGATGGTCTGGGCCTCCACGCCCTTGGCGGCGTCGATGACCATGACGGCGGAATCCGCCGCCATCAGGGTGCGGTAGGTATCTTCGCTGAAGTCCTGGTGACCCGGGGTGTCCAGAATGTTGATGCACTTGCCCTGGTAGTTGAACTGCAGTACCGAGGACGTGACGGAAATGCCGCGCTGCTTTTCGATGTCCATCCAGTCGGACACGGCGTGTTTGGCACTCTGTTTGCCTTTGACCGAACCGGCCGTCTGGATAGCGCCCCCGTACAGCAGCAGCTTTTCGGTCAGGGTGGTTTTACCGGCATCGGGGTGCGAGATGATCGCAAAGGTGCGCCGGCTTTCGATTTGTTCGCGCAATGATGGCATGAACGATACTCCTTCTTAACTTATATACATGTGACGGATGTTCCACAAAGCAATGTCACATCGGGGCACACTCCTCTACTATACTAACGTACCCTATCATACATGGTTTTGGCCGGAATTGCAACGGCAAATTTCGCGTGGTATAATCAAACCAACCCCATCATAACCACAGGGAGGTACCCATATGCAACCGTTACAACTGGCCATTCTGTCCACCAGCCGTATTGTGGACGAGTTTTTGCAGCATCTTTCCGAAATGCCGGAAATCTCGGTGCAGGCCCTCTGCTGCCGCCCCCAGAGCGGCGAAAAGGCCCGCGCCTGGGCCGGGCAGTACGGCATTCCCGCCGTCTACACCGACGAGGATGCCTGCTATGCTGCCGGCGGCTTTGATGCCGTCTACATCGGCACTGCCAACCACCTGCACTACGCCGCCGCCCGGCGGGCGCTGCAGGCGGGCTACCACGTGATTCTGGAAAAGCCCTTCACCGGCACGGCTGCCGAAGCCCGGGAACTCTACGCCCTGGCGGACCAAAAGGGCGTCATGTTGCTGGAAGCCATCACGGTGTACTATCTGCCCCAGTTTGCCTTTTTGCAGGCCGAACTGCCCAAGATCGGGCCGGTGCGGGGCGCCATGGCCAGTTTCTGCGCCCGCAGCCGCCGGTACGATGACTTTTTGCAGGGCATCTGGAACACCACCTTTGATCCTGCCTGCCAGGGGGGCGCCCTCAACGATATGAACGTCTACAACCTGCATCTGCTCACCGGACTGCTGGGAACACCCCAACGGGCGGAGTATCGCCCCAGCCTGGCCGAAAACGGCATCGACACCGCCGGCCTCGCCCTGCTGGATTACGGCGATATGACGGCGGCCGCCCTGGCCGCCAAGGACAGCGACGGCATCAACGGTATGACGCTGCAGGGCCCCGGCGGCTGCCTGGTGGTGGAGGGCGGCACCAACGCCCTGCCCGTGGTCTACAGCCGTCTGGGGGGGAGTGCGGGGCGGTGGAGCCCGCACCGACGCCCCCAAGGCCGATCGGTTCCGCATGGCCTACGAGTTTGCGGAGTTTGCCCGTATCATTCGGGAAAAGGACACTGCCGCCGAGCAGCAGGCCCGGGCCCGAACCCTGCGGGTGATGGATCTGCTGGATCAGCTGCACAGCCGTTGATTCCCCACAAAATCCATGCATAAAACCCTTCCCGCCGTCCCACACTAGGGGCATACACAAAATTTGCCGTAAAGGACGGAGGAAGATGAACCATATCAAATCGTTTTTCAAGGAGAAGGGCCTCTACCTGTTCTGCCTGGCGCTGGTGTTTTCCGCAACTGCGGCAGGCATCCTGGCGTTGCGCAGCGTTGTGAACAACATGAGCGAACTCACCGAGCTTCGCAAAGGCGTATTGCAGGAGGACAGCACATGGAACCAGCCCGAAACCACCGTAGACAAACCGGCCACCGATGTGCCGGAGCCGACTGCCGTGCCTTCAGCCGCGCCCTCTGCTTCGCCCTCATCGTCTGGGGATGCATCGCAGTCTGCCGCTGCATCAGCAGCACCCGCCGCCACTGCCGCGCCGTCCGCGCAGCCTGCGGCCTCCTCGGCCTTCTGGCAGGCCAAACCCATCGTTGAGTTCAGCGGTGCCGAGCTGGTGTATAACGAGACGATGGCCGACTGGCGTACCCACAACGGGGCCGACTACGCCGCCAAAACCGGTGACGAGGTGACCCCCGCGGTGGGCGGCACCGTGACGGCGGTGACCGAGGATGCGCTGTGGGGGACCGTGGTGGAGATTACCGATGACAATGAGGTGCTCTGGCGGTACTGTGGCCTGGACGACGCGGCGGTGCAGCCCGGGGACGGGGTGACCACCGGCAGCACGTTGGGCAAGGTGGGCACCATCCCGGCGGAGGCGCACATGCCGTCGCACCTGCATGTGGAATGCCTGAAAGGGGACACCTACCAGGACCCCGAAGGACTGAAATGAAACAAGCCCCCGCACAAAGATGGAGCGGGGGCTTGTTGTTTTGGTTGGAATCAGCGGTAGGAACTTACCCGCAGCATCCGGGTGGCGTTGAGCACCGCCAGCACCATGACGCCCACGTCGGCAAAGACGGCCCACCACATGTTGGCTACGCCCACGGCGCTGAGCAGCAGGCAAAGGAACTTGACGCCCAGGGCAAAGGCGATGTTCTGGTAGACGATGGCCATGCATTTGCGGGCGATGCGCATGGCCAGGCCAATTTTGGCGGGGTCGTCGTCCATCAGCACCACGTCGGCGGCTTCAATGGCAGCGTCGCTGCCCAGGGCACCCATGGCAATGCCGATGTCCGCCCGCATCAGGACCGGTGCATCGTTGATGCCGTCCCCCGCAAACACCAGCATCTTGTCGGCAGGTTTGCGGTCCAGCAGCGTTTCCACCTGTCGTACCTTGTCGGCGGGCAGTAAGCCGGCGTGCACCTCGTCGATGCCCAGTTCCCGGGCCACCTTGTCTGCCACGGCCGGGCTGTCACCGGTGAGCATGACCGTGCGAACCCCCTGGCGGCGCAGATCTTCCATGGCCGCGGAGGCGGTGGGTTTCTCCTCGTCGGAAATCAGGATGGAGCCCAGGAATTGTCCGTCCCGGGCCACATAGACGATGCTGCCGGCTCCGTCGTCGGAGGTGTAGGCAATACCGTTCGCCTCCATCAGCCGGGCGTTGCCGGCCAGCACCACCTGACCGTCCACCAGGGTGCGGACGCCCTGCCCGGCGATCTCCTGGGCATCTGCGGCCCGCCGGTCATTGGCCTGGGGGCAGGCCGCCCGCAGGCTCTTGCTGATGGGGTGGCTGGAAAACCGCTCAGCCAGGGCCGCTGTTTCCAGCAGATCCTGTTCGGATACCCCGGCGGCGGGACGGACCCGGGTCACGGCGAAGACGCCCTTGGTCAGGGTGCCGGTCTTGTCAAAGGCCGCCACACCGGTGTGGGACAGTGCCTCCAGGTAGTTGCCGCCCTTGACCAGAATGCCGCACCGGGAGGCACCGCCGATGCCGCCGAAGAAGGTCAGCGGGATGGAGATGACCAGGGCGCAGGGGCAGCTGATGACCAGGAAGGTCAGGGCGCGCAGCACCCAGACAGTCCAGCTGCCACCCAGCACCAGCGGGGGCAAGATGGCCAGCACCAGAGCCGCCAGGCAGACGGCGGGGGTGTACCAGTGGGCAAATTTGGTAATGAAGTTTTCCACCTTTGCCTTTTTCAGGCTGGAATTTTCCACCAGGTCCAGAATTTTGGCCACGGTGGATTCCTCGTACATCTTGGTGGTGGCAATGCGCAGCAGGCCGTCCTCGTTGACGCAGCCGCTGATGACTTCGTCGCCGGGGCGCACACTGCGGGGCCGGCTTTCACCGGTCAGGGCGGCGGTGTTCAGGGTGCTTTCGCCGCTGAGCACCTTGCCGTCCAGGGGAATCTTTTCGCCGGGTTTGACAACGATGACCGAGCCCACGGCCACCTCATCGGGGTCCACCACCGTCAGGCTGCCGTCCGGCTGCTCCAGGTTGGCACTGTCGGGGCGGATGTCCATCAGATCGCTGATGCTGCGGCGGCTTTTGCCCACCGCATAGCTCTGGAACAATTCGCCGATCTGGTAGAACAGCATGACAGCCACGCCCTCGGCATATTCGCCGCAGCCCATGGCACCCACGGTGGCCACGGCCATCAAAAAGTTCTCGTCAAAGACTTCGCCGCTTTTGATGCCCAGTACCGCCTTGCGCAGCACGTCATAGCCGATGACCAGATAGGGGATCACCCAAAGCAGAAGCTGCCCGTACCAGGGCAGGGCCGCAAAATGAAGCAGCAGAGCGACGCACAAAGTCAGCACCGCAGCCAGCACAATGCGCCGCAGTGTCTTTTTCTGTTTTTTCGTCATACAAGGATGCCTCCGTTTGGCAGGAGTGCGCCTGCGTTACAGTTCAATCTCGAAATCCGGCTCAATCTTCTTGGCGGCACGCACGGCCTGCTGCAGAATCTCGTCAAAGCGGTCATCGTCGGCCACCAGCAGCATCTTCTGGGTCATAAAGCTGACGCTGGCGTTCTCCACACCGGGCAAGGCCTTGACGGCGGTCTCAATTTTGGCGGCACAGTTGGCGCAATCCACTTCGATCTTGAATTTCTTCTGCATGATAAAAACCTCTCTTTACAAAAATCGTTACTCTTCCACGTGTTCCATGCCCAGGGCAATCATGCTGCGCACATGGTCGTCGTCCAGCGCATAAAAGATGGCTTTGCCTTCCCGGCGGAATTTGACCAGCTTGCTGGCCTTGAGCAGCCGCAGCTGGTGGCTCACCGCGCTCTGGGAAAGTCCCACCACCTGGGCGATATCGTTGACACAGAGCTCGCTTTCAAACAGGGCATACAGAATCTTGATGCGGGTGGTATCGCCGAATACCCGGAACAGTTCCGCCAGGTCATAGAGCACTTCGTCGTTAGGCAGATCGTCCTGCAACTTTTGCAGCGACTGGGGATCCAATACCTGCCCCTCGGTGGGGGCCAGGGGTTCCTGTTGGGCCATGAAGAACATCCTTTCATATGTTTATTTGTTCATATGATACACCTGAAGCTATGCGTTGTCAAGGGATTCCAAGAAAAAAAGGTCCCCGCTTTTTGCGGGGACCTTTGCGTTGGTTTTATTGGGGGGGCTGGAACCCGGGTTCGCCGGGCAGAATCACACCGCTGGCTTGCAGCATGCGGCGGAATTCTTCGTCGGGCATCTCAAAGATGACCTCTTTGATCATGGCCGGTTCGTGCACCAGGATTTTCCAGGGGGCACCGTCCGGCTGCTGCAGGAACAGGATGCCTGCCACCTGGCCCAGGCCCCGGATGCCCTCGTCCTCCCAAAAGGCGGGGGAGGGGGTCACAAAGTAGTGGTCCACCATCCGGCCGGCGTCAAAGTCATGCTCAATGGCGGCGGGCACTTCCCCTTCCGCCTGTTCCGATTTGTACTGCAGGTGCAGGTTGGTAAAGTCCGCGGCGGTCATAGGCGGTGCCTCCTTTGCAGATGGGATCAGACGCGCAGGCTGGCGCCCTCGCCGTCGTTGGTCCCCTCGTCGAATTCGTAGTCGTTGCCGGGCAGGATGGCGTTGAGACGGTGGCGCCAAACATGGCAAACATGTGCTGGCAGCCCAGAATCAGCATTTTGGGGGTGCCCAGTTGGCGGGCATCGTAGATACCCTGGGAATAATCGATCTTTTTCTCGCTCACGATCATCCTCCTGTACATTTGGTTGTCCTGCCGCAAAAAAGGAAGCTGGCCGGCGGCCGCTTCCCCGTTTACGCTATCAGTATAGCGGGTTCGGGGGCAAAAGGCAAGGCCGGCGGCAAAAAAGGCGGCGTCTTGCAATCGCCGCCCGGGCCGGGTATAATACCTTTTAAAGAAGTACAAAGAAAAAGGGGATCGTACAAGATGTTGGAACCGGGCATCAAAGGGCATGCGGCGCTGCGTGTCACCACCGAAAACACCGCCCAGGCGCTGGGCAGCGGCGAACTGCCGGTACTGGCCACCCCGGCGGTGGCCGCACTCATCGAAAAGGCCTGCTGGAAGTCGGTGGCGCCGGAACTGGACCTGGGCACCGGCACGGTGGGCACCAGCCTGTCTCTGGCCCACACGGCGCCCACGCCCATCGGCATGGTGGTGCATTGCGACTGTGAGCTGACCGCGGTGGCGGATCGCCGCCTGACCTTTACGGCGCGGGTCTACGACGATGTGACCGAGGTGGCCCACGCCACCCACGAGCGCTACATTGTGGACAACGACCGTTTTTTGCAGAAGGCCACCGCCAAACTCAGTGCCGACTGAACCAAACGGCCCCGCCTTCGGGCGGGGCCGTTTGTGGGGTCAATAGGCGGAGTCCTCCCGCCAGTGGGCCAGACGGTGTACCGTCTCGTCACTTTCCACCCAGCCCCGGTCGGGGTCGGGGGTGCCGTCGGGGGCGTAGTGCTGCATCACGCCGGGCACGGAGCCCTGCAGGTAGGCTTTGGCCTGCTTCTGGCGGCTGGGGACCGTGTGGTGCAGCAGCGGGTCTTTCGGTTGGTGAGACAACGGTCGTTTCACAGGCAATCTCTCCCTTCGTGGGTAGTTTGTCCCGGCGTCCCGCTACCCAAACCCGGCAAATTGTGGTATAATAATCCCTCATCATTCTAGCCAAAGGAGCCTTGCCCAGATGGAAGTCAAGATCAACCAGGTCATTCTGCATCTGCTGGATTCCGGCGCCTCGGAGCCCTTGCTCTCCGACCGGCCCATGGATCTGGATGCCGATCTGTTCGAATATTTTTCCGCCATTCTTGAAAAAGCCTTCGTCAGCGACGAGGTCAAGAACTGCCGGTTCCTGCCCGACTCCGCCTTTGCCCAGGAGATGGCCCAGAACCAGGATTTTGTGGACCTGTCCCGTCGCATTGCCGGTGTCATCTTTGAGCAGATGCTGCAGTACCCGGCCATCCCCGCGGGGGACCTGGCCGTGGTGGATTTTGCGGGGGACGGTGTGCCCTTCTACGGGGTGCTCAAGCTCAACTATCGCCCCGGCTATACCCACCACACCGAGATGCTGGGTAACGGCCGGTTCAGCAGCATGGTGCCCCAGCGCACCCTGCTGCCCGGCACCCCCAAGGCGGACGAAGCCGCCCTCATCGACCGGGCCAACGGCACGGTGCGGCTGATCGAGAAAAAGTTCAACCTGGATGAGAAGAAAGATTTCTACTTGTCCACCCGGGTGTTCGGTTGCACCGAGGCCATGCAGGAAAAGGCCAAGCTCAAGGCCGTGTGCGAAACCGCCGTGGCGGCCGTCAAGGAAGCCTACCCCGAACCGGAGGAACTGGACGATGTGCCGCCCTTTGACGGCGGTACCGAGACGGCGGTGGAGCTGATGGTGCGCAACCAGGCGGTGGACAACACCATTTCGGTGGAGGATGTGCGCACCCGCATGCGGGAAAACTATCCCCTGGCTGCTCCCAAATTCGAAGCCGCCCTGGCCGAGACCGGCGTGCAGGAAAACGACCGGGTGACGGTGAGCCCCGCCCGGATCAAAAAGCTGGAAAGCCGCAGTTTCAAGACGGAATCCGGCATCGAGATCAAGATTCCGGCTGAGCTGTGCAATTCCGACGATGCGGTGGAGTTTATCCACTCCGCCACTGGCGGGCTCAGCCTGCTGATCAAAGACGTACTGGTGTGAATCTGCCCGCCCGCCCCTGCCCGGCGGGCGGTTTTGCATGGGAAAGGAGCCTGTTATGGAGTGGAAAGACGGTCGCCCCCGCTGCCGCTGGGCCAACCCGGACAATCCCCGCTATCTTGCTTACCACGACCGGGAGTGGGGCGTGCCGGTGCACGACGACCGGCAGCTGTTTGAAATGCTGATTCTGGAGGGGTTCCAGGCGGGGCTTTCCTGGGAGTGTGTGCTCAACAAGCGGGAGGCCTTCCGACGCGCCTTTGACGGATTCGACTGGCAAAAAGTGGCTGCCTACGATACCGAGACCTGTGCCGCCCTGGCGCAGGACGCCGCCATCATCCGCAACCGACGCAAGATTGCCGCCGCGGTGGAAAACGCCCGGGTGTTCGGGGTCATCCGCCGGGAGTTCGGCAGCTTTGACGCCTACCTCTGGCACTGGACCGGCGGAAAGACCCTGCGGGAGTGGGACAAAACCACCTCGCCGCTCTCCGATGCCATCTCGGCGGACCTGCGCAGGCGCGGAATGAGGTTTGTGGGCTCCACCATCGTCTATGCCTATCTGCAGGCGGTGGGGGTAATCTGGAGCCATGAACCGGGCTGTTTTCTGCACACGCCGCCCTGCCAAAACCTGTGAGGGCTTTGTTACAAATGTTGGCGATTTTTCCGTCTTTCCGCAAACCACGATGTGTGGTACAATAACACTGTACCGAGAAGTGAAATCCAACGGACCGATACAGAAGGGGAATGCCAAAATGTTTGAAACGCATCTGTTTGCCCGCTGCACGGCGCATCACGCCGTGCTGTACTGGGATAAGCCTGCCGCCGCCGGCGCGCAGGCGGAATATACCGTCTATCTGAACAACGAGCCGGTGGGCACCGCCACCCGCACCCACTACACGTTGTCCGGCCTGGAACCCCAGACCGAGTACCGGGTGGATGTGGTCTTTGACAACCAGCCGGTGGGAGCCTGCATGCTGCGCACCGGTGCCGAAAAGCAGCGCATCAACGTAACCGAAGCGCCCTACTGGGTCAAGGGGGACGGGGTGACCAAAAATACCGCCGCCCTGCAGCGGGCCATCGATGCCTGCGGCCCCGGCGATGCCGTCTATCTGCCGGCGGGCACCTACCTGACCGGCGCGCTGCGTCTGCACAGCGATATGGAATTGTATCTGGACGAGGGCGCCGTGCTGCAGGGCACGGCCGAAATCGTGGACTACCAGCCCCGCATCCCCAGCCGATTCGAAGGCATCGAGCAGCGCTGCTATTCCAGCCTGCTCAATCTGGGCAAGATGGACCATGCGGACGGCTACAACTGCGTCAATGTGGTCATCCGGGGCAAGGGCACCATCGCCAGCGGCGGCAAGGCCCTGGCCGACAAGATCGTGGCCGATGAACGGGAGCGGCTCAAGGACTATCTGGCCGAACACGCCGACCTGGTGGCCAGTTGTGACAGCGAGGACACCATCCCCGGCCGGGTGCGCCCGCGGCTCATCAATATCAGCAACAGCCAGAATGTCTGGATCAGCGGTTTGACGCTGCGGGACGGCGCGTCGTGGAACGTGCACATGATCTACTCCGACAACATCGTCACAGACCACTGCGTCTTCCAGTCCCGGGGGGTCTGGAACGGCGACGGCTGGGATCCCGATTCCAGCACCAACTGCACGCTGTTCGGCTGTGACTTCCAGACCGGCGACGATGCGGTGGCCATCAAGAGCGGTAAAAATCCCGAGGGCAACGTCATCGCTCGGCCCAGCGCCCACATCTATGTCTTTGACTGCCACAGCACCTTCGGCCACGGCATCTGCATCGGCAGCGAAATGTCGGGCGGTGTGGAGGATGTACAGATCTGGGACTGCGATCTGACCAATGCCTTTTCGGGCATTGAGATCAAAGCCACGGCCAAGCGGGGCGGCTATGTACGGGGTGTGACCGTGCGGGACTGCAAGGCGCCCCGGGTCATGATCCACGGTGTGCCCTACAACGACGACGGCGAGGCCGCCGACACGGTCCCGGTGCTGGAACACTTTACCTTTGCGGGGCTGACCCTCACCGGCCGGGCGCTGAACAGCCGCCAGGAATGGAAGGACGTGGCGCCGGTGGAGCTGGTGGGCTTTGAAGGGCCCGACCACGCGCTGCGGGATGTGAACTTTGACGGGTTGACCATTACGGCCAAGGCACCCCGCCTGCCGCTGCAGTCCTGCTGCGATGTGACGCTGCGCGGACTGACCTGTTTGCCGCCCCAGGAAGAATAAGGCGGCATCCCATCAAGATACAAGGGGGTATTGGAATGGAACTTTCTGCATTGACGGCCCAGGCGCGCCAAGCCACCGAGGAACTGCTGGCGGTGGCACATCTGGAAAAGGGCGATCTTTTCGTGGTGGGGTGTTCCAGCAGTGAAATCACCGGCGGACGGATCGGCCATCACTCCAGCATGGAGGCGGCGGCCGCAGTCCTGGCCGGGGTGCTGCCGCCCCTGCAGGAACGGGGCATCTATCTGGCGGCCCAGTGCTGCGAACACCTGAACCGGGCCATTGTGGTGGAACGGGAGGCCGCCCGTGCTTACGGGTACCAGATTGTGGCCGCCATTCCCCAGCCCCATGCTGGGGGCAGTTGGGCCACCAACTGCTGGCAGACCTTCCGGGATCCCGTCCTGGTGGAGGAAGTCCGCGCCGCTGCCGGTATGGATATCGGCGGGACCCTCATCGGTATGCATCTGCGCCGGGTGGCCGTGCCGGTGCGGCTGAGCCTGGACCACATCGGTCAGGCCATTCTGCTGTGTGCCCGCACCCGGCCGCCCTTCATCGGCGGTGCCCGCGCCGTCTACAGTCAGGAGGAAACGCGATGATCTCCGAAGCACAGAAACAACAGATGGCCGAGGCAGTGGCCCGGATCCGTGCCACCATGGTGGAAGCGGCCCGCCGCGCCGGCCGTGACCCGGCCGAAGTCAGTCTTTGCGCGGCCTGCAAGACCCGAACGGTGGAGGAGGTGCGCTACAGCGCCGACTTGCCCATCGACCTTTTCGGGGAAAACCATGTCCAGGAGCTGGTGGAAAAAACCGACGCCGGGGCATACAACGGTAAACCGGGACATTTTATCGGCCATCTGCAGACCAACAAGGTCAACAAAGTGGTGGGACGCGCGGCGCTGATCCAGAGCGTGGACAGCACCCGCCTGCTGGACAAGATTGACGCGGCCGCCGCCCGGCTGGGACTCACCCAGGATATTCTGATCGAAATCAACATCGGCGCCGAGGAGAGTAAGAGCGGCGTGGGGCCGGACGACCTTTGGCCGCTGCTGGAAGCGGCCGCTGCCCGGGAGCATCTGCAGGTCCGCGGCCTGATGGCCATTCCGCCCGCCGATGCCGACGACGACCAGACCCGCCGTTTTTTTGCCCGGATGCGGGAACTGCTGGCGGAGGCTGCCGCCCGGCAGTATGAACACACCCGGATGGATATTCTGTCCATGGGCATGAGCCATGACTATGCCATGGCCATCGAGGAGGGCGCCACCATCGTCCGGGTGGGTACCGCCATCTACGGTGCCCGGGACTACAGCAAAAAATAAGGCATCTTACACAAAAACGCCTGTGCGAATCGTTTCGCACAGGCGTTTTGTTTTGGCATAGTATGGAGTGTACGGGGGCTATTGGACCGCGGCCCGGCGGATCCAGCGCAGACTCAGGGCGGCCAGCCCTGCGGCCAGAAGCAGCAGCCCGGCGGCGGGAATCTGCCAGGGCAGGGGCCGCAGCGCGTCGATGACGGGGTGCAGCCATTGGCTGATGCCGGTGTTGCCCAACAGAAAGACGAAGTAGGCACACCAGAAGCCTTTGGCACCGAACCGTTGGATGATCCCGCCCATGAACAGGCCGATCCAGACGGGCAGCAATACCGCCAACGGCCAGATCACCCAGGGCATCCACTGCCAGGGCAGAGGAAACACCCCGCCCAACGCCCGGCGCACCAGTGTGTCTGCGGTTCCCCACAAAAAGGCGATGGCCGTCTGCAACAGGCTGATGCGCAGGCTGTGCAGCAGAATGCCGGCCACAAGGCCCTGCCGCGTGGTGGAAAAACTCAGGAACAGGCTGAACTGGTTGGCCAGATAGACGATGGATACAATGGTGCTGATCAGAAACGTGATGGCCAGCAACACGCCCACCACAATCTTAGACGCGTTTTCCGGTTCCCCCAGGGAAAGGGCCGCCAGGCCCAGGACTTCCCCCAGGACCCCCAGGCCCAGGGCAACCGGCAGGATCCACTTCAGATCTTCCCGGGTATAGCGCAGCACAGCGCGGGTTGTTCGATTCATACCATTCCCTCCTTCACACCTGGGTGATGACCAGCCGGCCGACCCGGTGCAGGGCGATGCCGACGAACAGGATACCCGCCACCCCCAGCGCGATGCTGTAAACAGTCAGGATGGTGGTGGGAATCAGGGTTGCCACAAACATCAGGACGGTGATCTGCAGGTAGATGACAATCATCAGCAGGATAACCGCGATCCGCTTACCAAGGTGCAACGCCGAAAACTCCAGCGTGCCCAGCCACAGCATGGCACCGCACAGCAGCAACTTGAAGCCCAGCCCGTGCAGGGGATAATGCACCAGTTGGATAAAAAGCCGGTTGGCCTCCTCCGTGAACAGCCGGGCGGTGACGGAATTGCACAGATAATCCAGCACCATGCAAACCAGGGGCAGCAGCACCCAGAAGGCTGCCACCGCACCCCGCAAAGCGCGGCGGGTGACGCCGAAACTCAGGGCCAGCGGCGCATACCCGCTGATGGCCTGGGCTGCACAGATGCCGAGGATGATATCGAAAACCAAAAAGAATCCTTGCACATAGGTAAAAAAGAAGGTATTCCCGGCGGTCAGCGTACAGAACAGGGCCAGGACTGCATAGGCGCCAGTCAGCCATCCCATCATGACCAGGGCGGGTTTCATCAGGAACCACAGGGCTTTTGCCATCTCAGATTCCCTCCCGTTCATGGCCGCACAAGGCCACAAAGACCTTTTGCAGCGGCAGCGTTTCACAGTCCACATCCAGGCCCCGGGCTTCGATGTCCGCGGCGGGGGCGCGCACCGTGCAAAGGGTCTGGCGGCCCAGGCGCTCGGTATGCAAGACTTCGTACCCGGAACAGGCTGCGGCTACCACATCCTCCCGACCGGAGACCGCACAGAATTGCGCCAGCAGTGCATCGGTTTCGCAGTCTTCGATCAGGCGGCCTTCCTTCAGGATCAGGACCCGCTCAAAGACGGTGGCGGCCTCTTCCAGAATATGGGTAGAGATCACAAAGGTGCGGCCGGTGGCGGCGTAATCCTCCAGCAGCAGCCGGTAAAAATCCTCCCGGGCCACAATATCCAGACCAGCCACCGGTTCATCCATCATGGTGATGGGCGCCCGACTGGCCAGCGCCAGTACGATGGTCACGGCACTCATCATGCCTTTGGACAGGGCGCTGATCCGTTTTTTCTCCTGCAGACCGAACTGCGCCGTCAACCGGTGGGCGTACGCGTCATCCCAGTGGGGATAAAACAGCTGGCCAGCCTTCAGGTAGTCGCGCACCCGCAGGCTGTTGACACTGGTGCCCAGCTTGCCGGAAAGTTCCCGGCTGAAACACAGATCCGCCAGAACTTTGTCATTTTCCCACACCGGTTCGCCGCCATAGGTTACCCGGCCCTGGTCCACCGGCAGCTGGGCCGTCAGGGCGGCCAACAGGGTGGTCTTGCCGGCGCCGTTTCGGCCGATCAATCCGTAAATGTGGCCGGGTTCCAGCGTCAGGTCCACCTGGTCCAGCGCCTTTACCTTGCCATAGGTCTTGCACAGCCCCTCGGCTTTCAAATATTTTGCGTCCATCCGTTATTCCTCCTGTCGGCAGGCCGCTTCCAGCATGGCCTGCAGTTCCTCGGTCGTCAGGCCCAGCTTGCGTGCTTCGGCAACCAGGGGCTTGACATATTGCTCCAGAAATTCCGCCCGCCGTTTGGCGCGGATGCGGGCTTCGGCACCGGGGGCCACGAACATGCCCAGGCCACGCCGCTTGTACAGGATGCCCTCCTCCACCAGCAGGTTCAATCCCTTGGCACCGGTGGCCGGGTTGATGCGTAACGTCCGCGCCAGTTCGTTGGTGCTGGGCACCTGGGTCTCCTCCGGGTAGATGCCCCGCAGAATGCCGTCCTCCAGCATCTGAGCAATCTGCAGATAAATCAGGGTATGGTCATTGCGTGCAGGGGACAAACGCTCACCGCCTTTCCTTGGTTCTATGGTTCATTACTTGTGTAACTAACTATAGCACCTGCTGCCTTGGTTGTCAAGGTTTTGGGCAAAAAGTCCTTTGTTCACTGCCCACTTGCAAACTTTTTGTGGGACTGGTACAATAAAATCATGCTTTTATTCTCAAAGGAGAGATCTACCATGAATTGGCAGCAAGCCTGCGAACTGCCGTATTATGGCGGGGCGGACCTGGGGGCAACCTGGGATCGCGAGCATACGGTTTTCAAACTGTGGGCCCCCACGGCGTCCGGGGTGACGGTACAGCTGTTTGCCAGCGGAACCGACGCGGAACCCGGGGCCGCTATGCAAGGGGAGCATCCCATGCAGCCGGCGGGGGACGGCGTCTGGTCCGTCACGGTGCCGGGGGACCTGAACGGTGTGTACTACGTCTATGTCCTGCAGTTCCCCGACGGGCACGGTGCCACCGTGGTGGACCCCTACGCCCGGGCGGCAGGAGCCAACGGCCAGCGGGGCATGGTGCTGGATCTGAACAGCGCCGCACCGGAAGGCTGGCAGCAGGATGCCCGCCCGGACATTCCGCCCCATTTCCGTGCCATCTGGGAGGTGCACGTGGCGGACTTTTCCGCCGACGAGCACAGCGGTGTGCCGGAGGCCTGGCGCGGTACCTATCTGGGCTTTGTGCCGGCGGATACCACGCTGGACGGGGACGGGGTGCATCCCACCTGCCTGAACTACCTGAAAGCGCTGGGCATCAGCCATGTACAGCTGCAGCCCATTTTTGACTATGCCACCGTGGACGAAACCGCTCCCGGCGGTTACAACTGGGGCTACGATCCGCTGAACTACAACGTGCCGGAGGGCTCGTTTTCCACCGATGCCTTCCATGGGGCGGTGCGGGTGCGGGAATGCCGGGCCATGATCCAGGCGCTGCACCGGGCGGGCCTAGGGGTGGTGATGGATGTGGTTTACAACCATACCTACCACACCGACAGCTGGCTGGAGCGCACGGTGCCCGGCTACTGGAACCGCCGCTGGAACAACGGGCAGATGACCAATGGTTCGGGCTGCGGCGATGATCTGGCCAGCGAGCGCCCCATGGTGCGCAAATACATTGTGGACTCGGTGCTCTACTGGGCGCGGGAATATCACATCGACGGCTTCCGGTTTGACCTGATGGCCCTGGAGGACGTGGACACCATGAACGCCATCCGGGCTGCGCTGGACCGGCTGCCCGGCGGGGAGCGGATCCTGATGTACGGCGAACCCTGGACCGGCGGCGGTACCAACCTGGAGGGCGGGGCCCAGCCCAGCGACAAGCGCGCCCTGGACCGGCTGAGTGACCGCATCGGCTTTTTCTGTGACGATACCCGGGATGCGGTCAAGGGCAACGTCTTTGACTCTTCCAACGCCGGCTATGTGAACGGGGCGCCCCAGTGTGGCTACGATGTGCTGCACGCGGTGGGGGCCTGGCGCAGCGGCGCCCGGGGCTTCCGTCCCCGCCTGGCCACCCAGGTGGTGCAGTATGTGTCGGCCCACGATAATTTTACCCTCTGGGATAAGCTGGCTGCGGTGGCGCGTCGCGGCGATTACGATGCCGCCGACGGGGAACTGCTGGCCCAGAACCGGATGGCCGCGGCCATCTGCCTGACCTGTCAGGGCCTGCCCTTCTTCCAGGCGGGGGAGGAGTTCGGCCGCACCAAATACGGCGACCACAACAGCTATCAGGGGCCGTTGTCTCTCAATCGTCTGGATTGGCGGCGGGCCCATCGGCTGGAGTTTGCGGCGCTGACTGCATTCTACCGGGGCATGCTGGCCATCCGGCGTGCCTACCCGCGGCTGGCAGGGGCGGCCGGGGAACCGGAACCCTTCCTGCTGGCACTGCCGGGATGGCTCATCGGCTTTGTGCCCGAAACCGAGGGCAACGACCCGGTGGGGCAGCTGGTGGTGTATTACAACCCCGAACGTACCCGTCAGTGGGCGGCGCTGCCTTCGGGCAGCTGGCGGCGGCTGTGTGACGGCACTCATGCCGGCACCACCCCCTTTGGCCCCATCTGCCGGGATGCATTGGAACTGGAACCCCGCAGCGTGACGGTGCTGGTGGCGGAATAAAAGAAACAACAGCGTGCGCCTGCGGGAGCACGCTGTTGCTGCAGGAAAGGAAAAAACTATGGCGGCAGCTGTCCCACTGACCGAGGAACAGATCCGGTACTATCGTCTGGCCGTACATCATCTGGACCACCGCTACCCGGCGGCTTGTTTGCAGGAAGCGGCAGGGGTGTGCGGGGTGCAGAATTCTCCCCCCGGGGCCTGGCAGACCGCCATGTTTGCGCGGCTGACATGCACGCTGACGGAACTGCAGACTGCGCTGGAACAGGAAAAAACGCTGCTTCAGGCATGGAGCTATCGCGGTGCGCCGGTGGTGTTCCCCACGGCGGAAAGCCCCCGGTTCCTTTCGGCCATGGAAGCGTACCCGGGGGAAGAACCCTGGATCTATACCCGGGGAATCACTCTGGCGCTGGACTACCTGGGCATGGACTGGGCAGAAGCCTTCGCACGGGTGGAAGAGGCTTGCACCTACCTGGAAAACCACACCATCCAAAGCAAAGAGGAACTGGACCGGGTGTTGGCCCGACAGGTAGCCCTTCGGCTTTCCCCGGTGCTGCGGCAGCGATGGGAAGCGCCCTCCCCCTATGGACGGCCCGACCGGCAGACGGTGGGCGGGGCCGTGGTTTCCTTTGCCTTGCGCCCTTGCTCTTTCCGGGGGCGGGTAGTCTTTGGGACGCGGCAGGGAATCCATCCCACCTTTACTGCCTATACCCGCTGGGTGGGCGGGCCGGTGCCAGGGGACCCTGCAGTCGGAGAAAAAATGGTCCGGCAATTTTTGCATGCGTATGGGCCTGCTACCCGGGCGGAGCTGACAGAATGGCTGGGATGCAGCCCGGCCCAGGCAAAGCGTCTGTGGAGCCTTGTGGAAAAGGACCTGGTACCGGTATGCAAGCAGGGCAAACGGGCCTATATGCAGGAGGCGGATCTGGCAGCCGTGGGCAATGCCCGGCCACCGGCCTGTCCGCTGGTGCTGCTGGGACCTCATGACCCCTACCTGGATGCCCGGGACAGAAGTCTGCTGCTGGCGGATCCCATACGGCAGCGGAAGGTATGGCAGACCGTAGCCAACCCGGGGGTGTTGCTCCGGAACGGCCAGGTGGCCGGAATGTGGAAAACCTCTGTCCATGGTGGCCGGCTGGACGCAACACTGACGCCCTTTGCCCCATTGGACGCGAGCGCTGTGGAGTGGGTGCAGGAACAGACGGCCGACTATGCCCTTTTCAAAGGATTGTCACCGGGACATTTTACCCTTACGGAACCATAAAAAGAAAGCGGACCGTGGAAACTTCCACGGTCCGCTTTGTTGTAATCGCCTGTCAGGCGGTGCGTTTGAGCAACCGGCTCAAGGGGGCAGCCAGGGTCATCAGCAAGGCGGCCAGCGCAAAGCTCACCCCCAAAAACACCGGGAGCCACAGGGCCAGCGGCAGGTGCAGCCGCCCGGCGGCGGGCAACAGCACCAGCGTCAGCAGCACGTGGTGCACTAAGTACACGCCGTAACTCCAGGCTGCACAGCGGCGCAGCCAACCCCAGCAGGGCCGGGGCAGGTGCTGCCCCAGGGCATATACCACCCAGAACAGAGCCGCAGAAATGGCCAGCAGCACCGCCAGCCGGGGTACGGCCGGTACCCAAAGAAGGGGCAGAGCCGCCAGGGCCCACAGGCAGTGGGGCAGCGGCGTGTGGTTCTGCCGGAGCAGGGTGCCGAACCAGATTCCCAGCGCAAAGGCAGGCAACCGGCCCAGCACGGTGTGCCCGGCTTCCAGTGGGGCCGGGCAGAGGAAAGGCCAGGCCAGCTGCAACAGCAGCAGAACGGCAAACAATGCGACTTTCCGTCGGGGGCTGTCCATGCACCATAGCAGCAACGGAAACAGCAGGTAGAGCAGCAGAATCACGCCCAGGAACCACTCACCAATCTTATAGAAGGTGGCGGTCAGGGGGGCCAGGTAGCCGTCCAACCCTGCCAGAGAGAAAATGACCCGCCAGCGGGGAATGTCGGCGTTGTTGCCGTGGAGCACCTCGCCGTAGAAAAACAGGACCAGAAAACCCAGCCAGAAGGCCGGATACATGGCGGCAACACGCCCCACCAGATAGGGCCGCAGGCGAAACCGTCCCTGCCATTGCAGACAGAGGGCGGCACCGGAAAGCAGGAAAAACCAGGCAAGCCCCACTTCCACCCAGTCGGCCATGCCCCGGCCGATGAGGAAGTCGGGCACCGAGAATCCTGCCCGGGCGGCTTCGATGCAAAAGTGGTAACACAGCACCGGCAGCAGGGCCGCCAGCCGGATCACATCCAGTCCGGGACGATAATGGGCGGGGGTCTTCAAGAAAAAACAGCCTCCTTTACAGCGGCTCAGAAATCCCCGCGCAGCAGCGCCGCATTGAGCGCCGCCCCCAGGAACAGCAGGTTGATGATGATGTCCAGCCAGAGAATCATCAGGATGATGGCGGTCAGGGAACCGTAAATGTAGGACAGTTTCCAGAAGTGCACAATGTAGAAAGAAAACAGCCGGGAAAACAAAACCCAGCCCACCGTGGTGAAGATGGTGCCGGGCAACTGGGTGCGGGGAGCACGCCGCCCACCGGGAATGTAGGTGTAGATCAGCAGGATCAGTACAAAAATCACCGGGATGGCCAGCAGATCGCTGAAGCTGATCCAGTGGCTGAACCATTCCACCAGTCCCCGCCAGTGGGGATTGGCCGACAGCAGCGCACTCAGCGGCCGGAAGATGGAACGCAAACCCTGCAACAGCAGAACCACCAGCAGCAGTCCTTCAAACACCACGGTGTACAGGATGGCCAGCAGCCGGTCATACAACTTGAACCGAGCCCCGGGGGTCAGCCGCTGCAGCCCTTTCTGGATGGCGGTCATGCCGCCCGAAGCCGAGAACAGGGTGGTGACCGCCGCAAAGGAAGCCACAAAGGTGGTGGACTGGGCGTTCAGCCCATAGAGTACCTCCACCACGGTGTCCTGAATCTCCGGTACCTGGGGCAAAAACTGGCACAACAGATCCGCCACGTCGGCGATGGAATAGGCGGGCAGGTGGTTGACCACCACCAGCACCCAGATCAGCAGGGGGAAGGAGGCCGTCAGCAAAAAAAGTGTGGCGCATCCGGCAAAAATGGGCATGTTCTGGCCGAAAAAAGGCCCCAGAACCGCAAAGGCAAAGTCCTTGACCCGTTGCATTTTGGGTTTCATGCGGGGGAGGCCTCCCTTCCGGCTGTGTTGCCAGCACGTTGTTTTTTCCCATTATAATATGCATTGAGCAGGAAATCAACGCCAGAGGGCAAAGACTGTGCGTTTTGCCCCTTGCCAAATACAAGAAAACAGAATATAGTAACATACAGCAACAATTTTGCGCTTTTTCGGCGCCTTTGCTTTATACAAAGGAGTTTTTTTATTTATGTCTGCACAACAAACGACTACGGGGCGGCGCATCACACTGCGGGGAGAGCTGGCCCTGACGGTGGCCGTCATCATCAACAGCTTTGCGGTGGCCATGACCGTTTATGCCGGACTGGGCATTTCGCCGGTATCCAGCTTTCCCTATGCCATCTCCCTGGTGTTTCCCTTCCTGACGCTGGGCACCTGGACCTATCTGTTCCAGGGACTGCTGGTCATCAGTCTGATGGTGCTGCGCCGCAAATTTGTGCCGTCCTACCTGTTCAGCTTTGTGGTGGGCTTTTTCTTCGGCACATTGCTGGACGTCTTCGGCGCCTGGCTGCCCTGCCTGCCCTTCACGCTGGGGTGGCGCATCTTCTATTTCGTGCTCAGCTGCCCCATCGTGGGCTTCGGCATCGCCTTGTCCAACCGGTGCAAACTGCCCATCATTCCCACCGACCTGTTCGCCCGCGACCTGGCCGAAATCATCCGCAAACCCTATCCCCGGGTCAAGACTACCTTTGACCTGACCTGTGTGGCCCTGTCGGTACTGCTCACCGTGGGGGTGCTCCACGACTTGAAGGGCATCGGCGTGGGCACCGTCATCGGGGCGCTGACCTACGGTCGGCTGGCTGGCTTTTTCGGCAACCTGCTGGACAAGCGGTTCGACTTTGTTTCGGTACTTTCCCACGAAAAATAACGGGGCAAATCCGACTTTTTTGGAAACCGGCGGTTAAAAATATATCAAAAACATCTTGCGCAAAATCGGGTTTGTGCGTATAATAGAGTCAGGCCATTGGGGCATCGTGCCCTGACAAAAACAATTGTAAAACATACCGAGAGGAGCTTTTACTATGGGTTTGGGTAAAAAGACCATTGATGATGAAAATTACGCCGGCAAGCGCGTGCTTGTCCGCTGCGACTTCAACGTCCCCATGAAGGACGGTGTCATCACCAACGATAACCGTATCAACGCGGCTCTGCCGACCATCAAGAAACTGATCAACGATGGCGCCAAGGTCATCCTGTGCAGCCACCTGGGCAAGCCGAAGAACGGCCCCGAGGCCAAGTTCAGCCTGGCCCCCGTTGCCGTGCGTCTGAGCGAGAAGCTGGGCCAGCCCGTCCAGTTTGCCGATGACGACGAGGTCGTCGGTGCCCAGGCCAAGGCCGCTGTCGCCACCATGAACAACGGCGATGTGGTGCTGCTGCAGAACACCCGTTTCCGCAAGGAAGAAACCAAGAATATGCCGGAGTTCAGCAAGGACCTGGCCAGCCTGGCCGAGGCCTATGTGGATGACGCCTTCGGCTCCTGCCATCGCGCCCATTGCTCCACCGCCGGTGTGACCGAGTTCATCAAGGATACCGCCGTGGGCTACCTGATGGAAAAGGAAATCAAGTACCTGGGCAATGCCGTCAACGATCCCGTCCGTCCCTTCACCGCCATCCTGGGCGGCGCCAAGGTTGCGGACAAGCTCAACGTCATCTCCAACCTGCTGGAAAAGGTCGACACCCTGATCATCGGCGGTGGCATGGCCTACACCTTCCTGAAGGCTGAGGGCTATGAGATCGGCAAGAGCCTGTGCGATGACTCCAAGATCGACTACTGCAAGGAAATGATGGCCAAGGCCAAGGAGAAGGGCGTCAAGCTGCTGCTGCCCGTCGACACCGCCTGTGTCACCGACTTCCCCGATCCCATCGATGCACCGGTCGAGACCAAAGTGGTGCCCGTCACCGCCATTCCCGCCGACATGGAAGGCTGCGACATCGGCCCCGAGACCATGAAGCTCTTCGCTGACGCCGTCAAGGCCAGCAAGACCGTTGTGTGGAACGGACCCATGGGCGTGTTTGAGAACCCGACCCTGGCCGAGGGCACCCTGGCGGTTGCCAAGGCCATGGCCGAGAGCGATGCCACCACCGTCATCGGCGGCGGCGACAGCGCGGCTGCTGTGCAGCAGATGGGTCTGGGCGACAAGATGACCCACATCTCCACCGGCGGCGGTGCCTCTCTCGAGTACCTCGAGGGCAAGGAACTGCCCGGTATCGCCGTTATCCAGAACGCGTAACAACCGCAGGGCGCGGCGGCAAGGCCGCCGCGCCCTTTTTGGGGTTTGCCCCGGAAACATCGGAAGGAGTTTTCAACTATGGATAAACAGAATCGTAAAGCCATTATCGCCGGCAACTGGAAAATGAACATGACCCCCACCGAGGCCGGTCACCTGATCGATGCCCTGGTTCCCGCTGTGCAGGGTGCCAACTGTGAAGTGGTCATCTGCGTGCCCTTCACCGACCTGTGCGTGGCGGTGGCCAAGTGCAGCGGCACCAACATCCATGTGGGTGCCGAGAACGTCCACTTTGAAAAGTCCGGTGCCTTCACCGGCGAGATCTCTGCCGACATGCTCACCGACCTGGGCGTGGAGTATGTGGTGATCGGCCACAGCGAGCGCCGTCAGTACTTCGCCGAGACCGACGAGACCGTCAACAAGCGTGCCCGTGCGGCGCTGGCCGGTGGTCTGAAGCCCATCATCTGCGTGGGCGAGAGCCTGGCCCAGCGTGAGCAGGGTGTCACCGAGGAACTGGTCCGCATGCAGGTGAAGATCGCTCTGAACGGTGTCACCGCCGAGGAGCTGAAGAATGTGGTCATCGCCTACGAGCCCATCTGGGCCATCGGCACCGGCAAGACTGCCACCGCCGACCAGGCACAGGAAGTCTGCGCTGCCATCCGCAAGGTGGTGGGCGAGCTGTACGGTGAGGACGCTGCCAAAGCGCTGACCGTCCAGTACGGCGGCAGCATGAACGCCAAGAACGCGGAGGAGCTGCTCAGCAAGCCCGACGTGGACGGTGGCCTCATTGGTGGTGCCTCCCTCAAGGCGGACCAGTTCGCCATCATCGTGGACGCTGCCAGCAAAGGCTGATCTGGCAAAAAAGTGGAGCGCACCGGCGACCCCTTCGGGGGCTGCCGGGCCCTCTTTTCTCACTTCAAAATTCTAAGGAGAACACACTCTTATGAGCAAAAAGCCTGTATTACTCTGCATCATGGACGGTTTCGGCTGGACGCCCGACCATACCTTCGGCAACGCCGTCACCGCCGCCAACAAACCCAACCTGGACAAGATCTTTGCCACCTACCCCATGACCACCATCGAGGCTTCCGGCATGGCCGTGGGCCTGCCCGACGGCCAGATGGGCAACTCGGAAGTGGGCCACACCAACATGGGTGCTGGCCGCATCGTCTACCAGCAGCTGACCCTCATCACCAAGTCCATCAAGGACGGTGAGATGGTCAAGAACCCCGTGCTCTACAACAACATGAAGAAGGCCATCGATGCCGGCAAGGCCATCCATCTGATGGGTCTGGTGGGCACCGGCGGTGTGCACAGCCATGCCGACCACTGGTTCGGCGTGCTGGACATGGCCAAGCACATGGGCGCCACCAAGGTGTTCCTGCACTGCATCATGGACGGCCGTGATACCGACCCGCACAGCGGCAAGGGCTTCCTGGCCGACCTGCAGGCCAAGCTGGACGAGCTGGGCATCGGACAGATTGCCACCGTCTCCGGCCGTTATTACGCCATGGACCGTGACAACAACTGGGACCGTGAGGAAAAGGCCTATGCGGCCTTTGTCTACGGCGAGGGCAACCACGCCGCCAACGCCCAGGAGGCCATCGACGCCAGCTATGCCGCCGATGTCACCGACGAATTCGTGGTGCCGGTTGTCACCTGCGAGGGTGGCCGTGTGGAGAGCGGCGACACCGTCATCTTCATGAACTTCCGCCCCGACCGTGCCCGTCAGATGACCCGTATCTTCTGCGACGACGATTTCAAGGGCTTTGAGCGCCGCGGCGGCCGTCTGCATGTGAACTACGTCTGCATGGCCGAGTACGACGCCACCATGCCCAACTGCGAAGTGGCCTATCCGCCGGTGGAACTGAAGAACGTGCTGGGCGAGTACCTGTCCAAGAACGGCAAGACCCAGCTGCGCATTGCCGAGACCGAGAAGTATGCCCATGTGACCTTCTTCTTCAACGGCGGTGTGGAAGCTCCTTACGAGGGCGAGGACCGCAAGGTCATCCCCAGCCCGAAGGTGGCTACCTACGACCTGAAGCCCGAAATGAGCGCCTACGAGGTGGCTGACGAGTGCAAGGCCCGCATCGAAAGCGGCAAATACGATGTCATCATCCTGAACTTTGCCAACTGCGACATGGTCGGCCACACCGGCGTCTTTGAGGCTGCCGTCAAGGCGGTGGAAGCCGTGGACAAGGCTGTGGGCGAAGTGGTGGATGCCGTGCTGGCCCAGGGCGGCGTGGTCTTCCTGACCGCCGACCACGGCAATGCCGAAAAGATGGAGAACCCCGACGGCAGCGCCTTCACTGCCCACACCACCAACGTGGTGCCCTTTGCGGTGATCGGTGCCGGCGATGTGAAGCTGCGTGAGGGTGGCTGCCTGGCCGATATCGCCCCCACCATGCTGCCCTTTATCGGTCTGCCCGTTCCCGAGGAAATGACCGGCAAGAGCATCATCGTGGAGTAATTCCATAAAATTTTTGCCGCCGCACCGTACAGGTGCGGCGGCTTTTGCTTTGCCGGGGACAACGGGTCTTGTGCTTTTGGACGGAATAGGGTATAGTAGTAACAATCTTTTGTACAGGAGAATCTTGCCACATGACAAAACGTTTGCAGGCTCTGCGCCGCCGTCCAGCGGTGTGGGTGCTGTTGTTTTTGGAACTGCTGGTGGTGTTGGGGGCCCTTTGGGCTGCCCTGCAGCCGGCAGCTGTTTATACCTTTTCCCCCGACCAGTGGGAGTTCATCGCCACCCAGTCCCAGATCGGGTACGATGAACAGGGGCGTCGGGGCGTCACCGAGATGACCGACGGTGAACCCATCCTACAGACGCCGGCCATGTCACTGCCGGCGGGCCACTACCGGGTAACACTGGACTACCGGTACGAGCCAGGCCGGACAGCGGAAGGGGTGGAGCGCCGCTCCAGTCTGTATTTCACGGCGGAGGAAAACCTCTCGGTCAGCGGGGAACGGGCCTGGATTGATGTGCAGGCCCAGCAGGATACGGTGGTGCTCAATGTGGATTACGCCAGCAACACCGTGCGCCTGGTGGCCGATAACGATGGCGGCATCTTTACCATCGGTACGGTGGAAATCCGGCAGGATAAGGTCTATGCCTGGGCCTGCGTGGCGGGCTGGGTGGTTCTGTTTGCACTGTTGAATCTGGCCGTGGCACGGTTGGTGCCGGCCAGCCCCTGGGCACTTCCCGACGCTGATTTGCGGGGATGCCTGTGGCTGCTGGCAGGCGTCACCGTGCTGGCCTGTGTGCCGCTCTTCATGAACGGCGGTGGTGCCCAGGGGGCAGACTGGCGGTTCCATCTTTCCCGCATCGAGGGCATTGCCAACGGTCTGCGGGAGGGCCAGTTCCCGGTGCGGATCTACAGCCAGGCCAAGGACGGGTACGGCTATGCGCCCTCTCTCTTTTACGGGGAATTGTTCCTCTACTTCCCGGCGGTGCTGCGGTTGCTGGGCATGAGCGTCCAGGGCGCCTACCGCACCTATGTCATGGTGGTGCAGGCGCTGACGGCGGGCATCTCCTTCTTCAGTTTTCGGCAGATGTTCCGGCACAATAAAACGGCACTGCTGGGCAGCATCCTTTATATGATGGCGCCCTACCACATTTACAACATCTACTGGCGCAGCGCGGTGGGGGAATATACTGCCCTGGCCTTTCTGCCGCTGATCCCGGCGGCGCTCAGCCTGTTGTATGCGCCGCAGCGGCCGGATGCACGCAGTGCCCGCTTGGCCTGCGGGGAACTGGTGGTGGCTTTCGGCGCCCTGGTGCAGACCCACATCATCTCGCTGGAGCTGGCCACCCTGGCCACGGCCATCTTCTGCCTGTGGAATTTCCGCCGCACCTTCACCCGACAGATCCTGCGGGTGTGGATTACGGCAGCGGGACTGGTGATCCTGCTCAATCTGTGGTTCCTGGTGCCCTTCCTGACAATGATGACCAGCGGCATGTACAACAGTATGTATGGTGGTGCCAGCTTTGCCGGTGGTCTGGCTGTACAGAAAAACGGTCTCTGGCTGTCCGAGTTGCTTACCTGGCGGTCGGACCACAACAGCATCGGGGTGGTGCTGGTGGCCGGTGCGGTGGCGTTTGTCTGGTGTTGGCTGACCCAGGGCGACAAGATGCCCCTGCGGGAAAGGAAAATCGGCTGGTGGTCAGTGGCGCTGGGGGCTCTGGCCTGCTGGATGTGTACCAATACCTTCCCCTGGGGAATCCTGGGGGCACTGCCCGGTGTGGGACGGCTGCTGCTGGCCATTCAGTTCCCCTGGCGGTATTTCTCACTGGCCACCCTGCTGCTGGTACTGGCCAGTGTCTGTGCGGTATCCGCTTTGCGGCGGGGACGGTATGCCCAGCCGGTGGTGGTGCTGCTGCTGTCGGCCTCCCTGCTGGGCACGGCCATCTTCTACCACAGCTATCTGCCCACCGTGGATACCTCCTACCTGGGGGACAGCAGTCAGCTGATCTATGCCGACAATAAGATCAGCAATATGTCCTGGTACTATGACGGTCTTTACCTGCCCGATGGGGCGGTGGAGGTGCAGGACGGTTTTGTCTATGACACCGCCGTCACCACGGTGGAGATTGCCTCGCTGGAAAAGCAGGGGGGTGTGACGATCCTGTCCTGCAGTGAGGTCAACGGCACCACCGGCTACGCCGAACTGCCGTTGCTCTATTACCCCGGCTATACGGTGGTGCAGGGGGAAGGCACGCTCTTCTGTACCGCCAACGGCATGGTGGGGGTAGCGGTGCCGGCCGGTTACACAGGGGAAATCTCGGTTGCCTACCGGGAACCCAAGCGCTGGCTGGCAGCCGACCTGGTGAGCCTGGCCGCGCTGGTGGCGCTGGGAGGCGCTTTTGGATACAGCCGCAAGAAAAAGAAGCAGTAAAAAATCCCGGGCCTAAGCCCGGGATTTTTTGGCTGCAGGATCAGGCGCCGGACAGGGGAACCAGCAGCGCTGCCGCCACATAGAGCAGGTACAGTGCCAAGCAAAGAATCCCTTGCCAGCGGAAGAGCCGGCGGCATAACAGGGGCGGCAGCAGCAACACCAGAGCGATGGCCGCGCAGACCGGCAGATCGTAGTGGCGGAACTGGGACCCGAAGGGCAGACGCTGGCGGTACATCAGGCTGGAGATGGGCAGCGCCAGGGTCAGATTCAAAATGGCGCTGTTCAGCAGCTGGATCGGCAGGGTGCTGAGGGGATAGTACCGGCACCGCATGGAAAACCGTTTCCACACCGAGCCCAGGGGGTGGTCCAGCGCGTCGGCCAGCAGCGGCAGGCAAAACCCAAAACTGATCAGGGTGGCTGCCCAAAGGGCCTGAATGGTACCGGTCAGGTTGGCCAGGGAAGCGGCACTGTATACCAACGCCTGGGAACCGCCGGCCAGCAGCCCCAGCCCCAGGATGACCCCGACCAGATTTTTCAGGGCGTTGCCCATGTTCATCACAGGAAACGCCATGGTGTGGGCGGTATATCCGTAAGTGGCGCTGGCGTCATGGGGCGGGGGCATTTCTGCCGAATCGGGATCCGCCGTGGAGGCGAGCGAAACGCCTTCCCCGTAGATGAAATGATGCTGGTAGACGATGCTGATCATCACAAACAATACAAACAGGAACATCAGCAACCCGGTACCGGTGTAGCTCAGGGTGCCGTCCCGCACAAAGATTACCAGCGCCGCCACGGCGGCCAGCAGCAGCAGCGCCTTGCGGCAGAACTCTCCCCGATCCACCGTCACTTCATGCCGGGGATTGAGCAGGCAGAGCGACAGGGCCAGCCCCAGGTTCGCCACGGCACCGGCCAGCGCCGTGCCCACCGCCAGGGAGGTGATGGAAAGCCCGGCCGCCAGAAATGCCAGCATCAATTGGGGCAACGCCAGGCAGAAGGGGGCCACGGTGCCGCCCACCACCCACATGGGTAACCCGCACAGGGCGCAGCACCAGGTGGTGCAGCGCCCCGCCAGACGGCTGCCCACGGCGGTCAGCAACAGGCCCAATCCATAAACCAGCAATGTCAGTAGGAAAACCAGCATCTTCGTTTACCTGAAAAGGGCAGCGCATAGCGCTGCCCTTGTGTGTTTGTAATCAGTATGCAATGCCCCAGACGACCATCTTGGTGGCGGGTTTGCCGCACACCGGGCATACATCGCTCAGGTGCTCCTGGGCAAAGGGCATGCAGCGGCTGGACAGACCGGCCTTTTCCTTCATGGCTTCCTCGCAGGCCAGATCGCCGCACCACATGGTCTTGATGAACCCGGTGGAGGCGGCAGCCTTCTGCTGGATCTCCTCCATGGTGGTGGCGCTGGTGGTACGGGCCTCGCGGTTCTTCAGGGCGCGGTCGTACAGATCCTTCGCCAGGGCATCCAGCGCGGCGGGAATGGCCGTGGTCAGATCCTCGAACTTCACGAACTGCTTTTCGCGGTTGTCGCGGCGGACCAGTACGCACTGGCCCTGCTCGATGTCCCGGGGGCCCACTTCCAGACGGATGGGCACGCCCTTCATCTCCCACTGGGCAAACTTCCAGCCGGGCTGCTTGTCGCTGTCATCCAGCTTGACACGGGCGTATTTGCCAATTTCGTTGGCCAGTTCCCGGGTCTTTTCCAGCACACCGGGTTTATGGGCGGCTACCGGCACGATGACCACCTGCACGGGGGCGATGGCCGGCGGCAGAATCAGGCCGTCATCGTCGCCGTGGGTCATGATGATGGCGCCGATCAGGCGGCTGGACGCACCCCAGCTGGTCTGGAAGGGATACTGCAACGTGTTGTCACGGCCGGTGAAGGTCACGTCGTAGGCGCGGCTGAATTTGTCGCCGAAGTAATGGCTGGTGCCGCTCTGCAGGGCCTTGCCATCCTTCATCATCGCTTCGATGGTGTAGGTGGCTTCGGCACCGGCAAACTTTTCCTTGTCGGTCTTGCGGCCCTTGATGACGGGGATGCACAGATCATTCTCGCAGAAGTCGGCGTAGCAGTTCAGCTGCTGCTCGGTTTCGGCCTCGGCCTCGGCGGCGGTCTCGTGGATGGTGTGACCTTCCTGCCACCAGAATTCCCGGGTACGCAGGAAGGGACGGGTGGATTTCTCCCACCGCACCACGCTGCACCACTGGTTGTACAGCATGGGCAGGTCACGGTAGCTGTGCAGCACATGGCTGAAGTGGTCGCAGAACAGCGTCTCGCTGGTGGGGCGCACCGCAAGGCGCTCCTCCAGGGGTTCGCTGCCGCCCATGGTGACCCAGGCAACCTCGGGGGCAAAGCCGTTGACCAGTTCGCCTTCCTTTTTCAGCAGGCTTTCGGGCATCAGCATCGGCATTGCCACGTTCTCATGGCCGGTGGCCTTGAAACGGGTGTCCAGATTCTTCTGGATGTTTTCCCAGATTGCATAGCCGTAGGGGCGCAGCACCACAAAGCCCTTTACACTGGAATACTCCACCAGCTCGGCCTTGGTGCAGATATCGGTGTACCACTGGGCAAAGTCGACCTCCTGGGCGGTGATCGCTTCGACCATTTTTTTCTTATCGCTTGCCATGTCTACTCCTTCACATCGTTGGGCCGCAGAAAATTACAGCCGCTCCTCCAGATAATTGACCACATCGCCCACGGTGTGGAAGTTTTCAATGTCTTCGTCGGGAATCTCCACGCCGAATTCGTCGGACAGCGTGGTGATCATGTCGATGACGTCCAGGCTGTCGGCACCGAAATCGTTGACGATGTCACTGTCGAGGGTGATCTTTTCGGGCTCGACTTCCAGCTGGTCGGCCAGGTAATCGCGGATACGCGCAAAAACTTCGGAATCCATAGGTTTAACTCCTTCTGCAAACAAATATTCATTAAATATATAGCGTATCTGTCCAAGGATGTCAAGGGGGTGGGGGAAAAATGGGCGCAACGCCTGCCGGTGTTGAAACCGGGCCCGGCCGCATACTTTGTTCGGGGGAGTGTGATGCTATGAAACTGCAGTTTACCAAAATGCACGGGGCCGGCAACGATTACATTTACCTGGATTGTCGGCATGGCGAAATGCCACCGCATCCGGAGCAGCTGGCCCGGGAATTATCGCGCCGGCATTTTTCGGTGGGGGCCGACGGACTGATCTGTATCGCGCCGCCGCAGCTGGCCGATGGGGATGCCACCGTGGTCATGTATAATGCCGACGGCAGCGAGGGTGCCATGTGCGGCAACGGCATCCGCTGTGTGGCTGAATATTTATACACCCACGGCCTGCAAAAGGACTGCGTCGAACTGGACACGGCCCGGGCCGGGCGCAAGACGCTCTACCGGGTGGCGCCCCACCGGTGGCGGGCCGGGATGGGGCGGTTTTCCACCCGGGCGGCGGACCTGCCTGCTGTGGGGTTGGGCAACGGTCCGCTGCTGGATGTGCCGCTGGTGGCGGCGGGGCGCAGCTGGCGGGTGAACTGCCTGAGTATGGGCAACCCCCATTGTGTGGTGCTCTGCCGGGAAGCCCCGCCCACCGGGGTCCAGCTGGCCGAATGGGGAAACGCCCTCCAACAACACCCGGCTTTTCCCCGGAGCATCAATGTGGAGTTCGTCCGGGCGGATGGCCCCGCGGCACTCACCGCCACCGTCTGGGAGCGGGGCAGCGGAGCTACCCTGGCCTGCGGCACCGGCGCCTGTGCGGCGGTGGCGGTACTGGTGCTGCGGGGAAATTGCCGGCGCAACGTCCCGGTCAGTGTCACGTTGCCCGGTGGAACACTGGAAGTCTGCGTGCTGGAGGATGATACGGTACTGTTGACCGGTTGTGCCCAAACGGTGTTTGAGGGAACGCTGGAAATCTGATGAACCGAAGGTTTCCCTTGCTTTACAGGGGAAAAAGAGCTTGTTATAATGAAAAGAACGAGGAAAGAGGAAGAAGGAAAAACGGGAATGGATATTCTTGACAAAGCGAAAAACGGGCTGCCCTCCCAAAATGGCAGCAGATTTTTTCGGGTGTTTCCCTGGGTCTGGCTGGTGGCGGCCTACGGTCTGACCATGCTGGTATTGTGCCTGCACGGGCGGGCCTATCTGGACAGCGACATGTCCAGCGAGATGGTGCTGGCCGACCTGCTGAACCAGGAGGGTGGAGTCATGTCCACCAACTGGTGGTATTCCACCGAAATCAAGGTGTGCAGCCTGCAGATGTTTTACCAGGTAGGGCTGCGGATTTTCCCGCACGACTGGTATGCGGCGCGCATGGTGGGGCAGGGGTTGCTTATGCTGGTGCTCCTGCTTTCCTACCTGTATGTGGGGCACGGTCTCAAGCTCCGGGGCAATGGCGTCTGGGGCGCAGCGGCGCTGGCCTGTCCCTTTGGCGTGTGGTATCTCTGGTACGGCTTTTTTGGCGGGTACTATGTGGCCTACATGATCTTTGTGCTGCTCAGTTTTGGTGCCATCCTGCACCTGATGGACCCGGCCGCCCGGTGGCGCCGGGTATTGCAATGGGTTTTGCTGGTCGGATCCGCCGGTATTTCCGGCCTGAACAGCGTCAAGGGCATGATGGTGTTTTACCTGCCCATGGTGGCGGCCTCCCTGCTGGTGGTGTGGATCCGCTGGCATGGCCGGCCGCAGCAATTTCCCCGGCGGGAAGGCAAGCTGCTGCTCTTGTCGGTGCTGGCTTTCGCCCTGGCGGCTGCGGGATATCTGGTGAACAGTACGGTGCTGGCGGCAACCCACGCCTTTGAAAACTTTAACGGCCAATCCTGGAGTGCTTTCAGCTTTGAAAAAATGGCAGAGGGCTGGTCGCTGTTCCTCAGCCTGTTCGGATATCCGGGCGATGCCTTCTTGGACGGGGTCATTCCGCTGCTTTCCCTGCGCGGTATCCTGGGAGCATTCGGCTTCCTGACCCTTTGCGCCATCCTGGTTTCGCTGTTCCGGCTGTTGCAGCGCTGCGGCAAACTGCAGGATGTCCAGGCGGTCGTTCCCGTTTTGCTGGCGTGTATCTGTGTGATTCAGGGGCTGATTCTCTCCTGCACGGGAACCAGCGGCGCCGAGCCCAAACCGATGAATGCCTCTTACTGGCTGCCGGCGGTACCGTTTGTCTTCCCGGTTTTGCAGCTGGAAGGGGAAACCGAGGACTTCCGCCTGCCGTTTGCGCGCAGAGCGGCGGCACTGGCCTTTTGCCTGTGTTTTGTGGCGACAAGCATTTCGGCCACACAGCAATTCTTTGCGCAGAACTACCGCGGCAATCCTCATCTAGAAGAGGTCACCGACTGGGTGGCCCAGCAGGGCTATACCCAAGGATATGCGACGTTCTGGAACGCCAACGTGGTCACCGAGTGGTCCAGTGGCCAGCTGGAAATGTGGTGTGTACGGGATTTCAACACGATGATCACCAGCCCGCGCCTGCAAAAGATCAGCCACCAAACCCCGCCGCAGGGGGCGCTGTTTTTGCTGACCACCCAGGCAGAACTGGAAAAGATGGGGCTCACAAATCTGTACTGGTGGTCCGATGTGGTGTATGAGGACAGCAAGGAGGAATACCAGCCGGAACAGCGGTATCTGGTCATGGCGTATGACAGTTTTGACGATATGATGACGGCGGTACAAGGGGCGCAGTCCTGGAACAATACCGCCGGGGCATAGGCCCGCACATCTTCTTCTTGCACAGGACCGCAAATTGTGGTAAATTAGTTTTAATTGGATATCTATACGCAAGAGGGGGATTCTTATGCAACTCAATCCGCATTACGCAGAGCTGAACGAGAGCTATCTGTTCAGCACGATTGCCCATAAAGTTGCCGAGTACCAGACCGCCCATCCGGAGGCGGACGTCATCCGCCTGGGCATCGGCGATGTGACGCTGCCCCTGGCCAAGCCGGTCATCGAGGCGCTGCACAAGGCCGTGGGGGAGATGGCCCACAAGGAAACCTTCCGTGGTTACGGCCCCGAGCAGGGGTATGATTTCCTGCGGGAGGCCATCCGCAACTATTATGCCGGCCGCGGCATCGCGTTGGAGCTGGGCGAAATTTTCATCTCGGACGGTGCCAAGAGTGACCTGGGTAATCTGCTGGATCTGTTTTCGGTGAACAACACCGTGCTGGTGCCGGATCCGGTCTATCCGGTCTACGTGGACGACAACGTCATGGCCGGCCGCACCATCCGCTACATGGCGGCCAACGCCGAAAACAATTTCCTGCCCATGCCCGACGAGACCACCCAGGCGGACATCGTCTACCTGTGCAGCCCCAACAACCCCACCGGTGCCACCTACACCACCGCCCAGCTGGCCCAGTGGGTCCGTTGGGCCAAGGAACACCACGCCGTCATCCTGTTTGATGCGGCTTACGAGTGCTTTGTCAGCGAGGAAGGCTGTGCCCGCAGCATCTATGAGGTGGAGGGCGCCAAGGAAGTGGCGGTGGAAGTGTGCAGCTTCTCCAAGATTGCCGGCTTTACCGGCACGCGGTGCGGCTACACCGTGGTGCCCTTTGCCATCCAGTCGGAAGGCCAGAGCCTGAACAAGATGTGGCTGCGTCGGCAGACCACCAAATTCAACGGTGTGCCTTACATTGTGCAGCGGGGGGCGGAGGCAGTCTTTACCGAGGAAGGCATGCGGGAAATCCAGCAGAACCTGGACTACTACCGCAACAACGCCGCGGTCATTGCAGCGGCCCTGGACGAAGCAGGCGTGTGGTACTGCGGCGGCAAAAACAGCCCGTACATCTGGCTGCGCTGCCCCAACGGCATGGGCAGCTGGGAATTCTTTGACTGGCTGCTGGACACCGCCCACATTGTCGGCACCCCCGGCGAGGGCTTCGGCCCCTGCGGCAAAGGCTACTTCCGCCTGACGGCGTTCGGCGACGCCCAGCGCACCAAGGAAGCCGCCGAACGGTTGAAAACGGTGTTGGCAAAACTGTAAACCCGAATGAGGAGGGGTCGTAATGAAACCGAATGAAGAAATTATGAATTTTCTGAAGGAAAATCCCACCTTCTACCTGGCCACGGTGGACGGTTATCTGCCCCGGGTACGGCCGCTGGGCTTTGCCATGTGGTACAAGGATCATCTGTGCCTGGCCATCGGCAAACACAAGGCCGCCTACAAACAGTTGCTGGATAACACCAATCTGGAAATCTGTGCCGCCAATGACCGCGGCGAGTGGCTGCGGGTACAGGGTACGGCCAACTTTGACAATACCCCCGAAGCCCAGGAGGCGGCCTTCAAGGTGGCACCTCAGCTGCAGGACCTGTACAACGAGGAAACCGGCAACAAACTGGGGATTGTTTATCTGGACCATCTGTCTGCAAAACTGTTCTCCATGTCGGGGGCGGTCAAGGACATCATGAGCTATTGAATCGGTACATCGGCGGGACCCTGCGGGGCCCCGCTTTTTTGTGCAAACTCTGAGCCGGGATTTGACCAAAAGCAAAAAAGAAGCTCTGCGTCACAGGACGCAGAGCTTCTTTGCTCTTTTGGAAAAATCAGTTGCCGTGCTGCGGGTTCAGAATGGTACGCCAATCCAGATCGCCGTGCTCCAGGCCGTGGATCAGTACTTCGGCCGTGGCGATGTTGGTGGCCACCGGGATGTTATGTACATCGCAGATGCGCAGAAGATTCATCTCGTTGGGTTCACTGGGCTTTGCACTGATGGGGTCCCGGAAGAACAACAGCATGTCCACCTCGTCGCAGGCGATGCGCGCCATGATCTGTTGGTCCCCGCCGTGGCCGCCGGGCAAAAATTTCTGCACGGTCAGCCCGGTGTTTTCCTCCACCAGGCGGCCCGTGGTGCCGGTGGCAATCAGCTGGTGCTGCGCCAAAATATGGCGATAGGCGGTACAAAACTGTACCATCAACTCCTTTTTGGAGTCGTGTGCCACCAAGGCGATTATCATAACGCTACACCGTCCTTCTCAAACATTAAAAGGTAAGCGGGACACGTTGCCCGCATAAACGTTTTGCCATAGCCTGCCCGGCTACCACAGCCGGATCGCCGGGGGCCGGTATGCTGCCCTGAGCGCCTGCCTGCTGCAGTTCCCGGCTTTCGGGGATTACCGCCAGCAGCTGGGCGCCGACGGTGTCGATGCACTCGTCCAGGTCGAATACCGCCGCACGCTTGCCAAAGCTTTCCCGGGTGACCCGGTTCATCACCAGGCGCACGGCGCTTTGCGGCCGTCCGCCGCTGAGCAGCCGGTCGGCCACGATCTTGCCGTCCCGCAAAGCCACCGGGTCGGGGGTCAGCACCAGCAAAGCCTTGTCCGCCACGGCTGCCGCGGCGGTAAAAGGCGCGCTCATGCCGGCGGCGGTGTCCAACAGGACAAAATCAAAATACGGGCGCATGGCCATCAGCAGCCGCCCCAGGGGGGCCGCTTCCACGGCACCGCCCTCGTAGGGGGCACTGATGACCGAAAGCCCGGGATACAGCGGACTGGGCACGATGGCCTTGCTGCCTTCGCACCGGCCGCATAAGACATCCTCAATATCATAGACGGTCCGCCCATAGACGCCGGCGATGATGTCCACGCTGCGCAGGCCGGAATCCAGCTCGATCAGCAGGACCTTACGCCCCAGACGGGCCAACGAGGCCCCCAGCAGGACCGAAACGGTACTTTTACCGGTACCGCCTTTGCCGGAGCAGATCATAATGCATTGTGCGTTCAAGGGCGCGCCTCCTGTACTTCGTTGGCCGCACAGAACCGCGACACTCTCTCATTGATATTCTAGCACACTTTGCCCGTGGCGACAACTGGCTTTTTGATTAAAAAAGATTGCGCATTTTTGAACGTTTTAACAACGAACCGTCTAGAATATTGTGCAAAATATGACAAGATGTTGCAAGTCAACCGGCGTCGAACCAGGCATCCAGCACGGCCCGCAGCACCGGGGTGGCGTTGGAACCGCCGCCGCCGTATTCCAGAACGACGGCCACCGCAATCTGGGGGTCATCGGCAGGGGCATACCCGATCAGCACCGAGTTGACGTAGTGGGTACCGTTGGGCAGGGTATCGGCCAACTGGGGGCTGCCGGTTTTGGCCGCGCAGACCACCGGCGCTTCCCGCAGGTAGCGATTGGTCTGTGCCATCCGCTTCATGCCGTCCCGGATGGGCCCGAACACCGCCTCGCCCCCCGCAACGGTGGTGAACCGGGGGCTGTATTGCCAGACAATCTGCCCGCTGGCGGTGTTGACGGCGCGGTCGGCAAAGTGCAGGGTGGGGCGCTGCCCGTTGGTGGCCAGGGTGGTGGCGTAGACAGCCAGCTGGGCGGGGGTGACGGCGGTGTTGCCCTGGCCGATGGCGGCCATCAGCGTCAGTCCTGCCTGGTAGTTGTCGTCGGTGGACCAGGTCAGCCGACCTTCCGCCTCGCTGACTTCGGCACCGGTGGGGCTGGCCAGCCCCAGCTGCCGGGCCATGGCGCTGAAGGTGTCCACTCCCAGCCGTCGTCCCACATCATAGAAAAAAATGTTGCAGCTCTGTTCCAGGGCCGTGCGCAGATCCACCGGACCGCTGTGCCCGTATTGCAGGCAGCCCGGCTGGTAGCCGCTGTAGTACAGATACCGTCCGGTGCAGTTGACGGTGGCGTTGGGGTCAATGCCGGCCGTAAGGGCTGCGGCCGCCACCGCCGGTTTGAAGGCTGACCCCGGGGCATACAGCCCCTGGAAGGCCCGGTCCAGCAAAGGGGCACCTTGGTCGGCGGCCAGGGCGGCATACCCGGTGCGGTAGTCGTTCAGGTCGTAGCCCGGCCAGTTGGCGGCCGCCAGGATCCCGCCGGTCTTCACATCCACCACCACGGCGGCCCCGGCATTGCATTCCCGCCCGCCGCCCACGGCGGCGGTGGTGCGCAGGGTTTCGATCCGGTTGCGCAGCGCATCCTGCAGGGCGCGCTGCAGATCCGCGTCCAGTGTCAGAACCAGTGTGGACCCCGGGGTGGCGGAGCGCTGCTGGACGGTGGTCCGCACGGCACCGTCCAGCCCCATACTGATCAGTAACCGGCCGTCCTGTCCTTGCAGCAGATCATCATAGGCGGCCTCCAGCCCGCTCTGGCCGATGATACTGTCCATGGCCAGGCCCTGCTGGCGCGCCGCGGGCCATTGTTCGGCGGTGATGGGGCCGGTGAAGCCCAGGGCATGGGGCAGCAAGGTTCCGTCCGGCCAACTGCGTACGCCCCGGGCTGCCAGCCGTACGGCACCGGTTTGCACCAGGCCTGCCTGGTAGAAGGCGGTCATGGTTTCGCTGTCCAGCGATTCCTGGATCAGCAGTTCTCCCGCCGAAACGGCAGAACAAAAGGCGGCAAGTTGTGTTTCCACATCCTTGCCGCCTGTAAGGGCCTGTACGGTTTGCACCGTACTTTGCAGATCGCTTCCCGGAGGAGCCGGAATCCGCAGATAGAGATCATATACGGTTTTGTCCCGGGCCAGTACCGTACCATTGCGGTCGGTGATGGCGCCCCGGGCCGCATGCTGTTCCACCGTATAACTGGCGGAACTGGCTTCGGCTGCCTTTTCGGCGTAATGGTCGGCCATGGCAAATTGCATCCAGGCCAGTCTGGCAAAGAACACCAGAAAAACCACACAGCTCAGCACCAGCAGCACGGCGACCCGGCCGCGCCCGCCGGCGCGGCTTTTGCTTCCCCTTGCCATGGTCCAACACCTCCCTGCGGTTTATTTTTTAGTATAGGCGATTTCTGTCGAAAAGGCAATCGGCTAGGATTTTTTTACAAAAAATACCGTGCTGTCCAGGTTGGCGGTGTCGGTCAGGGGAGCCCAGGCGGTCAGACCGTCCGTCTCCGGTTGTGGGGCTTCGGCCAAGGTGCCCAACCAGTAGCCGCCCGGTGTGGTTACCACGGCACCGGCCTGCAGGCCGCTGTCGGCAGGCAGTCCGATCAAACGCCACGCGGTCCCGGCTTCCAGCAGACCGGCTGCCTGCCCGCACAGCCCCGCGCAGGGGGGATCCTCCCGGCCTGCCAGGACGGCTTCGCAGGTGTCGTTACCCAGGTCCCGGCTCACGCGGCCGGCATAGCGACCTTCGGCATCCAGCAGAGGGGTTCCCGCTGCAGCGGAACAGGCAAGGGTGATCTTCCCGACGGAACGGGAGATTACCCGGGCGGGCTGCCAGCTGCCGGTGGTCCGTCCGCAGTCCAGCAATTGCCGCAGGGCCTGGTTTTCGGCCAGGGCGTCGGCCCCCTGCGCCACCTGGGCGCGGAGGGCGGCGTTTTCCTGCTGCAGCCGGGTCAGGCGGCCTTCGTAGTCGGGAACCATACGCCCTGCCAGTGCGTGGTCCAGTCCGACGGCAGCCGCAGGCAGGGCCGCGGCCAGCCGGGGACCTGCGGCCACCAGCAGCAGAACCAGCACCACGGGTATCCACCAACGCCGGCGCCGCCGTGGGCGCCCCAGTTCCAGACTGCCGTGCATCCGCATCACCCCCGTTTACAATATGCCTTGCGGGAAAGCCGTAGACTTTGCTATAATACCCCACGGGAGGGAATTTTTATGAAGTACAAGCTGTTGCTTTTGGATATAGACGGAACGCTGCGTCCCAGCGGCTATGAGCGCATCCCGCGGGAAAATGCCGAGGCGGTCAACGCCGTGCAGAAGGCGGGCGTCAAGATTGCCATCGCCACGGGGCGGGGCCGCACCGGTGTGGGCAAGGGGCTGCTGCGCTCCATCAAGCCGGACGGCTGGGTCTGCGCCGGCGGTGCCCAACTGCTGGACAATAAGGAAAATGACCTGGCGCTGCATCGCCTCTCCAACGAGGAAATGTACGCACTGGTGGACTTTTTTGAGGATTATGAGCTGCCGCTGCGGTTTACCTTCCACGATGCCAACTATGCCTACATCGGCTACCAGATGTTTGTGGAGCGGGAAAAGGCCAAAAATCTGAACAACCATATTGTGGACGGTGAGGACCAGGATCATCACCTGGTGGAAATGCCCTTCGGCGCTTTTGGCTTCATTCCCCGGGCGCTTTCCCAAAAATTCCAGGAAAAATACGGTTACCTGGGTCTGCAGTTCCTGTATTCCTACCCGGGCAGCGACGACTGCGACATTTCGGAGACAGGGGTGGACAAGGGACGCGGCCTCTGTGAACTGGCCGGGCTGATGGGCATTGACCCGGCGGAATGTGTGGCCGTGGGGGACGGCGACAACGACGTGCCCATGCTGCGCGCCGCCGGCCTGGGCATCGCCATGGGCAACGCCAGCGAACCCGCCAAAGCGGCCGCCGACCGCATCGGTCCCATGGCGGAACCCTGCGGCGTGGCCGAACTCTGCCGCAGCCTCTGGCCGGAGGCCTTCTGAGATGGCCCAGACCAAGACGGCCTACACCCATGTGGGGCCCGGCCTGCCGCCGCTGCACGGGGAACGGGCATCGGCGCTGATCCTGGGCAGTTTTCCCAGCCCCAAAAGCCGGGAACAGGGCTTCTTTTACGGGCATCCACAGAACCGTTTCTGGCCGCTGCTGGCCAGCCTGACCGGGGAACCGGTGCCCGACTGGGCGGATATCGAGGCCAAAAAGGCCATCATCCTGCGCCATGGGCTGGCCGTGTGGGACACCATCGGCGCCTGCGACATCCGCGGCGCCTCGGATGCCTCCATCCGCAACGTGGAACCCAACGACGTGGCCGCGCTGATCCGGCAGCTGGGGGTTCGGGCGGTGTTCTGCAACGGGGCGGCATCGGGGCGGGTCTATGCCCGCTACGCCCAGCCCGCCACCGGTCTGCCTGCCACCGTGCTGCCCAGCACCAGCCCCGCCAACGCGGCCTGGTCCCTGGAAAAACTGCGGGGGGCCTGGGGTACCGCCCTGGCCCCGTTTTTGACGTTGGACGGTTGCAACGGGCGCGGTTTTGGGCTATAATAAGTCTATCTTTTACCAAAGGGGGAACCCCATGAGCAAATGGCAGGAAAAACAGGTCCGGCCGGTGTTGCCGCTCTATCTGGCGGCCCTCGTCTGGCCGGTGGGGGCGCTGGTGTTTCCGCCCTATACCCTGGGCAACCTCGCACTGCTGGCGGTACTCAGCGCGGCGGCCTATCTGTTGGGACGCCGTTTTTGTCCCATGCGGGTGGTGCGCACCCAGGTGCCCTATGCCACCGGCAGCGAGGATGTGGACGCCATGCTCACCGGCATTGTCGCCAACCTGGATGCGCTGCATGCCCTGAACGAAGCCATCCCCGACACCCAGCTCTCTCGCGCCATGGACCGCATGGAAAAGGCGGGGCGCAGCATCGTGTCGGTGGTGGAAGGCGCCCCCGACAAGGCCCGGCAGATCGACCGGTTTGCCCGGTATTATCTGCCCGAGGTGGTCAAGCTGATGAGCGCCTACGTCAATCTGGAAAAGAACGGTGTCCGGGGGGACAATGCCGACCAGATTGTGCGGGAACTGCGCCGCAATGCCGAAACCACCGCCACTGCCTTTGAAAACCAGCTGGATGTGCTGTACAGCGCCGAAGCAATGGACATTTCCACCGATATTGAAGTGCTGGACAGCATTTTGAAGAGCCAGAACCTGACAAAATAAACCCGGTGTCCCCGAGAAAGGAAGGACCGAAACATGGCTGACCTGAACAAGGAATTGGATTTGAATGCACCCGTAGCCCCCACCCTGACCTTTGACGCGGCGCCCACCCTGACGCTGAATCCCGCGGCCGACGAAAAAGTGGAGGAAGAAGCCAAAAAGGAAACCCCCGTCCAGGTGGAGGATACCCCCCTGAGCCCCGAAGAACAGAAGATGGTGGACGATTTTGCGGAAAAGATCGACCTGACCAACTCCCAGTTGGTGCTGCAGTACGGCGCAGCCAGCCAGAAGAAGCTCAGCGATTTTTCCGAGACAGCCCTCTCCCGGGTGAAGACCAAGGATATGGGCGAGACCGGGGAACTGATCACCAGCCTGATTGCCGAACTGCAGGGCTTTGATGCAAACGCCGAACAGCCCAAGGGAATTTTCGGCTTTTTCAAAAAGGCCGGCAACAACATCGAGCAGCTCAAGACCCGGTACGAGAGCGCCGACAAGAATGTGGAGCGTATCCGCGCCCAGCTGGAGGACCACCAGGTTACCCTGATGAAGGACATTACCATGCTGGACAAGATGTACCAGCTCAATCTGGTCTACTTCAAGGAACTGACCATGTATATCCTGGCGGGCAAGAAAAAGCTGGCCGCCGTGCGGGCCAACGAACTGAAGGCCCTGCAGGACAAGGCCCAGCGCACCCAGCTGCCTGAGGATGCCCAGGCGGCCCGGGACCTGGCCGACCAGTGTGACCGCTTTGAGAAAAAGCTCTACGATCTGGAACTGACCCGCAATGTCTCCATCCAGATGGGCCCCCAGATCCGGCTGATCCAGTCCAACGACACGATCATGGCCGAAAAGATCCAGACCACCATTGTCAACACCATCCCGCTGTGGAAGAACCAGATGGTCCTGGCCCTGGGCATTGCCCACAGCCAGGAGGCCATGAAGGCCGAGCGCGCCGTCACCGACGCCACCAACGAACTGCTCAAGCGCAATGCCGCCACCCTCAAGCAGGGAACCATCGACATTGCCAAGGAATCGGAGCGCGGCATCGTGGACATCGAGACTTTGCAGCAGACCAACAAGCAGCTCATTGAAACGCTGGACGAGCTGAACAAGATCCGGGCGGACGGCAAGGCCAAGCGGGCCAACGCCGAGCAGGAACTGGGCCGTATCGAAGGGGAACTGCGCGCCAAACTGCTGGAGATCAACAGCTGATCCGCCCTTCCCGAGGAAACCATCATGCAACTGGAACAACAGGAAACCTTTACCATCCAGGGCCCCCAGCTGGAAGTTTTCGGTCAGATCGAATCCCGCCTGCCGGCTCCGGCCAAAAAGCGACCGGTGGCGGCCCTGGTACTGGCAGGACTGGCGCTGGTGTCGGTGTTCGGCATCGGCGGGGCGCGCCTGCAGGGGCTGCGCAGCCGCACGGCCCGGCTCTATTCTGCCCAGCAGGACGAGTACGGCCACAGCATCCAGGGGGATTTCGCCGCCCAGACCGACGCGGCAGCCAGCCTGATCCGGGTGGCCGGCAATGTGCTGGGGCAAAACGATGCCGATGTACAGGCCGCCCAGGCGGCCCTGGATGCCTGGAACGCCACCTCCGACCCCGACCAACCGGCCGTGCAGTATGCGTTGAATACCGATCTGGCCGGTGCCGTGGACCTGGTCTATACGGCGGCGACCGATGTGGCGGACGCCAAGGCCAAGGGGCAGCTGGACGACCTGCACGACAGTTTCACATCGGCGCAGGCGACCATCCAGCGGGCGGCTGCAGACTATAACACCCAGGCCGAAGCCTACAACGAGACGGTCTCGGCCTTCCCGGCCAATCTGCTGGCCGGCCTGTGGCAGGCGGGGCCGCTGCAGACCTTCGCCCCCGCGGATTTCGGCAACACAACAGGAAATGGATCATGAAACAGAAACAAAAAACACTACGGCGCCCGGTGGCGCTGGCCGCGGCCACCCTTGCCCTGCTGACCGTCGCGGCTTTGCCGGTGCTGGCTGCACCGGAACTGGACCCCAATACGGCGGTCAATGACTACGCCAACATCCTTTCCACCGAAACGGAAACCTATGTGGAAAACCTTTCGGTGGCGCTGCAGGATACCTGTGGTGCCCAGATCGGCGTCTATACCACCGAGTATATCGGCAATTCCACCATGGAAGGCTATGCCTACGACCTGCTCAACACCTGGGGACTGGGCTCTGCCGACAAGGACAATGGTGTGTTGCTGCTGCTGGTGCCGGGGGAGGACGATTACTATGTCACCCGGGGCGCCGGGCTGGAAACCCAGCTGACCATCAGTACCCTGGGGACGATTCTGGACGAGGACCTGGAGCCCAACTGGGTGAAAGGGGACTATGATACCGGCGCGCAGCAGACGGTGTATGCCATTGCGGAAAAACTGTGCAGCATCTATGGCATTCCCACCTCCACGCTGGACGGCGTCACCCAGTCGGCGGCACCTGCCCGGCAGGAGCAGGGATCCAGCCCCGTGACGGTGGCCATCCTTCTTTTGGTGGTGCTGCTGGTGGTGGTCGTACTGCTGAATCTGGGCAATCCCCGGGGTCCCGGGCCGCGCCCGCCCCGCGGTGGTGGCGGCTTCGGCAATGCCCTGTTCTGGTACGGTCTGGGCCGCGCCTCCCGGCCGCGGCGTCCCCGCCGTCCGCCGCCGCCGCCTCCGGGCTTTGGTCCCGGTCCCGGCGGTTTCGGCCCCGGACCGGGCGGCTTCGGCGGGCCGCGTCCCGGCGGGTTCGGCGGCGCACCCCGCGGTGGATTTGGGGGCGGCCGTTCCGGCGGGTTCCGTCCCGGCGGCGGCTCCGGCCGCGGCGGCGGTGTGGGGCGTCGTCATTAAGGAAAAAAATTGGTCCGGCCCGCGCAGCTGCGGGCCGGCCTTTTGTGTTGAAAAGGAGTATTTCCCATGCCCAAATTTGCCGTTATCACCGGGGCCAGCTCCGGCATCGGGGCAGAGTTTGCCCGGCAACTGTCCGCCCGTGGGTACCAATTGCTGTTGGTGGCCCGCCGGACCGACCGGTTGCAACAGCTTTCTGCCCAGCTGACCACCGTCTGTGAAATTTTCCCTGCCGATCTCTCCCGCGCCGAGGAATGCTGCCGCCTGGCCGACGCTTTGCGGGAACGGCAGGTGGATCTGTTTATCAACAACGCCGGCTTCGGCGACTGCGGACCCTTCCTGGAGACGGAGCTGGACAAGGAACTGCGGATGGTGGATGTGAATGTCCGCGCCGTGCAGATTCTCACCAAGCGGATGGTGCAGCAGATGGAACGGCAGGGGAGCGGGGCACTGCTCAACGTGGGCTCCTCGGCAGGGCTGCTGCCCGGCGGCCCCTATATGGCCACCTACTACGCCACCAAGGCCTATGTGGTCAGCCTGAGCCAGGCGGTGGCGGCCGAACTGCGTGCCCGGCACAGTCCGGTTTACCTGGGCTGCCTTTGCCCCGGTCCGGTCCATACCGAGTTCAACCAGGTGGCCAACGTCCGGTTTGCCCTGCCGGGTATTTCGGCGGCGTACTGTGTGCGCTGCGCCCTGGCGGGCATCCGGCGGCGCCGCACCATCATTGTGCCGGGTCCCGCCATGGCCACAGCAATGGCGTTGTCCCACCTGGCGCCCCGCCCTCTGCTAGTGGCGGTGGCCGGGTGGCAGCAAAAACGTAAGTTGAGCCGATAAGGGGGCCGTCCCCGGGCAGAAAACCGCAAAATCTTTCCTTGCCTCTGTTTTTATCGGGCAAACTGTGTTATAATCCTACTGTATATATGCAATTTTGGCTGTGCAGAAAGGAGGGGTACCCATGCCGACCCCCCAGCGTCCCGGGCCTGACCGTTCCCGTCGGCCCCGGCCGGAAAATCAATACAACTGGCAGGATGGCTGGGCACAACCTCAGCCGCCCCGCACACGCCGCGGACCGCTCACACCGGAGCAGCAGCGGGCCATCGCCCGCCGCGCCCGGGAACGCCGCCGTCGTCGCCGCCGCACCCTGCTGGTGGGCACGGCCGGGGGCATTCTGATTCTGTCCGGCATCATCACCGCGCTGCTGCCCAAAAGTGTGACCGGGGAGGCGCCCGAAGCCGAATCGGTGGCCACGGGCAGTGCCCAGCTGGTGGCGCCCCTGCCCTACGGCGGCAGCAGTGATGCGGGGGATGCCTCGGCCTCGGCGCCGGCCATCAACTGGGGCACCGTGGGGCCGGTTCAGCAAAGCGGGGACCAGGGCTATACCTACACCGCGCTGCCCGCCGCGCCGACAGCGGTGCCGGAATTCGGCCGGGTGGATACTTCCTGGTTTGCCGATGCCGCCTTCCTGGGGGATTCGTTGACCGCCGGTTTCAGCGCCAGCGAGTACAACATCGATGTGGGCGGCGCGCTGATCTGCGGGTATGAGGGGATCAGTCCCAACACCATTGTCAACCGCACCACGGTGACCAGCCCCGACCGGGGAGACGAGGTGGCCATGGATGTGTTGACCAACGCCCAGCCGGCCAAGCTGTATATTCTGATCGGCACCAACGCGCTGGTACAGACCGGCAATGACGAGAGCTTTTTGGCCTACTATGGCCGGATGCTGGACGATCTGCAGGCGGCACTGCCCAACACGGCAATTTACGTGCAATCCATTCTGTCGGCCACCCAGGAGACGGTGACCGAGGATGCACCGGGTCTGGCGCCCGACCGGCTGGCCACCATCAATGCGGCCATCCAGGGGCTGTGCGCCGAGCGCGGCTGCTATTTCCTGGACCTCAATGCCGAGTTCCGGGATGAATCCGGGTATCTGCTCAGCGATTACGCCCAGCCGGACGGCATTCATCTGACGGTTTCGGGGTACAACAAGTGGGTCAGCTATCTGTGCACCCATGTGCCCTACAACAAAAACAATCCCTACCAGGCCGGCAGCACCTACTATCTCAGCGATGACCTGAAACAGCTGCTGGCTGACATTCCCTGAACGTGAAAAAAGGAGATCCTATGCCCAACCAGGAGGAAGGGCCCCGGTACACCGACCCGGGCCATCCCTACAGCGGCAGCGGCAACCGCTACCAGAACCGCTACAGTAAACAGGATGAATACCATCGGGGGGACGGCCCGTTCCAGTTCCCCTGGTGGGCCATTGTCATCGGCTTTGTGGTGTGGTGGCCGCTGGGATTCATCTTCATTGCCCTCAACGGCGCCATGCGCAAGGGCAAGCTGGGCGGTTTTGAACAGGCGGCCCGGCAGAAGACCCGCGCCGCGGATTTCAACGTGACCCCGGTCTACGCGGTGGACGATAGGGAGCGCCCCCCGCAGGAGGCGCCCCGCGCGGAAAAAGCAAAGAAAAAGAAAAAAGCCGCTTCCCAGAACGGCAGCGGTTCCGGTCTGGCCACCGGGTTGTTCATCGCCGGTATCGCCCTGTTGGCGACGGGGCTGCTGGCTTTGCCGGACAGCCTTTTCTGGCTGCCGGATGTGCTGGCTGAGGGCGGGCTGCAGTATCTGCCGTACCTGCTGGAGGAATGTGTTCCGGTGCTCATGATGCTCACCGGCGGCGTGGGCTGCCTGTTCGGTGCCCACACGGTGCGCACCAACCGCCGCATGCGCAAAAAAATCGACAACATCGTGGGCGATGCCCGGAACATGCCCATTGCCGACATTGCAGCCGCCATTCCCTGCAGCTACGAAAAATGCTGCAAGCACCTGGAAAACTGTATTGACGACGGGGTTTTCGGGCCCGATGCCTACCTGGACATGCGCCGCCGTTACCTGGTGGTCAAAGGCAAGGCTCCGGAACCCACCCCCGAGGCCCCGCCCCAGCCGGAACAGCCGGTGGAAAAGGACCGCTACCAGGCCATTCTGGATGCCCTGCGCAGCGTCAATGACGCCATCCCCGACGAGGAGATGAGCGACAAGATCAGCCGTCTGGAGGCCGTGTCGGCCAAAATTTTTGCCCAGGCCAAGTCTGATCCGGACAAGCTGCCCCGGATGCGCAAATTCCTGGACTACTATCTGCCCACATCCCTCAAACTGCTCCAGACGTATGCGGAGCTGGATGCCCAGGGGGTGGAAGGGGAAAACATCACCGAATCCAAGCACCGCATCGAACAGACGATGGATACCCTGGTTCATGCCTTTGAGACCCAGCTGGACCAGCTTTTCCAGGACGATGCCCTGGATGTGAGCGCCGATATTGACGTGATGGAAAATATGCTGCGTGCCGACGGTCTGACCGGAGACACGCCGTTCAAACTGTAAAACAGGGGAGAGATCCGAACCCATGCAACACCAAACCGCCGGCCAGCTGCGTACCAGCTGGGGCCATTTTACCAAGTATCGCCCGTTGATCCGGGAACTGGTCACCAGGGACCTCAAAGTCAAATACCGCCGCAGCTTTCTGGGCTATGTGTGGAGTATCCTCAACCCGCTGCTCATGATGCTGCTGCAGACGCTGGTATTTTCCTACATGTTCCGCTTTGATATTCCCAACTACCCGCTCTACCTGATCTGCGGCAATACGCTGTTCAATTTCTTCAACGAAAGTACCAACATGGGCATGGGCAGCGTACTGGGCAATTCCTCGCTGATCAAAAAAGTCTATGTGCCCAAGTTCATCTTTCCCATCAGCCGGGTGGTTTCCAGCTTTGTGAACCTGCTGTTCAGCCTGGCGGCCATCGTTCTGGTCATGCTGATCACCCGCTCGCCACTGTATCCCACGCTGCTGCTGGTCTGGGCGCCGCTGGTGCTGCTGTTCCTGTTCTGCTGCGGCATGGCGTTGCTGCTTTCGGCCCTGGCGGTCTATTTCCGGGACCTGCAATATCTGTACGGCATCCTGACCATGGCCTGGATGTACGCCACACCGCTGTTTTATCCCCTTTCTCAGCTGCCCGGATTCATGCAGCAGATCGTCAAGCTCAATCCGCTGTATCACTATATCAACTGCCTGCGCTGCCTGGTCATGTACGGCTTTGTGCCGGGACCTAACACCTGGTTCGCCTGTGTGGCCAGCGCCGTCGTCATGGTGGTGCTGGGGCTGGCGGCGTTCCGCAAGCTGCAGCGCAACTTCATTCTGTATCTGTAAGGAGCCGCCCGTTATGCCCATCATTCAGGTGCAAGACGTCTCGATGCGCTTCAACCTGGCGCAGGAAAAAACCGAGACCCTCAAGGAGTATGCCGTCAAGCTGCTCAAACACCAGCTGTTTTTCAACGAATTCTACGCCCTGCAGAATATCTCCTTCTCCATCGAGCCGGGAGAGTCTGTGGCACTCATCGGCCGCAACGGCAGCGGAAAAAGTACCATGCTCAAGCTCATTGCCGGTGTCATGTACCCCACCCGGGGCACCGTGCGGGTCAATGGCGAGATTGCCCCGCTGATCGAGCTGGGGGCCGGATTTGACCTGGAACTGACCGCCCGGGAAAATGTTTTCCTCAATGGTGCGGTGCTGGGCCATGACCGGGACTACATGGAAGAACACTTTAAAAATATCATCGATTTTGCCGAACTTTGGGATTTTGTGGACGTGCCGGTGAAGAACTATTCCAGCGGAATGATCGCTCGGCTGGGCTTTTCCATTGCCACCGAGGTGGATGCCGAAATCCTGGCCTGCGACGAGATCCTCTCGGTGGGCGATTTCATGTTCCAGCAAAAATGCCATGAGCGGATGGAGAAAATGCTCTCGGGCGGGACCACCCTGCTCTTTGTCAGCCACGACATCAACCAGGTCAAACAGCTCTGCAAGCGCGCCATCTGGATCGACCACGGTCATCTGCGGGGGGACGGCCCTTCGGCCGAAGTCTGCGATGCCTATGTGGCGGCCATGCAGCGCGGTGAATAAGGAAGGTTATGACGTTACAGAAAAAACAAAATCTCTGGCGGGAATGCCTGACGGTGGCGCTGCTCATCGCCGCCGTGGCCGCCACCGAGTATTTCTTCTTCCAGCTCTGGCGGCTGGACTGGCACGCGCCGATTCTCTATGGCGGGGACGGCATCTACTGGGTGGGGCAGGTCCAGCGCAGTTATGGGGAACTGACCGGTTCGCTGGGCTGGCCCTTCTACCAGCCGCCCAGCCCCTATGACCCCAACTACGACCTGATCTACGATCTGTTTGTGGCCTTTGTGGGATTGTTTACCAAGGACACCGGCGTGGTGTTCAACCTCTATGTGCTGGTCATTCCCTTTGCCAATGCTCTGGCCGGGTACACGGTGTTCCGCATGACCGGTATGCGCCGGTGGCTGTCCTTTGCCTTCGGGCTGACCTTCGGGCTTTGCCCTTATGTGCAGCAGCGGCTGGCCGGGCATATGATGCTGGCTGCCGTGGAGTTTGTGCCGTTTTCGGTGCTGCTCTGTCTCTGGTGTGCCGAGGATCCGTCCTTCGGTCGCCCCGGCAAAGGTTTCTTCCGCAACCGGCGCAACTGGCTGGCCATCGCCTTTGCCTGGGGCATCGCCAACAACGGTGCCGCCTACTACCCGTATTTCACCTGCTTTTTCCTGTGCATCACGGCCCTCTGCCTGATCTTGCGGGATCGCCGGTTGTCGGCCGGGGTGCCCTGTTTCCTGACCATTGGGGAGATCGTGGCCTGGATGATTCCCGATTTCTTCCCCATGGTGCTGGGCATCCTGTCGGGACAGGGAAGTACGCTTACCAACGGGGTTTACCGCAGCCCCATCGGGGCCGATATCTACAGCCTGCGCATCAGCAGTCTGCTGCTGTCGCCCAACGGCTATGGCTGGGACAAGCTGGCCAACTGGCTGCAGCGGTATTTCCGCCTGCTGGCCACCGATGAGGCATCGGTTTTCAACGAAAATTCCTACGGGTATCTGGGCATTGTGGGCATTGTGGGGTTCCTGGTCCTGCTGGTGCTGCTGTTCCACAATCACAACTGGAAATCCGGAAAAACCGCGACCCCGCAGCTGGGGGACCGATTCTGGCTGCTGGGCCGGCTGAATGTGGCCGCGCTGCTGCTGGCCACCATCGCCAGCTTTGGTGGTCTGATCGGCATTTTCCTGCGTTTTATCCGCGGGTACAACCGCATCAGCCCCTACATCGCCTTCTTTGCCCTGCTGGCGGTGGGCCTTTGGGCCGAGCGTTGCCTCTGCCGCTGGCAGGGACGCCGCCGGCAGATCTTCACGGCGGTGCTGGTGGTGGTGCTGGCCTACGGGTACTGGGAGCAGCAGGGCCTGTTTGTCCCGAAGTACGAGGAAGTCCAGACCACCTGGTATCAGGACGAAGCCTTTATGGATGAGGTGGAGGACGCCGCCGGCGAGGATGCCGTGATCTTCCAGCTGCCCTATATGAAAAACTTTGAAAACGGCTCGCTGAACAACATGTGGGACTATACGCTGCTGCGTGGTCCGCTGCACAGCGACACGCTGCGGTTCAGCTACGGCGCCGGTTACGGGACCGAAAACGATGTCTGGTATAAGGCTACCAGCGAACTGGAACCGGATGCCATGGTGGCGGAACTGCGTGCCCAGGGCATTGCCGGGATCTATCTGGATCTGGACGGCTACCCGGAGGAGGACCAGCAGCAGACGCTGCAATCCCTGGTGGAGGCCGCCGGTTGCGACCCCGCGGAGGTCATTGCCCACGAGGCAGGGAAAATCTATTATATTCCATTGGCATAACAAAACCGCCCCGGTTTTACCCGGGGCGGTTTTTCTGTCATTGGTCGGGACACCAGAGGTCCATGGGTTGTGCAAAAATCACACCGCACAGCAACAGGGCGGCGGGATCGCTGGTGATGTGCAGCACTTGGGTTTCCATGTACCCGTAGAGCAGGACGGCCACCAGGCAGGCCACCGCCTGCCAGTGACCTCGGCGGGCATACCCATAGAGCGCAACGGTCAGCAGCAGGGCGGCCAGTACCAGCATTACCGGCCCGAACTGGTAGAGCAGGTAGACAAAGATATTGTCCAGGGTGGGCCAGTCCATGAGCATCTGCCCGGCGATCTTGATGTCGTACATCCGGTAGGCGGCCCAGGACAACGAGATGCGGCAGGTGAGCAGATCGTCCAGCCGCTTGAGCCAGGCGGGGCCGATCTCATTGGCCCAGGGGCCGATCTTGACCACAAAAAGGGGCGGAATCAGGCTGACGGCCAGTTCCAGCGGAACCAGCGCGGCGCAGCAACCGGACAGCAGGCGGTTGGCAGGGCGGCCCTTCAGTCCCTTGGCGGCGGCCAGCAAAACGGCCAGCAGCAGGCAGCATAGCGCCGCCGACCGGGATGCCGGTCCCATCAGCAAAAAGACGCCCACGGCGGCCACGGCGGCAAGCTCTACCCAGCGCAGGCGGGTCTGCCGCAGCAGCACCCAGCCCAGCAACAGGCCGAAGACCACTCCGCCAAAGGTGTTGGGGTGACCGTACCCGAACAATAACCGGAAACTGCCGTCCCGTTCGCTGGTGGCACCGGGGGCCAGAATGCCCGCAAAGTGCAGGATTTCCACCAGGGCCAGGGTGGGGATCCCACAGCCCAGGAAAGCCTTCATGGCCCGGCGCAGCGGCACATCCTTGGCGGCCAGCAGCACCACCGCCAGGCCCAGGAACCAGATGTTCTGGCCGTTGAAATACACCCAGCGCGCTACAAAGTAGAGAGCGCCGGCCGTCCCCAGACTGCGCCAGGTATAGCGGGTGCCCAGCAGGATCTTGGCCAGAAAAGCCAGATACATCAGGTTATCCAGCACGGGGGAAACCCGGGCCTGCAGCCAGGGCCAGTGTTCCCGGGCCATGCTGTTGCAAAAAACGACGGTGAATTCATACAGGGCCAACCCCAGGCAGAAGGCGTACGGGCCCCACCGCAGCCGGGCCGCACCGGCCCAGTTGCCGAACAGCAGATGCTCCTCCTGCCAGAGGCTGCGCAGGGCGGCTGCCGGGGTACGACAACGACGCCATGCCAAAATCAAATCCAGCACCGCTGCAGCAAACAGAGCCAGCAGCAGCGCATTTGCATAACCAAACAAAGCCGGATCCTCCGTGTTCTCAAACTGTCCTTATTATACGCATAACTATCCCGGTTTGACAAGCCTTTTGCGGGGTGTTATCCTTATACCAATCGTACCAAGGAGGAAATCCCCTATGAACGAACAACGCTACCGTGCCATCATCGGCTGGTTCCATGCGCACCCTGCGGCCAAAGGACTGCTGTATCTCATCAGCCGCGGGGCGGTGGCAGCCGTCTATCTGCTGTACGGTTGCCTGCTGCTCTGGCTGGCGGTCTGGCACCGGCCGTTGTTCCCGCCGGCGGTACTGGTGCCGGCGGCGGCTTTCTGGGCGGGCAGCGCGTTGCGCACCTATCTGAACCGCCCCCGTCCCTACACGGCGTTGGGGTATCAGCCACTGTTTCCCAAAAAGGAAAAAGGCCGCAGTATGCCCAGCCGGCACTGCTTTTCGGCGGCGGCTATCGCGGTGGTGGCCTTCTACGGCAGTGTACCGTTAGGCAGCGTGCTGGTGGTGCTGGCAGTGCTCATCGCGGTGTCCCGGGTCATCACCGGGGTACATTATATCAGCGACGTGCTGGCAGGGCTTGCCTTTGGCGGCGGCTTTGCCCTGGTGGGCTGGCAACTGTATTGGCTGGCGGTTGCCGCTCTGGTCGGGTAAAAAAAGAACCGGACCAGGGGTCCGGTTCCGGTTGGATGATTCAGCGGATAAAATTGGTGCGCTTGTCGGTCTCGGCCTGGGGTGCCTCAATGCCCGCGGCTTTGCCCGCTTCGATGCAGCGCAGCATCCAGGCCATATTGCGGCCCAGGTTGCGCATGATCTGGCAACCTTCCTCGTCCAGCAGCGCCTGCTGGGCGTTGCCGCCATGGACCATCGGCCAGTAGGTGGAGCTGATCAGCGGCATTTCAAAGAACTGGGGCACCTTTTCCATGGCTTCCAGGGCGGTGGTGGTGCCGGCCCGGCGGGCGCTGGTCACCACAGCCGCCGGCTTGTGGCGCAGATACTGCCCGCCGCTCATGGCCAGCCGATGCATAAAGCCCAGCATGCTGCCGGCGGCGGTGGCATAGTGTACCGGCGCGCCGAAGACGATGCCGTCCGCCTCCTGCACCAGGGGCAGAACCTCAGCTACCGGGCCGCCAAAGACGCATTTGCCGGCTTTGGCACAGCCGCCACAGCCCACGCAACCACCCACCGGCGCGCTGCCGATGTGGAAAATCGTCGTTTCGATGCCGGCCTGCTGCAGCACGCCAGCCATTTCGTTCAAAGCGGTATAGGTGCAGCCGTTTTTGTGCGGACTGCCATTGATCAGTAATACCTTCATTTCGCTGCCTCCGTTTTCTGTAATAATACAGTGTATGCCCCGGACAGGGATTTCACGCTGTTTCCATTGTACCACAGGGAGGCAAGTCCCCGCAAATTCGCCGGGAGGAGAACACCCAATGATCCAAACCTGTTCCAATTTTCAGAAGCATTGCGGCGGCTGTCCGTTGCTGACCGTTCCCTACCCGCAGCAGCTGTCCTGCAAACAGGCGCGACTGCAGACCCTGCTGGGGCGGTTTGCCCCGGTGGAACCCGTCCGCGGCATGGCGAAACCCTGGCACTACCGTAACAAGGCCATTGCCAGCTTTGCCATGCAGCAGGGCAAACTGGTCTGCGGTCTGTATGCCGAGGGTACCCATCGGGTGCTGCCCGGTACCGAGTGCCTGCTGCAGCAGACCGCCCTGAACCGTACGCTGACGGCGGTATTGGATGCCGCCCGGGGCTGCCGTTGGACCGCCTTTGACGAGGACCGGCGCACGGGCCTTTTGCGCCACGTGGTACTGCGCGGCACTCGGGAGGGCCGTGTGCTGGTGACGCTGGTTACCCCCACGCCGTTGCTGCCGGGCAGCCGGAACTTTTGCAGTGCTCTGCGCAAAGCGGCGCCCTGGGTGGCGGGCATTGTGCAGAATATCAACCCCACCGGCACCAGTGCGGTGCTGGGCAACCGGGAAAAGGTGCTTTACGGTCCCGGTCAGGTGGTGGATACCCTCTGCGGACTGCAGTTTGGCATCTCCTCCCGCAGCTTTTACCAGGTCAACCCCCTCCAGACCGAGGTACTGTACCGGATGGCGCTGGAGCTGGCGGGGCTCACCGGCAGGGAGACGGTGGTGGATGCCTATTGCGGCATCGGTACCATCGGGCTGTGTGCGGCGCCCCATGCGGGGCGGGTCTTTGGGGTGGAGCGCAATCCGGCCGCCGTGCGGGACGCGGCGGCCAACGCCCGGCGCAACCGGCTGGACAATGCTTCCTTCGTTTGCGCCGACGCCACGGTGTGGATGGGGAAAATGGCAGACCGGCTGCATCCTGACGTGGTCTTTCTGGACCCGCCCCGGGCGGGCAGCACGCCGGAATGCATCGGTGCTGTGGCCCGGATGGCGCCGCGCCGGGTGGTCTATGTGAGCTGTGACCCCGAAACCCTGGCCCGGGATGTGGCATTGTTTGCCCGGCAGGGCTACCGGGCCCGCCGGTTTGTGCCGGTGGACCTGTTCCCCCATACCCGGCATATCGAGACGGTTGTCTTGCTTTCCAAGGGAGAAATCGACTCGAAGAAAGTGCGTGTGGAGTTTTCTCTGGAGGACATGGATATGTCCGGGTTCCAGAAGGTTCTCTGTACATCTCCCAGGTCAAGCGGAAATGTGGTCTGGATGTAGGACAGAACTATAATTTGTCGAAGAAGGAGAATGCTAAAGTGCCGCAGTGTCCGCCGGAAAAGGAAGCAGCGATTGTGGAAGCACTGAAGTATTTTCAAATGCTTGAATAGGGACCGTTTCTTAATTAAAGACCAACTGCTATGATGGCGGTCGGTCTTTAATTCAAGCCGGTATTACTAGTGAGATGGTATGATTTTGGAATTGTTTGCAATTGATTCCCTTTGTTGACGGTCGTGCTCATCTAGGGTACAATTATAGTGGATTGTTATAATAAGTTGAAATGAGGTATTAGACTATGGCTAAGGCCACTAAAAAAGATAAAGAGGTAACTTTGGAAACAGTTCTGTGGAACTGCCGCGTG
>CAJFFY010000012.1 GCA_904374465.1 uncultured Subdoligranulum sp.
CTCCCTCTCTTATTCTTCACGCGGGTCGATGTACTTGACAGCGCCCTGCTCAGCAGAGAAGCGGCCGTAGGTGCCGATGTTCTTCTCGTAGGCTTCCTTGGGGTCCTTGCCGTGGCGGATGTCTTCCATCATCTTGCCCAGGCGGACAAACTGGTAACCAATGACCTGGTTGTCCTTGTCCAGGGCGGTCTTGAGGATATAGCCCTCGGTCAGTTCGAGGTAACGAACGCCCTTGGCCTTGGTGGAGAAAATGGTGCCGGTCATGCTGCGCAGACCCTTGCCCAGGTCATCCAGGCCGGCGCCCACGGGCAGGCCGTTCTCGGAGAAAGCGGTCTGGCTGCGGCCGTAGACGATCTGCAGGAACAGCTCACGCATGGCAACGTTGATGGCGTCGCAGACCAGATCGGTGTTCAGCGCTTCCAGGATGGTCTTGCCGGGCAGGATCTCGCCAGCCATGGCAGCAGAATGGGTCATGCCGGAGCAGCCGATGGTCTCGACCAGAGCTTCCTCGATGATGCCGTTCTTGATGTTCAGGCTGAGCTTGCAGGTGCCCTGCTGGGGAGCGCACCAGCCCACACCGTGGGTGTAGCCGCTGATGTCCTCAATTTTATAGGCCTTGACCCATTCGCCCTCTTCGGGAATGGGCGCGGGACCGTGCTTGGGCCCTTTTGTGATCGGGCACATGTTATTGACCTGTGCGGAGTATTCGATCATAATTTTCTCTCCTTTGCATATTGTTAGGCTTTTCACAGCTAAGTTTATTATAAAGGGTCGACGGGCTTTTTGCAAGACGTTAGCACGCACTAACCTTCCGTTTTTTTTGCCCGTTTTCCCCTTTTTCCTAAAAGAGGAAACCAAAGAACAGATGGGAAGCCGCACCGCACACCGCCATCATCACAATGGCAGCCAGCGCCGGCGGAGCCCAAAGCCGGACAAGCCCAGGCTTTTCTTCCACAAGGGCTTTCGCCTTTTTAGCCTTGCCGTGGCGAGGCTTTTCCGCCGGGACCGTTTCTTCTTCCGGCGGCAGGCAGAACACCTGCAGCAACGCAAACAAAAGCATCACTTCCGGGAAGATCATCGACACCCGGATGGATACCACCGCATGGGCCAGATAGCTGACCAGCGCCAGCGTGACCGGTGCCACCCCGGGACGCAGCCAGTTTTTGACCGCTTTCCGCAGGTGAGAAACCACAAACCACAGCCAGGCGGCCAGGCCCAGCACGCCGGTGGTGAGCAGCTGTTCCAGATACTCATTATGTGCCGCATAGAAGGTGTTCATGCGGTCGGTGAGGGAATCCCCCGCCCAGGCCCGCATGGCGGTGTGCATCATGCCGGTGCCCACACCGATCAGTTTACGCCAGAGGGGCTGGTCCAGCCAGGTGCACCAGGTGATCCGCCAGGCGGTGCCCCGGTAGGTGCCCCAGTCGTCGTTGATGATGAGCACATCGTCCAGCCGCCCCAGACTGGGGAATCCCGGCCAGAAATTGGCCAGCGCATAGAGCAGCACCGTGGCCGTGACCGCCACGGCCGCCACCACCCGGCCGGCACGCCAGAGCGGGATTTCCCGCCCGCGCAGCCCGAACCGAAGCACCGCCCACAGGGCCGTACAGACCATCAAGCCTTCCACCCCCATATGGCCTAAGGCCGCCAGCATGGGTTTGCCGCCCTGGGTGTACACGTGGGTGCGCATGTACTGCATCCAGCCCGCATGGAAGAAGAAAAAGGCGCCGATCACCGCAATGCGCCGCAGGGTGCGGGTGGTGAACATCTTCTGGCACATCAGCACCAGCACCGCGGCGCCGATACCCAGGGCCAGGCCTTCGGCATCCACCACCGCCAGGGCCAGACCGCCGAAAAAGGCAGGCACCCCGTAAAACAGGGTGTGGCGCACGCCCCGGGCCACCAGGAAAGCATAAAAAACCAGCGGCAGGGCAAAGGCCATGAATCCGGAGTTGAAGTTTTTCTGCCCCAGGGTGGAGAAGAACTGAGCCCTCTCGATGACAGCCGTGTCGGCATAGGTGCCGATGAGGTCAATATTAAAAATGTTGAGTACATACAACACCGTCACAATGGCTGTGGTGATGCCCACGCAGAAGGTCAGGCCGTTGAGCAGCCCCTGGGGGGCGAAGGCCCGCACCGCCAGGTAGCCGGCTGCCGTGAAGAGGACCATCATAAAGCCGCCGTAGTACCCGCCCAGGCCCCAGAACGAGGACACCGGGGAGAGCGATACCACCGTGGACAAAAAGCCGGTGAGTACAAAGGCGCCCAACGCCCAGAGGGCAGGGTCCTTGCGGGATAACCGCCCGGGCCGCAGGCCGGCTCCCACCACTACCAGGGCGCCCAGCCAGAGGCAAAAAGCCCAGAACAGGGTGCACACACCGGTAAATTTGGTGACGCCCAGGTTGGAGAATTTATCAATGTACAAGGGGTAAACGCACAGCACCGCCAACAAGAATGCGGTGACTGAGCGCGCTGCGAGCTTTCGCAGCTGGATTGTCTGCTGCATGGTTCCTCCTTTGGGATTGGTTGCAAAAAGGGATAACTTATATAGTTTACACGTTGTGGGGTATTTTTTCAAGATTGAGGCAAAGGTTTTACAAGTCGAACACAAACCAGTCCCACCAGGGCGCACCCCACTGCCAACCCGTGCCGGGCCTCCAGGGGCAGGGCCTGGCTGCCCAGATAACTCAGCAGGCTGCCGCCGCTCATCCCCAATGCCAGGAAGCCATAGTTGACCCCGGCATGGCGAAGGCCGAACAGGTCGCTGTTGAAGGCAGGCTGCACCGCCGCGCCCCCCGAATAAAAAAAGGTAAGGGTGGCGTAGGCCGCCAGCACCCACCATTCCCGGGCAAAGGCAAAAGCCACCGAGCCCGCCGCCAATCCCAGATAGACCCCGTACAGCACCCGCTTGCGGCCCAGGCGGTCGCTGCCTGCCGGACAGAGCAGCCGCCCCGCCGCGCTGGCCGCAGACCCCAGCACGATGCTGAAGGGCGCCGCACTTTCCGGCAGCCCCCGTTCGGTGGCAATGGAAAAGATTTCCGGACTGAAGAGCAGCACCGGCGGCGCACTGAGCGCCACCGCCACGGCGCACAGCTTATACTGCCGGGTGCGCAGCATCTGGGTGTGATCCAGTCCCTGCAAAGGCCGGGTCTGACCGGTTTGCGGAGGATCCTGCAAAATGGCCGCGCCACTGCCGCACACCACCAGCATGACCGCACCCAAGGCAGCAAAACAGATCCGGATCCCCCACCGCTCCCCCACCAGCCGCACAAACAGGGTGTAAAAAGCGCCGGAAAGCCCCATGGCCACCCCGGTCACGCCGGTGGCCCAGCCCTTTTTCTTCCGGTACCACTTCTGGGCACAGGCCATCACCGCCGGCGCCAGGAACGCGCTGCCCAAGCCGGCCGGCAGACTGTAGGCCAGCAGGAACAGCGCCGCGTTGCCCGGCGGCACCAGCGCGGCGGCAAAAAAGCCACCCGCCAGCAGCCCTGTGCCCCAAAGGCCGGCCACCCGGGGACCGCGTTGGTCCTGCAGCAGACCTCCTGCCGCGCACCCCACCCCGTAGGCGGCCACCAACAGGGCAAAGGCCAGCATGGCCTGCCCACGGGACAGCCCGTACCCCTGCATGACAGGGCGCTGAAAGACACCCCAGGCCGCCGGGATGCCGGTGAGCAACTGGGTGGCCGCCCCGGCCGCCAGAATGTAGGGTCCACGGTTCTGTTTTGCCATATCCTCGCCTCCCCTTTTCCCTTCAGTATGCCCGGTTTGCATTGACAAAATGCGGCGGGAAGTTTATCATGATACCATTATCAGAATAAGGAGCCATTGCAGATGAAAACCCAGCCGTTAAAAGGCATGCGCGACCTGCTGCCCCATGAGCAGGCGCTGCGCGACTATATCCAGGGCCAGATCCTGGCCACCTACCGCGCCGCGGGATTCCAGCGGATCTCCACCCCCATCCTGGAGGATATGGAAAACCTGGACAAGAGCGACGGCGGCGACAACCTGAACCTGATTTTCAAGGTGCTCAAGCGCGGCGACAAGCTGGAAAAAGCGCTGGCCAGCGGGGACGAAAAGCAGCTGTCCGACATGGGGCTGCGCTATGACCTGACGCTGCCCCTTTCCCGCTATTATGCAGCCAACCGCAACGAGCTGCCCACCCCGTTCAAGGTCATCCAGACTGACCGGGTCTACCGGGCCGAGCGTCCCCAGAAGGGCCGTCTGCGGGAATTTGTCCAGTGTGACATTGACATTCTGGGCGATTCCAGCCCCAACGCCGAGGTGGAACTCATCGATGTGACCGCCCGGGCCCTGCTGGCCATCGGGTTCACCGGCTTCACCGTCAACATCAATGACCGCCGTATCCTGCGGGCCATGCTGCAGAAGATGGGTTTTGCGGCTGAGGACCTGGATTCGGTCTGCATCAGCTTTGACAAGCTGGACAAAATCGGCGCCGACGGCGTGCGGAACGAGCTGACCGAGAAAGACTTTGCCCCCGAGGCGGTGGAGGCACTGGACGCTTTCCTGCGGGCGGGGGACTTCAGCCTGGACACCGTAGCTGCCAAGGTGGACGACGAGGCCCTCACCGCCGACCTGCGGTATGTGATCGCCACCAGCGAGAAGATCGCCGCCGGCCGGTACGGCATCGCCTACGCCCCCAGCCTGGTGCGCGGTCAGGGCTACTACACCGGCATGGTCTTTGAGGTCACCTGCCCGCAGTTCAGCGGCGCGGTGGCCGGCGGCGGCCGGTACGACAACATGGTGGGCAAGTTCATCGGCCAGCAGGTGCCGGCGGTGGGCTTCTCCATCGGGTTCGAGCGGGTCTGCGGCATCCTGCTGGAGCAGGGCTACCAGATCCCCGGCGCCAAAAAGCGGCTGGCACTGCTCTACTGCAAGGACGCCGATTTTGCCGCCGTGCTGCAAAAAGCCCAGACCTTGCGCGCCGACTATGACGTGACGGTGCTGCCCCAGGCCAAAAAGCTGGGCAAACAGTTCGGCACGCTGGAAGCCGCCGGCTATGCCGCCGTCGCCTTTGCGGACAACGATGACCTCAAGCTGCTGGGGCAAAAGGCTGAATAAATTTTCCACAAACCAAAAGGAACAGACCGACGTTGGGTCTGTTCCTTTTTTGTCTTTCTTTTGTTGGCAAGCTGTAACCCACAAAGCGGCTCGTCTATGCTATACTGAAAGCAGAAAAAGCCGCGGATTTCCGCGAGATTCCCGACCAGGAAAGGAGACAAACCATGAAGACCCGTTTTGCCCGGACAGCAGCCGTCCTGTTGGCAACCATCCTGTTGAGCGGCTGCGGTGCCCGTTCTGCAGGCGGGACCGCCAGCTACGAGATGGCCAGCCAGGCTATCACCGAGGACAGCGTGAATGCCGGCGGAGCCGAGAGTGCCCTGCTGCCCGAGGGCAGCACCGCCACGGCCGAATCCGCCCAGAAGATCATCTACCGCGCCGACATGCAGCTGGAATCCACCGATTTTGACACCGCCCGGGATACCCTGCTGGCCGCCGTGACGGACTGCAGCGGCTGGCTGGAATCCAGCAGTCTGTATGGCACCGCCCAGGACCAGGACCGCACAGCCCATTACACCGTGCGGGTGCCGGTGGACCGCTACCGGGATTTTCTCTCCCTGGCCGGACAGGTGGGCAGCGTGCAAAACCTGAATGAGTACGCCGAAAATGTGACCAACCAGTACATTGATGTGAATGCCCGGATTACCTCGCTGGAAAACCAGCGGGACCGGCTCAATGCCCTGGCCGATCAGGCCGAAACCACCGCCGATCTGCTGGAGATCGAGAGTCAGCTTTCCGATGTGCAGTACCAGCTGGAAAGCTACACCCAACAGATGCGCGCGTTGGAGGGAGACATTACCTACTCCACGGTGGATGTCACACTGGAGGAGGTTGCCACCCTGACCCCCACCGGCACCACCTTCGGTGCACGGCTGGCCAGTGCCTTCACCGGCGGCTGGAACGGCTTTGTGGCCTTTGTGCAGGGGTTGATCCTGGCGCTGGTCTACCTGTGGCCTGCGCTGCTGGTGGTCATCCTCGCGGTGGTTGTCATCCGCCTGTTGGCACGCCGTCACCGGGCCCGGCATCCCCGTCCGCCCAAGGGCACACCACCGGTTCCACCGGCTCAGTACACGGTGCCTTCCCCCGAAACTTCCCAACCGGAAGATTCCAAACCCAAATACAAAAACTGATACAAAAAAGCCTCTGCACTGCGGCAGAGGCTTTTTGTTTGTTTTTCGAGAAAAGTCGCTTATTCTTTTTCGGGCAAGGTCAGCGCAATGGACAGGTCGGCCAGCTGCTTTTCGTCCACCACATCGGGGGCTCCGCTCATGGGCTCGCCGGCGTTCTGCACCTTGGGGAAGGCGATGACGTCACGGATGGAGTCCTTCTTGAGCATCAGCATGACCATGCGGTCCAAGCCGTAGGCCATACCGCCGTGGGGCGGCGCACCGTACTTGTAGGCATCCATCAGGAAGCCAAAGCTGGCGCGGGCCTTTTCCTCGGTGAAGCCCAGAGCCTTGAACATACGGTCCTGCAGCGCGGGATCGTTGATACGCATGGAACCGCCGCCCAGCTCCACACCGTTGAGCACGATGTCGTAAGCCACGGCATGGCAGGCGCCGGGATCGCTCTCGATCTTGTCCAGATCCTCGGCCTTGGGCATGGTGAAGGGATGGTGCATGGCCATCCAGCGGCCTTCCTGCTCGCTGTACTCGAACAGCGGGAAGTCCACCACCCACAGGAAGTTGAACTTGTTGTTGTCGATGAGATCATACTTGCGGCTGATCTCCAGACGGACCTGTCCCAACGCGGTGCAGGCCTTGACCCAGTCTGCATCGCTGACCAGCAGCAGCACGTCCCCGGTTTCGGCCCCGAGAGCTGCGTACAGAGCGGTCTTTTCCTCCTCGGTGAGGAACTTTTCAAAGCTGGAGGAGGTGGATTCGGCCGTCAGGCGGCTGTAGGCCAGCCCCTTGGCGCCATAGGTCTTGGCAACCTCGCCCAGTTTGTCGATGTTCTTGCGGGTCAGTTTTTCGGCCAGGCCCTTGGCGTTGATGGCACGGATGGTGCCCTTGGCCTCGATAACGGCAGCGAAAGGCTTGAACTCCGTGTGGGCAAAGACCGACGTCACGTCCTGGATTTCCAGGCCGAAGCGGGTATCCGGCTTGTCGGAACCGAACCGGCTCATGGCATCGTTCCAGGGCATACGCTCGAACGGCGTGACCAGGTCAATGCCCAGCATCTCTTTCCAGAGGCGCTTGAGCAGCCCTTCGTTCACCGTCATGATGTCGTCCTCGGTGACAAAGGACATTTCCTCATCCACCTGGGTGAATTCGGGCTGACGGTCGGCGCGCAGGTCCTCGTCGCGGTAGCAGCGGGCGATCTGGAAGTAGCGGTCAAAGCCGGACAGCATCAGGATCTGCTTGTAGAGCTGGGGGCTCTGAGGCAGTGCATAGAAGTGACCGGGCTGCACACGGCTGGGCACCAGATAGTCGCGGGCGCCCTCCGGTGTGGACTTGATGAGGGTGGGGGTTTCAATCTCGGTGAAGTGGTTGTCGGTGAAGTAGCTGCGGATGATCTGCATGATCTTGCTGCGCAGCACGATGGGCTCGTGCATGGACGGACGGCGCAGGTCCAGATAGCGGTACCGCAGACGCAGGTCGTCGTTGACGTTGATCTCGTCGCGGATCTCGAACGGCGGGGTCTGTGCTTCGCTGAGGATGCGCAGCTCCGCAACATAGAGTTCCACGTCGCCGGTGGCGATCTTGTCGGTCTTGGCAGCGCGCTCCCGCAGCTTGCCGCGGCAGATCACCACATATTCGCTCTTAAGACTTTCTGCCTTGGCGAAAACATCCTTCGGGGTGTCTTCGTCGAACACCAGCTGCAGAATGCCGGTGGTATCGCGCAGGTCGGCAAAGATGATGCCGCCCTTATCGCGGGCACGGGCGATGGAGCCGCAAACGGTCATTTCCTGACCTGCGTCAGCCAGGCTGACCTCCCCGCAATAGCGGGTACGGCGCAGGTTGCCCAAAGTTTCCATATTTCCAATCCCCTTTACGGTTTTTATTCTAAAGATGTATTATACCGCGCCCCGTGCCTTTTGGCAAGGGCGGGGCGTGCATCCCCCTTGATTTTTTTGCGCAATCCCCTACAAAAAGCCCTTGACAAGGCGCCGCGGCCTTGCTATAATGTTAAGGCTGTAAACGCAAAGCAAATAGGTGCCCGTAGCTCAGTTGGTAGAGCATCTGACTTTTAATCAGAGGGTCCAGGATTCGAGTTCCTGCGGGCGCACCAAAAACCTCACGTGAAAACGTGAGGTTTTTTGTTTTTATGTATTTTTTGTTTAGCCTTCCTTGCCGCACCATATGGCAATATGATATACTGACTTTATTGTGTAAGAATCGTGGGCGGTACACTGCCCGGACTGTGGAAGGAAGAATGCTATAGATGAAGATTGGATTTGACAACGACAAATATCTGGCCATGCAATCGGCCCACATCCGGGAGCGGATTGCCCAGTTTGACAACAAACTCTATCTGGAGTTCGGCGGCAAACTGTTTGATGACTACCACGCTTCCCGCGTGTTGCCGGGATTCCAGCCGGACTCCAAACTGCAGATGCTGCTGCAGCTCAAGGACCAGGCGGAGATCGTGGTGGTCATCAGTGCCGAGGACATCGTCAGCAACAAGATGCGCGGCGACTACGGCATCACCTACGATATGGACGTGCTGCGCCTCATCGACGCCTTCCAGGGCGTGGGCCTGTTTGTGGGCAGCGTCTGCGTGACCATGTACACGGCAGCGCCGGAGGTGGAAGCCTTCGAGAACCGTCTGCACGGGCTTGGCATCCGCACCTTCCGCCATTATAAAATTGCAGGATATCCCAACGATGTGGCCCGCATCGTCAGTGACGAAGGCTACGGAAAAAACGATTACATCGAAACCGAGCATCCTCTTGTGGTGATCACAGCCCCCGGTCCCGGCAGCGGCAAGATGGCGGTCTGCCTGTCCCAGCTGTACCATGAGCATCACCGGGGTGTCAAAGCCGGCTACGCCAAATTCGAAACCTTCCCCATCTGGAACCTCCCCCTCAAGCACCCGGTGAACCTTGCCTATGAGGCCGCCACCGCCGACCTGAACGATGTGAACATGATCGATCCCTTCCATCTGGAAGCTTACGGCAAAACCGCCGTGAACTACAACCGGGACATTGAAATTTTCCCGGTGCTGCATGCCATGTTCGAGATGATCTCCGGCCAGAGTCCCTACCAGTCCCCCACCGACATGGGGGTCAACATGGCGGGCAACTGCATTGTGGATGACGAGGTCTGTTGTGAGGCCTCCCGCAAGGAAATCCTGCGCCGCTACATGAAATGCCTGTGTGAGCAAAAGGTGGGCGGCACCGTCAAGGAAGAGCGCTTCAAACTGGAACTGCTGCTGAACCAGGCCGGTCTGACAGTGGGCAGCCGCGCAGTGGAACAGCAGGCCCATGCCCGTTCCCAGGCCACCGGCGGACTGCCGGCCGCCGCCATCGAACTGCCGGACGGTCGCATCATCACCGGCAAAACGGGGCCCCTGTTGGGCGCCGCCTCCTCGGCATTGCTCAACGCGCTGAAGGCCCTGGCCGGCATTGATCAGGAAACGGAACTGGTCTCGGCACGGGCCATTGAGCCCATCCAGACCCTGAAGACCACCTACCTGGGCGGCAAGAATCCCCGCCTGCATACCGACGAGATCCTGATTGCCCTTTCCAGCTCGGTCTCCGAGAACGAATATGCGGCCGCCGCCCTGGAACAGCTGCCCCATCTGAAGGGATGCGATGTGCATTCCACAGTGATTCTGTCCAGCGTGGACAGCGACACGCTGAACAAACTGGGCATGTACCTAACCTGCGACCCGGTGTATGAGGAAGAAAACCGCAAATACCACAAGAAATGATGGTACAGAAAGGAAGTTTCGCCATGAAAATTCTGGTCGTTGTGGATATGCAGAAGGACTTTATTGACGGCAGTCTGGGCACCCGGGAAGCCCCTGCCATTGTACCCAATGTGGTGGAAAAAATCCGTAGGATGCCCCCCGAGGCCATCTTTGTGACCCGGGACACCCACACAGCGGACTACCTGTCCACCACCGAGGGACGGCACTTGCCGGTGCCCCACTGCATTCAGGGCACTCCCGGTCACGATTTGCACCCCGCGGTGGCCGCCGCACTGGCGGACGTACCCGCCGACCATTTTGTGGACAAGCCTTCCTTCGGTTCGACGGAATTGCCCCAACGGATCCGCCGGGTTGCGGGGGATCAGCCGCTGGAAATCCAGCTGGTGGGACTGTGCACCGGCATCTGTGTACTGTCCAACGCCATTGTGCTGAAAGCCGCCTTCCCCGAAGCGGAGCTTTCGGTGGACGCAGCCTGTTGTGCCTGCGTGAGTCCCCAATCCCACGACACGGCCCTGGCAGCCCTGCCGGTCTGCCAGATCACGGTGGAAAACCAGGGAAAAGAACCCTGGCGGAACTGATCTTTCGCGTTTATAAAATATAACCCCCGGGACCCTGGTCCCGGGGGTTATTCATATTTTGTACCACAGCGCCATCCTGAGCAGGGCGCCCAGCACCACACCGGCCCCGTTGAGGCCCACGTCCAGCCAGGAGAAATGCCGTCCGGGTACCAGCAGCTTGGTGGCTTCGTCGCCCCAACACCAGACAACCAGCAGCCCGTACACCCACGCCGGAGGCGCAGAGGTCCCTGGGGCGACAGCCGCGCCCGAAGCCAGTATTGCCAGCACCGCAAAAACCAACACATGTGCCGCTTTGCGCAAAAGGCAGTTGATTGCCTCCGGATCCCGGCCGGGCAGCAAGGGCTGCAATTCCCGCGCCAAGGCACGGCTTTCCTCTGCCGTTTTCGGGCCGCTCTGGTGGGAAAGCCAGGTCATGAAAAGGAACCATCCCACCAGGGCCACCGTCCAGTGCGAACGCATCATCCTATCCTTTCCGCCGGTGCATCAGCCCCTGTGGGCTGCCAGGAATTCCTTGATGTGCATTGCTTTGTCGATGCTGCCTTCCACCTTCAATTTGCCCATCAGCACCGATGCCACCGGATCGGCCTTTCCGGCAGCCAGCTTGAAGAGCATATCCGCCGTGCAGGTAAAGGCCGCGTCGCAATCATGGTATTCGTAGGGTTCAATATACATCTTTCCGTCCCGCACTTCCACATAGAAGGCGCCGGCTCCCTCCCCCGTGATGTTGAACTGATAGGCCAGGTGCTCCCGAATGTTGCTCACATCGGCGCTGCCGAACAGAGTCCGGACTTTTTCCACAACTTCCTGATAGGTCATAACAATCTCCTTTCCGTTCCGCCGGGGCGGATCCTATGGTTTTCTGCTTCTGCCGGATGCTTATACCTCGTTCCAGTCCTTGCAGACATCCACCCATGCCTTGTAGCCCGAGTATTGTTCCAGTTCCGGGATGGTCAGCTCAATGGCGCTGTTGCTGCTGCCGCAGGCCGGAAAAACCGTGTCAAACCGACGCAGCGAAGCATCCAGGTACACCTCCACACCGGGCTGCACCGCAAAGGGACAGACGCCGCCCACTGCGTGTCCCACCAGGGTTTCGGCCTGCTGGGGGGTCAGCATTTTGGCCTTGGTGCCAAACCCTACTTTGTATTTGTGGTTGTCGATTCTGGCATCGCCGGCCGCCACAATCAGCACCGGCGTTGCCCCCACCAAAAAGGACAGTGTCTTGGCAATGCGGCAGGGCTCACAATGCAGCGCCTGCGCCGCCAGTTCCACCGTGGCGCTGGAAACCGAAAATTCCCGCACCCGCGCCTCCATACCATACCGAGCAAAATACGCTTTTACTTTTTCAATGGACATGTTGTAAATAACTTCCTCTCCCCGCAAAATGATTCAACTTTCCAGCTCGCACAACAGCGCGCCCAGATCCTCGAACAGGTCCTGGGGCAGCATGGCGGTCATACTGCGCCGCTTGGCGCACCGGTCCGCCGCCGCGCCGTGCAGCCACACCGCCGTAAGGGCCGCTTCCAGTTCACTGTGTCCCTGCTGCCAGCCTGCCGCCAACAGCCCTGCCAGCAGTCCGGCCAGGATATCCCCGCTGCCGCCTTTGGCCAGCCCGGCGTTGCCGGTGGTATTGCGCCAGACAGGCTCCCCGGGGGCAGTGATCAGGGTGCCGGTGCCCTTGAGCACCGCCACACAGTGGTATTCCTCTGCCAGTTGCCGGACGGCGCCTTCCCGGTCCGCCTGCACCTCCCGCACCGTGGTATCCAGCAGCCGTGCCGCCTCACCGGGATGGGGTGTCAGGACCGTATGGGCAGGCAGCGCGGCCCGCAGACTGCCGGACGCCAGCGCATTGAGGGCATCGGCATCCAGCACCGCAGCCGCCCAGGGCGGCCGCTTGCCCAGCAGCGCATTGCCGATGGCACCGGCACTCTCCCCCAGGCCGGGACCGGCCAGCAGCACAGTGCCCCGACCCTGGAACCATTCCCGCAGGGCGGCGGTATCCTGGGGATGGATACCGCCCCCACCATCGGTGCGGCATCCACAGGCACAGCACTCCGGTGTACGGGAAAGCACCAGCTGCAGCACCGGCTCCACACTGGCCAGATAGACCAGACCGGCACCGCCCCGCAGAGCGCCTTCCACACACAGGGAGGCCGCCCCCCGATATCCCAGGCTGCCGGCCACTGCCAGCACACTGCCGTAACTGCCCTTATTGCTGTCCGCCTTGCGCACGGGCAACCGTGCACGGACCACGTCCCGGGTAATCTCCTGCATCTTGCATCCCCCTTGCCTTGTACATTATAATACAATCAGACCGATAAAATGGATCGGTTTTGTACAATATTATAATCCATTCCAGCGAAAAGCGAAAGGGGAAGTTTGTATGGTACCGGCATTGGAAGAAGTATTGGCACGCTCGAAAAATCTTGTGTTCTTTGGCGGTGCGGGTGTTTCCACCGAAAGCGGCATTCCGGATTTCCGGTCGGTGGACGGACTGTACCATCAAAAGTTCCGTTACCCGCCCGAGGTCATGCTCTCCCACAGTTTTTACGAGACCCACACGGCGGAATTTTACAATTTCTACCGCGACAAGCTCATTGTCCACGGCGCCCAACCCAATGCCGCCCACCTGCGTCTGGCCAAACTGGAACGGCAGGGTATCTGCAAAGCGGTGGTGACCCAGAATATCGACGGACTGCACCAGGCGGCCGGCAGCCGGGTGGTCTACGAACTGCACGGCTCCACTCTGCGCAATTACTGCACCCGGTGCGGCAAATTCTACCCGGTGGAATTCATCGAGCAGGCTGCCGGCCAGGGCGACGGGGTGCCCCGCTGCACCGAGTGCGGCGGCATCGTCAAACCCGACGTGGTCCTGTACGAGGAAGGGCTGGACGAGGAAACAATGGAAAACGCCATGCGCGCCATCGCCGCAGCCGACACGCTGATCGTGGGCGGTACCAGCCTGGCAGTCTATCCGGCCGCCGGTCTGCTGCGTTACTTCCGGGGAAAGGACCTGGTGGTGATCAACAAACAACCCACCCCTGCCGACGGGATGGCCACCCTGCTGCTGAATCTGCCCATCGGCCAGGCACTGGACGAGGAGACTCCCTGCTGAGGGGCGGCAATTTTTGTACAAAAGTTTGATTTTTTTACAAAAAACCATTGCCAAATTCCCCTTGCATTTGCTATGATAGAAATGTATAGTATAGCGTTATGGAAGGCATAGGGGGGTATGGCTGAATGGCGAACACTTTGACAGATTTTACCAAACGACGTGAATTTTTGGTCTGCATGGACTCAGATGGCTGCGTGATGGACACCGTGCGCATCAAACATACAACGGTCATGTGCCCCGAGCTGATCCGGGTGTTTGCCCTGGAGGACTATGCCGACTTTGTATCGGCCGCCTGGGAGGAAATCAACCTGCACACCTTGACCCGGGGGATTTCCCGGTTTGAGAGTGTGGTACTGGTGTTTGACCGGCTGAAAAACCGGGGCATCGATGTTCCCGGCAGCGAGGATATCGCCACCTGGGTCAGCACCTCGGCGGAACTTTCCACCGCCAGCCTGCAGCAGGAACTCAAACAGACCGGCAGTCTGGCGCTGCGCAAGCTGCTGGAATGGAGCAATGCCTGCAACCGGCGCATCCAGGCGCTGGAACCCACCTTTGAGCCTTTTCCCGGCGTACAGGAAAGTTTGCGTCAGCTGCATGCCGTGGCTGACCTGGCGGTGGTCAGTGCCGCCAACGAAAGCGCCATTGCCAGCGAATGGAAACGCTATGGGCTGGCCCAACACGCCGACATCATCTTCGGCCAGGAGGTGGGCAGCAAGGCCAACTCCATCGCCACCATGCTGGCCTGCGGGTATGAGAGCCGCAAGGTCATGATGGTGGGCGACGCCATGGGGGACGCCCAGGCAGCCGCTGCCAACCGGGTGGCCTTTGTGCCCATCCTGCCCGGCCGGGAGGCAGAGAGCTGGCGCCGCCTGCAGGAGGAAGCCCTGCCCAAACTGCTGCATGGCACCTTCAGCTCCGATTACCAGGCGGAGCTGCTGGCCGCCCTGCGCAGCGCGCTGCACGGCTAAACAGTACCTTTTTTCTTGCCGCCACTCTTGTGGTGGCATTTTCTTTATGCTATACTGACTATGTATATTTTTAATTCATACGGCAAAGGAGTCGCAGGGCATGGACCTTTTACAACAAGCGCGAGGCGAGATAGACACCATTGACGCCGAGATGGCCGCCCTGTTCGAGCGGCGCATGCGGGCGGTGGCCGATGTGGCCCGCTACAAAGCCGAAACCGGAAAACCGGTTTTTGACGCGGTGCGGGAAGCCGCCGTACTGGACAAAAACACCGCACGCCTGCAGGATGAAACCCTGCGCCCCTACTATCGCGCCTTCCTCCAGGAAGCCATGGCGGTGTCCCGGGCCTACCAGCGGGCCATGCTGGGCCGTGATACCGCCGCTTACCAGGGTGTGGAGGGCGCCTGGAGCCATATTGCCCTGCGGCGGCTTTTTCCTTTCTCACGGGCGGTATCGTTTGCCACCTGGGGCGAGGTCTTTGATGCCGTACAAAACGGCGACGCCGAATTTGGGGTACTTCCCTTTGAAAATTCCAATGCCGGGGATGTTTCCACCGTGCTGGATCTGCTGTACACCCACCCGGGTCTGATCGTGGCCCGGATGTGTGATTTGCCCATCCGGCAGGACCTGCTGGGCATTCCGGGGGCTACCCTGGCCGGGGTGCGCACCGTGGTCAGTCACCCCCAGGCGCTGGCCCAGAGCAGTGTCTTTTTGCAGCAGCACGGCTTTGCCACCCATCCCTGGAACAACACCGCCGATGCAGCCCGCCATGTGGCCGAGCTGCAGGACCCGTCGGTGGCAGCCATCGCCAGCGCCGAGACAGCCGAACTGTACGGGCTGCAGATCCTGGCGGCCGGCGTCAATGCCGACGGGGACAACACCACCCGTTTTATTGTCATTGAGCGCGCCGAACAGCCCCCGGTCATGACCGGCGAAGGCCAACGGCTGGCCCTTTTGTTTACCGCCCGGCACAAGCCCGGCCAGCTGGCCGCCGTGCTGGACCAGATCGGTGCCCGGGGCTTCAATATGGAGTGTATCAAGAGCCGTCCCCTGCCCCATGTGCCGTTCGAATATTATTTTTATGTCCAGCTGGTCTGTCCCGCGGGCAGTACCCGCGCCGACTGTGAAACCCTGCTGGACACCCTGCGCGCCGCCTGCAGTACCCTGCGTCTGCTGGGGGCTTTTACCCTGGACACCACGGAATCATAATCCATAACAGAAGGACGTGCGAAGCATGAAACTGACGATGCAACTGAAAAGCCGCAGTTACGATATTATCCTGAAGGCCGGGTGCCTGGCCAATCTGCACCAGTTCACCAACGTGCAGAACCGCAGGGTATTTGTACTGACCGATTCCGGCGTGCCGGAGTCCTATGCCCGCACCATTGCCGACCAGTGCCCCAACGCCACGGTCTACACCATTCCCCAGGGGGAGGGCAGCAAATGCCTGAAGGTGTACGGTCAGGTGCTGCAGGCCATGCTGGACTTCGGTATGGACCGCAAGGACCTGCTGGTGGCCGTGGGCGGCGGCGTGGTAGGTGACCTGGGCGGGTTCTGCGCCGCCAGCTATATGCGCGGTATCGACTTTGTGAACTGCCCCACCACTGTGCTGGCCCAGGTGGATTCTTCCATCGGCGGCAAGACCGCCATCGATCTGGGCGAGACCAAGAACATCGTGGGGGCTTTCTGGCAGCCCAAGGTGGTTTTGGTGGACTTTGACACCCTGGCCACCCTGCCCCACCGGCATGTGGTCAACGGCCTGGCCGAAGCGCTGAAAACAGCCCTCATCGGAGACGCCCAGTTGTTTGCCCTGTTTGAGGAGGAGCATCCCGAAGAGCACATCGAACAGATTGTCTACCGCAGTCTGAAGTTCAAGAAAAAGATCGTGGAACAGGACGAACGGGAAGGCAGCGTACGCGCTTGCCTGAACTTCGGTCACACCATCGGCCACGGCATCGAGGCTGTCAAGGGCATCCGCGGCCGCCGCACCACCGGATTGTATCACGGGGAGTGTGTGGCACTGGGCATGCTGCCCATGATTGAAGACCCGGCTCTGGTCAAGCGGGTGCGGGCCATCTACCGCACCCTGGGCCTGCCCACCCGTGTGGGAGTCAACAAAACCAAGGTGCTGGAATACATGCAGCATGACAAGAAAACCTGCGGCAGCTCCATCACCGTCATCAAATGCCCGGGCCTGGGCTGCTGGCAGGCGGAGAAGATTCCCACCGCCGAGCTGCCCGCGCTGCTGGGACTGGAATAACGCACCTTTGCCGCCGCACCCGGTGCGGCGTACTCTTTTATTCCTCTTGTGAAAGGATCCGTTTGGAATGAAAAACACCTTTGGCAATGCGATCAGCCTGACCATCTTCGGCGAAAGCCACGGCCCCGCCGTGGGTGCCGTGCTGGACGGTCTGGCCGCCGGCCTGCCGGTGGATGAAGCGTCCATTGCTGCCGCCATGGACCGACGCCGTGCCCGCGGCGACGGACTTTCCACCGCCCGCACCGAAGCCGACGCCGTGGAATTTCTGTCCGGCGTGTACCAGGGACATACCACCGGCACCGCCATCACCTTGATGATCCGCAACCAGAATACCCGCAGCGGCGATTACGCCAAAACCGCCGATCTGCTGCGCCCCGGCCATGCCGATTATACCGCCTACGCCAAGTACGAAGGCTGGCAGGACGCCCGGGGCGGCGGACACTTTTCCGGCCGGATCACTGCCGCTTCGGTGGCCGCCGGAGCCCTGTGCGAAACGGTGCTGAAGGGGCTGGGCATCCGGGTGTACACCCACATTGCGGCCTGTGCGGGGGTGGAGGACGCCCCCCTTTCCAGTGCAGCCGGGCTGGTACTGCCCGAACCGGAACCCGGCCACTTTGCGCTGCTGGACCCCGGCAAGGAAGCCGCCATGCAGGAGGCCATCCGGGCTGCCGGCAGCGACCGGGACAGTGTGGGCGGCATTCTGGAGACCATCGTCACCGGGTTGCCGGCGGGGATCGGCGAGCCCTGGTTCGACAGCGTGGAAAGTGAGCTGGCCCATCTGATGTTTGCCATTCCGGCCTGCAAGGGCCTGGAGTTCGGCGCCGGGTTCCGCTTTGCCGGCATGCGCGGCAGCGAAGCCAACGATCCCTTCACCATGCGGGAGGGCAAGGTGGTGACCGCCACCAACCGTAACGGCGGTATCAACGGCGGCATCACCAACGGGATGCCGGTGGTGTTCCGCACGGTGATCAAGCCCACCCCCAGCATTTACAAAGAACAGCACACTGTGGCATTTCCCGCCAGGCAGGACGCCCTGCTGCAGATCAAGGGACGCCACGATCCCTGCATTGTACCCCGGGCGGCAGTGGTGCAAAACACCCTGACCGCCTTCGGCCTGCTGGATCTTCTGACCGTGCGGTACGGCACCCTGGCCCAAAAGCACGGTCTGCCTGCCAACCAACCTGTGGAAAGGATGTGAACCGCTATGGAACAAACGTTGTACGGATTGATCGGTGCCAAGCTGGGGCACAGCTATTCCAAAATCATTCACGAGCAGTTGGCGGGGTATCACTACGAGCTGATTCCCCTGCCCACCGAAGCCGAAGCCCGCGCCTTTATGGAAAAGCGCGCCTTCGCAGCCATCAACGTGACCATTCCCTACAAGCAGCTGGTCATTCCCTACTGTGACGTGGTGGACCCCAAAGCCAAAGCGATCGGGGCCGTCAATACCATCGTCAACCGGGGCGGCAAACTGTACGGGTACAATACCGACTATGCGGGCTTTTCCTACCTGGCCCGCAGCCACGGGGTGGATTTTGCCGACAAGACCGTACTGATTCTGGGCACCGGCGGCACCCATTCCACCGTGGAGGCGGTCTGCCGGGACGGCGGAGCCAAAACCATCCTGTCGGCCAGCCGCACCGGCAAGTACGGCGCCCTGACTTACAACGAAGCCATGCGCCGCCGGGATGTGCAGATCATCATCAACACCACCCCCTGCGGTATGTATCCCAACGTGGGCCAGTGCATGCTGGATCCCACGGCCTTCCCGGCGCTGGAAGCCGTGCTGGATGTGGTGTACAATCCTTTCCGCACCGAACTGCTGCTGCGTGCCGCAGAGCGGGGCATCAAAACCGCCGGCGGCTTTGAGATGCTGGTGGCTCAGGCGGTCTATGCCGCCCAGTACTTTACCGGCCGGTTCTATGCCGTGGACAGCGTGATCCCCACTGCCAGCCGACGCCTGACCCATCAGCTGGCCAACCTGTCGCTGATCGGCATGCCGGGCTGCGGCAAGTCCACCATCGGTGCCGCCCTGGCCAAACAGCTGGGCAAGACCTTTGTGGACCTGGATGAGGAAATCGAGCGCCGCACCGGCAACAACATTCCCGACATCTTCGCCCACGAGGGCGAGGACGCTTTCCGCCGGTATGAGGCGGACATCCTAGCCGACATCGCCAAGGGGACCAATCAGGTCATCGCCTGCGGCGGCGGCATTGTCAAGACGCCCGCCAACGTCCATGCCCTGCGCCAGAACGGCTGGGTGCTGTGGGTACAGCGCCCGCTGGGCAAACTGGCCACGGGAGGCCGCCCACTCTCCCAGGGGGGTGCAGCCCTCAAACAACTCCATGCCGAGCGTACCCCCCTCTACCGGAATGCTTCGGACGGCGTGCTGGACAACTCCACCACGCTGGACCGGGTGGTCCAGGAGGCCGCCCGCACCTTTGCGGCCTACGAGCTGCTGTAATTTTCGAAAAACTTGTTAGAAAGAGGTTTCCTTCATGATTATTTCCACCAAAAAAGGCACACCCCAGGCCGAACTGGACCGCATCATTGACAGCTTTGAAAAGCAGGGCCTTTCGGTCACGCTGATCCGCGGTACCGACTACAACGTCTTCGGCCTGGTGGGCGACACCACCAAGATTGCGGAGAAGGACGTACTGGCCAACCCCTGGGTCGAGAACGTAACCCGTGTTTCGGCCCCCTACAAGCGCGCCAACCGTCTGTTCCACCCGGAGGACACCGTCATCGACGTGAACGGCACCAAGATCGGCGGGCAGTCCCCCATCGCAGTCATGGCCGGTCCCTGCAGCGTGGAAGGCGAGGAACATATGATCAAGATGGCCAAGCTGGTCAAGGAGGGCGGCGCTAACTTCCTGCGCGGCGGTGCCTACAAGCCCCGCACCAGCCCCTACTCCTTCCAGGGCCTGGGCACCGAGGGTATTCTGGACCTGGTGAAAGCCCGGGAGGTCACCGGCCTGCCCATCGTCAGTGAGCTGATGGACGAAGCCCACATTGATGAATTTGAAGAGTATGTGGACGTGGTCCAGATCGGCGCCCGCAACATGCAGAACTTCCAGCTGCTGAAGGCGGTGGGCAAGATGCACAAGCCCATCCTGCTCAAGCGCGGTCTGGCCAACACCATCGAGGAATGGATCATGTCCGCCGAATATATCATGGCCGGCGGCAACGAGAATGTCATCCTCTGCGAGCGGGGCATCCGTACCTTTGAGCGGGCCACCCGCAACACGCTGGATCTGTCCGCCGTGCCGGTGGTGAAGGAAAAGACCCACCTGCCCATCATCGTGGATCCCAGCCATGCCACCGGCGACTACAAATACGTCCAGAGCATGGCCATTGCTGCCGTGGCCGCCGGTGCCGACGGCCTGGAGATCGAAGTGCACGACAACCCGCAGTGCGCCTGGAGCGACGGCGCCCAGTGCCTGAAGCCCGATAAGTTTGCCGAGACCATCGCCATGTGCCGCAAGGTGGCCGCTGCCATCGGCCGGGAGATGTGAGCGTGGACGCCCGCCTGCACGTCAGTCGGCTGGGCGGCACGGCCACCGTACCGCCCAGCAAAAGTGCCGCCCACCGCGCCGTACTCTGCGCGGCGCTGGCCGACGGGGTAAGCCATATCACCAACATTGAATACAGCCAGGACATCCGTGCCACGTTGGGCGCCGCCGCCCAGCTGGGTGCCAAGATCCAGGAGGAAGAAAACGCCGTGACCATCACGGGTCGTGGCAACGCCAGCGGCTTTGTGACGGTGACCCGACCGGTTTTCTGCAACGAGAGCGGTTCCACCCTGCGGTTTATGATCCCGCTGTTCAGCCTGACCGCCCAGAAGATCCGCTTCACGGGAGCCGGACGGCTGTTTGACCGCCCCCAGGCAGTGTACCAGATGCTGTTTGACCGCCAGGGTTTACGCTTTGAACAGAACCCCGATGGCATCACCATCTTCGGTCGGCTGCGCCCGGGCGGGTTCACCCTGCCGGGGGATATTTCCAGCCAGTTCATCAGCGGGTTGTTGTTCGCGGCACCGTTGATGGAATCTGAGAGCAGCATCGAGGTACTGCCCCCCTACGAAAGCCGCTCCTATGTGGACCTGACGGTGGCGGCCATGCAGCAGTTCGGCGTCAAGGTCACCGCCCGGGCCCGCAAGAACGGCAGTGTGATCTACCGTATTGCCGCCCCCCAGCGTTACATCGCCACCGATTTTGCGGTGGAAGGAGACTACAGCCAGGCTGCCTTTCTGGCTGTATTGGGCTGCGTGATCGGCGGTATCACGGTGACGGGACTTAACCCCGACAGTCAGCAGGGTGACAAGGTCATTCTGGACATTCTGCAGCGCTGCGGCGGAAAATTCAAGGCTGTGACGGGGGGATACCGATTCTCCCGCAGCCTGCTGCGCGCCACCGAGATCGATCTGGCGGACTGCCCCGACCTGGGGCCAATCCTGTTCACGCTGGGCTGCTTTTGCAGCGGTGAAACGGTGATCCGCAACGCCGGCCGGCTGCGGCTGAAGGAATCCGACCGCATCGACGCCATGCAGACCGAGCTGAAAAAGATGGGTGCCCGCATTGAAGTGGACGGGGACGAGGTGCACATCACCGGCGTGGCACTGCACGCCCCCAATGCTCCGCTGTCCGGCCACAATGACCACCGCATCGTCATGGCACTGGCCGTGGCCGCCTGCGCCTCCGGACTGCCGGCGCTGCTCACCGGCGCCGAAGCCGTCAACAAAAGCTGGCCTGCCTTCTGGGACACCCTGCGCGCCCTGGGGGCCAAGGTGGAATTTGACTGAAATGGGGATGGGAACACCATGTTAGACAAAAGCAAAACCTACCTGATTGTGGGCCTGGGCCTGCTGGGCGGTAAATACGCCCAGGTGCTGAGCCAGAAGGGATACCATGTGACCGGTATCACCCACAGCCCTTCCACCCTGGACTATGCGCTGCGCCATGACTACATCCGGGCCGGCAAAACCGAAGATTTTGCCGATCTGGTACAGGGGGCCGACTGTGTGATTTTCGGTCTGTATCCCACGGTGCTGCTGGACTGGGTACGCCAGTACGGCGCACTGCTGCGCCCCGGCACCCTGGTCACCGATGTATCGGGCGTCAAGCGGGGCGTGGTGGAACCCATTCAGGAACTGCTGCCGGAAGGTGTGGAGTTCATTGCCAGCCATCCCATGGCCGGCCGGGAGACCAGCGGCATTGCCCACAGTGCCGAGGTGGACTTTGCCCCCGCCAATTTCATCATTACTCCCACCGACCGCAACACCCAGGCCGGCATAGACTGGTGCCGGGACCTTGCCGAAACGCTGGGTTTCAAGCGGATCAGCCTGCTCTCCCCTGCCGAGCACGACCACATGATCGGCTATGTGAGCCAGCTGTGCCACGCCATTGCGGTCAGTCTGATGTGCGCGTCGGACAACTCGGACCTGGCCTGTTACACCGGCGACTCCTTCCGGGATCTGACCCGCATTGCCCGCATCAACGACAAGATGTGGGCGGAACTCTTCCTGTGGAACAAGGACAATCTGATTTCGGAGATTGACATGTTCACCAATGCCCTGCAGGAGATGCGCCAGAAACTGGTGGAGGATGGCCGCGAGGGACTGGAAGGGATGTTCCGCCTTTCCACCCAGCGCCGGGAGGCCTTCGACAAGAAATAACGCAAAAACCACCCCGTGTTGTACAGCACGGGGTGGTTTTATTTTACATATGCAGGCGCTTTTCCAGTTCGCAGCGCAGTGCGCGGCCCTGGAAGATGATGAGTCCCAGACAGGTGATGGCGCTGATGATCAGGCAGATGACCCAGGGGATGCTGTGGGCATCAATGCGGCCCGTTCCCACCCGGAAAAGCAGCAACAGATAGGGCAGCACGCCCACCCCGATGTTGAGCAGCATATACACCAGGGCATTCTGGGTAAACCGGCTGCGCCAGAAGGCAAAGATGAAGTTGCAGACCAGCGTGACGCTGCACAGAATCGGAATGACCAGATCCACACTGTAGCCGGTGTAGCCGTTAAACCAGTCGGTGTAGATCAGCAGTGCCGAGAAGAGCAACAGCAACAGGAACACCTGTCGCGGACCGTTATAACGCCGGCGCAGCACACTGCGCAGCACCAGCAGCCCGGCAATGACCCAGACCAGCAGCAGCAGGCTCTCATGGCGGTGGGGTTCCGGCACCAGCAAAAAGTCGATGGCCCCCACCACCACGGTGGTGCCCAGAGCCAGGAAAGCCACGATTTTGAACAAAAGGCTGAACCGCCGCACCCGCGGGGTCACCTTGGGCCACCAGGGGGCCTCGTCGGGACCGGAGAGCCGGTTCTGGCACAGCGGACAGTAGCGGGCGTTGCCGCCCACCTGGATATGACAATGGGGACAGGTTTTCACTTTTCCACCTCCGTTGCATAGAGGGTGACCGCCAGACCGTCCCGGACAAATCCGCGATAGAGGCGGCGCAGTACGTTGGTGCTGCGCAGGGAGGATGCCGTCCCCAGCACCAGGTCATCCCCGTAGGAACACACACAGGTGAACAAGCCTTCACAGCTGGAAAAGGCGGCAAACTGACGGATGTGGGGACGCAGCGCCTCCGGCACATCCACCCGGCCCATGTTGGACAAGACCGCCGTCACATGTTCCTCCTCCAGATGATTGAAAAAGCGCACTGCCGCATTTTTGATGAAAAGCGGTACCAGGCGAATGCCCGGCATGTGCTCCAATTTTTCGTATTCATCCATCTGCGCCTTGATGTTCTCGGGATGCAGCATCTCCTTGAGTTTGGCGTCAAACACCGGCGCCACCGTTTCCAGGGTATCCTGGGGGCCGAGCACATGGCTCACATAGACTGAGTTGAAAAAGTTGCGCGCCGTCTCGCTGGGATAATAGTTGCGCAGGTTCACCGGCAGGCTGATGGCAATGGGTTTGCCTTTGTCCATGGCGGGCATTTCGCCGTAGATGGCCAGCATCATGGAAGCCCCCAGATAGCTGGACAACGACACACCCAGCTGCCGGGCACGGGCCAGCACCGCCTTGACGCTGAGATGCCCTTCAAAATACTGCAACTGATCGTAGGGCAGCCGCAGCCCCCGCAGATGGTAGGCCTTGGGGGGACGCACGGGATTGGCGCGCCGGGTACCCTCGTAAAAATTTTTATAACTATCCTGGGCCAGGTCGGCGGCCGAGGCGCTGTTGGGGGTGGGCACATCCTCCAACTCCCCCGGATGACGCAGCGCCAGGTAGTTGCGCACCAGAGACTTGAGGAACAGGAACCCGCCATTGCCGTCCGTCATGGCGTGGAACATTTCCAGGTTGATCCGGGCGCCGAAATAGCTGACCCGATAGATCAGCTGGTTGCGCCGTTCCGGCACGTAGAGCGGTGCGCAAGGTTCCTTGTTTTCTTCCTTGGCCACCGGCAGCTGATCGGTTTCCTCAAAATAGTGCCAGAACAGGCCGCGGTGCAAAGTGACCTGAAACTGGGGCCATTCCTGCGCCGTATGCTGCAAAGCCTCGTTGAGGGTCTCCGGGTCCACCGCCTCGTTGAGGGTGCAGCAGATGCGGAAAACCCGCGGATCCCGCCGGGTGGTGGTGGCCAGAAACACCTTGGCCACATTATCCACTTTATACCATGCTTGTGCCATAGGACTCCTCTTTTATCTGACGGACTTCACAGCAACCGCTGTACGAACCGCCCGGCCGATTCCATTGCCACTTCGGCGCGATGGATCGGCATCTGCTGGAACACATGCCAGCATTCTTCATATACTTCCAGCCGGGCATACCCGCCGGCGTTTTGCAGGGCTTCCACAAGGCGCTCACTGTCGGAGCGCAGAATCTCGTTGGTACCCACCTGGACCAGCGCCGGCGGCATACCACGCAAATCGGCAAACAGGGGGCTGTAACAGGGGTTGGCCCAATCGGCCTCCTTGCCAGCATAAGCTTCCCGTACCGCTTTGACATATTCCAGGGTCAGCATGGGGTCCAGGTCCCGGCAGATGCGGTAGCTCTTGCCGCTGGCCGTCATGTCGGTCCAGGGGCTGAACAGCAACAGCCCTTTGGGCTGGGCCCGGCCCTGGGCCTTGAGTTTGAGGCAGAGTTCCAATGCCAGGTTGCCGCCGGCGGAATCCCCCGCCACGATGACATCCCGGGCACCGTAGCCCATATACATCAGATAATCCCACATGGCCAGCGCATCCTGCACCGCCGCCGGGTAGGGATGTTCCGGAGCCAACCGGTATTCAAAGGACAAGACATCGAATCCGGTGCAAAGGGCCAGCTTGCTGGCCAAAATACGGGCATAGCCCAACTGGCCGCAGGTGTAACCACCTCCGTGGCAATACAGAACCGCATGGCGACGATCATGGCCGTGTTCCAGGCTGACCCACTCGGCGGGGATCTCCCCCACGGTCAGGCCGTCGTTGCGGATGCCCTGGGACGGTGCCACCAGCCGGCCGAACAGCTCCTGCCCGGCCCGCTGCCGTTCCAGATCCGCCGGCGAGGTGGAGGTGTTGTCGGTGACGCTGTGCACCGCCTTGATGGCCCGCATCATGGGGCCCAGTTCGTCGGCGCTCTGCCCCCGCTGGGGAATCAGCGTATTGATGACCGTTTCCAACCGCTGGGAAAGGTCCTTTTTGTTGTGTTTTGCCATCAGGGTCTCCTTAGTACCATCGGTCCGGCAGCCTGGCCAGCAACCGTCCCCACAGGGTGTTGAACAACGGCGGATGCGCGGCGGGAAATCCGCACAGCCGGTGGACCCGGGCCGCCGGCGGGAATCGCCCGGCCCGCGTATACCGGCGGTAGAGCAGTTTCAGCTGGCGGTCCTTGGCCGCACCGGGCAGGTGCAGAATACAGACCGGATCGAGCAGATAGTTGGTGGATACAAAATAAAAGCGGGCGCCCAGCCAATACCGGAAAATGTAGGCATTGGCCGCCCGCACCGGCTGTCCGGCCAGCAAACTTCGGTAGGCAGCACCGCACCAGACGGCCTCGTCCCCCTCCTTGGGGGTGATGCCTGCCGCCTGCAGCGCTGCAAAATAGCCCCGGCAGCGGTCCATAAAATCCTGCAGCCGCGCCTTGCTGCCGGCCACCAGTTCGCCGCCGAAATGGGTCAGCACATGGGGTGCCCCTTGGGGAACCACCGCGTCATATATCCGGGAGATGGCCTGGGCCATTCCCTGGCTGGCGGCGTGGGGCACCTGATACAGCAGGACCGCCTCCTCCGCTTCCCGCCAGAGGTCGTCCAAAGGATACTGACAGTAGGTATCCAGATCCACCATGGCCGCCCGGGCAAAATCCCGGTGGGTCAGTACCCAGTCCATGGCGCAGAGCTTATAGTAGGCCAGCGCCCAGTTGGTGTCCGCCGGAACGCGGTAGGTGTCAAAGGGGCAGGACCAGATCTCCACCCCGGCCTCGGTCAGTTGACGCAAAAAGGGCTGGGGCGGCGGCGCATTGGTGACCAGTGCCACCGTACAACCGGGATTCTGCGCCTTGGCGCTGCAAAGGGCCACCACGGTACACCGGTCATAGACAGCGCGCCCCAGATTGGCATTGTCTCCTTCCCGGTATCCTTCCAGCGTGGCGAAAGCGCCGAAGATCAGATTCTCCATGCCGTACTCCCTTCCTGTCTGCCGTACACTCATATATAGGTATTATAAACCGATTTGCAGCCCTTGTCCATGGTAGCGGCCGGTTCCACCGGCCTTCACCTGCGCAAAAAATGCACAATTCTGTCGAGTTTCACCTTGCCGAACGGCCTGTAACGCCGTATAATGGTAACAGATGTAAAATTTTTATGAAAGATTCGGAGCAACTGTATGGCCTTTTCTTCGGTACAATTTCTGTTTGTTTTTCTGCCGCTGGCGGTCGCCCTCTACTATCTTCTGCCCCGGCAGGCACGCAATCTGGTGCTGTGTCTGTTCAGCCTGATATTTTTTGCCTGGTCCGGTCTGCGGGGCGGTGCACTGCTGGTGGCCTTTGCCGCCCTGAACTGGCTGGGCGGTCTGGCCCTGGGAAGGCTTTCCCGCAAGAAACCCCTGTTGGCACTGCTGGTGACCGTCGACCTGCTGGTGCTGGGCGTTTTTAAATACGCGGGCTTTGTGGCCGAATCGGTCAATGCGCTGTTTCCGAATCTGCTGCCGGTACTGGCCCCGGCCTTGCCGCTGGGCATCAGTTTCTACGTTTTCACGGCCATCGGTTACTGCGCCGATGTGGCTTCCGGTCGGGTAACGCCGGCCCGCAACCCTTTTCGCTTTTTTGTATTCCTGGCCTTCTTCGGCCATGGACCATCCGGTCCCATCGTGCGGTACGGCCAACAGGCCGACCAGCTGGACCCCTGCGGCGCGGCGCGCCGGGTGGACGCCGACCGCTTCTGCTACGGCATCAAGCGGTTTGTCTTCGGTTTGTCCAAAAAGGCCCTGATCGCCGACCAGTTGGCGTTGATCTACCAGCGGGTAACCTCCGTGCCGGCCGAGACCCTGCCTGCGCCCCTGCTGGTGCTGGGGTATGTAGCCTACATGCTGCAGCTTTACTTTGATTTTTCGGGTTACAGCGATATGGCCATCGGCATCGGCACCTTTTTCGGCCTGGAACTGCCCGAAAACTTCAACTACCCCTACCTTGCCCAAAGCGTGGGAGAATACTGGCGCCGGTGGCACATTTCCCTGTCCAGCTGGTTCCGGGATTACCTGTACATTCCGCTGGGTGGCAGCCGCTGCAGCACCGCCCGCACCTGCCGTAACCTGGTGATCGTTTTTCTGCTCACCGGCCTGTGGCACGGCGCGGCCTGGCAATACGTGGTCTTTGGCCTTTTGCATGGCATCCTGCTGTGTGCCGAGCGCCTGGGCCTGCGTCGCCTGCTGGAGGCTTTGCCCGCAGCCCTGCGCCACCTGTACACTGTGGTGGTACTCTGGCTGACGCTGATTTTGTTCGGCGCGCCGGGCCTGGGCCAGGGGCTGGCCGCCTGGGCCGGTATCCTGACCTGGCAACGGGGGGAACCCGGTTATACACTGGCGGCCTTTGCCGATGCCAAGCTGCTCTTGATCCTGGTTGCGGCGGTTCTGCTGTGCGGTCCCGTACAGGCACTGTTTCCCCGCCTGAAAGAAGCCCTGTACACCCGCCGGGCCCCGGGTATTCCCATGATGCTCTGCCTGTTGGTGCTGTTCTTTTTCGGCCTGATGCGGGTAACGGCCGGCACCTACAGCGCCTTTATCTATTTTCAGTTTTAAGGAGGCTCCCCCATGCGAAAGATTTTGCAAATACTCTTCATCGCGGTCTTTTGTGCGGTGTTGGGGCTTTCCTTCGCCGTTTTCAACATTTTTTCCAAACAGCTGTCCATGGACAGCCACGAAAACCGGCTGATGACCGGCCTGCCCCAAGTCTTGCAGAGTCCGCTGCGGGAGCTGAGCAAAAATCTGGACAACTTTTTTGTGGACAACTCCCCTTTCCGCTATCAGTTTGTCCTGCTCAATGCCGAGCTGGATTACAGGCTGTTCGGTACCAGCCAGAGCGACCAGGTGCTGCCCGGCAAAGAGGGCTGGCTGTTCTATAAAGACGGTCCCACCGCTGCCCAGCCGGTGGCCAATTACCAGGGCCTAACCGAAGCGCAGGACAGTGACGATACCCTGGCCCATGCCAGTGCCGCCCTGCAGATTCTCAACGATCGCCTGGCAGAGAACGGCTGCACTCTGGTGCTGGACCTGACCCCCAGCAAGGACCGGGTCTACCGGGAATACATGCCGGACGGCTACCCCATTGTACAGGAGGAAAACCGCACCGACCGGATGGCCGCCTACCTGCAGTCCCACACCACGGTGCCGGTAATCTGGCGGTATGACGTCCTGCGCAGCCAGGCAAAACTGTATCCCGATCGTCTGCTCTACTACAAAACCGACACCCACTGGAATGCCGTGGGGGCACTGATCGGGCTGGACGGCACCCTGGAAGCGCTGGGGCTGCCCACCCTGGAGCCGGAGGAGTATCCGGTAGCCGTCAGCGGTACCACCACCGGTGACATGGCCAACGTGGCGGCACTGTATGCGGTGCTTCCCCCCGAAGCCACCTACGAAATTCCCGGCTACGATACCTTGTTCGAAAAGGACAACCGGGTGGTACGGGTGATCGGCGACTCCTTCAGCGAGTACTATATGCCCTACCTGGAAGCCCGTTTTTCCAACTGCTGGCGGGAGCATATCGACACCTTTGACCCGGCCCTGGTGGACCAGCCGGGATGCGACATTCTGCTGCTGGAATTCAACGAGCGCAGTTTGGACACCATGCTCTCCATTCTGGAAAATTTTTATTCCGACTGAGCAAAACCAAGAGGCCTCCCCCGTTTGGGGGAGGCCTCTTTTGGGCATGCTAGGGTCAACGCTGCTGGGCCAGTCCCAGATCCGCCAGGATGTCGGTGCGGGAGTCCAGCGCCATGGCGGCAATGCGGCGAATCCGCTCCGGCGTCATGTAGGGTGTCAGGCCGCTGATGGAAAAAGCGCTTTCCGCCCGGCCATCCGGCCCGGGAATGGCCACCGCCACGCAGCGCACCCCCAATTCGTTTTCCTCGTCGTCCACGGCGTAACCGTTGGCACGCACTTCGGCCAGCTGCGCCTGCAACTGGGCCAGATCGGTCACCGTCCGTGCGGTCAGTTTGTGGGGATGACTGTGGGACCAGATTTCCGCCACATCCTCGGCGGGCAGGGTGGCCAGAATTGCCTTGCCTACGCCCGTGCAGTACAACGGACTGCGCAGTCCCACCCGGCTGGACATCCGCATGGGGCCGTTCTCGGTCTTGTAAATGTAGACGATGTCCTGCCCGTCCCGGATGACCAGGTGTACCGCCTCCCCCGTGCGCTGGGCCAGACGTTCCAGATGTGCTTTGGCCACATCCATAATGTCCATACTGTTGACAATCCCGCTGGAAAGTTCAAACATCTTCAGGGTCAGCCGGTAGCGCCCCGAAGTCTCGTCCTGGGCCACATACCCCAACCCTACCAGGCTGGCCAGCAGGCGATGCACCGTGCTTTTTGCCAACTGCGTATCCTGTGCCAGCCGCTGCAGACTTGCCCCCGCCGGGTGGGCTGCCAGCTGCTCAATCAACGCAAAGATCCGCTCCACACTCTGTACACCGTTTTTTTCCGCCACAAGACCGCCTCCGCCAAAATTTAACAATTTATTCATATTTTCATCGGCATCCTTGCCGATGCGCAATCGTTCCGTATGATGGAACGATTATAGCAAGGATTTCCCTTTTTTGCAAGGGGTCATGCCGGATTGCGGAATGCGGGGTGTTTATGACAAAAAATGTGCGCCGATCGCTGTATATTTTGCCCGATTGACGATCGCCGCACCGGCCGATATAATTATAGTAAAGCAGTGCGCAGCCAGGCACCGGGTTCCGGGCGGCAGGACGCACAACACGAAATGAGTGAAGGAGAATTGCTATGAATCCTGTAGTACAGCGTGTGTATGAGATCGGCATTATCCCGGTCATTGCCTTCAACAGTGTGGACGAAGCCCTGCCCCTGTGCAAGGCCCTGGTGGACGGCGGTCTGCCCGCTGCCGAGGTCACCTTCCGCACCGCCTGTGCCGAAGAGTGCATCAAGAAGATCCACGACGAACTGCCCGACATGCTGCTGGGCGCCGGCACCGTGCTGACCACCGACCAGGCCGATCGTGCCATGGCCGCGGGTGCTTCTTTCATCGTTTCCCCGGGCTTCGATCCCAACGTCACCAAGCACGTCTTTGACAAGGGCGGCCTGATGATGCCCGGCACCTGCAGCGCCGGCGAGATGCAGCAGGCCATGAACCTGGGCTGCGAGGCCATCAAGTTCTTCCCGGCCGAGGCCAACGGCGGTGTTGCTATGCTGAAGAACATCGGCGGCGCCCTGAAGACTTGCAAGTGGATGTGCACCGGCGGCATCAACGCCAAGAACGTCAACGAGTACCTGGGCTATGACCAGATCTTTGCCGTGGGCGGCACCTGGATGTGCAAGAGCGACAAGATCAAGGCCGGTGCCTGGGACGAAATCACCGCCATGTGCCGTGAGGCCGTGGACACCATGCTGGGCCTGGAGCTGGGCCACATCGGCATCAACTGCGCCGACGACGCCGAAGCTGCCAAGACCGCCGAGACGCTGGGCAACCTGCTGAGCATGGCCGTCAAGCCGGGCAACAGCAGCATCTTCGTGGGCAAGAAGGAATTCGAGATCATGAAGAAGCCGGGCCGCGGCACCCATGGTCATATCGCCATCCTGACCAACAACGTGGACCGCGCTATTTATCACCTGGGCCGTCGCGGCGTCAAGTTCGACATGGACAGCAAGGTCGTGAAGAACGGCAAGACCACCGCCATCTACATGGCGGACGAAGTTGCCGGCTTCGCCATTCACCTGGTCCAGCGCTGAGCTTCCCCTTTCCCCGTGTTTGCAACATGCAAAATATTAAATAACAGATAAAAGGAGTTCTCCATGAAAGTCGTTACTCTTGGTGAAATCATGATCCGCCTGCAGCCGTACGATCATCTGCGCTTTGTGCAGACCGACACCCTGCAGTACACCTACGGCGGCGGCGAAGCCAACGTGGCTGTTTCCCTGGCCAACTACGGCGCCGATGTTGCCTTCGTGACCAAGCTGCCCGCCCATGCCATCGGCCAGGCCGGCGTCAACGCCCTGCGCCGCTACGGTGTGGACACCAGCAAGATCACCCGCGGTGGTGACCGTGTGGGCATCTACTTCAACGAGAAGGGCGCTTCCCAGCGTGGTTCCGTCTGCATCTACGACCGTGCCCATTCTGCCATGGCCGACGCCACCGTTGCCGACTTTGACTTCGACGCCATCTTCGAGGGCGTGGATTGGTTCCACTTCACCGGCATCACCCCGGCTCTGGGCCCCAATGTGGTCGAGATCTGCCTGGCTGCCTGCAAGGCTGCCAAGGCCCATGGCGTGAAGATCAGCTGCGACCTGAACTACCGCGGCAAGCTGTGGACCCGCGAGCAGGCTCGTGAGGCCATGAGCAAGCTGTGCGAGTACGTGGACGTCTGCATCTCCAACGAGGAGGACGCCAAGGACGTCTTCGGCATCGAGGCCGAAGCCACCGATATCTATGCCGGCGAGATCAACCGCGAAGGCTACAAGAGCGTTGCCAAGCAGCTGGCCGACAAGTTCCACTTCGAGAAGGTGGCCATCACCCTGCGTGAGAGCCATTCCGCTTCCGACAACGGCTGGAGCGCCATGCTCTACGACGTTGCCACCAACGAGTACGCCTTCAGCAAGAAGTACGAGCTGCGCATCGTTGACCGCGTTGGCGGCGGCGACAGCTTCGGCGGCGGCCTGATCTACGCCCTGCTGAGCGGCAAGAACACCCAGGACGCCGTGGAATTCGCCGTGGCCGCTTCTGCCCTGAAGCATTCCATCGAAGGCGACTTCAACATGGTCACCGTCTCCGAGGTGGAGAAGCTGGCCGGTGGCGACGGTTCCGGCCGTATCCAGCGCTGATTTTTCCCTTGCTTTTTCCGAAGAGGTCCGCATCCGCGGATCTCTTCTTTTTTTGCACCTATTGTCAACCCTCAGCAGTCTTTTTCGTTGACAACCTTTCCACAGAACCTCTATACTGAAAACAATCGACACCGGAGGGAGGGACACGCCGTGAGCAAAGCCCAGGTGCTGGCCGCCCTGGAAGAAGCCGGAGGACGCTACCTGTCCGGGCAGGAACTGGCTGCCCGGCTGGGCGTCAGCCGCACCGCTGTCTGGAAGGCTGTGGCGGCCCTGCGGGCCGATGGTCTGCCCATTGAGGCTTCCACCAACCGCGGCTACGCTCTTTCCCCTGCCGCCGATCTGCTGCATGCCGACGGCGTGCAGGCTTTGCTGGACCCCGATGTTGCCCGGGCGCTGCGCATCGAAGTCCACGACCGCTTGCCCGGTACCAACGCGGCCCTGCGCACCCGGGCCGCTGCGGGGGAAGCCGAGGGCCTGGTCCTGATTGCCCGGGCGCAGTCCGCCGGACGGGGCCGCAACGGGCGCAGCTTTTTCTCACCGCCGGGCGGGTTGTATCTGAGCATTCTGCTGCGCCCTGCCCTGGGAGCACGCCAGGCTGTACAGCTGACCGTGATGGCCGCCGTGGCAGCCGCCCGGGCCGCCGAATCCCTGTGCGGAGCCCCCATTGGGATCAAGTGGGTCAACGACCTGTGGAAAGACGACCGAAAGGTCTGCGGTATCCTGACAGAGGCCTCCCTGGATGTGGAGTCCGGCCTGCTGGATTACGCGGTGGTGGGGCCCGGGTTCAATGTGGCACCGCCGCCGGAGGGCTGGCCTGCCGAACTGCAGGACATTGCCGGAAGCCTGTTTTCCACCACACCGCCGCCCGGCACCCGGGCCAGGCTGGCTGCGGAATTTTTGAATGCTTTCTGGCCCCTGTACCGCCGAAGCCGCCTGCGGGACTTCTTGCCGGACTATCGGCGCCGCCAGGTGTTGCCGGGTCGCCATGTGGAAGTCCGTCCCGGCCGGGCCGCCCCCTACGGGGCCACGGTGATGGGGGTGGATGAGGAGTGTCGTCTGGTGATCCGGCCCGACGGCCAGACCGCCCTCACCGCACTGGGCAGCGGCGAGGTACAGATTCTGCCCGAAAGAAAGGAAACCTGACCATGCAATCCGTCTCTGCCAACCGTGTCCGTCATATGGTGCTCTGCGCCCTCTTTGCGGCTCTGACCGCTGTCTGCAGCCAGATTGCCATTCCCATGCCCTGGGGCGTCCCCATCAATCTGGCCGTCTTTGCAGCTTGTATGGCGGGCAGCATGCTGGGGCCCGTCTGGGGAACCACCAGCCTGGTGGTCTATGTGGCACTTGCCGCCATCGGCGTTCCGGTGCTGGCCGGGTTCCAGGGGGGCCCCGCCGCCATCTTCGGTAAAACCGGCGGGTACGCCCTGGGGTACATCCTCACGGCCCTGCTTACCGGTCTGTTGGCCAAGGTTCTGGGACGCCGTTTCTGGCCGCTCTGCGGTTCCATGGTGGTAGGCTGCCTGGCCTGCTACGCCTTGGGCACCGCCTGGTTTATGATTCTGACCCACAGTCCCCTGCTTACCGCCCTGACCCTCTGCGTACTGCCCTATCTGCCGGCCGACGCCCTGAAAATTGCCCTGGCAGCCCTGTTGACGATCCAGCTGGACCGCCGCATGCCCCGGGGATTGCTGTAAAATGCGCTTCTTCCACCGCCCTTCGGGGCGGTTTTTGTTTGCGTTGGGGGTACAAACGTGGTATACTGAATCCAACAAACCATAAAAGGAGACACACCGATGAAATGGCTTGCCGTGGACTACGGAGACGCGCGCACCGGACTGGCCGGATGCGATGCGTCCGAGACGATCACCAGCCCCATCACCCCGCAGATCGAGGAAAAAAGTATGAACAAGGTGGCTGCCGCCGTGGTGCAGGTGGCACAAGCCCGCGGTGCCGAGGGTCTTGTGTGCGGCTTGCCGAAGAATATGGACGGAACCGAGGGTTCCCGTGCGGCCAAAAGTCGCCGGTTTGCCCAGCGCCTGGCCAATGCTGCCGGCATGCCGGTGGCCCTGTGGGATGAGCGCCGGACCACCGTTTCGGCGGCAGCCATCCTGGCCGACAACGACACCTTCGGTCAGAAACGCAAAGAGCGGCTGGATTCCGTTTCCGCCGCCGTCATCCTGGAAAGTTTCCTGCAATGGCGGGCCCATCATCCCGACGAGACACCGCCGGAACAACTGCTGCCCGCCCCCGCTGAAAATCTGTAAGACAAAGGAGTTTCCGCTATGCCCACCCAAACTGAGCCTCGCATCCCCACCCACGCTGCCATCATTGTGGACGGCAACCGTCGCTGGGCCCGTCAGCGCATGCTGCCCGCCAGCTTTGGCCACAAGGCCGGCTTCGACCGACTGAAGGAGATTACCCGTTATGCCGTGGGCGACCGCGGGGTCCATGTGCTGTCCCTCTATGTCTTTTCCACCGAGAATTTTGCCCGTGACGCCAAGGAAGTGGGCTACCTGATGGACCTGTTTGCCAACAACTTCCGCACCATTGCCGACGAAATGAACGAGCGCGGCTGCCAGGTGCTGTTCAGCGGCCGCCGGGAAGGATTGCAAAAGCGTGTGCTGGACGCCATGGACTACATGATGGATCTGACCAAGGACAACAAGAAGGGCATTGTGAACTTCTGCCTGAACTACGGCAGCCACGCCGAACTGACCGACGCGGTGCGCGGCATTGCCCGGGAAGTCCAGGCCGGTACGCTGGCCCCCGACGCCATCGACGAAAAGACCATTGAGAGCCATCTGTACCGCCAGCTTCCGCCGGTGGACCTGATGATCCGCACCAGCGGTGAGGAGCGGCTTTCCAACTTCCTGCTGTGGCAATGCGCCTACGCCGAGTTTTACTTCACCCCGGTGCTCTTCCCCGATTTCACCAAGGAGTGTTTCGACGAGGCGCTGGCCGAATATGCCCGCCGCGACCGCCGCATGGGGGGCAACACCAAGAAATAACAGCAACACTACCAAAAAATCCCTGCGAACTTTGGCGGGTCTGCCAAGGGTTCGCAGGGATCTTTTTGCATATTCTATGGGTAGTGGCCATTCTTAGCCGGCAGCGCTGTCGGCTGAGGATTCGCTTTCCGCGGCCTGGGACTCGGATTCCGCGCTGCTGTCCGCCTGGGCGGCCAGCTCCTCGGCCGTGGGACCGGGATAATTGGCAATGGTCACCTTCTGGATGGTGATGGTATCTTCTTCGGTGGGACGCCAGGTTTCGTTGCCCTCCTCGTCCTGCTGGGTATCCACACAGGCCATCTTGTCCACCACACCCAGCCCCTGGTACACCTGTCCGAAAACCGTATCGGTATTATCCAGGTAGGGCAAACCACCCGCCGCGGCATAGGCTGCGATCTGGCTTTCGCTGTAGCCGTTCTGGGCCAGCGCCTCCTGCTGGGTCTTATCCACACTGTCGGGCAGGGCCTGCACAAAATAGAACTGGCTGTTGCCGCCTGTCACATCGCCCCCCGAGGCAAAGGCCGCACAGAGTGCCCCCGCATAATGCTTGAGGCCGGCGTCTGCTTCCAGCGGATAGGGGTTATTGCTCCAGATGGTGGATCCGCCGGTCCCGGTACCGGTGGCATCGCCGCCCTGCACCGCAAAACCGTACTGGCTGCGCCAGATGACTGTGTTATCATAATAACCGGTGCGGGCCAGTCCCACAAAGTTGTAGACGGCCATGGGGGCCGCGTCGGGATACAGTACCGCCCGCACCTCGCCCAGGCTGGTGGTAAAGATGGCAATCAGGTCGCCGTCGGACGGGGTGGCAAACTGCCGTTCCTCGCTGGTCACCGTGGCGCGGGACGGCACGCTTTTACCGCTGCCGCCGCAACCGCACAGCAGTGCCAGCAACAACGCCAACACCACGCAGACGGTCTTTTTCATGGCTGGTCCTCCCGGGGGTAGAAAAATTTGTAATTAACTATAGTATATCACATTTTCTGCCTTCTGAACACCCCTTGACGTAGGGCAGAAAAAAGGGTACACTAGAGGCAGTAAAATTTCCAATCACAGGAGGGACGATCATGTCTGACGAACTGAGCCCCGAAATGCTGGAAGAAGCCAAGCCCGATCTTTTGACCCTGGAGGATGAAGACGGGCAGGAAGTCACCTTTGAAGTCATTGATGCCACCGAGGTCAACGGCACCCGTTACCTGGCCGTCATTCCCTACCAGGAGGATCCCGCCAGCCTGCAGGAAGATGCCGAGCTGATCCTGATGCGCATCGGTACCGACGACGAAGGCGAATATATGGACATTGTGGACGACGACGAGGAACTGCTCACGGTGGGCAAAGTCTTTGAGGAACGGCTGCGCGCCATGTATGACATCGACGATTCCGAGCTGGAATAACGATCCTTGTACCACACCCTGCGCGGTACGATTTGTTGTGGCCTTTATAGAATCCTACTAATCAAATATTGGGAGCCCGCGTCGGACGCCGGATCGCAGACCTCCCGCCTCGGCGGAAGAAGGGAGCGTGAACGCGCCCGCAGGACACCCACCTGCCTGTACCGGTAGGTTTTGATTGGCTGCAGACGGCCAAGCGGGGTTTTTCTGACATTTCACCCGGACGGTTTATCCTGTCCGGGTTTTTGGGTGAATCTGAAAAGGAAGGGGAATTTCTCATGGCAGGACGTATCGCTGTCGGGGATAAACTCCCCTTCTTTTTGTATGACACCCCCTATAGCGCCCAGAATCGCTTCCGGGATTTGCTGGCGGAAAAAAGTCCCCTGGTGCTGATCTTCATGGCCAACTTCGGCCATCCCATCACCCGGACTTTTGCCAGCCGCTATGCCGAGACCTTTTCCTCCCTGCGGGACGGCGGCATGGCACTGGTGGTCCGCTCCCGGGCGGACAAGCTTTCCCGCAGCATCGGGCCGGATACATTGCCCTTTCCCCTGCTGTGCGATGCGGACGGGGTACTGTACGAATATCTGGATATTCCCCAGAACAGCAGCACCCTGATGACCTATTCCCTGGAAGGATGGCGTATCCTGCGGGAAGCCAAAAAGCAGGGCTACCGCGCCGCCAAGGGCACACCGCAGCAGCTGCCGCTCACCCTGATTCTGGATCGGGACGGCACGGTGTTGTTCAGCCATTATGGTGCCAGCCTGACCGACGTTCCGGAAGACTGTGCGTCCATGCAGAGCTTGCTGGAAGAGCTGGATCTGACGCCCGACCTGCCCGACATTGCCCCGGAAGATTTCCGGCAGGCCTATGACCGTCGGCGTGCTGTGCCGGATGATCCCTCCGCCGCGTTGCCCGACGAGGAAACGCTGGATCGCCACCGGCGCAAGACCCGCCACGGACGGCGCCGTGCCCCGGTGGAGTCTGTCCGGGAATACGGCAGCCCGGATCTGGATAAAACCTCGGTGGTCAGCCTGTTTGACGACCCTTACGATGACGATTGAATCCAACCAGAAAGCCCTTCGGACCCGTGGTCCGAAGGGCTTTTTTCGTTTAGTCTTTCAGCCTGCCATACAGACAAAGATCCTGCAGTGCCTTGTTTTTCCATACCGCCCGGCGGAGCGTTCCTTCCAGCACAAACCCGTTGGTCTCCAGAACCTGGCGGGAGGCAAGGTTTTCCGCGAATACCCTTCCGGTGATCCGCACCAGATCCATCTGATGAAAAGCCAGATCACAGATTTGGGCCACCGCTTCCGTCATGATGCCCTGTCCCTGCCAGTCCCGGCGCAGACAATAGCTGATCTCGGCATCCCGGCGGTAGACATCTTCCTGCTGCTCCACCGAGATCATCCCCACCGGTTTCCCATCCACCGTGATGGCCCGGTAAAGATTTTGTTCCTGCTGTTGCACCCGGTGCAGCCACCAGGCCGCGTCCTGCTCCGTATAGGGGTCGGGCAACCGGTCCGAAAGAAAACGTCGGTCCATCCCGTTCATAATGGCGGACAATGCCGGTTCATCGCCGTCCTGCCAGCGTCGCAGCTGTAATTCCATCGTTTTTCCCCCTCAGTCCCGGTCCAGTGCCTGACGCGCGGCCTGTACCGCCGTCTTGTCAGTCTGTTGGATGTGCCATTCGTCCAGGCCGGGCAGTCCCATGGGGACCCCCGGACGCCGGAAATGCATGCCACTTTCCAGCAGCGTTTTGCCGCTCATATGGAAAGCCCGGGCGCCAGGCATCGCCGCCCGCAGCCGGGCAATCACACCGGCGTTGACCCCGGCGCCGATCAGCACCTCGGGTCCCTGCAGAGTGTCCCGCAGGGCCAGCAGTTCTTCCAGCCGGGCGGCACCTTCCACACAGTTCGCCGCACCGCCACTGGTCAACACCGTATCCACTCCAAGTTCTGCCGCGGCACGGTAGGTTTCCGCCAGATCACGGGAAACATCGATGCACCGATGCAGTGTCACCGGCTTGCCATCGCAGGCGGACAGCAACCGTTGCATGGCCGACCGATCCAGTTGTCCCTCCGGCGTAAGCGTACCAATGACAAAACCATCGGCGCCTGCCGCCTTCAGGGCCTCGATCTGGGCACAAAGCAGGTCAATTTCCCAGGAAGTGTACAGAAAATCCCCGGCGCGGGGACGCATCAGACAGCGCACCGGCAGGCTGCACTGCGCCCGAATCTGCCGGAACAGCGCAACGTCGGGGCTCAGTCCCCCTACCACCAACGCACTGCAAAGTTCCAGCCGGTCGGCGCCGCCTTCGGCTGCCGCCAAAGCAGAAGCCAGGCTGTCCACACAAACTTCCAGGATTTTTTTCATGGTTCCACGCTCCTTTGGGGCCATTGTATCATACCGCACCACAAACAACAACCCCCGGATGGAACGGTCCATCCGGGGGTTATTGTGGTATATGCTGCACCCGCCCAAGGCAGGGATACGCCAGGTTCACGCTGCGCGGCCACCGCGCACCACCCGCAGCGTAACCGGATGTACCGGCGCGACGGGCCGAGGCTGTTTTTCGGGTTGCTCAGCCGTCAACAACATGCCGCACACCCCATTGAGGAGCAACACGCCGCCCAGGCCCAGCAAAACCGCTGCCCACAGGGGCACCGAACCGGCTGCCGCAGCCGGCACCAGAACCAGAAAAAGCAGTATTGTACCGGTGGCTGCCAGTTTGCCCACCATTGCTTTGATCCATTCATGTTTCATTGCCGGTTCCTCCCTTTATCCTTTTGGTCATTCCCCTGCCGCAAGCCCAAGGAACAACCTTGTGTTGTATCTTGTCTCTACTATAATACTACTTTGAGTTGTTGTCAAGCGTATTTTACAACTTTATTTTTGTTTTTCCCCTTTACAAAGACCACACTCGGTTGTATAATAAATGTAACAAACAAAAAATGCATCCCATCCACTCACCTCGTTTGCAGTAAGGAGCACCGCCATGTTTGCTGATCGCTTGAAAGAAGCCCGCAAAGCAAAAAAATACAGCCAGGCCGAGATTTCCCGCATGTTGGGCGTCACCCAGCAAGCCGTGGGTAAATGGGAGACCGGCCGCTCCACCCCCGATCCCCAGACGGTGGCCAAACTGGCCGAGATTCTGGATACCACCGCGGATGTCCTGCTGGGCCTGCAGAAAAGTCCGGCGGAAACCCCGGCGGTGGGGCGGTATGCTTTCAGCCGGTATGCCGAATGCCTGATTCCCGTGGTGGGCACCGTCCGTGCCGGTTACGGTGCCCTCGCCTTTGAGGAGGACTACGGCAAGGAATACGCCAGCGTCAAGGATCCCCAGAACTACTTCTACCTGGTGGTCAAGGGCGACAGCATGGAGCCCCGCATTTCCGACGGGGATCTGGCCCTGGTCCACCGCCAGAACACCCTGGACAACGGGGATCTGGGCGTCCTGGTCTACGGCGCCGACGGAGAAGGCACCCTGAAAAAGTACATCCAACGGGGCGACTCGGTGATTCTGCATCCCTTCAACCCGGCTTACGAAGAGCTGGTCATCAAGGGGGAAGAACTGGATCACCTGTACATCGCCGGCAAGGTGGTGGAAACCAAAGCCAAGTGGTGATCTTCCGCTGACAATTGTATTGTAACAGAGGGATTGTCCCATAATGTGGACTTTCACCCCATCCCGTAAAAATACTGCCCGCAGCAGGCTTGCAACACAAGCGTATGCGGTGGGCTGTATTTTTTATACCCTTTTTTCAGGAGAACCTTGTGATGGATCTGGCGGAAAAACTGGAAATCCTGGCTGACAGTGCCAAATACGACGTGGCCTGCACCTCCAGCGGTGTGGATCGCCCCGGGCAACACGGAAGCCTGGGCAGCTGTGCCGCGGCGGGCATCTGCCACGCCTTTACCCCCGACGGGCGATGCGTTTCCCTTTTAAAGGTGCTTTATTCCAACGCCTGCAGTTACGACTGCCGCTACTGTGTCAATCGTCGGTCCGACGACCGTCCCCGGGCCACTTTCACCCCCCGGGAACTGGCCGAACTGACCATCGGCTTTTATCGCCGCAATTATATCGAAGGACTTTTCCTGTCCAGTGCGGTGTTGGGCACCCCCGACCGCACCATGGAGCTGATGATTGAATCGCTGCGCATTCTGCGGCAGGAATATCACTTTAACGGGTATATCCATGCCAAAACCATCCCCGGCGCCGACCCGCTGCTCATTGAACGGATTGGCTTGCTGGCGGATCGTCTGTCCGTCAACATCGAGTTTCCCAGCGAAAACAGCTTACGGCAGCTGGCCCCCGACAAGAAAAAAGCCGCGATCCTGCGTCCCATGGGACAGATCGCGGTGAAGAGTGCGCAAAGCAAACGGGAACTGGCCGTCTACAAAAAGGCCCCCGCCTTTGCGCCGGCGGGACAGAGCACCCAGATGATCATTGGTGCCACACCGGAAACCGACCGCCACATCATGGAGCTGACCGAAGGGCTCTACAAGAAATACGCCCTCAAGCGCGTATTCTACTCTGCCTATCTGCCGATTGTGGCCGACGAGCGGTTGCCGGCACTTTCCACCCGGCCGCCGCTGTTGCGGGAGCATCGGCTGTACCAGGCGGACTGGCTGTTGCGGTACTACCATTTTTCCGCCACCGAGCTGCTCACCGAGGAGGAGCCCAATTTTGATCCCTACCTGGACCCCAAATGTACCTGGGCGGTGCGTCACCCGGAGTTTTTCCCCGTGGAGGTCAATACCGCCAGCCGGGCCGAATTGTTGCGGGTGCCGGGCATCGGGCCAAAAAGTGCGCTGCGCATCGTGCAGGCACGGCGGCTGCAAAGCCTGGGCATGGCGGAACTCAAACGCATCGGGGTGGTGCTCAAACGGGCCCAGTATTTCATCATCTGCAACGGTCACTGCCCCGCGCGTGGTTCCCGGGCCGAGATTGCCGGTGCGCTGCTGGACCCCAAGGCCTTCGGTGTGGGTGTCCAGCAGCTTAGCCTGGATGATTTTGCCGCCAAACCGTTGCCCACAGCGGCCCCTGCGGTCCACCAACTGACCGACCACGGCGTACCGGCAACGGAGGCCGCCCAACTGGTACGGGAGGAGGCGCTGACATGCCTTACCAAGCGAATGTAACCGATACCGCCTACCATTATGACGGCAGTTTTCCCGGATTTCTCTGCTGCATTTTCGAGAGCTTTTCCCGGCATGAGATTCCCTCCGCTGTCTGTCCACCCCAGGAAGCCCAGATGACATTGTTCGGCGTGCGGCAGATTGATACCGACCCGGATCGGGCCCAACGGGTGGTGCACGGACTGGAACGGTTGGGACCTGTGGTACGGGACCGCATTACCACCGGTTTTCTTTGCACCGATCCTGGCAAGGACCTGAAGCTGCTGCGGTTCGCCCGGCTATGTTTCGACCACGGCCCCCGCGCAGCCCAGATGCTGGGGGACGCCGACGCGGCCGCTGCCTTTGCCATTGAACGCGCCGTCAACTGCGAGGCACACCGCTACATTGAGTTCATCCGTTTTGAAGACCGGGACGGCATGCTGGGTACGGTGATTCATCCCAAACATCAGGTGCTACCGCTGCTGCGCGGCCACTTTTGCAGCCGTCTTCCCGACGAGGATTTTCTGATCTTCGATGCCACCCACGGTACCGCCCTGCTGCGGCGGAACCGTCAGGTCCAGTACCTGGCCATGGACCACTATACCCCCTGCACCGACAGCGAAGAGCTGAACTGGCAGCGGCTGTGGAAAGGATTCTTCCGCGCCCTGACCATCGAGGAGCGCCGCAACGAGCGCGCCCAGATGGGGCATGTTTTCAAGCGCTTCTGGCCGGATATGTGTGAGATGAAGCCCGACCTGCCCTCTCATTCATAATCGTATTCCGGGTTGGCCGCCTGGTACTCCCCCAGCCAGCGGAGCAGCCGCTCAATGTCGGCATAGCTGAGCCGGTCGGTGTCGGCCAGGGCCCGCACGAAAGCCCGCAGATCCCCGCCGTAAAGCGTTTGCAGATGGGCCTCACTGACGGCACCGCAGTAAGTCAGCCGACGCACCAGCGGCGTATAGACATTCTTGTTGCCCTGTTTTTCAGTGCGCACAAAGGATTTTTTCTCCAGCCGCAGCAAAAAGTTCAACAAGGTGGTATCAGCCCATTTGCATTGGACCGGCAACCGTGCGGCTATTTCCCGCCGGGTAGCCGCACGGCCACAGCTCCACAGGGCTACCATCACCTGCTCTTCACTATGAGAAAGTTGTTCCATGGTTCAGTTCCTTTACATTTGTAGAAATTTCATCGTTTTTATTTTACATCTGTAGTAGATATTTTGTCTACCCAGCAGATTGCACAATTTTCCGTCCGATATTTTTATGTGTCCGGCGCATTTCTTTTACGTTTGTCGTATATAGTGTTTTCCACCCGAAAACAATTCGCCGTTTCACAGAAACACCCCTTCCTCCTGCCTGCTTTTTTCGGGATTTTGCCCGCTTGTGGGCTGGCAGTCCCCTCCGTATAATAAATGCATAGCCGCAGCGGCGCGGCACAAGGCAGCCGCTCAGCGTGCTGCCATTTGTAGTGTAAACGGAGGAAACGATCATGGCTAGAGTGTACAATTTCAGTGCCGGCCCCTCGATGCTGCCGGAAGCTGTTCTGAAAACCGCCCAGGCGGAACTGTTGGATTACCACGGCTCCGGCATGAGTGTGATGGAGATGAGCCATCGCAGCAAATGGTTTGACGAGATTATCCAAAACACCGAGGCCTCCCTGCGCCGGGTGCTGCGCATTCCCGACAATTATAAAATCGGCTTTTTCCAGGGCGGTGCCACCCAGCAGTTCGCCATGGTGCCGCTGAACTTCATGACCACCGGCACCGCCGACTACCTGGTAACCGGCAATTTCAGCAAGAAAGCCGCCGAGGAAGGTGCCAAGTTCGGCACGGCCCGCATTGCGGCCAGCAGCAAGGACAAGAACTTCACCTACATTCCCGACGTGAAGGCCATCGACTACGACCCCAACGCCAGCTACATCCATATCTGCCAGAACAACACGATCTTCGGCACCAAATTCCGGGAGGTGCCCCAGGTGGAGGGCATCCCCCTGGTGGCGGATATGAGCTCGATGATCTGCTCCGAGCCGGTGGATGTGACCAAGTACGGCGTCATCTACTTCGGTGTGCAGAAGAACATCGCCCCTGCCGGTATGGCGGTGGCCATCGTGCGGGAGGACCTGCTGGGCAAGAGCGCCAAGGGCATCACGCCCGAGCAGATTCCCACCATGATGAACTACACCACCCTGCTGAAAGCCGACAGCATGTACAACACCCCGCCCTGCTGGTGCATCTACATGACCGGCCTGGTGATGGATTACCTGGAACACGAGGTGGGCGGTCTGGAAGAGATGAAAAAGCGAAACGAGGCCAAGGCCAAGGTGCTGTATGATTACCTGGACAGCCAGGACTTCTACCACAATCCCGTCCAGAAGGAATACCGCAGCCTGATGAATGTGACCTTCACCAGCCCCGACGCCGACACCGACAAGGCGTTCTGCGCCGCCGCCACCGAAGCAGGTTTCGTCAATCTGAAGGGCCATCGCCTGGTGGGCGGTATGCGCGCTTCCATTTACAACGCCATGCCCGCCGAGGGCATCGACAAACTGGTGGACTTTATGGAAAAGTTCCGCCGCGAACATCAGTAAACGGGAAAAGGGGTTGCCACCATGTACACCATCAAAACACTGAACGCCATTTCGCCGGCGGGCCTGGCCAAGCTGCCCGCCAGCCAGTTTGAGATTGACAACGAAGCCGCCGCGCCCCAGGGTATTCTGGTGCGCAGCGCCGACATGCACGACGCACCGCTGCCCGAAAGCCTGCTGGCCATCGCCCGGGCCGGCGCCGGCACCAACAACATCCCCATCGAAGCATGCACCAACGCCGGCATTGTGGTTTTTAACACCCCGGGTGCCAACGCCAACGCCGTGGCCGAACTGGTCATCGGGGCGCTGGTGGCGGGCAGCCGCAATATGGTGGATGCCGTCCAGTGGGCCCAGGGCCTGAAGGGGCGGGATACCATCGCCAAAGATGTGGAAAAGGGCAAAAAGCAGTTTGTGGGACCGGAACTGCGGGGCAAGACGCTGGGTGTCATCGGCCTGGGTGCCATCGGCGCCCGGGTGGCCAACGCCGCCGTCTCGCTGGGTATGGAGGTCCTGGGTTACGACCCTTATATCTCCATCGACGCCGCGTGGAGCCTTTCCCGCAGCGTGCAGCACTGCGTCACCCTGGGCGATATGCTGCCCCGGTGTGATTACCTGACCATCCATGTCCCCTATCTGCCCACCACCCGCCACACCATCAACGCCCAGACGCTGGCCATGTGCAAGGACGGGGTCCGCGTGCTGAATTTTGCCCGCGGGGAGTTGGTGGACAACGCCGCTTTGCTGGACGCCCTGGACAGCGGCAAGGTGGCCCATTATTTCTGCGATTTTCCCACCGAAGAGCTGCTGGGGGTTAAGGGCGTGGAGTGCACCCCGCATCTGGGTGCCAGCACCCCCGAAAGCGAGACCAATTGCGCCGTGATGGCTGCCGCCGAGCTGAGCGACTATCTGAAGAACGGCAACATCTCCCACAGTGTCAACCTGCCGGATGTCAGCCAGCCCCGGCTGGGCGGGCGCCGCATCTGCATCATCCACAAGAATACACCGGGTGCCATCTCCGCCATCACTGGCATCCTGACCGCTGCCCACCTGAACATCGAAAACATGGTCAACAAGAGCAAGAAGGATATCGCCTACACCCTGCTGGATGTGACCGGCGAGATCAGCGACACGCTGGCCACCGAGCTCAGCGGCATCGAACCTGCCATCCGGGTGCGCATCCTGTAACGCCTTGCCCCACAAAAAAGACTCCCGGCCATCGGGCCGGGAGCCTTTTTTGCGTTACCAGTGCATCTGCTGCACGGCTTTGTCCAGATCCACCAGGGTCTTCTCGGCCCCTTTGGCCAGTTTGTGCACGGTCTTGCGCATCTGCCGGCGGTCCTGGGTGGCCATGCCCATCACCGCGGCACCCACCGCCATGCCGACAGCTGCCGAAGCCATTGTGGAAACATTCATAACGAGCCCCTCCTTTGTCGTTTCAGGTACACCGTTAGGATGTGCCGGCTGCCACGAAATATGCGCACCGTGTCCCGAAAAAAACGGGGAAAAGTTTTCTTTCGCCGCGATACGCCTTTTTTTGTGGAGCCGTTTGTGCTAAAATCGTAGGGAAATATACATACAGAAGGAACCTTGTCTATGTCCAATGCACCAAAAACCGTATTAGCCATCCATGATCTGCCCGGTTTCGGCCGGGCAGCCCTCTCGGTGATCGTTCCGGTCCTGTCCTGCCTGGGGGTACAAGCCGTCGCATTGCCCACCGCGGTGCTTTCCACCCATACCGGCGGTCTGGGCACTCCGGCCAAGCTGGCCAATCCCGGCTACGGTCCGGCTGCGCTGGCCCACTACCACCGCCTGGGGCTGCACTTTGATTGCATCTATTCGGGCTATCTGTCCGATCCCAGCCAGGCCAAACTGGTGGAGCAGGCCTTTGAGTTGTGGCCCCAGGCCTTCAAGGTGGTGGACCCGGTTCTGGGAGACAGCGGCCGGTTGTACAAGGGACTGGGGGCTGAGATGGTCCCCGCCATGTACAACCTGTGCAGCAAAGCCGACCTGATCACCCCCAACGTAACCGAAGCCGCCCTGCTGCTGGGGGATCCGTTGCCCGGCGTGGGCAGTGCCGAGCAGGCCGCCGAACAGACGGCCCGGCTGACCCGCATTGCCCCCCAGGTGGTGGTTACCGGCGTGACCGGTGTGTCCGGCGGCCGGTGCATCGGCTGTGTGGGGGCCGCCCGCGGCGGACAGGGGTATTTTGTCAAGACGCCCCTGATTCCCCGGATGTACCACGGCACCGGCGACATCTTTGGCGCTGTGCTGGTGGGCCGTATTTTGCAGGGCAATGTTCCCCAGGCCGCCGTGCAGGCTGCCGCCGCCTTTGTGGCGGATTGCATCCGCTGCACACCGGAAGGAGCCGATGAACGGCTGGGCGTCTGGCTGGAAAGCGCCCTGCCCAAACTGATGGCACCGTGACCCGTAAGGCCGTGCCGGAAAAAACAGGAAGTGAAAGATATGCCAACGGTGAACATTGTACTGGTGGAGCCGCAGATTCCCCAGAACTCCGGCAATATTGCGCGTACCTGCGCGGTAACCGGAGCGCGGCTGCATATGGTGGGACCCATGGGTTTTACCATCGACGACAAAAAATTAAAACGTGCCGGTCTTGACTATTGGCACCAGCTTGATATAACATATTATCAGGACCTTGCGGATTTCTTTGGCAAAAACAAGGGGCCGTTTTTCTATTTTACCTCCAAGGGGCCGCACCGCCATGTGGATGTGCACTACCCCGACGGGGCGTATCTGGTCTTTGGCCGCGAGGATGCCGGCCTGCCGGAAGAATTGCTGGTCCGCAACGAGGCAAGCTGCGTGCGCATGCCCATGCGCCACGGCGAGCGCTGTTTGAACCTTTCCAACGCGGTGGCGGTGGGTGTGTACGAGGTACTGCGGCAATGGGATTTTGCCGGTCTGGAAACCCACGGACAGCTGACCCGGTACGAATGGAGTGAGGATGTATAATGAGCAAGATCGGATTTTTGACAGACTCTTCCGCCGACATTCCCCAGGAGCTGGCGGAAAAATACGGCATTGAGCTGGTGGGCTTTCCCATCAATGTGGACGGCACCGAATACATCGAGCGCAAGGATTTTACCAACGACCAGTTCTACCAGATGATGCGGGACGCCCAGGGTGTGCCCACCACCGCGGCCATCACCCAGCTGCAGTGGTGCGAAATCTATGAGCGCTATGTGGACGAGGGCTACACCGACCTGGTGCACCTGAGCATCAACAGCGGCGGATCCAGCACCTACAACAACGCCCTGAAGGCACTGGAAATGCTGGAAGAGGAACGCCCCGGCCACAAGCTGCACATCCAGATTCTGGACAGCCACACCTATTCCATGGTGTTCGGCTGGTATCTGTGCGAGTGTGCCCGCAAGGTGCGCAACGGCGGTGAGCTGGCCACCTGCGTGGATGAAATGATGCACAAGCTGGACTGCATGGAGGTCTGCCTGGCCGCCTACAGCCTGAAACAGATGAAAAAGTCCGGCCGTGTCAGTGCGGCGGCCGCCGTGGTGGGCGATCTGCTGGGTATCCGGCCCATCATCAGCCTGAACGACGGCATCTCCAAGGTGGAGGCCAAGGTGCGCGGCGACGCCGCCGTGACCCCCGCCATGGTGAAGTGGGTATCCAGCCGGGTGGATAACGTGCGGGATATGCCTTATATGGTGGGCTACACCGGCAGCACCGCCCGCCGGGACGAATTGGTCAAGCTCTGCAAAAAGACCTTCGGCCATGCCCCGCTGATCACCTTCCAGCTGGGTGCCGCCGTCAGTGCCAACACCGGCCCCGATGCCATTGCCATCGCCTTTGAGGGCAAGCCCCGACGCCTGTCAGACTATGCCCCCCAGCTGCCGTAATAACACCTGTATTTTGCAGGGAGAGGAAAGTTCCTCTCCCTGTTTTTGTTTTGTTCCCCGTTGTTGCACCGCTCCCCAAACTCTGCTATAATACAATCATTCTGAATGAGGGGGCAAATCGTATGAAAGCTGTTATCACCGTCATCGGGCACGACACCGTGGGCGTCGTCGCCAAGGTCAGCGCCGTCTGCGCCGAGCTGAACATCAACATCGAAGACATCTCCCAGTCCATCATGCAGGATATGTTCTGCATGATCATGCTGGTCAGCCTGAACCGTTGCACCGTCGACCCGGCCGCCGTCCGGGACCGCTTCACCGCCCTGGGGGACGAGATGAAGATGCAGGTCACCATGACCCGCCAGGAAGTCTTTGACGCGATGCACACCATCTGACGGGAGGCTGTGACAGAGTATGAGAATTTTGAACAGCGGCGATATTCTGGAAACCATCGAGATGCTGACCGCCGAGAACCTGGACGTGCGCACCGTCACCATGGGCATCAGCCTGCTGGATTGCATCGATCCCGACGGTGACAAGGCCTGCGAGAAGATCTACAACAAGATCGTGCGCCTGGCCGGCAACCTGGTCCCGGTGGTGGACGGCATCAGCGCCGAATACGGCGTGCCCATCGTCAACAAGCGCATCAGCGTGACGCCCATCGCCATGCTGCTGGGGGCTGCCCCCGACGCCGATCCCGTGGCCTATGCCAAGGCGCTGGACCGGGCCGCCAAGACCGTGGGGATCAACTTCATCGGCGGTTTCGGTGCCCTGGTGCACAAGGGCTTTTCCGCCGGGGACAAGCGGCTCATCGAAGCCATTCCCCGTGCTCTGGCCGAGACCGATCTGGTCTGCTCCAGCGTCAACGTGGGCTCCACCAAATCCGGCATCAACATGGATGCCGTCCGACTGATGGGGCAGGTAGTCCGCCAGACCGCCGAACTGACCCAGGACAACATGTGCATGGGCGACGCCAAACTGGTGGTCTTCTGCAATGCACCGGAGGACAACCCCTTCATGGCCGGTGCCTTCCATGGCCCCGGCGAGCCGGACTGCGAGATTCATGTGGGTGTTTCCGGCCCGGGCGCGGTCCGCGCCGCTCTGGCCAAGCTGCCCAAAGACGCCCCCATGGATGAGGTGGCGGAGCTGGTCAAGCGCACCGCTTTCAAGATCACCCGTCTGGGCCAGCTGGTGGCCAACCTGGCCAGCGAGCGGCTGGGTGTACCCGCCGGTATCATCGATCTGTCCCTGGCCCCCACCCCGGCAATCGGCGACAGCGTGGCCAACATCCTGGAGGAGATGGGGCTGGAAAGCTGCGGCTGCTGCGGCACCACCGCCTGCCTGGCCCTGCTGAACGACGCCGTCAAGAAGGGCGGTGTGATGGCCTCCAACCACGTGGGTGGTCTGTCCGGCGCCTTCATCCCGGTGTCGGAGGATGACGGTATGATCCAGGCGGCCAACTGCGGCAGCCTGACGCTGGAGAAGCTGGAAGCCATGACTGCCGTCTGCTCGGTGGGCATCGATATGGTGGTCATTCCCGGCGACACCCCGGCGGAAGTCATCAGCGGCCTGATCGCCGACGAGGCCGCCATCGGTATGGTCAACAGCAAGACCACCGCCGTGCGTGTCATTCCCGCCATCGGCCACAAGGCCGGCGATGTGCTGGACTTCGGCGGCCTGCTGGGCCACGCGCCCATCATGCCCATCAGCCGGTACAGCCCTGCCGTGATGATCCACCGCGGCGGCCGCATTCCCGCCCCCATGCAGGCACTGAAAAACTGATACACAGAAAAAGCGTCCTTCCCCGTGGGGAAGGGCGCTTTGTATTTATGCCTGATTCCAAACGCTGCGTGCGGCGTTCAGGGCGTTGAACAGACGGGGGATCCCCATATAGGGCATGGCATGGACCAGGGCGGCCAGAATGCGGTCCCGGCTGTTGCCGGCCTTTTCAGCCCCCAACACATGGGCTTTGACCTGTACTTCGGCCCCACCCAGCGCGGCCAGCATGACCACCGTCAACAGTTCCCGCCGGGCCTCGTCCAGACCGTTGCGGCTGGCGAAGTCCCCGAAGCAGAACTCGGTGAGGAACCGGGGAATCGCCTCGGCATATTCCGGCGGCAGATCCCCGTAGCGGTCGGCAATCTCGGTGCCGTAGAGGGGCGCCTGCAGGGCCAGCCCGGCCTCGTACCGGTCGGCATCCGCCACCGTTGCCTGGGGCGGCAACGGCAAAGCAATCCCGGCGGCCATGAAGGCTTCGTTCATGGCGGCAATGGCGTTGAGGGTCTTGGGGAACCCGATGAAGGGTGCACACTGGTAGACAGCCTCCCGGATGGCCACCGGCGTACAGCCCACGTTCAGCGCCGCTCCCACATGAGCTTTGAGCTGGGGCAGCGTCTGGTTGACGGCCAGCACCGTGACGGTGACCAGTTCCCTATCCTCATCGCTGAGAGTTCCGGTGTAGCAAACTTCCCCGAAGATAAACCGCTGCAGGATTTTCATGAATTCGGGGTCGGTACCCTCGTCCCCTGCCGGAGCGGCTCCGAACAGGATCCCGAATTTTTGGGCACAGCGTTCGATACGATCTTCCATAATAAACCTCCTGACTTCTCACGTTTTGTTTATCGTATCACTTAAAGTGCACTTGAAGTCAAGAGTTTTTTCTCAGTCCAGAATGCGTCCGTCAGTGGAGATGGTGACCACCTGCCAGGGGATGAACTTACCGCTGGCCTGCAACGCCCGCTTGGCGGCCTGTTCCAGTCCGCCGCAGCAGGGCACCTCCATCCGAACCACCGTCACTTCCCGGATCTCATTGCGGCGCAGAATCTCGGCAAGCTTTTCGCTGTAATCCACGCTGTCCAGCTTAGGGCACCCCACCAGCGTGACATGCCCGCGGATGAACCGCTCGTGGAAAGCAGCATAGGCATAGGCCGTGCAATCCGCCGCGATAAGCAGCTTGGCTCCGTCAAAGAAGGGGGCCTGCAGGGGCACCAGTTTAATCTGCACGGGCCACTGGCGCAGCCGGCTGGGGGCTGCGGTCTGCAAGGCCGGTGCCTCTTCGCCGCCCGCCAGGCTCCGGGCCTGGCTGCCCGGGCACCCGGCATGCAGGGTCTTGGGGGCGCTGCCGGGGCAGCCGCAGGCCGCAGCGGCTTTCTGCCGCTTGGCTGCCTGGACCGCCGCCTCATCGTAGGGCGCCGCCTCCCGCTCCACAAAAGTGATGGCCCCGGTGGGGCAGGTGGGCAGGCAATCCCCCAGGCCGTCGCAGTAGTCGTCCCGCATCAGGTGTGCCTTACCGTCCACCATGGCAATGGCCCCCTCATGGCAGGCCGCCGCACAGGCCCCACAGCCGTTGCACTTTTCTTCGTCGATGTGGATGATCCGTCGTTTCATAAAAGCTTGCCTCCGTATTGACTTTGTGGGAACAGTCTACTACAATAGGGACAAGCTGTATGTTGTAGATACAACGTAGCAGGAGGAAATTCATGGAAACTTGTGAACTGACGCGAACGGCACTGTTCCGTGGTCTGACGGACGAGGAAGCCCACCGCGCGCTGGACGCATTGGACGCCCGACGCCACCCTTTTGTCAAAGATGAACTGCTGTTGCAGGCCGGGCACCCGGTTACCCACATGGGGCTGGTGCTGACTGGCCGGGTACACATTGAGCATCTGGATGTCTGGGGCAGCAAGACACTGCTGGGACAGGCGGAAGCGGGAGATCTGTTTGCTGAAACCTACGCCTGTCTGCCCCGGGAGCCGTTGCTGGTCAACGTGACAGCCGCCACCGACGGGGAGGCATTGTTTCTGTCGGCAGAGCGGCTGCTGCACCCCGGCCGGGAGCCCTGGCTGCAGCAGATGGCACAGAACCTTTTGCAGATTGCGGCGCGGAAAAACCTGGGGTTGGCACGGCGCAACCTGTATACCGCCCCCAAGACGATTCGCGGCCGGGTAACGGCTTATTTTTCTGCCCTGGCAATCAAGAACGACAGTCTGCAATTTACGCTGCCCTTCGACCGTCAGCAGCTGGCCGACTTTCTGGGGGTGGACCGCAGCGCCCTGAGCAGCGCGCTCTCCCAGATGCAGCGGGAGGGGTTACTGACCTTGGGACGTCGTACCGTGGTGCTGCACACCGATCCCCAAGAATTGTAATATCCGCCAAAAAAGGCGTGGACCGAATGGTCCACGCCTTTTGTTGTGTACAGCAAATTATTTGGTACCGAAGATACGGTCACCCGCGTCGCCCAGACCGGGCACGATGTACCCCTGGTCGTTGAGGCGCTCATCCAGCGTACCCACATAGATATCCACATCGGGATGTGCCTCGTGGAGCGCTTTCATGCCTTCAGGTGCAGCGATGAGGCCGATGAACTTGATGTGCTTGGCGCCACGCTTCTTGATCTGGGTGATGGCGTCCGAAGCACTGCCGCCGGTGGCCAGCATGGGATCGAGGACGATGACCTCGCGCTCGTTGATATCGCTGGGCAGTTTGCAGTAATATTCCACAGGCTTCAGGGTTTCCTCGTTACGGTACAGACCAATGTGGCCCACCTTGGCGGCGGGAATCAGCCGCAGCATACCGTCCACCATGCCCAGGCCGGCGCGCAGAATGGGCACCAGCGCCAGTTTACGACCGGCCAGCACCTTGGTCCGGGCCAGCGCGATGGGGGTTTCCACCTCCACTTCCTCGGTGGGCAGGTCCCGGGTGGCTTCGTAGCAAAGCAGCATGGCCACCTCGCTTGCCAGGTCACGGAATTCCTTGGTGCCGGTGTTGCGGTCCCGCATCAGGCTGATCTTGTGCTGAATCAGGGGATGATCTACGATCTCAACAACGCTCATGGTACAATCTCCTTGTCAAAGATAATTTATCGGCAGCCTGCCGGGCAGGCTATACAACACTTAGCGGTTCTGCAAGGCCATCATCTTGTCGATACGCTTCTGGTGACGGCCGCCCTCAAAGGTGGCGTTCAGGAAGGCATCGGCGATCTGGCAGGCCAGACCGGCCCCCACCACGCGGCCGCCCATGCACAACACGTTGGCGTCGTTGTGCCGGCGGGTGAACTCGGCGCTGAAGGTATCGCTGCAGCAGCAGGCACGGATACCCTGCATCTTGTTGGCGCACATGGACATGCCCACACCGGTACCGCAGCACAGAATGGCCAGCGCACAGCGGCCTTCCTGCACAGCCTTGCAGCCGGCCTCGGCGAAGTCCGGGTAGTCCACACTGGCAGTGGAGTCGGTGCCGAAATCCTCATAGGCGATGCCCAGCTCGTCCAGGTGTGCCTTGAGGGCTTCCTTCAATTCATAGCCGCCATGGTCGGCCGCCAGCGCGATCGGTTTGTCAAACTGCATTGGTTGTTTCCCCCTGTTGTTTTTCTCTTTCGGCGCGCTCCCGCTCCGCCTGACTCAGCCGGTGATAATCCGGCAAAAGTTCAGCGGGCGGCACGCAACCGCCACTTTCCCACAGGGCCCTGGCCGCCAGCGCCACCCCGGCCCCGCGCAGCACCTGCAGCGCGGGGGGACAGTGAGCAACGCCCGGTACCTGTTCATAGGTATTGTAACACAAAGCGGCGCCGTCGCCAACAAAAAATAGCGGTTTTTTACAGTTCTGCACAAAATCCGCCAGCGATGCCACCGGTGCGGCGGCGTCCGGGGTCAGCCGGGCGTGGCTTTCCAGATCAAAGGCCGCCCAGTAGACCTGCCCGCGACGGGCGTCCTGGGCCCCGATTACGGTCCCCTGCCCGGCCATGCCGTAGGCCAGCGCCGCCATGGTGGAAACCGGTGCACAGGGAATCTGCCGCGGCAGTGCCAGTCCCTTGATCACCGAGAGACCGATACGCAGCCCGGTAAAACTGCCGGGCCCGTTGGTAGCACCCAGCACGTCCAGGTCCTCCACCGTGAGATGGCAGGCCCGCAGCGCGGTATCGATCATGGGCAGCAGCGTTTCGCTGTGGGTCAGACCATTGTTGCACTGGGTTTCATACAGAAGGGTATCGTCCCGCAGAACGGCCACCGCAGCCGTTTTGCCTGCGGTATCCACCGCCAGTAAATTCATATAATCACCTATACAATATGTAATAAACGTTCTGTTTTATCCGGTTTGAACTTTACCAAATCTTGATATGGCGGGTGGTTTCGTCCACCCGGCAGATATCGATATGGATGGGATGTTCCTGGGCCAACAGCTCGGCACAGTTTTCGCTCCATTCGCAGGCCACCACAGCCCCCATATCCAGGTAGTCATAGAAGCCGGCTGCCGCAAGGTCATTTTCGGTATGGATGCGGTACAGATCAAAATGAGCCAGTGGCCGCGGGCCCCGGTAATAATTGACAATGGCAAAGGTGGGGCTGCTTACCGGGTCGGTACAGCCAAGGCCCTCAGCCAGGCCCTGGCAGAAAGCCGTCTTACCTGCCCCCAATCCGCCGGTGAAGGCAATGAGTGCCCCTGCCGGAAGGGTCTGGGCAAAGCGGCGCCCCAGGGCCACCGTTTCCTCCCGCGAGTGTGTGGTATATTCCTGCATGGCAGTCATACTCCTTCCTGCGTAGTCGTATTTATTATAGTACACATTGGGTCATTTGTAAAATATCCGGTGCGGGCGTGGTCAAACCCCGCCATTTGCGCTATAATACTAGGGATAGAATCATCCCGAAGGGAGTCCGTGTATGTACCCACTGATCCGCCGTTATCTGCGCCGCGTCGATATGCTGTATCTGGTTCTTTGCCTGCTGTGCTCGGCGCTCAGCGTTCTGGTGCTGGTATCCCTGGGGCACAACCAGTTGGGTTCCAACAACAAGGCCTCGGTGCAGGTCATCGCCAGTCTGCTGGGATTGATGCTTGCCATTGTGTTTTCCACCGTAGATTACCGCGCCCTGGCCCGGGCCTGGCCGCTGCACGCCACGGTGGCCTGGGGTCTGGTACTGCCCACCCTGTTCTTGCACAATGTGAACACCGGGGTGCTGACCATCGGCTATGATGCGGGAGGCACCTCCAACTACAGTTGGTACCGGGTGGGCGGCATGACCTTTCAGCCCGCCGAACTGGCAAAAATCAGTTTCATTCTGACCCTGGCCCTGCATCTGAGCCAGCTGCGGGGGCAGGTGAACCGCCCCAAAAACCTGCTGCTGTTGCTGGTGCATGTGATTGTCCCCCCTTTTCTGATCCATCTGCAGGGGGATGACGGCACGGCGCTGGTATTCCTGGGAATCGGGCTGATCATGCTGTATGCCGGCGGCCTGTCCCACTGGCTGGTGGGCGGCGTTCTGACCGCCGGCGTGGTGGGCGGCGGTGCCCTGCTGCTTCTCAAGCCGGACTTGCTCAAGGGGTACCAGTTCCAGCGGATCATGGCCATTCTGACGCCGGAAGATCCTGCGCTTTCGGATATCACCTACCAGCAAAACAAGGGTGCCATGGCCATTGGCACCGGCGGCCTGACCGGGCAGGGACTGTTCAGCGGGGACCATATCTTTGTCCCCAACGCCTGGAACGACTTTATCTTTGCGTATCTGGCCAATGTGCTGGGGTTTGTGGGCGCCGCCGCCGTGCTGATTCTGTTGTTCGCCCTGTGTCTGCGCACCCTGCGCACGGCATTGCGCAGTCCGGATGCGCTGGGGCGTTATATCTGCGTGGGGATCTTTGCGGCGCTGTTCGTGCAGTGCGTCATCAACCTGGGCATGAACCTGCAGGTATTGCCGGTCATCGGTGTGACGCTGCCTTTCTTTTCGGCGGGCGGCTCCAGTGTGGTTATGATGTATTTCTGTGTGGGGCTGGTGCTCAGCGTAGGCATCCTTGCACGCAGCAACCGCCTGGATGCGGGCCCGATTCTGTAAACTATGTAAGGCGGACCGTTCGGTCCGCCTTTTTTGTCAGTGCGTCCGGGGCTCCGGCCGGGGTTCGTCACTCATGAAAAGGCTGGGTACCAGGCAGATGGCTGCCACGCCCACCACAATGAAGATGGTCCGGGCCAGCCAGGTGAGACTGCCTCCGGTGAGCCAACCCACGGCGTTGAAGCCCCAGATCCCGTAAATACCCCAGTTGATGCCGCCCACAATGGCGAGCAGCAACAGAATCTTTTTGAACATGGACATGAAAATCCCTCCTTTTGGTAGCAGTATGCCACCTGAAGGAGGGATTTATGCACTGCGGCACGCCGCCTTTCCTATGCTACTTGCCAAATGGTTCCACGTTTCGTTATAATACCTGTTGTCAAATGTTTTTGTTTGACGTCCATAACACTTAATGATGCTTTCCACATCATTTTTAGGCAGGTGTACATTATGACCCGTATGCAAAAATTTGTTGCATTTTCCCTTGTGGGTCTGATGACTGCTGCCACGACGGGCTGTAACAGTTCCGCATCGTGTGGATCCGTTTTACGATAACTCATATATTTTTTACTAATGTAAGCAACAGCAACCTCCCTGCACATAACCGTATGTCCGCTGTTTCCCTGCACAGCAAACGAAAGGAAATGGAAGCAATGATGAAAAAAATTGTATTTGCCACCGCATGTTTACTGGTGGGCACCTCTATGCTAGCCGGTTGCAAAGCAGCAGATTCACCCGCATCAGCTACCGCCGAAACGGCAGCCTCGGCTACCGCTGCTCCCTCTTATACCGGGCCACTATATGAGATTTCTGTGACCGATGTCAAAGGATCTGCTGCGCCGGATTTTGAGGCACTGGTCACCGCAAGTTGTGTTCCATACTTTAGCAGTGGTGGTGCCTGGGTTTACGGAGTTCCCTATCGAGCCATCACGCTGTGGGAAAATTTCCGAGAAAACAACACCTTTGAAATCTGGAACGATTACGATCGAGAAAACCAGGTCACGATTCGCAAGTTCTGTGATGCTGATCTGCAGCAGCTTCCCATTGAAGGCAATGTGGAGTTTCTGGCCGGTTACAACGGGTACCGTATGTTTCTGCGGGATGGTGCCATCGAAGTCTATGACCCCGATTTAAACCTGGTTTCCACTACAGCCGGCCGGTTCCTGTATGATGACTTTATCAACCAGACGTATCCTGCACTCAAAAGCGGCTGGCTGGGGCTGCAGGATGCAACCACTTCCCAGTATGGATTTTACAATGTCTACACCCAGGAATGGCACCCACTGGATCCGGAGTATTGCATCACTGGCGGCGGTATGATGAGCAGTGGCGGCAGCACCTTTATGACCAACAGCTTTTATTCCGAGGGACTGGCCTACGTCACTTACTTTGACCTGGCACGGCTG
>CAJFFY010000013.1 GCA_904374465.1 uncultured Subdoligranulum sp.
GTTGCGAAATCTACCCTTGGACGCAGAAAAACGGCGTGACCATTACGGTCACACCGTTCTCTGCCCCTCGCAAAGCTAAATAGTACCTTATCACTATTAAGCCTTCGTTCCACGGGATTTTTTATTCCTCTTCGGAGTTGTCTGTGGTGGCTTCGGAAGAAGCCCCCTCCCCTTCTTCCCCCTCTGCGGGGGTCGGGGTCGGCGTGGGATCCGGTTCGTCGGGGGCAAAATAGCCCTTGATTTCGCCGTCGGTCTGCTGATAACTCACATCCAGCGTGCCTTTATCGCTGGCGGCCAGACCCTTGTCCGGGTCCAGAATGGCTACCCCTGCCAGGCGCACCTTATAGTCCATCCGGTTGCTGTTGCCCACCAGAACTTGGATGCGATCCTGGTAGGTGAAGGAGATTTTGCTCAGATCGGTGATGTCCAGGGCCGTCACACCATCCGACAGTCCTTCGGTCTCGAGACAATCCAACAGCTGCATCAACACTTCGGTGGCGTTCTGCTGGGCCGTCTCGGCCGTTTCCGGCTCCCCCTCCAACAGCGAGTTGTATGTGACAGGCGCCACAAACGCCCCCGGTGTGGGGGTGAAGTCCGGCTGCAGCGTGCAGGACAGTACCGTCAGGCCCTGGGGCTGAGAGACATCGCTGCGCAAAATCTTGAGCGAATCGCTCAGGACCACCCATCCGCCGGAATACATGCAGGTAAACCGCTCGGTGGCAGGACGTACCTTGACCACCACCGTACCCGGCAGCTGGATATCCACCTGGACGTTATCCAGATACGGGAACTGGGCCTGCAGCTGCATGGTCTTTTCGGTGGTGGAAAAACCAAAGAGGCTGCTGTTCTGTTCGATGCCCAGCGCCGCGATGATCTCGTCCTCGGTGTAAACACCGGTGTCGGCAGGGGTGGTGCGGTCAAAGGTTTCCACCCGGAAGGCGGTTACCTTGAACAGCAGGTTGATGGAAATCACAGCCCCCACCACCAGCACAGCCAAGACGGCCAGCACCCCCAGCGCACGGCGCCGGTTGCGCTGCCGCAGTAATTCTGCCTGGGTGACACGCCGCTGCCGGCGCGGCGCTCCCGGCGTGTAGCCGGCCTTCTGGGGATTCAGCTGCGGTTGGCTACGGCGGGCTTGTCCGGAAGGCGGACGGCGGTTCGGCATGGGATTGGGGGCCGGTCGCCGCTGCCCTGCCTGGGGACGCGATGTCTGCTTTTGCAGTCCCATCCGGCTGCCCAGGCTGCGTTTTGGGGTGGAACGCGCAAAGGAGCCGCCCCTGGACTTTTGCTGACGGCTGCGCTGGTCGCGGTCCATAGGGTGGCTCCTTTCCAAACGGCTTGCTACGAATGCAAGGCCTTTTTACTTTACAAGGTTCAACAGTTTTTCGGTAATCTGCGACAGGCTGTCGGGGTTGCCCAGTTTTTTCGCGTTGGCTCCCATCTCGGCCAGCTTGCCGGGGGTTCCCAGCAGACGCTGCACGGTGTCGATGAGTTTTTCCCCTGTGAGGTTTTTCTCCTCAATGACCACCGCGGCACCGGCCTTTTCCAGTTCCAGGGCATTGTAATACTGATGGTTTTCCGCCACGTTGGGACTGGGAATCAGGATGGAGGCACGCCCCACCACTTCCAGTTCCGCCAGCGTCAGGGCCCCGGAACGGGCAATGACCAGATCCGCCGCCGCCAGCAGCTGCGGCATGTTGTTGATATAGGGTGTTACCACCAGATTGGGGCCCGGTGCGAAGCCCTTTTGCCGTTCCAACTTGTTGAAGAGCGGCACACCGCGTTTGCCGGTGGCGTGCAGATGCAATACATTAGCTCCCTGCTGCTTTTCCCAGGCACAGAGGTCCGCCACCACCTCGTTGATGCGATCAGCGCCCAGACTGCCGCCAAAACTGAGGATCACCGTGCGGTCCTCCGCCTTCAGCTTGCTGCGGGCCGCCTCGCGGTCGGCGGAGAGCACCTCGGGACGAACCGGATTGCCCACCACAAAAGTCTTATCGGGGGCACCCAGTTTTTCCACTGCGTCCGCACTGGCGGCCAGCACCAGGTCTACATCCTTGGCCAGCAACTTGTTGGTGACCCCCGGGAAAGCGTTCTGCTCATGGATGGCCGTCTTGATGCCCCGTTTGGCTGCGGCGCGGACCACGGGCCCGCTCACATAACCGCCACAACCGATCACCAGATCAGGCTGCACTTCGTTGAGAATTTTCTGGGTGCGGGGCCCGGACAGGGCCAGATGCCAAACAGCCACCACATTGCGCACAATGTTTTCGGGGTTCAGATGGCGCTGGAAGCCGTTGATTTCGATATGATGGAAGGGATACCCCGCCTTTGTCACCAGGCCGTATTCCATCCCCTCACGACGGCCGGCAAAGTGAATTTCTGCCGTGGGTTCCGCCTTTTTCAGTGCCCCGGCAATGGCCAGGGCAGGGTTGATGTGGCCGGCCGTACCGCCGGCAGCAATCAGAACACGCATACACGTTCCCCTTTTCTATGGTATGTATCAGGTGCGCCGCCGGCGGTACACCGGCCGCTGGGGTACGCGCCCCAGTTTGCGGTCCATCTCGGCCTGGCTGTGTTTCTGCCGTGCCGCTAACCGGGCATTGCCGGCGCGGGAAATGCTGAGCATGACGCCCATTTCTCCCAACAGAAGCAGCAGGCTGGTGCCGCCGGAGGAGAAAAACGGCAGGCTGATGCCGGTGTTTGGCAGCAGCGCCGTGGCCACCCCGATGTGGCAGAACACCTGCCAGGCCACCTGGGCGGTGATGCCGATTCCCAACAGGGTGCCGAAGAAATCCGGCGCGTTGAGCGCGATAAAAATGCCCTGTACAATGATGGCTGCAAACAGCAGGATCAGGGCCAACGCCCCGATAAAGCCCAATTCCTCACACACAACTGAGAAGATAAAGTCGTTTTCGGCATAGGGCAGCCACTGGTGTTTCTGGACACTGTTGCCGATGCCCACACCGAACAACCCGCCTGTGCAGATGGCATAGACGCTCTGGCGGGTCTGCCACAGCATGTTGGCCGTATCGGTGGGAGTCAGGCCCCACACACCGCCCAAGCGGTCGGCCGCGTAGCTTTCACTGTTGGCCAGGTGATTCAGGAAGGCCATTCCGCCCGCCAGGCCCACACCCATGGCGCCAAACAGCCATGCGCCGCCGCCGCCCGCGCAAAAGATCATTGTGCCGAAGATGGCACACATCAGCAACATGGCGGAGTTGTGGGGTTCCAACTTGAGCAGGATCAGCACGGGAATCAACGGCAGCGCCGGCAGCACAATGCCGTAGATGGGATTTTTGATTTTGTCCTTGCGTTTGTCCAGGGCGTCAGCCGTACCCAGGATGATGGCAAATTTCGCCATTTCGGAAGGCTGCAGCGACATGCCCCCCGGGAAATACACCCAGCGGTAACAGCCGTTGCTGTCGCTGGGCATGAACAGGGCCACCACCAGCAGCACCAGGGTGACAAAGTAGAAAGTTTCGTTGAGATAGCGCAGTGCCCGGTAGTTGATGCGAGAGAGAAACAGCATGGCGGCAAATCCCACCACGGCTACGATGGCCTGGGGCTTGATGAAGTGGTAGATATCGCCATACTTGGTGTAGCCACTGGAGTAGCTGGCCGAGAACAACATGATCAGGCCATAGGCCAGGGTGACGGCCAGAGTACCCACAAATCCCCAGGAAACGGGGCCGCGCTCCGCCTTGGGCAGGCGGATGACCCGGATCATCCGGATGATATTGCCGACGGAACGGTCAAAAAGCAGGGCCAACAGACTGAGATAGGTATTTTGCAAGGCAGGGCCCTCCTTTCGGGGCACAGTCAGACAAGGCAGATATACAGAATGCCCAGCGCCACACCGATGGCGGCAATAAGGGCAAAGAACCCGTCGATCTTGACCTCGCGCCAGCCGCGCATCTCAAAGGCATGGTGGATGGGCGTCATCTTGAAGATACGCTTGCCATGGGTTGCTTTGAAATATACGCGCTGGATGACCACCGTGAGTGCATCCCAGATGTACACCAGGCCAAAGAAGAGAACGAGTTCGGGGCGATCCATAATGAAGGCCAGCGCCGTCACCAGTCCGCCGAAAAACATACTGCCGGTATCCCCCATAAAGACCTTGGCCGGATAGAAATTCCAGACCAGGAATCCGGCGCAGGCGCCGGCGGTGGCCGCCGCAATCAGCGAAACATGCACAAAGCCCAGCAGGCTGCCGGCCAACAGATAGCCCAGCATCGACACGAAGGTGACGCCGGTGCACAGGCCATCCAGGCCATCGGTCAGATTGACCGCGTTGACCAGGAAGATGATACCGAAAAAGGCAATGGGATAAAAGAAGATGCCGAAGTCCACCGCGCCGGCCACCGGAAGCATCACTTCGGTGGAAAGCAGGCCCAGGGACTGCAAACCGATCATAAAGCCCACCGTGACGGCCACCTGCAAAACAATCTTTTGCATGGCGGTCAAGCCCAGATTCCGGTGCTTGATGACCTTGATGAAGTCATCCAGAAAGCCGATCAGGCCGGAACCGAACGCCAGAAACAGTACCAGCATACCGGCAGCCATCTGCTGCTGGCCCAGCACCTCGGGAATCTGGCCGCGGAAGATGCCCCAGACCAGCCCCAATGTGAGCAGAATGCCGAAGATGAACCCCAGCCCGCCCATGGTGGGGGTACCATTCTTTTTGTTATGCCAGGTGGGGCCTTCCTCCCGGATGGTCTGCCCAAAATGCAGCCGGTGCAAGGCAGGGATCAGCAACCAGCAGGTCACGGCGGTGATCACAAAGCCCCCCAGGGCAGCCGCCGCCAACAGATAGGAGACAGTTTGCTCCATGCAGTCATTCCTCCAAAACACTCATCTTTTCGGCGTGGCTGCGCGGGAAACGCTCACGCCTGCGGCAATCCTGCATAGTAATCCTGCAGCAGCTCCTCCAGCTTCATCGCATGGCTGGCCTTGGCCAGAAGTGCATCGCCGGGCTGTACAAATTGCCGTAAACATTGTAGCACCTCTTCGGGCTTTTGGCAATGCACAGTTGTTACCCCCTGCGCCTTGGCCGCCTGGGCGGTGGCTGCACTGTGGGGGCCGTAGGCAATCAGTACCGCAACCCCCGCTTCGGCCGCCCAGACGCCGGTCTGGCGATGTCCATCCTCACTGGCATCCCCCAGTTCCAGCATATCCCCCAGCAGCGCGATCTTGCGGGGGTTGGGCAGCGCTTTCAGCACCGAAAGCGCCGCCTTCATGCTGTCCGGGCTGGCATTGTAGCAATCTTCGATGACGGTTACGCCGCCCTTTTCCACAATATGCTGGCGCATGCCGGTGGTCTGGTAATTGGCCAGCGCCGCCGCGCAGGCCGCGGGGTCCAGCCCCAGACGGGTGGCCGCCGCATACGCGGAGAGTGCGTCGTACACCGTGTGCAGCCCTGCGGTGGGGATGGAAACAGAAAAGCTGCCGTACTCACGGTCCTCCAGGGTAAAGGTGGTTCCCCCTGCCCCGGTCTGCACATCCCGTGCCCGCACATCGGCATCCCGGTCAATGCCAAACCAGACCGGATGCAGCCGGGACGGAATCTGGGCTGTGGGCAGCAGGTCATTGTCCGCATTGAGTACCAGCGGCGCGCCGTCGGGCAGGCCCGCACAGATTTCCATCTTTGCTTTCAGTATATTCTCGCGGGTGCCCAGATTTTCCAGGTGAGAGACGCCGATCATGGTAATGATTCCCGCGGACGGCCGCACACAGCGGGTCAGCCGCTCAATTTCGCCGGCGTGGTCCATCCCCATCTCCACCACGGCATACTGGGTGGCGTCCTCCAGGCGGAAGAGGGTGTTGGGTACGCCGATGTCGTTGTTCTGGTTGCCCTCGGTCTTGAGGGTATTGCCAAACGCAGACAGCACCGCATAGCAGAATTCCTTGGTGGTGGTCTTGCCCACACTGCCCGTCACTCCGATGATCCGTGGGGTGAACAGCATGCGGTAGTTAGAGGCCATACGCACCATGGCCAGGGCACTGTCCGGCACCACCACGGTACGTTCCGCCGGAACGCCCTCCACCGGATGGTTGGCAATGATATAGGCGGCGCCATCCCGGTAGGCACCGGCGGCAAAGGTATGGCCATCCACACGCTCACCGGGGAAACAGACAAAGACACAGCCCGGCTCCACCTTGCGGCTGTCGGTCACCACCGCATGGATGGGAATCGGTTCGGCCAGGGTCAGCCCGGCAAGCAGTTGGTTGGCAGGGATTGGTTGCATAGAGAAATGCCTCCTTCGGGTTGGGAAAAATTCATGAGAGAGCGGCACGCTCACGGAGATGTCTGGTCGCCGCCCTGGGTGTCCTGCGCCTCCTGGGAGGCATCGGACGAAGAAGATTCCGACGCTGTGGAGTCGGCGGTGGAATCCGCCGTATCCCCCATGGTCAGGGTAATGATGGTGCCGTACGCTGTGCTGGCGTTGGCCGCCACGCTCTGGGAAACCACCTTGCCGCCGCTGTCTCCGCTGAACTCCACGTTCAGGTTGGCAGCCCGGAGCATCTGTTCGGCAAAAGACCCGCTCTTGCCCACCACATCGGGCACGGTGGTCATGGAATCCTGATCCGTCTGGGTGTACAGATAGATGGTGGAACCCGCCGGCACCTTGCTGCCACCGTAGGGATACTGGTACACAATGGTACCGCTGTCCCCGATGAGTTTGTGTTTGAGGCCCAGCTGGTTCAGCGTGACCTGGGCATTCGTCCAGGTATAGTTCAGGCAGGTCTGGACGGTGACGGTTCCGGTGGGGTTGTAGTTGGGATCCTGCTCAATCCCCAGATAGGGCGCCACCTCACTGATGATGTTGCCCACCACGGGCGCCACCACTTCGCTGGCGTAGTCCTGAATCCAGCGCGGGTCGTCCAGCACCACGAAAACCTCGATTTCGGGGTCATCCACCGGCAGCACGGCGGCAAAGCTCATGGTTTTATAGTAGTCACCGTCGTAACGCAGGTTGCGGTCGGTGCGTTCCGCCGTACCGGACTTGCCGCCGATGCGGTAACCTGCCACGTAGGCATTCTTGTTGGAATGGTAATCGTTGGGGCTCTCACTGTTGGGATCCACGCTGGTTTCCATCATGGCCAAAATCTGCTGGCTGACTTCCTCGGAAATCACCTGGCGGCGGATGTTGGTCTCGGTTTTCTGGACCACATTGCCGTCGTTGTCGGTGATGGAATCCACCACGTAGGGGGTGACCAGATATCCCCCGTTGGCGATGGCCGCCACAGCGGTGGCCATTTGCATGGGGGTGATGGCTTCGTTCTGACCAAAGGCAGCCGTGTACAGGTTGGTGTCCACCTGAGCCATCTGCTCGGCATTGTACACGCTGGTCCAGCGGGTTTCGTTGGGCAGGTCAATACCGGTGGTCTGGGTGAAACCGAAGGCCTGGATATAATCATAGAACACCGTGGGCTGCAGGGTCTGCGCCGCCTGGATGAACCAAAGGTTGCAGCTGTGGTTGAGGGCGCCGGCCATATCCAGCAGGCCGTGAGCCGCATCGTTGGCACAATGGTAGGTATGTTCCCACACGGTGCCGGAATCCACCGTGAATTCACCGCTGCAGTAGAAATTCTGCTCCGCCGTCATAATACCGGAGTCAAGACCCGCGGACGCCGTGATGAGCTTGAAAACCGAACCGGGCATATACAGCTCGGTGATGTTCTTATTCTTCCACTGGGCTTCACGCATCATACCCTGCAGTTGGGTATATTCGCTGCTGACCGTGTTGCCGTTTTTGTCGGTGGTGGTTTCCCGGCTGATCTTGCCGTCCGCAATGATATCGGCCACCTCGTCCTCGCCCAGGCGGCTCTGCAGCCAGTCGATGTCGTTTTCGTCCAGTTCTTCCTTGTCCAGGATCGTCTGCATCTTCTCGTCGTAGATGGTGTAGGGATCGTTGGGGTCGAACTGCTCCAGGGACGCCATGGCCAGAATGGCACCGGTTTTGACGTTCATGACAATGGCGCTGCCACGGCCATGCACGCTGAAGGTGTTCATCGCTTCGGTCAGGTACTCCTCCACGATGGCCTGCACATTCTCGTCAATGGTCAGGTTGAGGTTATTGCCGTCAATGGCCGGATAGACATCCGCCTCGGCGTTGGCCAGGACTTCACCGTTGACGTTGGTTTCGGCAATGCTGCGCCCCGCGGTGCCGGAAAGAGTATCATCGTAGGATTTTTCCAATCCGTACGCGCCGGAACCATCGGCGTTGCAGAATCCCAGCACCGAGGAGAGGAAAGCCCCATAGGGATAGCTGCGGGTGGACGCCTGCTCGGTGGAAAGAACCACAATGCGGTAGCCCTGCTCCTCCCCTGCCGGCGGATCGGTGCGATAGTTCATGGAATATTCGATGATGGCATCCGCCACCGGTTTTTCCACGCCCTTGGCCACCACACGGTATTCATAATACTCGCCATTGGCGTTGGTGGCCGTAAGGATATTGAAGATGCTTTCGGCGGTGGTCCCGTCCCCCAGCAGGTTGGCGATTTCCTCCGCCGCGGTCTGCAGCTGGGCGGTGGTGGCGCCGTTGGTCTGGGACTGCTTGGGATTGGCGATGATGTTCCACACCGTGTTGCTCTTGGCCAACAGCTTCCCGTTGGCACTGTAGATGGAACCGCGGGTGGCGGGCAGCTCGGTATCCTGCATCTGCTGGGTAACTGCCTCGGTGCGGTAGAGCTCCGCATCGCGCAGCTGCAAGGCATACAGCTGATAAATCAGGATGCCGAAGAAAAAGATCAGAAAGATGGCAATGGCCAGCAGCGTACGACGCAGCACACTGCTGCGGAAGTGCGGATTGGGATTGTGGACAGAATTGGACATGGCGGCTCCCTTTGGAGTGAAAATTCCCTGATTGCGGCGGCGAGCCTTTTTACGCGCGGCGTGCTGCCGTTGGTAAAAAGGCTCGTTGCCACATCAATGCTTCTGTTACGGGTTCAGGCTGCCCAGCAGGTTGAGCGCTGCGGTGCGCACATCGGACAGCAGCAGCTCGGCGCTGCTGGTGGTCTTCTGGATGACGCTCTGATCCTCCAATTGCACATAGGTGATCTGACTGGGATCCACCTGGACAAGCCCCAGCTGGCCTTCCGCCACCTGCTGCAGGCTGGTGCGGCTGGTAATGTTGCTCATCTGGGTAGCCAGGTAATCGTATTCACTTTGCGCAGCGGTCAGCTGGGTTTTGGCCTCGTTGATCTCGCCGTTGAGCTCGGTGATCTTGGCCTGGCTGTAGACCACACTGACAATCAGCCCCAGCAGCAGAGCAACGGCCAGCACGTTCAGGGTGGAAGCCGCCAACTGGCGCGCCCGGTTCAGCCCGTGCCGGCCGCCGCGCACCACCTGCACTTTCGGTTGGGTGCGCTCCATGCGGGGGGCCGTCTGACCGGTATGCAATAAAACAGTTGTCATGATTATACTTTCTCCAACACTCTCAGTTTGGCAGACCGCGCACGGCGGTTCTGCTGCAGTTCTTCCTCATTGGCTTCGATGGGTTTCCGGGTGATGAGCCTGGCCTTGGGAACACCGCCGCAGGTGCAGACGGGCTGCTCCGGCGGGCAGGTACAGCGCTGGGCCCAGCGGCGGAATTTGTTCTTGACCAGGCGGTCTTCCAGGCTGTGGAAGGTGATGACGCAAAGCCGTCCCCCCGGTGCCAGGCACCCGAAAATGGCGTCCAGTCCCTCATTGAGGACGTCCAGTTCCGAATTGACCGCAATGCGGATGGCCTGGAAGGTGCGGCGTGCGGGATTTTTTGCCTTGCGGCGCTCGGCCGGCGGCACCGCCGATGCCACCAGATCCGCCAGCTGCAACGTGGTGGTGATGGGCTGCTGTGCCCGGGCCGTCACGATTTTGCCGGCGATCTGCCAGGCATAGGGTTCCTCGCCGTAATCCCGCAGGATGCGGGTGAGTTCTTCCCGGTCCAGGGTATTGACCAGGTCCGCGGCGGTGGGACCCTGCTGGCTCATGCGCATATCCAACGGCGCATCGGCGTGGTAGGAGAAGCCGCGCGATGCATCATCCAGTTGGTGGCTGGAAACACCCAGGTCCAGCAGGGCCCCGTTGACCGCCGGGATAGAAAGATCCGCGAGCACCCGCGCGGCATCGCGGAAGTTCGCCTGAACCACCTGAGCGGGCAGGCCCTTGAGCCTTTCGGTGGCGGCTGCCACCGCATCCGGGTCCTGGTCCAATGCGATCAGACGCCCTGTGGTCAGACGTTTGGCGATCTGCATACTGTGCCCTGCCCCTCCGGCGGTACCGTCCAGGTAGATGCCCGTCGGGTCAATGGCCAGCCCGTCCAGGCAGGGCTGCAGCAGCACGGGTATGTGAGAGAATTCCATAGTGTTCCTTACCTATCGTATCAAGCGTTAAAAATCCAGTTCTTCCATGGCCGCGGTGAAGTCTTCATCGCTGGTGGCCTGGTCGCCGTTCCAGGCGGCGGTATTCCAGATTTCGGCAAAGCTGCGGTTGCCGATGATGGTCACATCATGGTCCAGCCCTGCATACTCCCGCAGTTTGGCGGGCAGTTGAATGCGGCCCTGTTTGTCCGGTGTCACTTCCACCGCCGAAGCATACAGCATCCGGCTGACCTTGCGGCCCTTGACCAGGCCCTTTTCCTCGATCTTGGCGGCGACCTTTTCAAACTCCTCGGTGGGGAAAGCAGCCAGGCAGTGATCCAGCCAGCGCGTGACGATGAACGTCTCCCCCATGGCGTCCCGGAAGCGGGCGGGGAAATTCAGCCGGCCTTTGGCGTCGATGGCATAATCATACTGACCCACCAGCATGCTGTTCCCCTCCTTCCCCGGTTACTCGACAGTTTGCACAAACTTTCCGCAGATTTTTTTACGTTGCCTCGTGGAGTCGGTGGAAAACCCAGTGGAAAGCGTGGAAAACTCCCCACTTTCCACCACTGTTAGGGTGGAATTAACCACTTTTCCCCACTACGGTAAATTAAGTCTACCATCTCAGCAGGCAAAAAGCAAGCCCGCAGCGGTAAAAAGTTCGCTGCGAGCAGAATTTTCACAGATGTACAGTCACCCCCGGCAAGACACAAAAAAGGCACCCGCAACACCCCTTTGAAGGGGATTGCGGATGCCTTGGGTGGGTAATTTTGGGAAACCCGGCCGCTCACTTTTTCTGGCGGCGGCTGGCCACATTGCGCAGATTCATACGAGTATTTTTGATATCGCTGACACTGCGCGCCAGCACTTCCTCGGAGTTTTTCAGGATGCCCTCACAATAGACCGTGGCGTTGCGGCTGAGCTCTTTCGCCTGGGTCTGGGCTGCGGTGAGGATTTCCACCGCGCGCTGCTGGCTGCGCTTGACGATTTCCTGCTCGCCAACCAGCACACGGGCCCGTTCCTCAGCCTGTTGGATAATGTTTTCCGACTCCACATGGGCGTTTTTGAGAATCTGTTCCCGGTCATTGACGATCTTTTTGCTCTCCCGCACTTCATCCGGCAGGTTATTGCGCACCTCATCGATGATATCCCGCATACGGTCCACATCCACCACGCGCTTGGCCGCCGCAAACGGAACGGCGGTACCGGCCTCCAGGGTTTCTTCCATCAGATCCAGCAATTCCTCTACGTTCATACCTGTCCCTCTCTCTCATACCGGCTGACCATAATTCTGCCGTAAAAATATTGCTTCGTACGGACAAGCGTGCCCACTTGCTCCGGCAATTCGGCTTCCCGCTCACTCTCGGCCAGGATCACCCCGCCGGGCGCCAGCTTGTCCTGCAAAGCGGGCAGCACCTGCAGCAAAAGACCGCTGCGGAAGGGCGGATCCAGCAGCACCAGATCAAAGGGGCCGCGGATGTTGGCCAGGAAGCGAAGTGCTTCCCCGTGGCGGATATCACTGAGCCGGTCCACCCGGGCCGCTTTGCAGTTGGCCGTAACCACTGCCAGGGCTTCGGGCGACTGATCCACAAAAATGCAGCTTTTGGCGCCGCGGGACAGCGCTTCGATGCCCAGCTGACCGCTGCCGGCAAACAGGTCCAGCACCCGTGCTCCCGGCACCAGGAACTGGACGCTGGAGAACATGGCCTCCTTGACCCGGTTGATGGTGGGGCGTGTGATCTCTTCCCCGGGAAGAGCCTGCAGATTTTTACCGCGTGCGGTTCCGGCAATGACGCGCATGGTCCGTACGTCTCCTCTCTATCGTATCATTTTAATTATGGGGCTTGTCACACCGCTTGTCAAGGGGTGGCATCTGTAAAAAATCTATGGCAAAAGGCACAGCAAAAGGCGGACCGGCGCACTGTAACGCCGGTCCGCCTGACAAAATAAGGCAAGGATCGTTGGTCGGTCTGGCCGGATCACGGGGTGGGTTCCGCCACCGCGGGACCGGCAGAAGGCAACTTAATTTCGGGCATCAGTTCGTCCGAAACAACGCGCAGCATCTCCTCCAGCTTCTGCAATTCCTCGGCAGAGAAACGCTGCTTGGCACGATCCACAACCTCCTGAAGGTAGGCGTAGCTGATGCTGTAGTAATCCACATACTTACGGGTGGGATAAAGGTGGTACTCGCGCTTGTCGGTGGTGGACTGGACTTTTTTGACGTAGCCTTTTTTGACCAGATTATTGATCTTATAGGCCGCATTGGGCGTGGACAGATGCATCATGTTGGAAAATTCCGCAATGGTGGGATGCCCCAGTGCCATAATGACTTCCATGCAGAAGGATTCCACTGTGGTCAGCGTGGCCTCCCGGTTTTCGAACCGGCTGAAGACCTGCTGATAAAAATGCAGTTTGAACTTTGTGTACACCTGACTGAACGCCTGATCCAACATGGCAAAAACCTCCTGCAGGTCCTGCGGGCGGGCGGGCGGCATCGCCGGACGACGCAGCCGCACCCGCAGACCTTTTCCGTTGTTACGGATCAGTATACCATGTTTTGGCGCATTTGACCAGTCCTGTTTGGAGCCGGAAATCACTGGGCAGACTCCCGGTCCACAATGGCAAAGGTCAATTCGGCATTGACCGCCCGCACACCGTCCACCCAGGCGGTAGCCTTTCCGATGCCCACGGGGCCATGGCGCTCGACCAGTTCACATTCCAGCGTCAGCACATCCCCCGGCACTACCTGCCGGCGGAACCGGGCATTCTTGACGCCGCCGAACAGCGCCAGCTTGCCCCGGGCGCCCTCCTCACTGAGGGCTGCCACAGCGCCACACTGGGCCAGTGCTTCCAGAATCAGAACCCCCGGCATGACAGGCTGACCGGGGAAATGCCCCTGGAAAAAAGGCTCGTTCATGGTGACGCATTTGATGCCCCGCGCCCACTGACCGGGCGTGTAATCGGTGATTTTATCCACCAGGGCAAAGGGATAGCGGTGCGGCAGAATCTGCGCAATTTGCACGGCATTCAGCGCACGCGGCGGATCATTGGCAACAATGGCCATGGCTTACCCCTCCCAACGCTTAAAGATGACACAGGCATTGTGCCCGCCGAATCCCAGACTGTCGCTGAGGGCGTACTCCACCTGTTCTTCCACACCCTGGTTGGGCAGGTAGTCAAGGTCACATTCCGGGTCGGGCACCTGCAGGCCGATGGTGGCAGGCAGATACCCGTCGTGCAGGGCCAGGGCCGTGAAGACACCCTCCACACCGCCGGCGGCGCCCAGCAGATGGCCGGTCATTGACTTGGTGCTGGAGATGCGCAGCCGGTAGGCATGGTCGCCGAAGACCGTCTTGATGGCCGCCGTCTCGCAGGAATCGTTCAAATGGGTGCTGGTACCGTGGGCGTTGATATAGCCAATCTGCTCGGGTGCCAGATCGGCGTCCCGCAGGGCCAGCCGCATGCACTCGGCACCGCCGGCACCGCCCGGCGCCGGGGCCGTAAAGTGATAAGCGTCACAGTTGGCACCGTAGCCCACCACCTCGGCGTAGATCTTGGCGCCGCGGGCCTGGGCATGGCCCAGCTCTTCCAGCACAAGAATGCCGGCCCCTTCGCCGATGACGAAACCGCCGCGCTCGGCGTCAAAAGGAATGGACGCCCGGGTCGGGTCCTCGGTGGTGTTGAGGGCCTTCATGCTGGTGAAGCCGCCCACGCCCAGCGGGCTGATGCAGCTCTCAGCACCGCCGCAGAGGGCCAAGTCCTCATACCCGTCCCGGATACGGTGGAAAGCATCACCGATGGCGTTGGTGCCGCCGGCACAGGCCGTCACCGGGCTGGTGCACATGCCCTTGAGGCCAAAACGGATGGCCACCTGGCCGGCCGCCATATTGGCAATGGACATGGGCACAAAGAAGGGGCTGACCCGGTCAAAGCCCTTGGCCTCGCCTTTGGCATGCTCCTCCTCGATGGTGGGCAGGCCACCGATACCACTGGAAATGACGGTGGCAAACCGGGTGGTGTCGGTGTGTTCCAGGTCCAGGCCGGAATCCTCCACGGCTTCGGCAGCTGCCGCCACCGCGAACTGGGTGAAACGGGCCATCTTGCGGGCCTCCCGCTTGTCCACACGGACGGTGGGGTCAAAGTCCTTGACTTCCGCCGCCAGCTTCACCTTGCTGTTGGTGGTATCGTAATGGGTGATGGGCCCGATGCCGCATTCTCCGCGGCGCACGGCAGCCCAGCTGTCGGCCACCGTATTGCCGGTGGGGTTGACCGTGCCAAGGCCGGTAATAACGACTCTGCGTTTTTCCATAGGAAACCTCGCTATCTACTCCTGATCTATAAACTTTTGGCTCAAACCAAACCGGGTGCTGCCGCCGCACGCCGTTGCCGGCGCCGCAACGCGGCGGCCTCTCCCCTGCTGTCACATCCCCATGCCGCCGTCCACACACAGCACCTGGCCGGTGATGTAGGCGGCTTCCTCACTGGCCAGGAAGGCCACCGCATGGGCCACTTCCGCCGGCGCACCGATGCGGCCGGCCGGCACCGCAGCCAATGCCGCCGTTTTGGCGGCTTCCGGCATGGCGGCCGTCATATCGGTCTCGATGAAACCGGGTGCCACCGCATTGACCGTGACCCCCCGGGCGGCAAATTCCTTGGCCAGGCTCTTGGTCAGACCGATGAGTCCCGCCTTGCTGGCCGCATAGTTACTCTGCCCGGCGTTGCCGTGCAGGCCCACCACGCTGCTCAGGTTGATGATGCGCCCGTACCGCTGGCGCATCATCAGCTTGCAGGCCGCCTTGCTGCAGAAAAAGGCTCCCTTGAGGTTGGTGTCGATGACCTTGTCGAAGTCCGCCTCCTGCATGCGCAGGATCAGCTTGTCGGCATTGACGCCAGCGTTGTTGACCAGCACATCCAGCCGGCCGAAGGTCTTGGCCGCCGTATCCACCAGAGTCTGGCATTCGGCGGGGTTGGTAACATCCGCCTGCAGCGCCACGGCCTGCACGCCAAAAGCCTTGCATTCCTCGGCGGTCTGCTCGGCCGCAGCGGAACTGGCGGCGTAATTGATGCAGACATCAAACCCCGCCTTGGCCAATTCCAGACAGATGGCACGCCCGATCCCCCGGCCGCCGCCGGTTACCAGAGCCGCCGGACGGGAATTCTGCTGTTCACTCATGCCTGGGCCTCCTTCAGGGTGGCCACGACTTTTTCAAAGTCAGCGGCGGTCTCCACGTTCAGGCAGGTGATGGCGCTGCCCACCGTCTTTTTCACGAAACCGCTGATGGTGTGGCCGGGGCCGATTTCCACCACGGTATCCACCCCCAGCTCTGCCAGACGGCGGATGGTGTCTTCCAGGTACACACTGCTTTGCACCTGGCGCACCAGCAGGTCCGCGATGGAATCCGCCGGGGCTTTCTCATGGCCCAGGCAGTTGAAAAGCACCGGCATCTGCATGGTGTCAAAGTGCACGTTTTGGAACCGCTCCGCCAGGGCCACGCCCGCCGGATGCATGAGCACCGTGTGGAAGGGTCCGCTGACCTTCAGAGGCAGGCACCGCTTGGCACCGACCTCCTTGGCCAGTTCCGCCGCGCGGTCCACCGCCGCCTTCAGGCCGCCGATGACCAGCTGCCCGGGGCAGTTGTAATTGCAGATCTGCACCACGCCCAGGGCGGAGGCCTCGTCGCAGCAGGCCTGCAGTTTGTCACGGTCCAAGGCCAGCACGGCGGTCATGCCGCAGTCCAGGCCTTCGGAAGCCTTGGCCATGGCCTGGCCGCGGAAGGCAACCAGTTCCACCGCGGACTTGGCATCCAGCACCCCGGCACATTCCAGAGCGGAATATTCCCCCAGGGAGAGTCCTGCCGCATACTCGGGCCGGATGCCCGCATCGGCCAGCATGGCGGTAACGCCGGCGGCAAAGGCCACCATGCAGGGCTGGGTATAGCGGGTCAGGTTGATGACCCCTTCCGGGTCCTCAAAGCAGGTGGTTTTCAGGTCAAAATCCAGCACGGTGGCGGCCTCGTCGAACACTTTGCGGAAGACCGCCGACGCCTCATAGAGATCGGCGCCCATCCCGGCGTGCTGGCTGCCCTGGCCGGCATACAAAAACGCGAGTTTCATCCTGTTTTCTCCTTCTTATACGTTCATCTGACCCATCTCATGCAGCCGGGTACGGCAGCCGTCCATGAGTTCGTCCAGAATCTCCGCCACCGGGCGCACCCCTTTGAGCATACCGGCCACCTGACCGGCCATGAGGCTGCCCGTCTCAGTATCACCGTCAAACACCGCACGGCGCAGACTGCCCAGGGTGTATTTTTCCAGTTCCATCTTGTCGGCGCCCGCCTTTTCCTGGCGGACATATTCCCGGCTCATCCGGTTTTTCAGTACCCGGACCGGCGTACCGCCGATGCGGCCGGTGACGATGGTGTCACTGTCCTTGGCCTTGAGCAGTGCAGCCTTGTAGTTGGGATGGATGGGGCATTCCTCCGACACCAGCAGACAGGTGCCGATCTGCGCACCGCAGGCGCCCAGGGCAAAGGCAGCCGCCAGCTGACGGCCGTCGGCAATGCCGCCCGCCGCCACCACCGGTACGTCCACCGCATCCACCACCTGGGGTACCAGGGCCATGGTGGCCATCTCGCCCACGTGGCCGCCGCTCTCGGTACCTTCGGCGATCAGGACGTCGGCACCGCACTTGACCAGATGTTTGGCCAATACCGAGGCCGCCACCACCGGCATCACCGTGATGCCGGCTGTCTTCCAGCTTTCCATGTACTTGCCGGGATTGCCGGCGCCGGTGGTCACAAAGCGCACACCTTCCTCCACGACGATCTTGGCAAACTCGTCAGCCTGGGGATGCATGAGCATGATGTTGACGCCAAAAGGTTTATCGGTGAGCTGTTTGGCGCGGCGGATGTTGTCCCGCAGGGAATCGGCGTTCATACCGCCGGAACCGATCAGGCCCAAGGCACCGGCATTGGAGCAGGCGGCGGCAAATTCGCCGGTGGCGATGTTCGCCATGCCGCCCTGGATGATGGGATACCGGGTTCCCAGAATCTCGTTCAGCAGTTTCATACAGCGCTTCCTTTCACGGTGATCAACATACCGCCCCAGGTCAGACCGCCGCCAAAACCGATGCATGCAAGGCGCATGCCGGGCTGCAGGCGGCCGGTCTCGGCCAGTTCGTTCAGCGCTACCGGAATACTGGCGGCGCTGGTGTTGCCATGGCGGTCCATATTTTTATAGAATTTGGCGGAGTCGGCCTCCAGCTTTTTCACGCAGTGGTCAATGATGCGGCTGTTGGCCTGATGGCAGACCACCCAGTCCACCTCGTCCAGCGTGTGGTGGGTGGCGTCCAGCACCGCATGCAGGGTACGGGGCAGGGCGTCCACCGCAAAGCGGAACACCGCGCGGCCATCCATCCGGATGGGGCCGCAGGGCGGCGTCTCGATGGCCAGATCTCCCCGCGCGCCCAGGTCCACGGCGAATTCCGCACCTTCCACCGCCTCAAAGAGGACGGCACCGGCGCCATCGCCAAAAAGCACACAGGTGTTGCGGTCGGTCATATCCATCAGCCGCGAAAGCTGTTCGCACCCGATCACCAACGCATACCGGCGGTCATCCTGGGGCCGGGTGGCCAGCAGCCCGCGGGCTACTGCCGCGCCGTAGATAAAACCGGAACAGGCGGCATTCACATCCAGTACCGGAATGTCCTGGGCAAGCCCCAGTTCCTTCTGGACCAGACAGGCCGTGCTGGGGGTGGCGTAGGCACCGGAAAGGGTGGCGCAGACACAACAACCGATCTGTTCCGGCTGCAGGCCGCTGCGTTCCAGCGCCTGGCGGGCGGCCGAAACGGCCAGAGTGGCCGCGGTCTCCCCTTCCGCGCAGAAATGCCGCTGCCGGATACCGGTGCGGGTGGTGATCCATTCATCGCTGGTATCCACCAGCTGGCTCAAATCCTCGTTGGTTACCACACGGCCGGGCAGCGCCCCGCCGGTAGCAATCAGCTGCAAACCTTCCATAAGTTCCCTCTACTGTTCTGTATCACAGGCCGATCTGGCGGTACTTTTTGTACCGCTGTTCGGCCAGTGCCTTGCCGTTCATCTTGCACAGCTGGGTCAGGTGGCGTTCCAGGGCCGCATCCAGCGCCGCAAACAGCGCCTTGTGGTCCCGCTGGGCACCGCCCAGCGGTTCGGGGATGACTTCCTCCACCACACCGTCCTCCAGCAGATCCCGGGCGGTCAGCTTCATGATGTCACAGGCTTCCCCGCTGCGGGTGGAATCCTTCCACAGAATGCTGGCAAAGCCTTCGGGGCTGAGCACCGAGTAGACAGCGTTTTCCAGCATAAGGATGCGGTTAGCCACGCCGATGCCCAGCGCACCGCCGCTGCTGCCCTCCCCCGTGACCACCGAAATGATGGGCACGGTCAGGCCGCTCATCTCGGCCAGGTTGCGGGCAATTGCTTCGCCCTGACCCCGCTCTTCCGCCTCCTTGCCCGGGTAGGCACCCGGCGTGTCAATGAAGGTGATGATGGGGCGGCCGAACTTTTCGGCCTGCTCCATCAGACGCAGCGCCTTGCGGTAGCCATCCGGTTCCGGCATACCGAACCGGAAGTGCATGTTTTCCTCCAGCGTGGACCCTTTGCGGTGGCCCAGCACAGTGACCGGCATACCCTTATAGCGGGCAATGCCGCCCAGGATGCTCTGGTCGTCACTGCACTGACGGTCCCCCCGCTGCTCGAAGAAATCCGTGAACAGCTCATGGATGTACTCATCCACCCGGGGCCGCCCCTGGTGCCGGGCCAGGAACACCCGGTCGGCAGCCGTCAGGTCATGGCACTGTTCCAGCAGGGCATCCCGGCGCGTTTTCAGTTCCTCGATGCTCTCGGCACCGGCCGGCGCCGCGGCATCCTCCCCCAGCAGCTGCTTGTCGGCCTCATCCTCCGGGGTGGGATGCTCCAGCGCATCAATGCGATGGTCGAGGGATTCGACTTCCTTGAGAATATCTTTGATCATGCGCCGCGCTTCCTTCCTTGTGTGTGCAGTCTGAGCAGCTGCGTGAGGGTTTCTTTCATCTCCCCGCGGGGTACCACCTTGTCCACAAAGCCGTGGTCCAGCAGGTACTCGGCGCGCTGGAAGCCCTTGGGCAGCTTTTCACCGATGGTCTGCTCGATGACGCGGGGCCCGGCAAAGCCGATCAGGGCGTCGGGTTCCGCCAGGGTAATGTCCCCCAGGCTGGCAAAGCTGGCCGTAACGCCGCCGGTGGTGGGGTGGGTCAGGTAGCTGATGTACAGCCCGCCTTTGGACTGGAACCGCTGGATGGCCGCACTGGTTTTGGCCATCTGCATCAGGCTGAAAATGCCTTCCTGCATGCGGGCACCGCCGCTGGCCGAGAAGATGATCAGCGGCAGATGCTTGTTGGTGGCATACTCCACGGCGCGGGTGATCTTCTCGCCCACAGCCGTGCCCATGCTGCCCATAAAGAAGCGGCTGTCCAGCACGGCCACCACGGCGGGCACACCGCCGATTTTGCCGTATGCGGCGACCGCTGCATCGCTGAGGCCGGTCTTGCCGCGCTGTTTTTCCAGCTTTTCGTCATAGCCCGGGAATGCCAGCACGTTCTTGCCTTCCAGCTCACCGTCCAGTTCCCGGAAGGTGCCGTGATCCAGCACCATACTCAAACGATAGTACCCGCCCACCGGGTGATGATACCCGCAGTTGGGACAGACATACAGGGTGCTGGCCCAGACCTGACGGGTCGCGCGGCGCTCACATTTTTTGCAGGTGAAAAAATCCGGGGCGCGCCAACGCGGGTTATCGGTACCGGCATCCCGCCGGGCTTTGAGCTGGAATGTCCGTTCCCGGGTGCCGAGGGCAAAAATCTTGCCGACATTCATGCGTGGAATCCTCCTGTTGTGAATTCAGATCCGAAAAGGCGATCAGGCGTTCTGGGTCAGGTAGTTGAAAATATCGCCCACGGTCTTCATGTTGCCCAGTTCCTCATCGGGAATGGCCGTGCCGAACTTCTCTTCCAGAGCCATGTTCAGTTCCACGGCATCCAGGCTGTCCGCGTTCAGGTCGTCGGCCAGGCTGGCTTCCATGGTAACGGCATCGGCATCGGCGTTCAGGGTCTCAACGATCACGTTCTTCAGTTCTTCGAAAGTCATGGGAAATACGCTCCTTATGTTTGGATTCAAAATTATTTTGTCTGTAATTTTACCTAAATTTATTTAGCTAAAAGAACGATATCATTATACCGCCGCTTTCGGATTTGTCAATATTTTTATCTTAATTTTTTTAGGTATTTTTCTTGAGTTATCTACTTTCTCGATTTTATCCAAAAGGAGGCCCCATTTGGTCAAATCTTTTGGTTTTGTTTAAGGTTGCATTGTAGCAAAAAAGCCACCCGCCCCGGATTTCATTGGGCAGGAAATCCGGAGCGGGTGGCCTATGGATGGAATCAGACAGCAAAAAGCCCCGCGGCCCATTGGGTCGCGGGGCTTTTTCTGGAGCAGGTGAAGGGAGTCGAACCCTCGTCCTCAGCTTGGAAGGCTGATGTACTAGCCGTTGTACGACACCTGCACGGCAATGAGTATTATACCCGCGCGGGGGTCGGTTTGTCAAGAGGATTCTTATCTTCTTTTCTGACAGGTTGGGCGTTCTCCCCTATCTATATAGGAAGCGGACCGACAAAAAAGCCCCGGTGTCGGAACGCCGGGGTGAAAAGTTCGGATTACTTGTACAGGTCCACCAGGTTGAGCAGGATCTCCACACTCTGATCCATCTTCTCGGCGGTGATGCACTCACAGGGGCCGTGGAAGTTGAAACCACCGGTGCCCAGGTTGGGGCACGGCAGCCCCATGTAGCTCAGAGTCGCACCATCGGTACCGCCGCGGACCGGGGCCTCGATGGGTTCCAGACCGGCGGCGCGGATGGCCTGCCGGGCATTTTCCACCAGATGGAAGTGGGGCTGAATCTTTTCCAGCATGTTGTAATAGCTGTCCTTCACATCCAGCTCCACCGTGCCGGCCCCGTATTTTTCGTTGAGGCAATCGGCAATGTGCTGCAGCTGGGCCTTGCGGGCGGCAAATTTGACCGCGTCATGATCCCGCACGATGTATCCCAGGTGCGCGGTGGTCACATCGCCCTGCATGCTGGTCAGGTGGAAGAAGCCCTCCCTGCCCTCGGTGTGCTCCGGACGGGAGAAGACGGGCAGCGCCATATGGAATTCCATGGCGATGTTCTGGGCGTTGCGCATGGCATTTTTGGCGCTGCCGGGATGCACGCTGAAACCGTGCACCGTCACCACGGCAGCCGCCGCATTAAAGTTTTCGTAGCTGATCTCGCCCACGTCGTCGCCATCCACCGTGTAGGCATAGGCGGCGCCGAAATGCTCCACATCAAACAGGCTGGCGCCCTCGCCGATTTCCTCGTCGGGGGTGAAGCCGATGCACAGCTTGCCGTGGGGGCGCTGTTCAGTCTGCACCCGCTCCAGCATGGTCATGATCTCGGCCACACCGGCTTTATCGTCAGCGCCCAGCAGCGTGGAGCCGTCCGCCGTGATCAGGGTCTGGCCCTTCATCTCCTTCAGGAAGGGAAATACCTCGGGATCCAGCACCGCACCGGTGGCCGGCAGCGTGACCGGGCCGCCGTCGTAGTTGGGGTGAAGCTGGGGCTTGACATTTTCCCCGCTGGCATCGTCGGCGGTATCCATATGGGCGATAAAGCCCAGTCCCTTGGCTTCTTCCCGGCCGGGCGTTGCCGGCAGGGTGGCATACACATAGCAATGCTCATCCACATGGGCATCGGTCAGGCCCAGGCCTTTCAGCTCTTCCACCAGCTGACGGGCCAGGTCAAACTGACGGGCCGTGCTGGGGTGTGTCCCCGAGTTAGGGTCGGAAGTGGTATGCACCGTAACATAATTCAATAACCGTTCATAGGCACGCATAGGGATTGGTTCCTCCTTGCGGGCGCTTGTGAAGCGCCTTTTTTGTATTCTAAGGTAGTATATCACAAAAAGAAGCAATTTCCAAGGCACTCCACTTTTCAAACGTCGGTTTATGTGCTAAAATAGGGAAGATTATAAAGGAGATTTGCGTCTTGACGCATCAAAAATAAGGAGGCCATCATGGCAAACACCATCTTCAAGGACAAAACGCTGTTGATCACCGGCGGTACGGGCAGTTTCGGCCATACCGTGCTGAAACATTTTCTGACCACCGACATCGGCGAGATCCGCATCTTCTCCCGCGACGAGAAGAAACAGGACGACATGCGCCATGAGCTGCAGGCCCATTACCCCGACCATTACGAGAAGGTCAAATTCTATATCGGCGATGTGCGCAACATCCAGAGCCTGCGGGACGTGATGCCCGGTGTCAACTTCATCTTCCATGCCGCCGCCCTGAAGCAGGTGCCTTCCTGCGAGTTTTTCCCCATGGAGGCGGTGCGCACCAACATTGAGGGCACCGACAACATGCTGCACGCCGCCATCGAGGCGAACGTGGAACGCGTGGTCTGCCTGTCCACCGACAAGGCTGCCTACCCCATCAACGCCATGGGTATCTCCAAAGCCATGATGGAGCACGTCATCACCGCCAACGCCCGGGTGTCCGCCCAGCGCGGCGGCCCGGTCATCTGCTGCACCCGCTACGGCAACGTCATGTGCAGCCGCGGCAGCGTCATCCCTCTCTTTGTGGAGCAGATCCGCTCGGGCAACCCCATCACCATCACCGACCCCAACATGACCCGTTTCCTGATGAACCTGGACGAGGCGGTGGATCTGGTCATGTTCGCCTTTGAACACGCCAACCCCGGCGACCTGTTCATCCAGAAATCCGACGCTTCCACCATCGGCGACCTGGCTAAGGCTGTCCAGAAACTGTTCGGTGACACCGGCACCCGCATCATCGGCACCCGCCACGGCGAAAAGCTCTACGAGACGCTGATGACCAAGGAAGAGCGTACCCGCGCCGAGGACATGGGCGGCTACTTCCGGGTGGCTGCCGATACCCGTGACCTGAACTACGACAAGTTCTTCGTCAAGGGCCAGGTGCGCACCCAGGCTGATGAGGACTACACCAGCCACAACACCCGCCGCCTGAATGTGGAACAGACCATCGAAAAGATTATGACCACCGATTATATCAAAGAGGAGCTGGCCAAAGATGCCCAATGAAGCCCCTGCCCTGCCCCATCCTATTCTGATCACCGGCGCCGGCGGTTTTGTGGGCCGCAACCTGGTGGCCACCTTGCATGCCCTGGGCTGCAGAGACCTTTTGTTGTTTGAAAAGGACGATACCGTGGAGACCCTGGCCGATTATTGCCGCCGGGCTGCCTTTGTGGTACATCTGGCGGGCATCAACCGCCCCAAGGACCCCAGCGAGTTCTACAGCGGCAATGCCGGGCTGACCGACACCCTGCTGCGTCTGCTGGCCGAGAGCGCCAACAAAGCCCCGGTCCTGGTGACCAGCAGTATCCAAGCCGCCCTGGACAACGACTACGGCAAGAGCAAAAAGCAAGCCGAAGACGCCATCTTTGCCCATGGCAAAGCCTTGAACACACCGGTCTACGTCTTCCGGATGGAGGGCGTGTTCGGCAAATGGTGCCGCCCCAACTACAACAGCGTGGTCGCCACCTTCTGTCACAACATTGCCCGGGGCCTGCCCATTCAGGTGCGGGATCCCGCCTACGAGCTGCCGCTGGTCTATATTGACGATGTGATCAGCTGCATTCTGGAGGCCATGCAAAGCGGTACAGTCCAGCGGGATGCCGAGGGGTACTGCCGCATTCACCCGGTCCACCGGGTCACCCTGGGCCACCTGGCCGAACTCATCGAAGGCTTTGCCGCCGCCCGCAAGGGCAGCCTGGGTGTGCCCTACCTGGCAGAAGGCAGTCTGGAGAAGAAACTCTATTCCACCTATCTGAGCTACTTGCCCACCGACCAGTTCGCCTATGACCTGAACACCCACACCGACGACCGCGGCAGCTTTACCGAGGTGCTGCGCAGCCCCGAACGTGGACAGGTCAGCGTGAACATCTCCAAGCCCGGAGTTATAAAGGGCAACCACTGGCACCACACCAAGAATGAAAAGTTCCTGGTGGTGCAGGGCGAAGGGGTGGTGCGGTTCCGCCGCATCGACTGCGACGAGGTGATCGAATACCGGGTCAGCGGCGACAAGCTGCAGGTGGTGGATATTCCCTGCGGCTACACCCACAACATTGAGAATATCGGCGAGGGCGATATGGTGACCCTGATGTGGGCCAACGAATGTTTTGACCCCCAACGTCCCGACACCTTCTATCTACCGGTCTGATTTTTCGAAAGGGATTGCCATGAACAAACTGAGACTGATGACCATCATCGGTACCCGACCGGAGATCATCCGGCTGAGCGCCGTTATCAAAAAGTGCGACAAATACTTTGACCAGATTCTGGTGCATACCGGCCAGAACTACGACTACAACCTGAATCAGGTCTTTTTTGAGGATCTGGGCCTGCGCGCCCCCGACTTTTATCTGGACGCAGTGGGCAAGGACCTGGGCGAAACCATCGGCAACATCATCGCCAAATCCTATGCCCTGATGGTGGAGCAGAAGCCCGACGCCCTGCTGATCCTGGGCGACACCAACTCCTGCCTGAGCGCCATTTCGGCCAAACGGCTGCACATTCCCATCTTCCACATGGAGGCCGGCAACCGCTGCTTTGACGAGTGCCTGCCCGAGGAGACCAACCGCCGCATTGTGGACCACATTGCCGACGTGAACATGTGCTATTCCGAGCACGCCCGCCGGTACTTGAACGCCGAGGGTACCGCCAAGGAGCGGACCTTCGTCACCGGCAGTCCCATGGCGGAGGTGCTGCACGCCAACCTGGAAAAGATCGAAGCCTCCGACGTATTGGAACGACTGGGCCTGGAACCCCGCAAGTACATGCTGCTTTCGGCCCACCGGGAGGAGAACATCGACACCGAGAAAAACTTCCTCGATCTGTTCACCTCCATCAACCACCTGGCCGAGACCTACGACATGCCCATTCTCTACTCCTGCCATCCCCGCAGCAAAAAGCGGTTGGATGCCATGGGCTTCCAGTTGGATCCGCGGGTCAAGCTTCATGAACCCCTGGGCTTCCACGACTACAACCACCTGCAGATGAATGCTTTTGCGGTGATTTCGGATTCCGGTACGCTGCCGGAGGAGTCCAGTTTCTTCACCAGCGTGGGGCATCCCTTCCCCGCCGTCTGCATCCGCACTTCCACCGAGCGTCCCGAAGCCCTGGACAAGGGCTGCTTTGTGCTGGCCGGCATCCAGGCCGGCGGTGTGGAACAGGCCGTGGAAACCGCTGTGGCCATGAACGCCAACGGCGACGACGGCATCCCGGTCCCCTACTACACCGAGGATGTTTCCACCAAGGTGGTCAAGATCATCCAGAGCTATACCGGCGTCGTCAACAAAATGGTCTGGAGAAAGTACTGAGATGGCCGGACGGATTCTTGTGGTCACCCAGCATTTCTGGCCGGAAAACTTCCGCATCAATGACATTGTGGAGGGGTTCCTGCAGGACGGGCTGGAAGTGGACGTGTTGTGCGGCCTGCCCAACTACCCCAAAGGGGAATGGTTTGAAGGCTACAGCGCCCGGGGGCCCTGGGAAGAGCACTTCGGTACCGCCCAGGTGTTCCGCGCCAGGGAATGGCCCCGCAAGGGCAATACCAGCGTCAACATCTTCCTCAATTATGTGAGCTGGCCGCTCTATGCAGCGGCGGCGCTGGACCGGCTGCCGGGCGGTTACGATGCGGTGTTCTGCTTCAACACCAGCCCGGTGCTGATGTGCTGGCCGGCCATCCGCTATGCCCAAAAACACCGCATCCCCTTTACCAACTACGTGCTGGACCTCTGGCCGGAAAATCTGTACAGCGTTTTGCCGGTAAAAAACGCCCTGCTGCGCAAACTGGCCCAGGGGGTCAGTGATGCCCTGTACAAAAAGGCTGACCGGTTGATCGCCATGAGTGAACCGCTGCAGCAGCGCCTTTGCCAGCGCACCGGCAAACCACCGCGCGCGGTGAAGGTCATCCCCCAGTATTGTGAGGACTTTTATGCCGTTCCTCAACGGGACGAAGCGCTGGAGAGCCGGTTTGCCGGGCGGTTCAACCTGGTTTTCACCGGCACTTTCACCCCGGCACAAAGCCTGGATATGGTACTGCGCGCCGTGCTGGAGGCCCGGCAGGCAGGTGCCGATCAACTACATCTGCTGCTAGTGGGTGACGGCATGAGCCGGGAGAGCCTGCAGACACTGGCCCGGGAACTGAACGCCGGGGATGCCGTCACCTTTTACGGCAGCGTTCCGGCCAAGGAAGTGCCCAAATTCACCACCCTGGCCGATGCGCTGCTCATCTCCCTGTCCGACTCCCCCGACCTGGGGCTGACTGTCCCCGGCAAGCTGGCCAGCTATATGGCCGCCGGCAAACCGGTGGTGGCCAGCATGAACGGGGCAGGCTATGCCGCCGTGCAGGAAAGCGGCGGCGGCCTGGTGAGCCCGGCCTGCGATCAGCACGCCCTGGCCGGCAACCTTTTGCAGCTGTACCGGATGGATGCTGCGCAACGGGCCCAGTTGGGCGCCCGGGCCAAAGCCTACTACCAGGCCCACTACCACCGTGCCGAACTGCTGCGGCAGCTCGAGACTTTTATACTGCAGGGCGGCTGATCCGCCCGGATGTGAGGTACCCTTTTGGACAAAAAAATTTTGGTGCTGATCCCCTGCTATAACGAAGAGGAAAACATCGTCAATACCGTGGAGCGCCTGAAAGAGCAGTGCCCTGAGGTAGATTTTTTGGTCATCAATGACTGTTCAACGGACAATAGCGCTGCGCTGCTGCAAAGCCGCGGCTATCCGTTTCTGGATCTGCCGGTGAATCTGGGCATCGGCGGCGGCGTGCAGTGCGGCTACCTGTATGCCAAACGGTATGGCTATGATGTGACGGTGCAGATGGATGGTGATGGCCAGCATGACCCCGCCTATCTGCACGAGGTTGTCCGCCCGGTGCTGGACGGTCAGTGCGATATGTGCATCGGCAGCCGTTTCATCACACGGGAAGGTTTCCAGACCAGTTTTATGCGCCGGGTGGGCATCCGGTTTCTCAGCGGCCTGATCCACTTGCTTTCCGGCAAACGGGTGTTGGATGTCACCAGCGGCTTCCGCGCCACCAACGCCTCCATGACCGCCTACTTTGCACAGCACTATGCCTCCGATTACCCGGAGCCGGAAGCCATCCTGGCTGCCAGTCTGGCCGGGTTCCGGGTGGGCGAAGAGCCGGTGGTCATGCGGGAACGCCAGGGCGGCGTGTCCAGCATCTCCAGCTTCCGGAGCGTTTACTATATGGTCAAGGTTTCTCTGGCCCTGATCATTGACCGTTTTTCCATCCATAAGATCCGGGGAGGCAAGGCATGACTCCACAACTGCAGTTTTTTATGATTCTGGGCGCTGTGGCGCTGCTCGTGATCATCTTCGCATTTTTGAAGCGCGGCCTGATGAGCGTCAAGTACAGCCTGCTGTGGCTGGCGCTGGCCGTGGGTTTGGTGATTTTTGCGCTGTTCCCCTATGTGGTGTATGTACTGCGGGATCTGCTGGATATTCAGATGCCGGTCAACCTGGTATTTTTCCTGATGTTCTGTTACGTGCTGGTGGTGCTGCTGTCCCTGAGCATCGCCATCAGCCAGCTGGCGGAAAAATGCAAACGGCTGACCCAGGCCAACGCCATTCTGGAAAAGCGGGTGCGCGACCTGGAAGAGCAAAAATAACCCGGCAGAAGTTTGGTTGAGCAAACGGAGAGAGAGTTTATGACGATTACTTGGGAACAGGTTCTCGCATTTCTGAGCGGGGACCAAACGATGACGATCACATCGTTGTTGTTTGTGGTCTTTTTTGCGGCGACGGCACTGGTGCACTATGCGTTACCGCGCGTGGTGCGCCCGTATTTTTTGTTGGTGGTCAGTTACGCGTTCTTCTGCTATGATCCCGCCAACCGACCGCTGGTGTGGGTATTGCTGGGCGCCACCCTGATCACCTGGCTGTGCGGCCTGATCATCGGGCGGGTCCGGGTGCCTGCCGTGCGGGTGGCTGCCCTGCTGGTGGCCATTCTGGGCGGTGTGGGCGTGCTGGTCTACTACAAATACTGGAACCTGCTGGCAGACAGTCTGGGCGGCACCTTGCTGACCCGCCGGGACAATCTGCTGGCACCGCTGGGGCTGAGCTATTTCACCTTTGCAGCCCTGAGCTATACCATCGATGTCTATAAGCACCGGTGCAAGGTGTCCACCAATCCCTTCCACTATGCCCTGTTCGTCAGCTTTTTCCCCACCCTGATCAACGGCCCCATCGAGCGGTATCCCCAGTTGCGGCCCCAGATCGAAAAAAGCCGGCGGTTCAGTTACAACCGCTGTGCCGGCGGCGCTTTCCGGATGCTGTGGGGCTACACCAAAAAGATGGTGCTGGCCGACAATCTGAGCCATTACGTGGCGGTGGTCTATGGGGATCCCTCCTCGATGAGCGGCCCCAACCTGGTGGCCGCCACGGTGTTGTTTGCCGTGCAACTGTACATGGATTTTTCCGGCTGCTGTGATATTGCCCTGGGTGCGGCGCGTATTCTGGGCTACGACCTGATTGAGAATTTCCAGGCGCCCTTCGAGGCCCGTTCCTTCGGTGAATTCTGGCGCCGGTGGCACATCTCGATGACCGGCTGGTTCCGGGATTACGTGTATTTTTCATTGGGCGGCAGCCGCTGTGCCCCCTGGCGCCATTATCTGAACATTGTAATCGTCTTCCTCTGCTCCGGGTTGTGGCACGGCGCCGACTGGCGCTACCTGGCCTGGGGTCTTGCCTGCGGACTGGTTTCGGCCTTCGGTGTGTTGACCGCCAAACCCCGCCGGGCACTGGAGCGGTTCAATCCCCTCTACCGGGCGACCTGGTTCAAGCGGGTATGGCAGAGCGTCTGCACCGATGTGCTGTTCTGCATCACGCTGGTCTTCTTTGCCAGTGCCCTGTACAACACCGATCCCTTTGCCATCTATGCTTCGATGTTCCAGGGCTGGCAGGGTCTGGCCGGCAGCTGGCACCAGGTTACTGCCCTGATCTATGACAGTGGCATCGACGGTCGGTTGCCTGTGGTTCTGCTCTTTGGCTGCTTTGTGGTCTTTGCGGTGGAACACACCCAGCAGAATGTCTCCGCCTGGATCCGCAAGCAGGTCTGGCCTCTGCGCTGGACGCTGTATTACGGCGCAGCCGCGGCCATCCTGTTCTTTGCAGCCTTCGGCCAGTCGGCCTTCATCTACCAGCAATACTAAGGAAAGGCGGTGTCTTGTATGTCTGCGAAATCCCCTACCCCCATTCCCACACCGCCCGTAAAAATCCATCGCGGTGCCGCCACCGCCGCTCCGGTGCGGCGGCGGAAGAAAAAGCGCCGCAACCCCCTGCTGTGGTTTTTGCAGGGCCTTTTGCGGCGGCTCTATTTCGGCCTGAAAACGGCCTTCAAGTGTGCGTTGCTGGTGCCCATCCTCGTCTTTATGGTGGCCTTCAGCTACAACGTGGACCGCAGCGGCCTGTTCCAGGGCGCGCTGGCGCCCCGCCGTATCGTGGACCTGATGCTGGAAGGATACGACGTGACCAACTTCGAGCAGATGGATGAACGCCAGGTGGTACAATTGTACGCCCAGGACGTGCCGGAAGCCCCCGAAGCCATCGGCATCGGTTCCAGCCGTGTGCTGCAGTTCAACCGGGAAAATACCGGCGTGGAAAGTTTCTTCAATATGGGTGTCACCGGCGCCGATGTGCGCGACAACATGACCAGCTATTATAAGATGGTCAGTTACGGCAAGACGCCCAAGGTGCTGATCTGGAGCCTGGATCCGTGGGTCTTCTATGGCAGCGAAGCCGCCTTCGATTCCCGTGCCGACGCCGATCTGTACAACGAATTTCTGACCAAGGTGCTGAACGTTCCCACCGACTACGAGGAACCCGACAAGGTGGAATTGTGGCGCGCGCTGGCCGACCCGGCCTATTTCCAAGGCAACGTAGATTACTACGTAAAGAACCACGGCCAGGCCACCGTCACCGATGACGAGGGAAACACCATCGAATTCAATCCCGTGGAAGGCGATCCTTACAACCAGACCTCCACCATCAAGCGTTCGGATGGCAGTGTTCTCTACGACGTTGCCTTCCGCAGCCAGACCGCCGACCAGATCCGCACCCTGGCCGCAGAAGCCTGCATGAGCTTCAACAGTGTACATATGGAAGGCTTTGACGCCATGAGCGATACCCAGATGCAGGCCTTCGATTCCTTCATTCAGTACGCACAGTCCCAGGGGACCACGGTGATTCTGGTGCTTTCCCCCTGGCATCCCTATCTGTACGGATACCTTCTCACCGAGCCGGACAACCACAAGGGCTTCTTCCAGGTGGAGAACTGGGTGCGTCAATACGCCGCCGAGCACAACATTCCGCTGTACGGCAGCTATGACCCCGAGTGCATCGAGGGTTTGCAGGAGACCGATTTCTTCGACGGCCTGCACTGTTCGGGCACCGGCATTGAACGTTTCTTCCCCGGTGTGCCCCAGGTACTCGAGGATCTGCAAAACAACACCCTACCGGATCCCCTGGCCGTACAGCCCCGCACCAGCCTGGAAACCGCTACCCCGGAGGAGGGCGACACCACCGACGGAGAAAACGATAACGCAACCGCCGAAGACGGCAGCGACACCACCACAGAAGACACCACCACACAGGAGGGATAATCCATGGCTGCACTTACTTTTTCCCTGCGCACCACCCGCAACCATCCGCTGATTCTGGGCAAGGGCGGTTTTGGCCGTCAGTTGGCCGACTGGCTGGCCGAGGATGGTTGGGGAAACGCCGTTTTTCTGGATGACAACGCCCCGGATTGCGCGGGCAAACTGCGGGATTTTGCAGATCCTGCCTTGCTGAAGCCCGGCCGCCCCGCCTTTGTGGCCCTAGGGGACAACGAGCTGCGGGTTACCCTGCTGCAAAAGTTGGCTGCTGCGGGCTATGATACCCCGGTTTATATCAGTGACGCCGCTTCGGTCAGCCCCAGCGCCGTGCTGGAGCCCGGCTGCGTGGTACTGCCCCAGGCCTACGTGGGCGCCGGTGCTCACCTGGGTGCAGGCTGCATCGTCAACGGCGGTGCCATTGTGGACCACGACGCCGTGCTGGGCCGCGGTGCCCATGTGGCGCCGGGTGGCATCGTAAAAGCGGGCGCCGAAGTGGCGCCCTTTGCCAAAGTGGATTCCGGGGAAGTCGTTCGCTCCCCCTGGGACCACACCTGACCCATCTTTCCTGCGCGGACTGGATACAGCCCGCGCTTTTCGATAAGGAGGTTTGTCTTGGCTGAACGGCAAAACACCGCTCCCCGACGGGAGTACATTGACATCCTGAAAGGTCTGGGCATTCTACTGGTGGTCTATGGCCATTTTATGGAGCAGTATCGCCTGGGTTCCCATCTGATCGGTGCCACCTTCATCTCCATCTACTGGTTCCATATGGCGCTGTTCTGCATGTGCAGCGGACTGGTGGCCCATTTCAGCCTGCGCAAGCTGATCACCCAGCAAGTCTGGTTATATCTACTGGGGCAGGTGATCATGTTCGGGTTCCGGGCTGTGGTCTTGCGGGAAGATTTTGCGGCATCCGGCGGGATTGCCGCTGCCGTTTTCCTGCCCTGGCGCCACATGTGGTACCTGTATGCACTGATTTTCTGGCAGCTCACCCTGCCGGTACTGACGTTCCTGCGGGACCGGCTGCACCTGGCTGGGGCGCTGTTCGGTCTGGCTGTGGCGATGGCCGTCAGTCTGGCCGCCGGCTATGTGGACTGGCCGTTCACCCTGGTACGTGTCTTTGCCTTCTACCCCTTCTACGCCTTCGGTGTGCTGTTCCGCCCCCAGATCGACATGCTGGATCGGCTGGCCACCCGTTTTTGGGCAGTGCGGGCGGTGCCCGCCCTGCTGCTGCTGGCCGGTTACGGGGTGCGCTTCCTGCAGATGATGCAGTACGAAGGCCAGCTGGGCGAAAGCGCCAAGATTTTCAACGATGTGGCCTACGGGGAGGGGTACGCTCTGCCGGACCGCGCCCTTTTCCTGCTGGTGGGTATCGTCACCAGTGTGGGACTGGTGGCCGCCGTGGGCGGCTGCCGGATCCTGGCCCCTCTGGGCCGGCGGACCTTGCCCATCTATCTGCTCCACTTCCCGATTCTGACCTTTCTCATCGAACTGGGCTTTTATGAGCCCGCCCGGGAACACCCGGTACCGGTCATTGTGGCCTGGGTGGTGTTGGAGGCCACCGGCTGCTTCTGTATGCTGTACAGCCAGCCAGTCAACCGCCTTTTCAATTTTCTGGCAAACCTGTGGTACAAACCCAGGAAAAAGATTTCGTAAACCAAAAACCGGTGGTCTGCAGGCCACCGGTTTTTTTGTTGAGCTCTTGACAACGCAACTACCTTGCGATACAATATAGTCACAGATACATGGTAATGCAAGGTAGTGGAGGTGAGGTGATGTTTGACCGGGCACAGCTGCGCAAAGGTACGCTGGAAGGGTGTATCCTGCAGATCATTGCGCGGGAAGCCGCCTACGGTTATGCCATTGCCACCACCCTGCGGGAGAACGGCTTTCCCGACCTGACGGAGGGCACGCTCTATCCCCTGCTGCTGCGGTTGGAGCGAAAAAAACTCATCCGGGCGGAATTCAGGGCCGGGCATGGCGGCCCCAGTCGCAAGTATTACACCCTGACGGAAGACGGACAACAATACCTGGCAGAATTTATCACCGCCTGGCAGGAAACTTCTGCCGGCATCAACGCCATCTTGCAAGGGTAAGATGGACACCATGGAAAGGATGTGACCCTGCTATGTTGCGTAACGAGTATGCGCTTCTCAAGAAAGCCAACGATCTGAGTGCCGATACCCTGAGCGCCGACAATCGCCTGGTATTGGAGGACATCTGCCGCCATCTGCTATGCCTGACCTGGAACTGTTACGAAATTGAACGGATCCGCAAGGATCTGATTGATATTGCCGCCCGTTGTGACCTGGAAGGGCGCGCTCTACAGGAGGAAGTGGGCGGCGATACGGACCGTTTTCTGCTGGAGCTCGCCCCTGATTTGCCCCGTGGCACACCCTTGGATTATGTATGCATCTGGTATCCCAAATGGCTGCTGTTGCTGGCGGTTTTATACCTGCCGGGACTGTTGCTGCCGGGCGGCAATGACCCCAACCTGTTCCGCGTCCTGATCGGTCCGATCCACTTTATGCTCTGGCTGCTGATCTGGGCCTGGTTTCAGCGTGTCGCGTTAAAAATCAAGATCCGATACGGGAAATGGGCTTTCGCGCTGTGGATCCTGCTGATGCTGACCTGTTTCGTGATGATCAGCTTGGTGCTGTCCTCCCGGCTATATTCGGGCATTCCCGGTACCATCAGCTATCTGGGTGCCTTCCTTTATGAACTGGCCTGGGCTGTCGGCTGCCAATGCTGGCAGGTTTTCTACTACAACCGATACGCCGCCCGCCACCCCTGGCAGGAGGCGCCCCACACTCCCTGACATTGCCGTAAAAGCATTCCTATAATGAAAAGGCTCCGGGGCTTTTCGGTTCATTTTCAGATTTCCGCCAGGATGGCATCGCCCATGGCCGTGCATCCCACCCGGGTGCAGCCTTCCGCCATCATATCGGCGGTGCGCAGACTCTTGTCCAGCACCGCGTTGACGGCGGCTTCAATCTCATCCGCCTCAGCGGGCATATCGAAGCTGTACCGCAGCATCATGGCGGCCGACAGAATACAGGCAATGGGGTTGACCACATCCTGTCCGGCAATGTCCGGCGCCGAACCGTGGATGGGTTCGTACAGGCCGCAGGTTCCTTGGCCCAGCGAGGAGGACGGTACCATACCGATGCTGCCGGTGATCTCGCTGGCCTCATCGGAGAGAATATCGCCGAACATGTTCTCGGTGACGATCACGTCGAACTGGGCGGGATTTTTGCAGATCTGCATGGCGCAGTTGTCCACGAACATCTCGCTGTATTCCACTTCGGGGTATTCGGCGGCCAGGCGATGCATCACCGCACGCCACAGACGGCTGGTATCCAGCACGTTGGCCTTGTCCACACAGGTGAGCTTCTTGCGGCGTTTCATGGCCGTCTCAAAGCCGATGCGACCGATCCGCTCGATCTCATGCTCCGCATAGGGCATGGTATCCACGGCCACCTTCTCGCCGTTTTCCTCGTAGGTCTTGTGCTCCCCGAAATAAACACCGCCGATGAGTTCCCGCACCACGATGAAGTCGATGCCCTTGGCCACGATTTCCGCTTTCAGCGGACTGGCAGCGGCCAACTGAGGCCAGATTTTGGCGGGACGGTTGTTGGCATACAGGCCCATGCCCGCACGCAGCCGCAGCAGCCCTTTTTCGGGGCGCTGGTCCCCGGGCAGTCCCTCCCACTTGGGGCCGCCGATGGCCCCCAGCAGGACGCTGTCCGAGGCCTTGCACTTTTCCAGTTCGGACGCAGGCAGCGGGTCCCCGAATTTGTCGATGGCTTCCCCGCCCATGTAGGCACGGGTATAGGTAAAGGTATGGCCGTGTTTGGCGGCAATTTTGTCCAGCACACGGACGGCCTGGGTGACGATCTCGGGGCTCGCACAATCCCCATAGATCAAAGCAATGTTCTTGTTCATCGGTCTCTCCCTCTCGCGACACTTATTTCAGGCTGTTCATCAGGCCGCCCTTTGTGATGATGTTCTGGATGAACGGCGGGAAGGGCGCCGCCTGGAAAGTCTGACCGGTGGTCTCGTCGGTGATGACACCGGTATCAAAATCAATGGAGACCACATCCCCCTCCTTGATGGCCTCGCTGGCCGCCGGGCATTCCAGGATGGGCAGGCCGATGTTGATGGCATTGCGGTAGAAGATGCGGGCAAAGCTCTTGGCGATGACGCAGCTGATGCCTGCCGCCTTGATGGCCAGCGGCGCATGTTCCCGGGAGGAGCCGCAGCCGAAGTTTTCGCCACCCACCATGATGTCCCCCTGCTTGACGCGGGTGATGAAGGTTTTGTCGATATCCTCCATGCAGTGGCTGGCCAGTTCCGCCGCGCTCTGGGTATTCAGGTAGCGTGCCGGAATGATGACGTCGGTATCGATGTTGTCACCGTATTTAAAAACAGGTCCTTTGGCGTTCATGTTCAAACCTCCCTCGGGTCAGTGATGTAACCGGTCAGTGCGCTGGCCGCCGCCGTGGCAGGGCTGGCCAGATAGACCTCGGAATCCACATGGCCCATACGGCCCACGAAGTTGCGGTTGGTGGTGGAGACGCAGCGCTCCCCTGCCGCCAGAATGCCCATATACCCGCCCAGGCAGGGCCCACAGGTGGGGGTGGAGACAATGCAGCCGGCGTCGATGAAAGCTTCGGTATAACCGCGGAGGATGCACTCTTTATAGACAGCCATGGTAGCGGGGATGATGATGCCCCGCACCCCCTTGGCAATATGCTTGCCCTTGAGGATCTCGTAGGCGGCCTGCATGTCCTCAATGCGGCCGTTGGTGCAGGAACCGATGACGATCTGGTCAATCTTGATGTCCTTGCCTTCCTTGGCCAGGTGGGTATTCTCCGGCAGATGGGGGTAACTGACCGTGGGTTCCAGCGCATCCAGGTCAATGGTGACGGTACGCTCGTACTCGGCATCGGCGTCCGCCTCGTACTTGACCCAGGGGCGCTGGCTGCGGCCCTTCAGATAGGCTTCACAGATCTCATCCACCGGGAAGATGCCGTTCTTGGCGCCGGCCTCGATAGCCATATTGCAGATGCAAAGGCGGTCCTCCATGGTCAGGCTTTTGACGCCCTCGCCGGTGAATTCCAGGCTCTTGTAGAGGGCGCCGGAAACGCCGATTTCCCCGATCAGATGCAGGATCACATCCTTGCCGGTGACGGGCCGGCGGATACTGCCGGTGAGCACCACTTTAATGGCGGCGGGCACCTTGAACCAGGCCACGCCCTTGGCCATACCGGCGGCCATGTCGGTAGAACCGACGCCGGTGGAGAACGCACCCACCGCGCCGTAGGTGCAGGTGTGGCTGTCGGCACCGATGATGCAGTCCCCCGCCGTGACGATGCCCTTTTCGGGCAGCAGGGCGTGCTCAATGCCCATCTGGCCCACATCGTAGAAATTGAGGATGTCGTATTTGTTGGCAAATTCCCGGCATTGCTTGGACTGTGTGGCGCTCTTGATGTCCTTGTTGGGCACAAAGTGGTCCAGCACAATGTTGACGCGGGTCTTGTCAAAGACCGAGTCAAACCCGGCCTTTTCAAATTCGTTGATGGCCACCGGGGTGGTGATATCATTGCCCAGCACAATGTCCAGCTTGGCGTTGATGAGCTGGCCCGCCGTCACGGTCTTTTCCCCGCAGTGGGCAGCCAGGATTTTCTGGGTCATGGTCATTCCCATGGTTCTATGCTCCTTTCGGCGTTGGCCGTCTTATTTGTTGTTGATGGCACTGACAAGGGCCCGGATACCGGCCACGATGATATCGGTGTGGGTGCCGCAGCCCCAGGTCTCCTCTCCCGAAGCCCATTTCAGGCCCACATAGGAACAGGCACGGGAGTCGGTATCGGAATCCAGCGCGTGCTCACTGTAGTGGATCAGCGTGAAGTGCATGCCGGTCTGCTGTTCGATGGCGGTGGCCACGGCATCCAGACGACCGTTGCCGGTGGCCGTGCAGGCGGTGGCCTGGCCGTTCACCGTAAGGGTGATGTTGGCGGTAATGGTATGGTCGGCATTCTGCACGAAGTGTGCTTCCGGCACGTTGACCGGGCTGGTGTGGTTGAGGTAGGTCTTTTCGAAGACGTAGAGCACTTCCTTGACGCCCAGCTCACGATGCTCGTGGTCGCTGACCTCCTTGACGCGGTAGCCCAGGTCCTCCCGCATTTTGGGCGGCGGGTTGTACCCGTAGTTCTGCTGGAGCAGGAAGCCGATGCCCCCCTTGCCGCTCTGGGAATTGATGCGGATGACATCCGCATCGTAGGTGCGGCCGATGTCGTGGGGGTCCACCGGAATATAGGGGCAGGTCCAGCGATGTTCGCCCTTTTCCTTGCGCCAGGTCATGCCCTTGGCGATGGCGTCCTGATGGCTGCCGCTGAACGCCGCAAACACCAGGCTGCCGGCGTAGGGGGTGCGCTCGTAGACGCCGGCATGTTGCTGAAGTCCAGATGCGGGTCCACGCCATGGCTGTACATGTTCATGGCCAGGGTGATGGCGTCCACGTTGCCGGTGCGCTCGCCGTTGCCGAAGAGGCAGCACTCCACACGCTGGGCGCCGGCCAGTACGGCCAGCTCCGCATCCGCCACACCGCAGCCGCGGTCGTTATGGGGATGGGTGGAGAGGATGACGCTGTCCCGGTATTTGAGGTGGTTGGAGCACCACTCGATCTGGTTGGCGTAGATATGGGGCATGCTCATCTCGACGGTGACCGGAAGGTTGATGATCATGGGGCGGTCCGGCGTGGGCTGCATCACATCCAGCACGGCGTTGCAGACCTCCACCGCATATTCCGGCTCGGTGCCGGTGAAGCTTTCGGGACTGTACTCAAAGAGGAAATTGCCTTCGTACTCTTCGCTGAGCTGTTTGACAAGCTTGGCGCCTTCCACCGCGATCTGTTTGATCTCTTCCTTGGATTTCTTGAAGACCTGTTCCCGCTGGGCCACGCTGGTGGAATTGTAGAAATGGATGATGGCCCGGGGTGCCCCCTTGACGGCCTCGAAGGTCTTGCGGATGATATGGTCGCGACACTGGGTCAGCACCTGCAGGGTCACATCGGCGGGGACGAGGTCCTCCTCGATGAGTTTGCGCAGGAACTCGTATTCCGTTTCGCTGGCAGCGGGGAAGCCCACCTCGATTTCCTTGAAACCGATCTTGATGAGCATCTCGTAGAATTCCAGCTTTTCCTCCAGGCTCATGGGAACGATCAGGCTCTGGTTTCCGTCCCGCAGGTCCACGCTGCACCAGGCCGGTGCCTTTTCGATGTGATCCTTCTGGGTCCACTGGAAGACATGCCCCGGTTCTACCGGCGGCGGATAATACCCTACTGCGTACTTGGTTGCATCCATCATAACAAATGCCTCCTTCAAGGTTTTTCCTGCCCTTGAAGGAGGCATAAAAAAACCGTCCCCCAAAGGCGTCTTGCCTTTGAGAGACGGGAGCAAATGCAAATTGCTGTACCCGCGGTACCACTCTCATTGCCGTTCTGATCGGGAAACGGCCCCTCTGTACGATCGGCCCGGTGGGGCGAATCGCGCCTGCATGATAACGGTCAGGTTCCGTCCGCACCTACAGCCCATGGGCCATCAACGCGGCTGCTCCGGGGCCAGTGACGCAAGACCTGCCGCACCGCCTTGCACCCACCGGCGGCTCTCTGGAGCGGACTGGGAATTGCTTTCTCCCCATCACTGCATTTTTTCAATACGTTTACTTTACCAGATGAAAGCGCCATTGTCAACCGTCGTTTTGCACAATTTGATTCAGTCATTTTTATACAATCCATTCAAATTGTACTTTTTCCCATTCCTCAGACGCCATATTGCAGTTTGACGGTATTGGCTGCGACAACCTGCAAAGAACGCATTTTCGTTGTTTCCCCTGCAGTATCTTCCGATGTTTCCACCATACCTTCCGGGGCGGTGATATCGGTTTTCCACTCGCTGCGCGGTGCACTGAAATTGGCCGCCACATAGCCGTTGGGTGCCTGCAGGCACACATCCCGGACCTGGTACGTTCCTCCGTTGGAGACCTTTTCCAGCCAGATATTGCCGATGGCCGTCACGATGTTGAGATTTTCCGTCTGCATCTTGCCGGACTGAATGGGTCCGCTGGCCGTAAAGGCATCGATCTCGCGGATCTGCAGGTTGCCCAATTCGATGGCACCGCTGTTGCCGATATGTACTTCCAGACGGTCAAAGGCATTGGCCGGCAGGGTGATGGTCACATGGGTGTCGGGATCGGTGCTGTCGCAGACAAAGGCATAGCCGTTATCCACCGTCTGGCTATAGTCCACCGTGCTGTTCACATCCACATTGCGCACTTCCACCGTGGCCGCGTCCCCGGTGGAAAAAGTCACATTGCCCCGGGTCAGGGTGACATACAGTACACCCTTGTCGGACGTATCCAGCGTACCGCTGTAAACCACCGGCCCCGCCGCTTCCAGGTTGCCGGTGGGCTGCGGAACCGGCTCGGACTCCGCAGTCCCGGAAACCGCCATGGACTCTGCCACTTCCATAGAGGCGGACGCTCTCCCCTGGCCCCGCAGCCCCAGCAGCAGAACACCGATTTGTATCACCAGCGCCAGAATCACCAGCAGCCAGAAGATCATCCAGATGCGCCGGGTGTTGCGTGCGGGCTTTTTTTGCGGGGGTGGTGGCACCGCAGCTTCGTCGGGCTCCGCCCCTTCGGATGCCGGGGGCTCGGGTCCTATCGGCGGCGTGACGGGAGGCTGCACACGCGGTTCTTCCGGCGCGGGATGCGATGTTTCCTGGGGTGTTTCGGGGTCGATGCCCTCCCCTTCCAGAATTTTGCGGGCCACTTCGGCCGGATCCCCCAGCTCTTCCGCGGTCTTTTCTTCCTGTTCATTGCCCGCGGCGTCAAAGTACTCCTCATAGTAATTCAGCGCCTCCTGCCGTTCGCTGGCGGGCAGGGCGGCCAGCAGTTCCTCCAACCTGGCCAGATAGGCATACTTTCTCATGACAGTTCCCCCTTAAACAATTTGTTGATCTGGCTCGTGTAGGCGTCCCATTCGACCCGGAATTGTTCCAACCGGGTACGACCTGCTTCGGTCACCTGGTAATAGCGCCGGTTTCGGCCGTTGAAGGCTTCGTCCCGCACCGTCAGGCAACCGTCTTTTTGCAGGCGGCGCAGGACAGGATACAGGGTGGACTCCGAAAGATCCAGCACCTGGCGGACCTCCTGGGTGATTTTGTACCCATAGGTGCCGTGTTCCTCCCGCGCCACCACCGCCAGTACGATGGCATCCAACAGCGCGGCGCCGGTATTGATGGCCATCTGTCGGCCTCCTTTCGTGGGGTAGTGGCAATTCCTTCAGGCACTGGCTTCGGTATAGGACGAGGCGGTGTTTCCGGCCGGCCGGTACCCTGCCAGGCCGCCGATTCCCATGGCCAGGACCACAAGAACCACCAATGCCAGGACTGCCAGCAGGATTCGATGGGGTGTTCCGGCAAGGCGCGGAAGCGGTGCTTCCTCCCCATGCAGGATTTGAGCCGCAGCCTCCTCCGGCGTGCCCAGACCGGCAGCGGTTTCTTCCTCGTGTTCGGCACCGGCCGCTTCAAAACGTGCCCGGACATCCTGCAGTGCTGCCTGCCGCCGCTCCGGCGGCAGTTCCGCCAGCAATTCTTCCAGACGATTGAGATAGGCGTACTTTTTCAAGGGAACCCCTCCTGTCCTATATGGCTTTATATATTATATACCATATAATATTATATTTTTCAATAGTTCAGCGTCGATTGGCCGAAAAAAAGACAAAAAAAAGAAGCCCCCGCCCTGAGGGATGGGCGGGGGTTCCAAAGAAAGGAGGAGAAGAACACATGAAAAATGTGAAAATAGCATTGGGTGCTTGGGCTTTGCAACCTTGGGGTGTTACTTAGCTTGCAATTAGATTGTAACCTTTTTGTCACCGAATGTCAATACCGTTTTGTTAATCTTTTGTAATTTTTCAGTTTGTTCACAATTGTATTTTCCCGGTTCTTTTTGCAGAAGGATACGATTTTCCATCGTTTTTCCGTGTTTTTATGCAGAGGTTTTCAGGCGTTTCCTTCCGGGAACACGCAAGCCGCACCACCCTGTACAGGGCGGTGCGGCTTGTCATTTTTCTGTTACCATTTATGCAAAGGTGATGCTGGCCTCGAAGGCCGACTTTTCCTCCCGCTCCCCGCAGAAGTAATACTGCATCGGCCCGGTCTGGGCCCGCAGCAGGGTGAAAGATTCCCCGCGGGGGATTTCCCGGTGGTAATAAATTTTCAGGTCCTGCACCTTTCCCTGCTCCCACACTTCCCAGGGCAGCGCGTCGCACAGGATATCTGCATAGCGGGTGTTGTTCATGTGGCCGTTCATGTCGCACCGGGAATAGGTTGCGGTGCACAGACCCATGGTCTGGCAATCCGCCGGGTCTGCCTTGGTCATTTTCATGGGCAATTCAAAGGGTACGTCGGGTGCCCACTGGTCGTTGAACTGTTCCGGGTGTTTGCGCAGAATCAGCCGTTTGTCCGTATCGATGAGGACCCAACGGCTGTCCAGCACAGCCACCTGCGCGCCGGAAGCATCATAGAAGGTGGTGATGCGCTTGTTGACGGCCCGCTTACAGCGCTCCGGCTGGGTAATGACGGTCAAAGTTTCATCCACCCCGGGGGTGCGGTCGATATGCAGCGCCTGTTTGGCCAGCACATAGGCTGTGTGGGTAGCCGCATACAGGGCATCGTTGAGTCCCACGGCCTCGGCATGGATGGTGGCAATCTGCTGGCCGTAGCGCAGCAGTGCACCGGGTTTTACGTTGCCGTGGTGGTCGCCGTCATGGCGGTAGACGGTATATTGCTGGGTATAGGTGGCGATGGATTCGGGCATGACGGCCCCTCCTTTTCTGATCAGGATCGCATTGTGTCAATTCTTTGTATTATAGCACGTTGTCCCGGGAAATGCAAAAGGAACCGCAGGGGCTCCTGCGGTTCCCGAAGGTTAATAATCGTCGCGGACTTTTTTGCGCAGTTTGCGCCAGATGTTGAAGAAGGAAATTACCAGCGCCAGCGCCAGCAGCACCACGACCATCCAGCCGCTGCCGCCCTCCTCGTAACTCTTCATCTCGCTCCACTGGGAATCCAGTGCGGCGTTGATCTCGTCCGGCAAGGTGGTAAACACTTCGGCTTTGCTCATGACCTCCTCGCCGGGATAGGCGATCTCGTTGTACTTGAGGTCATCATCCAGCTGTTCCCAGACGGCGGTGATGGGAGTGGAATAGCCGATATAATCACAGTTGGCCAGGCCCACCGACGGTTCACACATATAGTTGATGAACAGTTCGGCGGCTTCCTTGTTGTTGGAATTGGCCGGGATGCACATACTGTCCACAAAGAAGTTGACGCCCTCGCTGGGGTGGACAAAGGCCAGGTCCGGGTTTTCGTCGATCATGGTCAAGGCATCGCCCGCATAGTACGGGGCCATGGCGGCTTCGCCGCCTTCCATCTTGTCGAAGATCTCGTCCATGACGTAGGCCTGGACCACGCTCTTCTGGTTCTTGAGCTCCTGCATCACCGTTTCCACTTCCTCCACCGAAGAAGGGTTCAGCGAATAGCCCAGCTTTTTGGCCGCGATGGCGTAGGCGTCACGGGAATTGTTGAACATGAGCACGTTGTTGGCATACTGCACATCCCACAGGGCCGCCCAGCTGGTGGGGGCCTCATCCACCAGGGTGGTGTTGTAAATCAGCCCGGTGGTGCCCCAGGTGTAGGGCACGCTGTAGGTGTTGCCCGGGTCAAAATCCCAGCCCAGATATTCCTGTCCGATGCCCGCGAAGTTGGGAATGTTGGAAAAATCCAGCGGGGCCAGCATGCCTTCCTCCGCCATCTTTCCCACCATATAGTCCGACGGGAAAATCACATCGTAGGTGGCACCGCCGGATTTCATCTTGGCGTAGAGGCTTTCGTTGGAGTCAAAGGTCGTATAGTTGACCTTGATGCCGGTCAGCTCCTCAAAGGCCGAGAGCACGTCCACACTGTCATCGGAGCCGTCCGAGATATACAAACCCCAGTTGTAGACGTTCAGGGTGATGTTATCGTCGGCAAAGCGAGTCCAATCATAGTCGGCCGAAACCGAGATGTCGTCATTGACCGCGATGGTCTCCCCTTCCGCCAGGGCGGCAGGGGCATAAGACACCGTCAGCAGGGCCGCGGCAAGGGCACCGGCAAACAGCTTTTCTGGTTTCATCATCAGCGCTCCCCCTCTTCCTGCATGGCTTTGCGGATGGCCGTCTGGTTCCGGCGGTAGGCACGGGAGTCCGCCGCGTTGGAAATCAGGATGATAGCCAGGATCACGCAGAACATAACCGCCGACAGCGCATTGATTTCCGGGCTGACCTTTTTGCGGGTCATGGAATAGATGGCGATGGGCAATGTCTGCATGGTGCCCGAGTTGAAATAGGAAATCATGAAGTCGTCGATGGAGTAGGTCAGACAGATGAGGAACGCCGAAAGAATCGCCGGCGAAAGCTGGGGCAGAATGACCTTGAAGAAGGCCTGCCGGGGCGTACAGCCCAGATCCAGCGCCGCGTTGTACAGGCTGGGATCCAGCTGACGCAGCTTGGGCCCCACGTTGAAGATCACGTAGGGTACGTTGAAGGTGATATGCGCAATGATCAGCGTGGGCCAGCCGAAAAGGCCGCCGTCCCCGCCCAGACCGAAGTTCTGGGCCATGACAAAGAGCAGCATCAGCGAAACGCCGGTGATGATTTCCGGGTTGACCACCGGCACATAGCTGATGTTGTTGACCACCAGCTGGGTGCGGCGGCTCATGGAGTTGATGCCGATGGTGGCCAGGGTGCCCAGCACGGTGGCCAGCACACTGGAAACCAGCGCCAGCACCAGGCTGAGCCCCAGGGCCGAGAGGATCATATCGTTGTGGAAGAGACTGCGGTACCAGTCCAGCGTGAAGCCGGTGAAGTTGGACCGGGATTTGCTCTCGTTGAAACTGAAGGCAATCATCACCGCGATGGGCAGGTACATGAAGCAGAAGATCAGCACGATGTAGGTGCGCTGCAAAATGACCGATTGTTTCTTGTTCATTTCACATCACCCCTTCCATTTCGGATTCATCGAAGCTGGAGGTGAAGCTCATGCAGAGCAGCACGATGACCATCAGCACCAGACTCATGGCAGAGCCCAGGTTCAGGTTGTAAGAGTTACCCAGGAACTGCAGCTCGATCAGGTCACCGATGAGCAGGTTGGAACCGCCGCCCAACATACGGCTGATGATGAAGGTGGAGACCGACGGCACAAAGACCTGAGTGATGCCGGTGGCGATGCCGGGCCCGGTCAGAGGCACCAGAACCCGCCACAGGATCTGCCAGATGTTGCAGCCCAGGTCCTGGGCTGCCTCGATGATGGAGTCATCGATCTTGGTCATGGCCGTATAGATGGGCAGGATCATGAAGGGCAGATAGTTGTACACCATGCCCAGCACCACGGCCCCCGAGGTGTTGATCATATTGAAGGGGCCCAGGCCGAACAGCCCGAAGAATTTATTGATCAGGCCGTTTTTCTCCAGCAGGGTCATCCAGGCGTAGGTACGCAGCAAAAAGTTCATCCACATGGGCAGCATGACCAGCATGAGCATGATGTGCTGCTTGTTGGCCCGCAGGCGGGACAGAAAATAGCCCACCGGGAAGGCCAGTACCAGGCAGATGACGGTGGACACCGCCGCCAGAATCAAGCTGCGGGCAAACACGCTGGAATACCGCCCGATCTGGGTTAAGTTGTCCAGGGTGAACTGACCGTCGGCGTTGGTCAGTGCGTACCAGATGACGATGAAAAGCGGCACCACGATGAAAACCGCCATCCACAGCAGATAAGGCCCTGCCAGCCACCGGGAGGCTTTGGACTTGCGCATCGCTTACACCTCCGTACGGGCCATGATGTGGATCTCGTCGGGGCCGATATTCATGCCAATCAACTCACCGGGCTGGCTTGCCTGGGTGGAATGGATCAGCCACTCGTAGCCTTCCACGTCCACGTGCATCTCAAAATGCACCCCCTTGAAGATCACTTCCCGCACCAGACCGGTGAGCATGCCGATGGAGGGCGGCACGATCTGCACGTCCTCGGGGCGGATGACCACCTGCACCGGCTCGTTGGGCTTGAAGCCCCGGTCCACACAGGCGAAATCATGACCGCCGAAGTTCACCAGGAAGTCCCGGATCATGACGCCGTCCACAATGTTGGAGTCCCCGATGAACCGCGCAACAAAGGCGTTGCGGGGCTCGTTGTAGATGTCCTGGGGCGAACCGATCTGCTGGATGTTGCCGCCCGACATAACCACAACGGTATCCGACATGGTCAGGGCCTCTTCCTGGTCATGGGTGACGTACACAAAGGTGATGTTCATCTCCCGCTGGAGCCGCTTGAGTTCCAACTGCATTTCCTTGCGCAGTTTCAGGTCCAGGGCGCCCAGAGGCTCGTCCAGCAGAAGAACCCGGGGCTGGTTGACCAGGCTGCGGGCAATGGCCACCCGCTGCTGCTGACCGCCGGAAAGCTGATGAATGCTGCGACGCTCGAAGCCTTTGAGGCCGACGATTTCCAGCATTTCCAGCACCTTGGGACGGATTTCCTCCTCCGGCAGCTTTTTGAGACGAAGGCCAAAGGCAACGTTTTCAAAAACATTCAGGTGCGGAAAAAGTGCATACTTCTGGAACACCGTATTGACCGGCCGCTTATAGGGCGGCAGGTCTGCGATGTCCTTGCCATCAAAAAAGACATTGCCCGATTTTGGGGTGATAAACCCGGCAATCACCCGCAGAGTCGTGGTCTTACCGCAGCCCGAAGGGCCCAGAAAAGTCACAAACTCCTTGTCGTGAATGTCGAGGGAAAGTCCGTCCAGAACCTTCTGCCCGTCAAAATCGACTACAATGTCTTTCAGCGATACGATGATATTTTCGTCCATATTACTGCATCCCCCTTTGCGGAATTTCCCGCCCGTGGGTACGCAGTTGTTGCGGCTGCGGCCGCCTGCGTTCCCCTGCGGGTCAGCGTGCTTTATGCCGCCCCGCAAAGGTTTGTTACACGGTTCTTTCCCACCCCGGAAAAGCCGCTACAAGCAGCACGTACAACGCCAATGTGGCAGGGTACGATAGATTTACCCCCAGATGCACACAGATAACATTATACGGCAGCCGCCGGGTTTGTCAACAGCCACAATTTACATTGTTGTAAAGATTTTTTCATATTTCGGTAAAGGCTCCGCTCATGCCGCTTTCTGCTCCTCTGCGAAGGAGTCCCGCAGCCTGGCAATCGACTTTCCCATGGCAGATTCCCCGGTGCCGGTCAGCATTTCTTTCAGGGTATCCCAAACACCGTCCCATTCCAGCGGCTGTCCGTTCAGCATCAGTCCGAGTTCGCCCTGAAATCCGGCACTTTTGCCGGCAATGCGCAGTTCATACCACCCTGCCGGCAGGATAACGGTCATGGGGTCCTGACTGTCCAGCGGCCACTGGGCCACAAGGGTCCGATCCACGGTATTGACCACCAGCAATTTTGCTTCTCCCTGATTGGCAACAAGGGTGGAAGTCACCTCACACAGGGTCCCGTCCTCTTCCACCGCAAAGGAACGCAGCGTATTCACACCGGAAAAACTGCCTGCACGGAGCGCGTAGCTTTTATCCGTCCGGGTATAGCCGGCCCACAGGATTGTGGCATAATGGTTTGTTCCGTCGGTCAGAAAGCCCACATCTTCATATTGATCGTCATATTGATTGCAGCCGCACAGCAACATGGCCAGCACCGCCAGCAGCAAGAAAAGGGACAGTTGCTTTTTCATGGTTCCATTCCCCCTTTCACTTACCCTCCCAGCAGGAAGTCCAGCACATCCCAACCGTCGCCGCCCTGCTGCTTGTACAGTTCGGTATAACCGCACTGGCAGCAGCTGACGGTGACGAACTTTTTGTTCTGCACATCGAACAGTTTGGCAAAATTGCCGCCGGTGGCCTGCAGACGGTCGGCCTCATATTCGGTGCAGCCGCACTTGGGACAGACATATTGACGCTTTTCCATATCACATTCTCCTTGTTTGCAAAGTTGATCAGACAAGATTCAGACGACTGGTCATCAGCCACTGGGTAACGGCCCATTTGATGGCATCCAGAATGACCACCAACAGAAGGATACCGCTCATCACCGCCACCATCATCCAAAAGCTGTTCAGGGAATGGACAAAGCCCACCACCCAAAGGGAATCCATCTGCACGGCGCCAAACATCAGCAGGATCAGCACCATCGTGGCGAGAATCTGCTCCAAAAATCCCAGGATAAAATAGCTGATGATACTGGCCAGCAGACGCTGCTGACCGAACTGTCCGCCAATGGCACAGGCCAGATAAAAATCCAGGTAGGCGCCTGCCACGGCGGTCACCCCAAACGCTGCCAGAAACAACAGCGCCGTCACATCGGTAACGGTACGCGCCGCAAAAAACGGTTCCCCGGCACCCGAAAAAGAAAACAGACTGCCGCTGAGGATGTTGCCGCAGAGAATCAGGTACAGAACCGCTATTCCCGTCCAGACACAGGCACTGATGAGTTTGACCGCGATATGTTTCCACAAAGGTACCGGCAGAGAAAGCATCAGATACCCCTGTTCCCCCAACAGCTTGTAAAAACGTTGGACATTCAGGAAAACACAGGCTCCCAGTACAAAGATCCATGCCAGAACCGTCGCAACATTCAACAGATCCTGCAGCCATACTGCCACCTGGGGCCAGGCCTCATACCCGTTCAGAAGATGGTTGACCAGGCTGGTGATCAACGTGAACCCCAGTACCCCGCCGCCGATGGGCAGCAGTACCCGTGCGGTGGTTTTCCATTCATATTTCAGCAATTTGGTCAGCATTTATATACCTCCCGGAAATATTCATCCACACTCTTGCCGGTTTCCTCCCGCAGGGAATCCACTCCCACCTGCCGCAGAACGGTGCCTTCCTGCAGGAAAATCACTTCATCCAGTGCCCGCTCAATATCGCCGATGAGATGGGTGGAAAGCACCAGGGCCGCCTCTTCGCTATAGTTGCGCAGAATCGTCTGCAGAATATACTCCCGTGCCGCCGGGTCCACACCTCCCAGCGGTTCATCCAGAAGATAGAGCTTGGCGTTCCGGCTCATGGTCAGACAAAGCTGCATCTTTTCCCGGGTGCCCTTGCTCATGGCGCCAATGGGACTTTTTGCTTCGATATGCAGATCTGCCAGCATGGCCCGGGCTTTGACCGCATCAAAGTCCGTGTAAAAATCGGCATACAAATCCACGGCATCCGCAGCCCGCATCTCGGTGGGCAGGGCCATTCGGTCCGGCAGATAGCTGGTAATGCATTTTGTGTACACACCCGGTTGCCGGCCGCCGATCAAAACACAGCCGCCGGTGGCCGTGAGCAATCCCGCCGAAATTTTCAGCAGGGTGGTTTTGCCGCTGCCGTTGGGTCCCAGCAGCCCCACCAGTTTTCCGCTGCTGACGGCAAAGTTGACCCCCTTCAGGGCCGCCCGGCTGCCATACCGCTTGTACAAATTCTTTGCCTCATACATCACCGTTTCCTGCATTCCTGTCTCCTCCTTCTGCCATCTGCCGCAACAGTGCTTCGATTTCGGCCCTGTCCAGTCCCAATGCCCGCATCTGATGCAAAAATTCTGCCGCCACGCCGGAGGCCCGTTTGTAACGCAAGGCCGCAAGCGCCGCCGCATCTGCCGTGACGGTACGTCCCGCCGTGCGCTGGGCCTGCAAAAGACCCCGGCTCTCCAGTTCCTGCAGCGCCCGCTGCATCGTATTGGGGTTGACCCCCGCCTCGGCGGCCAGTTCCCGCACCGGTGGGATTTTACTTCCGGGCGAAAAAGTCCCGTTTACCAACGCCAGTTCCATCTGCTCCACCAGCTGAATATAGACCGGACGGCCCGCGGTAATATTCCAGTCCATCGCCCTATACCTTTCTGTATTATTGTATTAAGTGCTTAATACAATAATACACGAATTTGGCAATTTGTCAAGGGAGAAAACAAAAAATCCGCACGGCTTTTTCCGTGCGGACGTGATAAAATTTATGCCAGATGGTCTTCCAGCCAGGTCAGAACGTAGTCAAATACTTCTTCTCTGTTTTGCTCGTTATGCAGTTCATGGCGGGCATCCTCGAAGATCTGGCAGGTCAGGTCTTCCACACCGGCATCTCCCAGCATGGTCCAGACTTTGCGCACACCGGCCCCGTAGTCCCCGACCGGATCGGCGCCGCCCGATATAAGCAACACCGGCAGGTGTTTGTCCAACGCCTGGGCCCATTTTCTGCGATTCACATGGTTGATGGCCGCCAGCATCTCCCGATAGCTGCCCACCGTGAAGGGAAACGTGCACAGCGGATCGGCATCATAGGCACGCACCACCGCCTCGTCCCGGGTCAGCCAGGCGTTGGGGGATTTGGCGTCAGGAATTTGTTTGCAGTAGCCGCCCATATTGGCCCGGACCATAAAGCGCGAAACCGTTTGGGGGCCTTCCAGCGCCGCCAGAACGGTGGCCACGCCCTGGCCGACCACATTCAGCATACGGGGGCCCGCCGTGCCGGAAAGAATCAATCCCCGGATGGTATCCGGCCAGCGCTCGGCATACCAGCGGGCGTAAAAGCTGCCCATGCTGTGCCCATAGAGAAAGATCGGCACCCCGGGGAATTTTTCGTGCAGCCGGGTATTCATCGTGTGCAGATCCTGCAGCAGATAAAAGCGTCCGCCGGGCATACCGTAATGGCCGTATTCCCCGGGTTTTGCGCTCTGGCCATGTCCAAGATGGTCATTGCCCGCCAGCACAATACCATGAGCGGCATAAAATTTGGCCATCGGCTCATAGCGGCGCACATACTCACACATGCCATGGCTGAGCTGCAGTACCGCCCGCACCGGAACGTCCTGCCGGGAATACACCAGCCCGGCAATGGTGTGCTTGGTGTCAGACGAGGGAAAGCGGAGATTTTCGCAACGCAATGGGGTCATGGTGTTCCCTCCTTTTACAGTGGTTATTCTTCGCCCTTGATACGCTTCCAATACTGGGCGAAGGCCTGTTCATTTTTGTTGTCCCCCGGCTCATAATAGCGCCGGTCCTTGATGGCATCGGGCAGATATTGCTGTTGGGTCCAATGATGGGGAAAATCATGGGGATACAGATAATGCTGCCCTTTGACTTTGGCATCGGCCCCGTCGTAGTGTTTGTTTTGCAGCTGCCGGGGTATAGGGCCTGTACGCCCGGCCTGTACATCTGCCATGGCCGCATTGATGCCATCGTGGGCCGAATTGGACTTGGGTGCCGTGGCCACCAGCACCACCGCATCGGCCAACGGCAGCCGCGCTTCCGGCAGTCCCACCGCATTGGCGATATCCACCGCGGCCTTGACGATGGGAATGATCTGCGGCCAGGCCAGACCCACGTCCTCACAGGCACAGACCATCAACCGGCGGCAGGCGCTGGGCAGATCCCCCGCCTCCAGCAACCGTGCAAGATAGTGCAGAGCCGCGTCGGGGTCCGATCCGCGCATGGATTTCTGGTACGCCGACACAATATCGTAATGGTCGTCCCCCAGCTTGTCGTACCGCATGGCCGTGCGGGCGGCCACCTGCTGCACCATGTCCAGCGTCACGGTGCGCTTGCCGTTTTCCACCGGGGCCGCAGTCACCGCAAACTCCAGGTTGCCCAGTGCCTTGCGCATGTCCCCGCCGGCACTCTGGGCCAGGTAATCCAGCGCATCGTCGGGAATCAGAATGGGGGTCTTGTCCTCCGCTCCCAGGCGGGCGGCGGCGTTCTGGACACCCTGACGGATATCCTCCGCCGTCAGGGACTTAAACTCGAACACCGTGCAGCGGGAAAGCAACGCGTTATAGACATAAAAATAAGGGTTCTCGGTGGTGGAGGCAATCAGGGTAACCGTCCCCTGCTCCACACACTCCAGCAGGCTCTGCTGCTGGCGCTTGTTGAAATACTGGATCTCGTCCAGATACAACAGAATGCCGCCGGTGGCCCCCAGGGTGCCGATGTCAGCCAGCACCGATTTGATGTCACTGGTGGAGGCCGTGGTACCGTTGAGCTTGTGCAGCTGCATGCCGCTGCCCGCAGCAATAATGCTGGCCACCGTGGTCTTGCCTACCCCCGAAGGTCCATAGAAAATCATGTTGGGAATGCGGCCGCTTTCCACCGTGCGGCGGAATACCTGGTTTTTGCCCAGCAGATGCTGCTGACCGCACACTTCGTCCAGCGTGCGGGGCCGCAGCCGTTGTGCCAGCGGTTCCATGCCTGTCCCCTCCTTATTATATAGGTAAAATCAGCGCGGGACATGCCATCCCACTTTTTTTATGTTTTTATCCGGCAGTCCCGGGAACTGCCCCTCTCTTCCTCTTGATTATAAGGTATCGCCGTGGTAGAATCAAGAGAAAGAACGTGAAACGGAGCGAATGCTGTGACAAAAAAGGAACTGGCTCAGATCTGCATTGAACGGCTGAAAGCGGAGTATCCGCTGGCCGAGTGCACCCTGGATTACGACCACGCCTGGCAGTTGTTGGTGGAGGTACGGCTGGCCGCCCAGTGCACCGATGCCCGCGTCAACGTGGTGGTGCAGGAGCTGTTCGCCCGGTACCCCAGCGTGGAGGCATTGGCCGCCGCAACGCCGGAGGAGATTGAGGCCATCGTCAAGCCCTGTGGCCTGGGACGCAGCAAAGCCCGGGACATTTCCGCCTGCATGCGGATGCTGCGCGATCAGTACGACGGCAAGGTGCCGAACGACTTTGATGCCCTGCTGGCCCTGCCCGGCGTAGGTCGCAAAAGTGCCAATCTGATCATGGGCGACGTATTCGGCAAACCGGCTATCGTCACCGACACCCACTGCATCCGTCTTTGCAACCGGATCGGACTGGTGGACAACGTGAAAGAGCCCGCCAAGGTGGAACGGGCCCTGTGGAAGATCATTCCCCCGGAGGAAGGCAGCGATTTCTGCCACCGACTGGTGTACCATGGACGCGCCGTCTGCACGGCCCGCACCAAGCCCTTCTGTGACAAATGCTGCCTGGCCGATGTGTGCCGTACCGGAAAGGAAACCCTGCATGAAGAAAGCAACTGAGCCCCCGCTGGGCGGTGAACTGCGCAGCCAGCAGGCCGCCGACCGGTTGCTGGCCGAGCTGCGTGCCGGCCGCTATGCCGGAGCCGGGCAGCTGCCCAGCGAAGTGGAGCTGTCCAGTGCACTGGGCGTAAGCCGTACCGTGGTCCGGGACGCCCTGAGTCTGCTGGAACGAGAGGGTTACCTGGAGCGGGTGCGGGGCATCGGCACGCTGGTAAACCGGGACGTGGTCCGGATGGTAAACCGGATGGACCAGAAGCTGGAATTTTACAGGATGATCCGTGCGGCGGGGCATGAGCCCCACAGCGATAACGTGCTGATCACCCGGGAAACGGCACCGCCCGACCTGGTCCAACGCCTGGGACTGCCCACCGGTGCGCCGCAAACCCTGGTGTTTGTGCGACGCCGGGTGCTGGCGGATGACCGTCCCGTGCTGTATTCCACCGATATCCTGCCGCTGTCCCTGTTTGGCGGTCAACGGCTGGATACCCTGGATTTTACTCAACCCATTTTTTCCATTGTGGAGCAGTATTGCCACGTAACGGTCACCAAAACGCTGGCCAGGGTCCATGCCGTGACCGGCAGTTCGCTGATCCGCCATCAGCTGGGTCTGCGCCCCGACCAGGCGCTGACACAGCTGGACGAAACATGCTACTCCCGGCTGTGCAAGCCGGTGCTTTGCTGCCAAACCTGTTACACCGACTTCTTTGATTTTGCCATTGTGCGCAAGCTGATGTGACAGCCCGTCCCATTGGTCATAGGGTTTTGCGGCCTGCCCCGCGCAGGCCGCGCCTTGTGAAGATAAATAGAGAGTTTGTTAAAGGGGAATGTGTATGAGACATCTGATCGACCCGGCGGACTTTACGCTGGATGAAACCCTTCGCCTGATGGATCTGGCCGACCGTATCCACGATGATCCGGCCGCCTACAAGGACGTGGCCACCCGCAAACGGCTGGCCACTCTGTTCTACGAGCCGAGCACCCGCACCCGCCTTTCCTTCGAGGCGGCCATGCTCAACCTCGGCGGGCAGGTGCTGGGCTTCCCCGACGCGCGCGTCTCCAGCGCTTCCAAAGGCGAGACCGTTGCGGACACCATCCGCATCATCAGCTGCTACGCCGACATCGCCGCCATGCGTCACCCCAAAGAAGGCGCCCCGCTGCGTGCCGCCCGCTACAGCCGGATTCCGGTAATCAATGCCGGTGACGGCGGTCACAGCCATCCCACCCAGACACTGCTGGATATGATGACCATCCGCCGCCGCAAGGGCCGGCTGGACAACCTGACCATCGGCTTCTGCGGCGACCTGAAATTCGGCCGTACCGTGCACAGCCTGATCAAGAGCCTGTCCCGTCTGCCGGGCATGCGGTTCGTTCTGATTTCGCCGGAAGAACTGCGGGTGCCCGACTATATCATCAGCGAAATCCTGGTACCCAACCAGATCGACTACGTGGAAACCCGCAGCCTGGAAGAATCGCTGCCGGAGCTGGATATCCTCTACATGACCCGCGTGCAACAGGAGCGCTTCTTTAACGAAGAAGATTATGTCCGCCTGAAAAACAGCTATATCCTGACCAAGGAAAAGTTGTCCCTGGCTCCTGCCGATATGGCAATCCTGCACCCGCTGCCCCGCGTGAACGAGATCACGCTGGACGTGGACGACGATCCCCGCGCCGCTTACTTTGAGCAGGCGCAGAACGGCGTGTATATGCGCATGGCTTTGATTATGACGCTGCTGGGTCTTGCAGACCCCAAAACCGGGGAGGTAGCTTTTGATGTTAACGGTTGATGAAATTCTGAACGGCGTGGTCATTGATCACATTACCGCCGGTACCGGCCTGGGCCTATACCACCTGATGGAGCTGGAAAAGCTGCACGACGCCAGCGTGGCCCTGCTGCAGAATGTGCGCAGCCAGAAGAGCGGCAAAAAGGACATCATCAAAATCGAGGGTGATGTGAGCCGGCTGAACTTCGACATTCTGGGCTATCTGGACCCCAAGATCACCATCACCGTGATTGAGAACGGCCACATCGTCAACAAGATCCGCCCCAAGCAGCCCCAGCGGCTGGTCAACGTGATCAAGTGCACCAATCCCCGCTGTGTGACCTCGGTGGAAGAGGGCTGTGATCACATTTTCACCCTGACTCCCAGCGGACGGTATCGCTGCATCTACTGCGAGCAGGAATTCAGCGTAAAGCCGCAATAATCCCCTTATATACGACGAGTGCCGGCCTTGGCTGGCACTCGATTTTATTTTGCCTCTTTTCGTCATTTTGCACAGTAATTTCCAACTATTTTTGATTTTGTTATTGATTTATCATTGTGTACCCCGTATAATAGAAAGCAGATGAACCCACACAAACGGAGGAAAAATCAACTATGATACGACTCTCTATCGAGACACCCGATCGCGCGCAGCAGGTCGTGGAAGACCTCTGCCGTGATATGGGGCACCGCATCGCCGCCAACCCGCCCGGCCTTTGCCCGGTGGATATGGCGCTGAACTTTTTGCGTCTCTGTCACGCCCAGACCTGCGGCAAATGTGTTCCCTGCCGCATCGGTCTGTCCCAGCTGGAAACCCTGCTGGAAAGTGTCCTGGACCAGACCGCACCGGAGGGCACCATCGATCTAATTGAACAGACAGCGGCCGCCATTGTGGATTCCGCCGACTGCGCCATCGGCTACGAAGCCGCCGCCATGGTGCTGCAGGGGGTGCGTGGTTTCCGGGAAGATTACGAGGAGCACGCCCGCTACGGCCGCTGCATCTGCTCGCTGAAGCAGCCCGTCCCCTGTGTAACCGTCTGCCCAGCCCATGTGGACATTCCCGGGTACATTGCACTGATCCGCGAAAAACGGTACGACGACGCCATGGCGCTGATCCGCAAGGACAACCCCTTCCCCCATGCCTGCGCCTATGTCTGTGAACACCCCTGCGAACGGCAGTGCCGGCGCCGGCTGGTGGACGATGCGGTCAACATCTGTGGATTGAAGCGCTTTGCCTCCGACCACACCATCGACGAAACGCCCCCTACCCCGGCGGCCGACACCGGCAAACGGGTGGCCATTATCGGCGGCGGCCCCAGCGGCCTGACCGCCGCCTACTACCTGCGGCTGATGGGACACCGCATCACGGTGTTTGAGCAGCGGGACAAGCTGGGCGGTATGCTGCGCTACGGCATTCCCGATTATCGTCTGCCGCCCGAAGTGTTGCAGCGGGATCTGGACTACATTCTGGCCACCGGTATGGAAGTGCAGACCGGCGTCTGTGTGGGCAAGGACATCCAACTGGCCGACCTGAAAAATCAGTATGATGCCCTGTACATTGCCATCGGTGCCCATGCGGACAAAAAGCTGGGCCTGGAAGGCGAAGACAGTAAGAATGTGCTTTCTGCCGTGGAGTTTTTGCGCAACTGCGGCGAAGGCAACGCCCCCGACTTCACCGGCAAGCGAATTGTGGTCATTGGCGGCGGCAACGTGAGCATGGATGCCACCCGCACTTCCATCCGGCTGGGTGCCGAGAGCGTCACCTGCGTTTATCGCCGCCGGGTGGATGATATGACCGCCCTGCCCGAGGAGATTGAGGATGCACTGGCCGAAGGCTGCCAGATCCTTCCGCTGCAGGCCCCCGATCACATCGAAGCCAACGAGAACGGCGAAGTCTGTGCCCTGTGGACCCGGCCGCAGATCATCGGCGGCTACGGACGGGACGGCCGTCCTGCCCCCCACAACGCCAAACAGCGGGAATTCCGCATTCCCTGCGATTATCTGATCATCGCCATCGGCCAGCGTATCGAGTCCGATGAATTCGAGAAGGTGGGCATTGGCACCAGCCATGGCGCCCTGAAGGCGGACCTCTCCGGTTACGTTCCCGGCACCCCCAACGTCTTTGCGGGCGGGGATGCGGTGACCGGCCCTGCCACCGTCATCCGTGCCGTGGCGGCCGGCAAGGTCAGCGCTGCCAACATCGACAGCTTCCTGGGCTTCGCCCATACCATCGGCACCGATGTGAAAATTCCGCCGGCCAAGCTTTCCAACACACCTCCCTGCGGACGGGTACAGCTGAAAAGCCGCAACCCCATGGAAGCCCGCTGCGACTTCCAGCTGGCCAGTTGCGGCATGACCGAGGAGGAGGCTATGCAGGAAGCCAGCCGCTGCCTGCGCTGTGACCACTTCGGATACGGTATTTTCAAAGGAGGGAGGACGACCCAATGGTAAACGTTACCGTCAACGGCATGGCCGTGCAGGTACCGGAGGGTACCACCATCCTGAATGCCGCCAAGGCTGCCGGCGTGGAAATTCCCCACCTGTGCTATCTGAAAGACCTGAACGAGATCGGTGCCTGCCGGGTATGCTGTGTGGAAATTGAGGGTGAACGGAATCTGGTTCCCAGCTGCAACAACCCGGTCTTTGAGGGGATGGCCATCCGCACCAACACCGACCGGGTGCGCCGTACCCGCCGCATCAACGTGGAACTGATCCTGAGCCAGCACGACTGCCATTGCGCTACCTGTCTGCGCAGCGGCAACTGCCACCTGCAAAGCGTGGCCAACGACCTGGGTATTCTGGAAAACCCCTACCCCTTCGATCTGGTGACCGGCGCCCGGGCTCAGTGGCCGCGGGACTTTCCCCTTTACCGGGACACCAACAAATGCATCAAATGCATGCGCTGCATCCAGGTCTGTGACAAGGTGCAGGGCGTCCATGTCTGGGATCTGTCCGGCACCGGCAGCCGCACCCGGGTGGATGTGAGCGGAAACCGCCGTATCAAGGAAAGCGACTGCGCCCTGTGCGGCCAGTGCATCACCCACTGCCCCACCGGCGCTTTGCGGGAACGCAACGACACCCAGCGCGCCTTCGACGCCATCGCCGACCCGGACAAAATCACCGTGGTGCAGATCGCCCCCGCCGTGCGTACCGCCTGGGGAGAAAACCTGGACCTGACCCCCGAGCAGGCCAGTGTCCACCGCATGGTGGCGGCCTTGCGGCGGTTGGGATTTGACTACGTGTTCGACACTTCCTTCAGCGCCGACCTGACCATCATGGAGGAGGGGACCGAATTTCTGCACCGGTACCAGGCGGGTCAGACCCGGGATCTGCCCATGTTCACCAGCTGCTGCCCGGGTTGGGTGCGCTACCTGAAGAGCCATTACCCCCAGTGGACCGACCGGCTTTCCACCGCCAAGAGTCCCCAGCAGATGTTCGGCGCAGTGGCCAAAAACTATTTTGCCCAGAAGCTGGGCGTTTCCCCCGACCGGCTGTACTGTGTATCCATCATGCCCTGCATTGCCAAAAAGCAGGAGTGTGACCTGCTCACCATGAAGACGGAGGCCGGACAGGATGTAGATCTGGTACTGACCACCCGGGAGCTGGTGCGCATGATCCGTGCCGAGCATCTGCACCCCGAAACCCTGCCCGAGGAAGCCTTTGATTCCCCGCTGGGCACCTTTACCGGTGCCGGGGTAATCTTCGGTGTCACGGGCGGCGTCATGGAGGCCGCCCTGCGCAGTGCCTACTACCTGGTCAACGGAAAGAATCCCAAGCCGGAAGCCTTCACCGCCGTGCGGGGCACGCCTTATGTCCAGGGCTGGACCGAAGCGGAATTCGACCTGGGCGGCGGTGCCATGGTACGCACCGCCGTGGTCAACGGCCTGGGCAACACCCACCGCCTGCTGGAAGCCCTGGCAGCCGGCAAAGTGCACTACGATTTCGTGGAGGTCATGGCCTGCCCGGGCGGTTGCGCCGGCGGCGGCGGTCAGCCCCAGAACCGGGACGACGAGGAGCGGGCCGCCCAGCGCGGTCAGCGCCTGTACGCGCTGGATAAGTGCAGCACCCTGCGTTTCAGTCACGAAAACCCCGAGATTCAAACCCTCTACCGCGACGCGCTGGGAGAACCCGGCAGTGAGCGGGCCGAAGCCTGGCTGCACACCGACCACCACGGTTGGGAGATGCCCCAAAGCCCGCTGTAATTCAACAAGCCAAAAGCCGTCCGGCATAAGCCGGGCGGCTTTTTCGGGATTATACGCAGGTAGCCAGGTCACTCTCCTGCAGGATGATTCGCCCGTCGGCGGCATCGGCGGTGTAGACGGTCCCGGCCCGGGCCGTCCCCGCCGCAATGCGGTCGGCCAGCGCCTGTTCCACAGCCCGGCTGACGGTGCGCCGCAATTCCCGTGCCCCGTAGGGCGGCACCTTCTCCCCTGCCAGCATGCGCGCCGCGGCCGTCGTGTGATGCAGCGTGTACCCCTGCCGGGCAGCCCGTTCCTCCAGCTCGCAGAGCAATCGGTCGGCAATGGCCGCCAGCTGCTGGGGACCCAGCGGTTCAAACAGTACCACCTCGTCCAGGCGCCCCATCAGTTCCGGACGGAAAAACTCCTTGGCTTCCTGAATGGCCTGCTTGCCCCGCCGGGCAGTCTCGCCTTCTGCGGCGCCGAAGCCCATGGGTGCGGTCTGCCCGCTGAGGCAGCGTGCCCCCAGGTTGGAGGTGAGCAGGATGATGGTGTTGGAGAAATCCGCCTTTCGCCCCTGGGAATCGGTCAGGCTGCCGTCCTCCAGGATCTGAAGCAGCAGATTCTGGATGTCCCCGTGGGCTTTTTCGATTTCGTCAAACAGAACCACACTGTAGGGGCGGCGGCGCACCGCTTCGGTGAGCTGACCACCCTCATCGTGTCCCACATAGCCCGGAGGGGCACCGATCAGCCGGGCCACTGTGTGCCGCTCCATATATTCCGACATGTCAAACCGCAGCAGGGCTTTTTCGCTGCCGAACCAGCACTTGGCCAGCGTGCGGGCCAGCTGGGTTTTGCCCACACCGGTGGGCCCCAGAAAGAGCATGGCACCGATGGGACGTCCGCCTTCCCGCAAGCCGGTGCGGCTGCGCCGGATGGCTGCCGCCACCGCTGCTACCGCTTTGGGCTGACCGATGACTTCCGCAGCCAGACGACTTTCCAGGTTGGCCAGACGTTCCCGTTCGGCCTCCCCCACCCGTTCGGCCGGCACTCCGCTGGCCTTGCTGACCACCCGGGCAATATCGGCGGGCTTCAATGCGACCCTGCCTTCTCCCGTTTCGCCTCCTGAAATCCGCGCGGCGGCAGCGGCTTCGTCCAACAGGTCGATGGCCTTGTCCGGAAGATACCGTCCCGGCAGATACCGCACGCTGAGTTCCACCGCCGCATGGATGGCCTCGGCGGGGATGGCCACTCCATGGTACCGCTCATAACGGGGCATCAGCCCCCGCAGGATGGTCTCGGCATCGGCAGGGTTGGGTTCTTCCACCATCACTTTGCCGAAGCGACGCTCCAACGCTGAGTCCTTCTGGATGGTCTTGCGGTATTCCTCCACGGTGGTGGCACCGATGAGTTGAATCTCGCCCCTGGCCAGCATCGGTTTCAGGATGCTGGCAGCATCGATGGCCCCTTCCGCCGCACCGGCGCCGGCGATGACGTGGATTTCGTCAATGAACAGGATGGTACTGCCGTCCCGGTACAGTTCTTCCAGCAGGTTTTTGAACCGCTCCTCAAAATCACCCCGATATTTGGTGCCCGCCACCATGGACGCCATATCCAGCGCCAACACCCGCTTGTTGCGCAGCGCCGGTGTCACCTGCCCCGACGCAATGCGCTGGGCCAACGCCTCGGCCAGTGCACTTTTGCCCACACCGGGCTCACCCAACAGACAGGGGTTGTTTTTCTGCCGCCGGCAAAGGATTTCAATCATCCGTTCCAGTTCGGTATCCCGGCAGAGCACCGGGTCCAGACGCCCTTCCTGGGCCAGCCGGGTCAGGTCCCGGCCATACTTTTCGCTGGGTTTACCGCCACGGGTCGCGGCCATCCGCGGCTGGGCCGGCAGCACCATCTGCCCGGAAAGTTGCCGACATTCCCGCGCCGCCTGGGGTACTTCGATGCCCAAAGAGGCCAGCCACACGCTGGCCGTACAGGCCGAGTCCTCCAGCATGGCACACAGCAGGTGCTCGTTTTCCGCCTTGGCGGCGCTGGCCGCATGGGCGCCCAGCACGGCAAATTCCATGGCTTTGCGGGTTTCCGGTGCCAGATCGTTCTTGTGCAGGCTGCGCGGTTGGCCTGTGCAGCAGCGTGCCCGCACACACCCCCGCAATGCCGATTCGGTCACCCGTTTGCGGCGCAAAAAATCCGCCGCAGGTCCCCGGGCTGTCTGCAGCATGGCCAGCAACAGATGGCCGGTGTCTGCGGCGGCACAGCCCTGTTGCCCGGCCAGTACCACCGCCGTGTGCAGCGTGCAGGCTGCCCCGTAGGAAAATCCTTTATAAAAATGAAACAGCATCCCAGTGCCTCCCGATTTGGTCTTATAGCAAGTATAGGCGTTTGCGGCGTAAATAATCCTCGAATCCAGGCCAATCCTGCCATGACAAATGCAAGACAGTGTGCTATACTAAAAAACGTGACACAAAAGATTGACAAACGAGGTGTGATGTCCCATGCACAAACTGTTGCGCTACCTGCGGGGCTATGAAAAACAAGCCTTGCTGGCGCCACTTTTCAAGATGCTGGAAGCCTGTTTCGAGTTGTTCGTCCCCCTTGTGGTGGCCAGCATCATCGACACCGGCATCAAAAACAGCGACGCCGTTTTCATCTGGCAGCGCTGCGGTTTGCTGGTATTGCTGGCCGTCATCGGTTTGACCTGCAGCCTGACGGCCCAGTATTTTTCTGCCAGGGCGGCGCTGGGGTTCGGAACAGCCCTGCGTAAAGACCTGTTCCGCCACATCGACACCTTGAGCTACAGTGAGCTGGACGGCATCGGCACCCCCACGCTGGTCACCCGGATGACCAGCGATATCAACCAGGTGCAAAACGGCGTCAACCTGACGCTGCGTTTGCTGCTCCGGTCCCCGTTCATCGTGGTGGGTGCGCTGATCATGGCCTTTTCCATCAGTCCCCGCCTGACCTTCCTGTTCCTGGCCGCCACCGCCATCATTTCGCTGATCATCTGGCTGATCATGCGCGCCACCGTGCCCATCTATCACCAGGCGCAGAACGGCCTGGACCGGGTCACCCTGCTGACCCGCGAGAATTACGTGGGTGCTCGCGTGGTCCGTGCCTTTGCCCGCCAGGCCGATGAGCTGGCCGCCTTTGTGGAGACCAACGACCACCTGAAGGCGATCCAGATCAAGGCCGGACGGATTTCCGCCCTGATGAATCCGCTGACCTACCTGGTGGTCAACCTGACCGTCATTGCTCTGCTGCTGTTGGGTGGCCGGGAGGTCAACACCGGCCGTCTGACCCAGGGCGAGGTCATTGCCCTGATCAACTACATGAGCCAGATTCTGTTGAATCTGCTGCGGTTGGCCGACCTGGTCATCTCGGTAACCCGTGCCCTGGCCAGCGGCATGCGGGTGAACGAAATTCTGAATACCAAAACCTCCATGCCCGACCCGGCCTCCGGGGAGCTGGAGCCTGTGGACGGTGCCCCGGCAGTGGCCCTGGACCGGGTGAGTTTCACCTACCGCGGCGCCGGCGGTCCCAGCCTTTCCGAAGTTTCTTTCTCGGCCTTGCCGGGAGAAACCATCGGCGTGATCGGCGGCACCGGCAGCGGCAAGACCACCCTCATCGACCTGGTGGCCCGTTTCTACGACGCCACCGAGGGCAGCGTGCACTTGTTTGGACGGGACGTGAAACAGTACAGTTTTGCCCAGCTGCGCCGGCTGATCGGCATTGTACCCCAGCAGGCTATGCTGTTCACCGGCACCATCCGGGACAACATGCGCTGGGCCGCCCCCCACGCCACCGATGAGGAGATCTGGGCTGCCCTGGAGATTGCACAGGCCACCGACTTTGTGCGGAGCAAACCCGGCCAGCTGGACGAGCCGGTGGAAACCGCCGGGCGCAACTTCTCAGGCGGGCAGCGCCAGCGTCTGACCATTGCCCGTGCTCTGGTCCCCCGCCCCAGAATCCTGATTCTGGACGACAGTGCCTCCGCCCTGGACTTTGCCACCGATGCCGCCCTGCGCAAGGCACTGAAAGAGAAAACCCAGGGCATGACGGTGTTCATCGTCTCCCAGCGGGCTGCCAGCGTGCAGCGTGCCGACCACATTCTGGTGCTGGATGACGGCGCCCTGGTGGGTGATGCGCCCCACGCCCAGCTGTTGCGGCAGTGTGCCGTCTATAAGGAAATCTGCCTGAGCCAGTTGAGCAAGGAGGAGGTGGCGAAAACGCTATGAGCAAACAAACCAAAAAAGCCAAGCTGAACCGTTCCACCATCCGCCGCGTGTTGTCGCTGATCCGTCCCTATGCAGGTTCGGTGGCGCTGACCCTTACCCTTGCCGTCATCACCGTCTTCACCACCCTGCTGGCACCGGTCATTTCCGGCAAAGCCGTGGACCTGATCCTGGGTCCCGGGCAGGTGGATTTTGCGGGTCTGGGCAAGCTGGCTCTGGCCATGGGTGCCACCATCGCCTGCACGGCGCTGGCCCAGTGGCTGATGAACGTGGTCAACAACCGGATCACCTTCCAGGTGGTGCGGGATATGCGTGTCAAAGCCTTTGAACAGCTGGAAATCCTGCCGCTGAAATACATGGATGCCCACCGTCCCGGTGATGCCATCAGCCGCATCACCACCGATGTGGAGCAGTTCAGCGACGGCCTGTTGATGGGCTTTACCCAGTTGTTCACCGGTGTTTTGACCATCCTGGGAACCCTGGGCGTCATGATTTCCATCGACTGGCGTATTGCCCTGGTGGTGGTGGCCCTGACGCCGCTCTCCATCTTTGTGGCGCGCTTCATTGCCACCCACACCTATTCCATGTTCAAAGTGCAAAGCGAGACCCGCGCCGAGTTGACCAGCCTGGTGGAGGAACTGGTGGGCAACGAGCACCTGGTACGTGCTTTCGGCTACGAGAGCCGCGCCGAGGCCCGCTTTGACCGCATCAATCTGGATCTGCAAAAATGCGGGGTCCGGGCGGTCTTTTTCTCCTCCCTGACCAATCCCTGCACCCGATTTGTCAACGCCCTGGTCTATGCGGCGGTGGGGGTATTGGGCGCCTTTGCCGCCATTGCCGGCAGCCTGACGGTGGGCGAACTTTCGGTCTTTTTGAACTACGCCAACCAGTACACCAAACCCTTCAACGATATTTCCGACGTCATGACCGAACTGCAGAACGCACTGGCCTGCGCCCAACGGGTCTTCGATCTCATTGACGAAACGCCCATTGTCCCCGATGCCCCCCAGGCGGCGGTACTGCCCATGGGCGCCGGCAGCGTGGAATTCGAGCATGTGAAGTTCCGCTACGTGCCTGATGTGCCGCTGATTGAAGATATGAACCTGCGGGTCTGGCCCGGCCAGCGCATCGCCCTGGTGGGGCCCACCGGCTGCGGAAAAACCACCCTGGTAAACCTGCTTATGCGGTTCTATGAGATCAACGGCGGCTGCCTGAAGGTGGACGGTCATTCCATTGACACTGTCACCCGGGACAGCCTGCGGGCCAACCTGGGCATGGTGCTGCAGGAAACCTGGCTGAAAGCCGGAACCATCGCGGACAACATTGCCTACGGCAAGCCCGACGCCACCCGGGAAGAGATCATCGACGCGGCCAAACGGGCCCGCGCCCACAGCTTTATCTGCCGCCTGCCCAACGGATACGACACCGTGGTGGCCGAGGATGGCGGCAACATCAGTCAGGGGCAGCGGCAGCTGCTCTGCATCGCCCGGGTCATGCTGCGCCGCCCGCCCATCCTTATCCTGGATGAGGCCACTTCCAGCATCGACACCCGCACCGAAGTCCTGGTACAGGACGCCTTTGAGGAGTTGATGAAGGGCCGCACCAGCTTCATTGTGGCCCATCGCCTTTCCACCATCAAGAACGCTGACCAGATCCTTGTGATGAAGGCCGGCAATATCATTGAGCGCGGCACCCATGAGGAACTGCTGGCCCAAGGCGGTTTCTACGCGCAACTGTACGAAAGCCAGTTTGCAAAAGCCTGATCCCTTTGAAAATCACTGCCTAAGGAGTGTGTATCTGTATGAGTTCCGTTACGATTCCCGCCAACTACAAAAGCCTGCTGGGGCTGTACGACACCCAGAAAGCCATCGGCCTGATCAAGACCATCTTCCAGGAAAAGCTCTGCCTGGCCTTGCATCTCAAGCGCGTCACGGCGCCCCTCTTTGTGCTGCACGGCAGCGGCCTCAACGATGACCTGAACGGCGTAGAACGCCCGGTGGCATTTGATGTGCCCTGCCTGGCGGAGCAGGCCGAGATTGTGCACAGCCTGGCCAAGTGGAAGCGCTACGCCCTGTACAAGTATGGGTTCCGGCCGGGTCAGGGTCTGGTGACCGACATGAACGCCGTGCGCCGTGACGAGGACCTGGACAACCTGCACAGCATTTATGTGGACCAGTGGGACTGGGAGCGGGTGATCACCGCGCGCCAGCGCACAATCCCCTTCCTGCAGGACACCGTGCGGGATATTGTGGACGCCGTCTGTGCCACCTCCGACGAACTGCGCTGGAAGTTCCCCGCCCTGAAAAAGATTCATCTGACCCGCGAAGTCACCTTCATCACCACCCAGGAACTGGAGGACCGCTATCCCGACCTGACCCCCAAAGAACGAGAGAACGCCTTTGCCAAGGAGCACGGCACCATCTGCATTCTGCAGATCGGCGGCAAACTGAAGAGCGGCAAACCTCACGACGGGCGTGCCCCCGACTATGATGACTGGACGCTGAACTGTGACATTCTGTTCTGGCACAAACCCCTGAACTGTGCGCTGGAGCTTTCCAGCATGGGCATCCGGGTGGATGCGGACGCCCTGCGGCGGCAGCTGGCGGAGGCCGGCTGCCCCCAGCGTGCCGAACTCCCCTTCCACAAAATGCTGCTGGACGGTACCCTGCCCCTGACCATGGGCGGCGGCATCGGGCAGAGCCGCCTGTGCATGCTGCTGTTGGGCAAAGCTCATGTGGGCGAGGTACAGGTCAGCCTGTGGGATGAAGACACGGTGGAAGCCTGCCGCACCGCCGGCGTGGAGCTTCTGTAACCACAAAGAAAAATCCCGCCACCCTTTATCGGGTGGCGGGATTTTTTGTTTGGAGCTAGTAACAGGAATCGAACCTGCAACCTGCTGATTACAAATCAGCTGCACTGCCAATTGTGCTATACTAGCGGGACCTACTTAGTGTAGCACACTTTAACCGGCGTTGTCAATGGCAGAAAGCGCCGTTTGCAGTGCACAGTAGTCCTGCAGGGTAAGCTGCTCGGGGCGGGCACACTGGTCCAGGCCCGCGGCCTCCAGGGCCGAAAGCACCGTTGCCTTGGGCAGATGCAAACCGTTGGCAATGGCGTTGGCGGCGGTCTTGCGGCGCTGGGAGAAAGCTGCCCGGATCAGCTGGAAAAAGGCCGCTTCCCGCTCTGCGGGCAAATCCACCGGGGGCTGGGGGCGCACATCCAGCCGGATGACTGCGCTGGTCACGCTGGGCGCCGGATAGAAGCTGCCAGGCTGTACGCTGAACAAGAGCTTCGGCTGGGCATAATAGGCCACCGCATAGCTGATGGCACCGGCCTCCCGGCTGCCGGGCGCGGCACAGAGGCGCTGTGCGGCCTCCTTCTGTACCATGACGGTGATATTTTGGATGGGCAGTTTTTCTTCCAGCAGGCGCATCAGAATGGGGCTGGTGATGTAGTACGGCAGATTGGCGCAGACCGCCACCGGTTTATCGCTGAATTCTTCGGCCAGCAGGGCCTTCAGATCCACTTTGAGCACATCGTTGAGGACCAGTTTGAAGTTGTCAAACCCGGCCATGGTTTCGGCCAACAAGGGTGGCAGCCGCTTGTCCACCTCGATGGAAACCACCTTGTCGGCACGGCGGCACAACTGCTCGGTCAGCACCCCGATGCCGGGGCCGATTTCCAGCACACCCCACCCGGGGCCAATACCGGCGGCCTCGGCAATGCGGGGGCAGATGCCCGGATTGATGATGAAGTTTTGCCCGAACCCTTTGGAAAGAGCAAAATCATGCCGCGCACACAGGTCGCGGATGGTGGAAAGGTCGGTCAGATTGGGCACGGTGTTTCCCCTTTCCCGAATCAGCCCTGACCCGCCAGCGCCATGGCCGCGTTGACAGCCTTGCTGATCTGGGGGTCAGTCTCGATGGTGTAGTCGTAATAGGCACTCTGCTCATCGGCACTGAGGGCGGCATCCACATCGGGGGTCAACCCGGTATCGTTCCAGCTTTGCCCTTCGTTATCCAGCAGCAGGCCCACCGTGATGAAGGCGGCGGAACCATCCGAGAAGCTCTGCGCTTCGCTCATTACCACGCCCTTGCCGGCGGTGGTGGTGCCCACCAGGGTGGCACCGCCCATTTTGCGCAGGGCGTTGGCAAACAATTCGGCACCGGCCGCTGTGCTGTTATTGACCAGGCAGACCATGGGCAGCGTAAGCTCGGTTTCGTCGGAGATGCGCAGATCGGTGGTATTGCCTTCCTTGTCCTCCTCCTGGGCAATCAATCCGGAGGGCAGGCAATAGTCCGCCGAAACCAGGGCTGCATTGAGATTGTCGCCGGTATTATCCCGCAGGTCAAAGACAAAGCAGGTGGCTCCCTGCTCTTTCAGAGCATCCACCGCCGACTTGAATTCGTTGGCTGTGCTGGTGCCGAAGGCATCGATGCGGATATACCCGCAGGTACCCGCTGTCAACTGGTAGGATACGGTGGGGGTGTTGTAGTTGGTGTGCACCAGGTCCAGCGTCTGTTCCTGACGGTCGGGGTTCAGGTAGGTGATGGTGGTGGTGGTGCCTTCCTCCCCCAGCAAGGCGGAAGTCAGGGTGGCCGTATCCGCCATCGTCTTGGTGGATACCCCGTTGATGGCGGTGATGAAGCCACGCACCGCCAGGCCGTTTTCGCTGGCGGGCGAATTGTCATAGACGCGGATAATCCGGGCATAGCCGGAGGATGCATCGTTGACCACCGCCACGCCGATCCCGGTCAGCTTGCCGGATTCCACCGCCTGCATTTCGCTGTAGGCCTTGGCGGTGTAATACTTGGCATATTTGTCGTTGATACCCAGCACATAACCGGCCGCGATGGTATCGTTGAGGGTGTCCTCGTTGATGGTAAAGTATTCATTGGCGCGCACAAAGCGGTCGATCTCGGAAAGTTTGTTGTACTGGCGTTCCTTGTTCTTGACGCTGGAAACGGTGGAATTGAACATATTCATCGAGATGACCATCGTAAGCGAAAAGGTGACCGCCATTGCGATCAAGGCAATGGTGGCAGCAACGCCCAGACTGATTTTTTTGCTCATGGATCAGACGGCTCCTTACTGTTTGGTGACCGCATCAGGCGGCGTAGGACAACGAAAAGATAATGGTGCTGAACAGGCTTACAATCATCAGGGCTGCAAAAACAAGGCAGAAGATGCGCACAGCCGTTTTATGCTTCTGTGGTTTCATGGTTCGGTCTCTCCCTTCTTGCCGTTTAGTGCGGAATCCAGTTGGCCGCATTGACCAACACGCCGTTGATCTTCATTTCCAGATGCAGGTGGTTGCCGGTGGAATATCCGGTGGAACCCACGTAGCCGATGACCTGCCCCTTGGTGACGCTTTGTCCGGCACTGACGATGGGGGTACTGACCATATGGGCATACAGCGTGGAGTAGGTATTCCCCTGGTCGTCCTTGCCGTGATAGATCTGCACGTAGTTGCCCCAGCTGTAATGGTAGGTGGCGTCGGTGACAACGCCGTCAGCCACGGCATAAATCTCGGTACCGCCGGCGGCGGCAAAGTCGGTGCCGCGGTGTCCGCCCGTGCCAAAGACACAGGAGATGTACTTGTAGGAAGGCAGTGCCGGCCCGAAGTTCAGCGAGCAGGTCAGCGCCGCTTGGCTGTATTTGTTGACCTGGGCGTTCAGATAGGCATCCAGCTGGGCAGCCGCTTCGTCCAGGTTCTTGCGTGCCTGTTCTTCCTCGGCCGCCAACACCTCCGCGGCGGCCTCCGCATCGGAGATGGTGGCATCCTGCTGCTGGATACTGGTCTGCAGTTCGGATTTTTTGCCGTCCAGCTCGTTGTTCTGACTTTGCAGCTGGGCCTGTTGGGCCTCCAGCTCCGCCTTGGCGTTTTCCAGCTCGGTGCGCTGGTTCTCCAGTTCCTGGCGTTCCGCCTCGATCTGCTGGCAGATTTCCTCGTCCTTGCTGGAGATCTGTTCCAGCGCCTCGGCAAAGGTCAGCAGCTGATACAGGTTGTTGGCACTGGAAAGCAGGGCAATGGAACCGCCGTCATTGAGCATCTGCATGGCGGCCAGACGATCTTTGAAGCCTTCCCAGCGCTCGTTGTATTCCGCCTGCTTCACATCCACTTCTGCCTGCTTTTGTTCAATCTCCAGCTGCTTGTTGTTGATGTCCTCCTCATACTGGGCAATGGACCGCTGCAAAATGCCGATCTGGGTGGTGATCAGCTCGGTTTGCTGCTGATACTGTTCCTTGAGTTGTTCGGCATTTTCCTTGTTTTCCTGGTTCTGTTTGATCTGCGCCTGAATGGCTTCCAGCTGTTCCTGCGCCTGGTCCTTCTGGGCCTGCAGTTCAGACTGTTTGTCGTCCGCCAGCGTGACGGTGTTGGTGGAGACGGTCAGCGTTACAACCATTGCCACCGCCAACGCCAGGGAAACCGCTTTTTTTACGATCGGAGATAGTTTCATTGTTTCCTTTTCCCGTCCTGTTCCCTCACACATTCAAATGTTTACGGATGCTGGTGGCCGTGCCGATGCCGCACAGCACAAAGCCCAGCAGCGCAAAGCCGCCCACCAGGTAGTACCACACATCGGTCAGCGGCACCAGCTGGCCGCCGAACATCTGGGAAAGATTGGTGGGATTCTCCGCATACCAGCGGCAAAGGCCGTAGTAAGCCCCACACACCACGCCGGAGGCGATGGCCGCCGAAATCAGACCGGAGGTAACGCCCTCCACAAAGAAGGGGAACCGGATGAAACCGTTGGTGGCGCCCACCAGCTTCATGATGCCGATCTCCTTGCGACGGTTAAAGACGGTGATCTTGATGGTATTGTTGATCACCACAATGCTGACAATGGCCAGCACCGCCACCACGGCATAGCAGGCATAGGTGATGGTCTGCTGCAGCGAAATGAAGATATTGGACAGTTCCAGCGGTGCGTTGACGCGGTAAACACCGTCGATCTGCTCCAGTTGCTGCTTTACCGCCGGAATGTTGTCGGGGCTGTCCACAACCACCTTATAGTTCGGATAAAACGGATTGTCGTCGGCAAATGCTGCCTCCAGATTGATATAATCGGACAGCATATCGTTATAGATGGACAGCACTTCCTGGGGGGACACATAGGTGACCCCCACCACATGCTCGGTGCTGCGGATGGTGGAATCCGCAGCGGCAATCTGGTCTTCCGTGGCATCGGGCTTCATATAGACCACCGTCTCGTTCTGGTCACCGATGTATTCCACCATGGCGTCAATGTTGACGCCCAGCAGATAGGCCGCACCGATGAGCAGCATGCAGACGGTCAGCACGCCCATGGAAGCAAACGTCATCAGTCGGTTGGCCCGCAGGTTGTGCAAGCCCTGCCCGACCAGATAGGTAAAGCTGGAAAAACGCATGATGTTCCCCTCTTTTTATGTATCAGTTAATCCTCGTCGTAGTCATCATACGCATCCCGCTCGCGCGCTGCGACCTTGGCGGCGTACCGGCGTGCCACTTCAGGATGGGCCGTATCGGAAGCCACCATGCCGTCGGCCAGCGTGATGACACGGTTGTTGTACTTGGCAGCCAGCTTGTGCACCAGCTCATGTTCGTGGGTAACCACCACCACGGTGATGTTGACCTTGTTGATGGCCTCGAACAGCTGCATGATGTCCATGGACATTTCGGGGTCGATGTTACCGGTAGGTTCGTCGGCAATGATGATCTTGGGGCCATGGGCCAGGGCGCGGGCCACCGCCACACGCTGCTGCTCGCCACCGGAAAGCTCATCGGGCAGCCGGTCCATCTTGTCCTCCAGCCCCACCAGCGACAGCGCAAAGGGCACGCGGGCCTTGATCTTTTTGGAAGAGATGTTGGTCACCCGCATGGCGAAGGCTACGTTTTCGTAGACCGTCATGGTGGGAATCAGGCGGAAGTCCTGGAAGACCACGCCCATCTGACGGCGCAGATAGGGCACCTTGCGGCGTTTAAGCTTGGTCAGATCCTGGCCATTGATAAAGACCTTGCCCTCGGTGGGCTTTTCCTCCATCTGGATCAACTTGAGGAAGGTGGATTTGCCTGCGCCGGAATGGCCCAGGATAAAGACAAACTCCCCTTCGTCGATGTGAATATTGATATCTTCCAGCGCAACGTTTTCATCGTTGTGCGTTTCATACGTCTTGGAAACATGCTCAAAATCGATCATTTGGTATACTCCTGTTGCCTTGCTACGTCCGGGTTATGGTTACAGTCATACATATAATAAGATACCATGCTCCATCCATTCGGTCAATACTTTTGGCGGCCGCGAAAAAGTGAAACTTTTGGGAATTTTCGATATACCGACAAAAAGCAAAAGACAGGTTTTGGAAAGTCCGCGGAGTGCCGCAAGAATATCCTCACCTGTCCAAAAGAGCCGTTTTCAGCGCAGATTGCGCAGCGCCTTAGGATAATGATTTTTAATCCGGCCGCCGCTGACCTTGCCGCCGCCCAGCGGAAATCCATCCACGCAGACAGCACACCAGCCGTTTGCCGCGGTAACCGCCGGGATTTCCTCCCCCCGCAGCCAGGCTTCGGTACGGGGGTCCTGGCGGGTCAGTTCTTCCCGGTTGGTGCAGCAGGCGCCGTAGGCCATGAACAGAGCGTGGGCCGGCTGGAACCGCTTTTTGAGTACGCTTCCCGCCAAGACACCGCCCCGCAGCAGACGCAGTTTTGCCGTGGGCAGCCTCTCACTGCCGGCCGGCGGCAACAGGATCCACTCCCCCGCCACCGTCACCGGCCGGTCTGCCAGCTGCGGGAAGCAGCTTTTGGCAAAGTCCGTCCACTCGGGCGGCACCTTGGGTACCCGCGCGGGTTTGCCGCGCAAAGGTTGCGCCCCGGGCAAGTCCCCGGCTTTTTGCAGTTTGGCCATAAAGTGTCCTTCCCCGCCGTCGGCTGGCCAGATGCGGCGGCAGCGATGGGCGGCGAATCCCGCCGGGGCACGGTTGGCCTCCCCCGGGCGTCCAAACCCGCAATCCGAAAGATCGCAGAGTGAGAACTCCGGGTGACGTTCCAGGAAAGCAGCCACCTGGGCTTCGTCCTCCTGGGGGGCAAAGGTGCAGGTGGAGTATACCAGAATACCGCCGGGTGCCAGCAAGGCGGCGGCATTTTCCAGAATTTCCGCTCCCAGCGCGGCGCAGTGGGCCACCAGGGCGTCATCATGCTGGGCCGCCGCGGCCGGCTCCTTGCGGAACATGCCTTCCCCGGAACAGGGCGCATCCACCAGCACCCGGTCAAAACGGCCAGGCCAGGCAGCGGCCAGCCGGGCGGTATCCTCGTTGGTAACCAGGGCATTGGTTACGCCCATTCGCTCCAGATTCTGCCGCAGGACCTCCGCCCGGGCCGCCACAAATTCGTTGGCCACCAGTACGCCCTGCCCTTGCAGCGCGGCAGCCAGCTGGCTGGTTTTTCCGCCCGGCGCCGCGCACAGGTCCGCCACCCACATGCCGGGGTGAACGTCCAACAGCGCAGCCGGCGCCGAAGCGCTGGGTTCCTGCGCATAAAACACGCCGGCATGATGCCAGGAATGCCGGCCGGGGCGCCAGTCCGGGGCGGTGGTAAAGGCAGCCTTGCAGAACGGCGAGGGTGTCACCAGGAAGTCTGCCTGCCGTGCAAAGTCATCCGGCCGGCAGCGCAGCCCGTTGACCGTGACACCGCGGGCCGGTTCCGGTGTGGCATAGGTATAGAGCTCCTCAAACCGGTCCCCCAGCAGGGCACGCTCCCGGGTCAAAAAATCGGCGGGGAATTCCATCTTGTTTCCTCCCTTGCATAAACAGGCCATGGGCGGGCAAACTACCAGTGCGGCACAAGACCGCAGATCGTTTTTTACTTGCGAAAGGAGTAACCTCTCATGGCAAAGAATCAGACGAACAACCGCAGCACCAACACCACCAACACCACCAACACCACCCAGAAAAAGACCACCAACGGTACCCAGCAGCGCAGCACCAACCGTACCACCAGCGCCACCGAAAGCACCAACACCAAGAACTGCAAGTGATCCTTCCCGCCGCTTAGCGGCATAGAAAAGGCTCCGGCCCCGCAAAGGGGGCCGGGGCTTTTTTATTGGGGCTGATAGCCGATCCAGAGTGCGTCGAACAGCTCTTGCACCCGGGCCGTATTGCCCTGCAGATAGAGCCACCCCAGCAGGCATTCAAAACCGGTGGAAGCCCGGTATTCCTGCACGGTGGCATGTTTGGCCACGCTGGCCTTGCTGGCATTCTTGCCCCGCCGCAGCACATTGGTCTCGGACTCGGTCAACAGCGGCTCCAGGATTTCCAGTTCCCGGCTCTGGGCGTGGGCACTGACATAGTGGGTAGCCACCGTGTGCAGCCGATTGGGCTGCAGGCGGGTGGTGCCCACCAGTTTGGCGCGGACCAGCAGTTCCAGCACCGCATCCCCCACGAAGGCCAGCGCCAGGGGGGACATTTCATGGATATCTACTTCCGAATGTGTTTCAAACAGCATAACTCAATACAGATAATCAAATTCGTATTCGCCGATCTTGATGGTATCGTCTTCCTCGACGCCCTCTTCCACCAGCTTGTCCAGAATGCCGGAATCGCCCAGCTGGGTCTGGAAGTACTGCAGGCTTTCGTAGTCCTCCACGTTGGTACCGGCCAGAATACGCTCCAGCCAGGGGGCATCCACGGTGAATTCGTGGTCTCCGGTGCGGGTAACCGTGAAGGGACGGGTGGGCTCGGCGCTCTTGTCGGGCCGCTTGTACTCCGCCTCATACACCTTGATGGGCGGCAGGTCTTTCAGCCGGTTATAGACCAGAGCCGGCAGTCCGTCCACCCCCTGGCGGGCCGCCGCCGAGATGGGCAGAAAGGTCAGACCCTTGGCCTCCACATAGTTTTTGAACTCCTCGATCTGCTCCGGCGTGGCGATATCGCACTTGTTGCCCAGCACAATCTGGGGACGCTGGGCCAGCTCGGCGCTGAAACCGGCCAGTTCGTGGTTGATCTGCTCGAAGTCTGCCTTGGGGTCCCGGCCCTCGCAGCCGGAAACATCCACCACGTGCAGCAGCAGGCGGCAGCGCTCCACATGGCGCAGAAAGTCATGCCCCAGGCCCACACCCTCGGCGGCGCCTTCGATCAGACCGGGGATATCGGCGCAGACAAAGCTCTGCTCGGGGCCGACCCGCACCACGCCCAACACCGGGGTCAGGGTGGTGAAATGATAGTTGGCGATCTTGGGCTTGGCCGCCGAAATGATGCTGATGAGGGTGGACTTGCCCACATTGGGGAAACCGATGAGTCCCACGTCCGCAATAACCTTCAGTTCCAGCTGAACATGCAGGTCCTCCCCGGGCAGGCCGGGTTTGGCGAACTTGGGAATCTGGCGGGTGGGGGTGGCAAAGTGGGAGTTGCCCCAGCCGCCGCGGCCGCCGCGGGCCACCACCACCGGCTCGGAGCCGGACAGGTCGGCGATGACCAGACCGGTTTCCGCTTCTTTCAGGACAGTGCCCCGGGGCACACGGATCACCAGATCATCGGCATCGGCGCCGCTCTGGCGCTTGGCACGGCCGTTTTCGCCGTCCTGGGCGGTGTACTTGCGCTTGTAGCGGAAATCCATCAGGGTGGAAAGGTTGTCGTCGGCCACAAAGATGATGTCGCCGCCGCGGCCGCCGTCACCGCCGTCGGGGCCGCCCGCCGCCACAAACTTTTCGCGGTGGAAGGTCACGGCGCCGTCGCCGCCTTTGCCGGCGTGCAGCCAGATGGTTGCGGTATCGATAAAATTACTGGTTGCCATTCGTTTACCTCGTACGGTGCCGGGCACCGTCTGTAATAAAAATCGGGCAGGCCATGCCGGCCCGCCCGTCTGGTTTTTTTACTGCTTGACCGTGCAGCGCTTGCGATCGCGGCCCATGCGCTCGAAGTGAACGCGGCCATCCACGAGGGCAAACAGCGTGTCGTCGCTGCCGATGCCGACGCCCTCACCCGGATGGATGTGGGTGCCGCGCTGGCGGACCAGAATGTTGCCGGCCAGAACGTACTGACCGTCGCCGCGCTTGACGCCGAGGCGCTTGGACTCGGAATCACGGCCGTTCTTGGTAGAACCTACGCCTTTTTTATGTGCCATTGTGCTGTACCTCCTTAGCCGTTAATCGCGGTGATTTCCACCTTGGTGTAGGGCTGACGATGACCCTTGCGGACCATGCTGCCTTTCTTGGGACGGTAGGTGAGAATGTTGAGCTTCTTGCCCTTGCCGTTCTTGACGACCTTGGCGGTGACGGAAGCGCCCTCAACAACGGGAGCACCCACCTTGACAGCGCCCTCCTCGCCAACGGCCAGGACCTGATCGAAGGTGACTTCGCTGTCAGCCTCAGCGTTGAGCTTCTCGACGTAAACCACGTCGCCAACCTTGACGCTGTACTGCTTGCCACCGGTCTTGATAACTGCGTACATTCGGATAACCTCTTTCAATAAGTCTCGCTGGACAGTAGGGCGTTGCGGCAAAACCGCACACTTTTCGGGCCCATACCAAGCGGCTTTAAAACTATACCATACTCCGCCGGGCTTGTCAAGACCTTTTTGCCGAAACAAGGCCGCTGCAGCGTAATTTTAGTTCCCGCTGGCGCGGCGTGCCGCTTCCACCGTATTGAGCATGAGCATGGCCCGGGTCATGGGGCCCACCCCACCGGGCACCGGGGTAATCCAGGCGGCCTTCTCACTGGCGGCGGCAAAATCCACATCCCCGTGGAGTTTACCGTCAGCCCCGCGGTTGATGCCCACATCGATGACCACCGCACCGGGCTTGACCATATCGCCGGTGACGAAGCCCTCCCGGCCCACCGCCGCCACCAGAATATCAGCGGAAGCGCAGATTTCCTGCAAGTTCTTCGTTTTGGAGTGGCAGATGGTCACGGTGGCGTTTTTGGCCAGCAGCAACAGAGCCGCCGGTTTGCCCACAATGTTGGAACGACCGATGACCACCGCCTGTTTGCCGGAAATGTCGGTGCCGGTGGACTCAATCATCCGGATACAGCCCGCCGGGGTGCAGGGCAGATAGCAGGGTTCGCCGATCTGCATGCGCCCCACATTCACCGGGGAGAAGCCGTCCACGTCCTTTTCCGGCGGGATGGCGTCGATGACGGCTTTTTCGTTGATCTGTGCCGGCAGCGGCAGCTGTACCAGAATGCCATGTACCGCGGAATCCTCGGCCAACGCCTTGACCTGGGCCAGCAGTTCCTCCTGGGTGGTGGTTTCCGGCAGCCGGATGCTGCGGCTTTCGATACCGCACTGGGCGCAGTCATTGATCTTGCCGCGCACATACACCTGGCTGGCGGGATCCTCCCCCACCAGCACCACGGCCAGGCAGGGCGTTACGCCTTGGACCTTCAGCGCTTCCACCTGGGCGGCCGCCTCCTGTTTCACGGCGGCGGCCAACGCTTTCCCATCGATGATTTTTGCTTGCATAGACAAACACTCCCCTCTTTTATAGAACAATCCCGCTCAGGACAGCGAATCCTTTTCGGGTTGTTTTTCCTCCGGCTGTGCATCGGCTTCCGGCTCCTGCGGCATCTCCTGCACAGATTCCGGCTCCGGTTGTTCCCCTTCCGGCGCCGGGTCCTCCAGTTCCTCAATGTCCGGGGTATCCAGATCCAGTGCGGCAAGACGCGCGTTCATAGCATCGGTGGCTTCCACAAACTCCCGATGGGAAGCGTTGGCCGGCAAGGTATCCACCGTAAAACGGTTGCCCGCCTTGGCCTGTTTCTGGATGTCCTGCACCGCCAGCGACACCTGCAGTACCTTGCCTTTGGCACTGCGCAGTCCCATCAGCAACAGGAAGAACGCCGCCAGCGCCGATACGTAGGCAACCAGTTGGCTGGCACGCAGCCCGGTGGTCCCGATGAGCAGCGAGTCGGTGCGCAGCCCTTCGATCCAACCGCGGCCCAGGCCGTACCAGATGGCATACATCAGGAAGATCTGGCCATGGAAACGGCGATGTTTCACGTACAGCGCCAACAGCACAAAGCCCACCAGGCACCAGATGCTCTCATACAGGAAGGTGGGGTGAACCGGCATGCTGGGGTCCACCGTCATGCCTGCCGGCAGCGTGACCTGCACCGACTGCAAATAGGCCTTGGTGCCTTCGCTGTACATGCCCCAGGGCAGGTCCGTGTTGGTGCCGAAGGCCTCCTGGTTGACAAAGTTGCCCCAGCGGCCGATGCCCTGCCCGATCAGAAAGCCCAGCGCCACCAGGTCAAACAGCGGCAGCAGTGGTACCTTGCGCCACCGGGCGGCCAGGCCGCCGAAGACAAAGGCGCCGATCACCGCACCGTAGATGGCAATACCGCCCAGGCGGATATCGATCATTTCCCAGAGGCTGTGATACTCAAAGGGTGCCATGGCCACATAATACACGCGGGCGCAGACAATGGCCATGACGGTGCCGATGGCGACCACATCCACCAGACGGTCCGAATCAATGCCGAAGTCCACCGCGTGGCGGAATGCGTAGAGCAGCGCCAGCAGCATGCCCACGGCAATGATGACGCCGTACCAGTAGATGTTGAACCCGCCGATGGACAAGGCCACCCGATTGACGGTAAACTCCAATCCCAGTCCCGGGAATTGCACATGGTAGACCATAGTTGTACTTCCTCGATTTCTTCTGTCGTTTTCCCTCTTACCGCATCACTGCGGGTCGATCTGTACATAGGCGCGGTTTTCTTCCCGCAGGGCCGTCTGCATCAGGGCGTTGGCGTCCTCCACCGTCAGTTCGGCCAGGGCGGCAATCTCATCGGCCAGGGTCCGCCCCTTGAGGCAGGCAGCAGCCGCTTCCTCGGCGGCGTCGTCCACCGTTTCCACATCACCCAGCAGTTCGCCGTACATCTGGTTTTTCACCAGCAGGAACACTTCCGGGTCGATGCCTTCGGTGCGCAACCGCTCGATCTCGGCCTGCAGCAGCTCGGTCACCTGACGGGGGGTATCGCTTTCGCCGGTGAATGCCACGGCGCAGGCGCCCCGCACAGCGATAAAGTCCCCGGAAAATTCCGGATTGACCAAAGCTTCGTCGTACAGTTTGCGGTACAGTTTGGTCAGACCGCCCACCACCAGGTCCCCCAGCATGTCCAGCAGCAGTTCCCGCTTGAGATCACCGGGTTCCAGCGGCGGTTCCCGGTACGCCACGCCGAAACAGGGTTTGTTCACCGGCATGGTCAACCGGGCTTCCTTGCGGGGCAGCGGCCCTGCCTCCGCAGGAATGTCCCACTGTACCTCATGCGCCGCACGGGCGCGGTAAAGGCCGTTGCGCTTGCAGGCTTCCACCGCCTGTTCCAGCGTGATCTTGCCCGCCACCGACAGCACCATATTGGACGGCGCATAAAAAGCCTTGGTACAGTTGTACAGCATCTGCGGGGTCAGGGTGGCGATGCTGTCCACCGTACCGGCAATATCATCCCGCAGGGGATGTTCCGCATACAGGCAGCGGAACAGGGCGTTGAGCAGCCGCCAGTCGGGGCTGTCGTCATACATCTTGATTTCCTGCCCGATGATGCCCTGCTCCTTGGCGATGGTGGCCTTGGTAAACCAGGGCTTACCCACCAGTCCCAACAGGATGTCCAGATTTTCGTCGATCTTCTGGGTGGCGGAGAAGATATAACAGGTGCGGTCGTAGCTGGTGAAGGCATTGGCCGAGGCACCCGTCTTGGCATAAAAGCTGAAAGAATCCCCCTTGGGGGTCTCGCACATTTTGTGTTCCAGGAAATGGGCGGTACCCGCCGGCAGAACCACCGGCTTACCGTCCAGCACAAACCGACGGTGGATGGAGCCGAACGCTGTGGCATAAATGGCGTGCACGCTGCTGTAACCGGGCATGGTACGGCACAACACCGTCAGACCGCTGGGCAGCACCGCCTTCTGGCAGCTGACCGCTGCGGCCGCCCGGGCCTGGGCCGCGGAGAACTGTTCCTTATTGGACATCTTCGGCGCCCCCTTTCCCCTGTGTGCCGGGCTTGGCCGTCACCGCATAGCAAACCGAATAACTGTAACTTTGCAGGGTCTGGCGCACTTCGTCCAGCGACACGGCGCTGGTGAGCACCTTGCCGTATTCGGGCGGATACAGGGGTTCGCCCCGGGTGATCTGCCCGTAGTACCAGCTTTCCAGGGCCGCCAGGCTGTCCCCCAGGGCGTCCATGCCGGAGAGCAGCCCCCGGCGACAGTCATTCACCTCTTCCTGGGTGATGGGGCCGTTTTTCAGGGCCTCCCACTCGGCCAGGATGGCGGCTTCCGCCTGGGCTTCCCTGCCGGGCTCCACCCCGGAATCAATCATCATGACGCCGGTGGCCCGCTGGGCCGCCGACCCGCAGTAATAGCAAAGGGATTGTTTTTCCCGCACGTTGCGGAACAGCCTGCTGGTGGCGGAGCCGCCCAGCACGCTCATGGCCACCCGCAGGATGCTGACGCTGGGCGGATCGGCATTTTCCCCCGCCGTAAACAGCATGCAGAGCTTGGCCTGGGTCAGACCGGGAATCTCCTCCCGGTACTGCTGCACCGCCGTGGCGGGCATCCCCATGGGCGGCGCAAACGGCTGCGGGTCCCGGGCGATGCCCTGCAGTTTTTGCAGCAGCAGATCTGCCACCCGGGCCGGATCCGCCCCCTGGACCATCACGTCGATGGTGGCACTGGACAGAATCCGGTCGTATTCCGCCTTCAGGCTGGCCGGAGTCACATGGACCAGTTCGGCGGGATAGCCGCCCAGCTCAATGCCCGCCGGGGAATTCCCGAAAAACTTGCGGCGGGCCTGCCGTACACAGTAGAGCCGCTTGGAATTGAACTCAGCTTCCAGACGGCGGGCCTGGGTTTCGGTCTCAATACGGACAGCCTCCGCATCGAACACACCGTCCACCAGGTATGGATCAAAGATGGTTCCGAAGACAATGTCGGCATAGGCGTCGGTGAGATTTTCCCCTGCCAGAGCATAGGCGTCCTTGATGCCGCAGATATCGGCCGAGAGCACCCGGTCGGTGCCCGCGTTGGAGAGGTCCACCCCCAGGTCGGCGCCGTACAGTTCGGCCAGGCGCCGGGAAAGAGCGGTCATATCGGGGCAGGCCGCATACCCGCGCTCCAGTACCAGGGCCAGCACGGCGGCATCGGTGGCCGATTCTCGCCGTGCCGGGAAGCGCAGATGAATGGTGATGCGGCAGCGATTGAATTTTGCAGCGTCCAGTGCGGTGATATACACCCCGGGCGCGAGTTGTTTCCGTTCCAAATTCGTATTCCTTTCAACCAATAGATATTGGTATTATACCGCTTGCCCCCACAAAAGTAAACCAAACCACAAAAAAACTTGCCTGGATCTTTCTGCGTTGCAGCGAAAAGTATGCGGGATTTTTGTATTTTTTTGCGAAAAGCCATTGACGGCGGCGGGGGCCATGGCGTTATTATATAAGGTATGGAGGGATTTTCCCGCTGGTCTGCCGGGCGCCAAACTTGCCGCGCCCCCTGGTGGGCAGACCCAGGGACACACACATGGAAAAGAATCTGACCACGGGCAGCGTACTGCGCAATGTATTGTACTTTTCGCTGCCTTATCTTTTGTCGTATTTTTTGCAGACACTCTACGGCATGGCCGATCTGTTCATCATCGGCCAGTTTGAGGGTGCCGCCAGCACCACCGCCGTTTCGGTGGGCAGTCAGGTCATGCACATGATCACCGTGATGATCGTAGGGCTGGCCATGGGCTCCACCGTGGGCATCGGCCGTGCCATCGGCGGCGGGGATCGCAAGCGGGCCACCGCGGTAATCGGCAACACCGTATCGCTGTTCATGGTGGTGGCACTGGTGTTGATGGCGTTGCTGCTGGCGCTTGTCCGGCCCATTGTGGCCATTATGTCCACCCCGGCAGAGGCAGCTTCCGGCACGGCGGCTTACCTGACCATCTGCTTCCTCGGGATCCCGTGCATCACCGCGTACAACATCATCAGTTCCATCTTCCGTGGACTGGGCGATTCCAAAAGTCCCATGTACTTCATCGCCGTGGCCTGTGTGGCCAACATCGGGTTGGATTACCTCTTCATCGGCGTTCTGGGGCTGGGCCCTGCCGGTGCCGCCCTGGGTACCACCCTGTCCCAGGCCATCAGCGTGGTGGTTTCGCTGGTGGTTATCCTCAAGCGGGAAACCGGCATCCGGTTGCAGCGCCGGGATCTGAAACCCCGGCGTCCCGTCCTGCGGCAGATTTTGCAGATTGGTTTGCCGGTGGCGTTACAGGACGGCTTCATCCAGATCGCCTTCATCGTCATTACCATCATCGCCAATCGGCGCGGCCTGAACGATGCAGCCGCCGTGGGCATTGTGGAAAAGGTCATCAGCTTCCTGTTCCTGGTGCCATCCTCCATGTTGTCCACCGTATCGGCCCTGGGCGCCCAGAACATCGGCGCCGGCAAACATGACCGTGCCGTGCAGACCCTGCGGTATTCCATTCTGATTGCAGCCGGATTCGGGCTCTGCGTCAGCATCATCATGCAAGGAATTGCCGAACCGGTGGTGAGTCTGTTCACCACTGACGACGCCGTGATTCTGGCCGGCGGGCAGTATATCCGCGGATATATCTGGGACTGCCTGTTTGCGGGCATTCATTTCAGTTTCAGCGGGTATTTCTGTGCTTACGGGCGCTCGGAAATTTCCTTCCTGCACAACATCTGCGCCATCCTGCTGATGCGGGTTCCCGGCGTGTATCTGATGTCGGTACTGTTCCCCCACACGCTGTTCCCCATGGGACTGGCCACCGTGGGCGGGTCTCTGCTGTCGGTCATCATCTGCGTGGCGGCGTTTCTGCTGCTGCGCCGCCGCGGCGCTTTTGGCGGGGAAACAGCCCACCCGTAACCCAAACGCACACAAACAAAGCCCCGCACACCCTACGGTGTGCGGGGCTTACCCTTTTCCCCTCTATGTGCGCGGAAAATCCTCAGTTGATGAAGGCGTCATGGATGGCGGCCACGGCCTTGTCGGCATCCTGCTCATCAATGATGACGCTGATCTTGATCTCGCTGGTGGAAATCATCTTGATGTTGATGTTCTGGTTGAACAGCGCTTCAAACATGGTAGAAGCCACACCGGAATGGCTCTGCATGCCGGCACCCACGATGGAAACCTTGGCGGAATTTTTGTCCACGCTGATCTCGCCACCGCCAAAGCGGGAAGCCGCACCCTTCAGGGCAGAAACCGCTGCTTCCGCATCGCCCAGGGGCACCGTGAAGCTCAGGTCCTTGTTGCCCTCGCTGCCGGAGCTCTGCAGAATGATGTCCACATTGATGTTCTTCTGGGCCAGCAGGCTGAACACCTTGAACGACATGCCCGGCACATCCGGAACATTCTTGATGGAAATTACAGCGACGTCATTGTCCTTCGCCACACCTTTGATCAACATACCTTCCACGTTGGCTTCCTCCTTCACGATGGTGCCGGGCACCGGGTTGATGCTGGAGATGACCTCCAGCTCGACGTTGTACTTTTTGGCCAGTTCGACGCTGCGGTTGTTGAGCACCTGCGCGCCCAGCGATGCCAGTTCCAGCATCTCGTCAAACGTGATCTCTTTCAGTTTGGTTGCCTTGGGGATCTTGCGGGGATCGGCGGTGTACACGCCCTCCACGTCGGTAAAGATCTGGCAGCGGTCGGCATGCAGCGCTGCTGCCAGCGCCACCGCAGAGGTATCGCTGCCGCCGCGGCCCAGGGTAGTGATATCGTCGGAACGGTTCAGGCCCTGGAAGCCGGCCACCACCACCACACGGTTGCGAGCCAGTTCGCTTTCCACACGCTCGGTATCCAGCCGCTTGATCCGTGCCTTGGAGTAGGCACGGTCGGTGTTGAATCCGGCCTGCCAACCGGTCAGGCTGATGGCGGAAACGCCCAGTTCCTGCAACGCCATAGTCAGCAGCGCGATGGAAATCTGTTCGCCGGTGGCCAGCAGCATATCCATCTCCCGGTGGGACGGATCCGAAGTGATCTCGGCCGCTTTGGCAATCAGGTCGTCGGTGGTATCGCCCTGGGCGGACACCACCACCACCACGTCATTGCCGGCGTTGCGCGTATTCATGACGATGCGCGCCACGTTGAAGATGCGGCTGCGGTCTTTCACCGACGTGCCGCCAAATTTTTGCACGATCAAAGCCATAGGTATCGTCTTCCTCCTCTATCTATGCACACGCATTTTACTGAACCACCGCGCCGACGTTGTCTGCCAGCAGACGGTGCACGGTAAAATGTCGGAGCAGCTCGCTTTGGGGCAGCGCCGCTGCTGCCCGGTCAAAGAACGCGGTATCATCCTTATGAACCACCGCCATGATGGTGGGACCCGCGCCGGAAATATACACAGCCAGAGCCCCCAGGTCCAGTGCCAGCTCGAAGACCTCGTCCCCGCCCTGAATCAGCGGCAGACGATATTGCTGGTGCAGGGCGTCTTTGGTAGCCACGCCCAGCAGCCCATAATCGCCGTCGCAGAAAGCCGCAGTGGCCAGCGCCGCCCGGGACAGATTGTATACGGCATCCTTGTGGCTGACCATCTGGGGCAACGCTGCGCGCGCCTTGGAGGTAAGCAGCCGGAAATCCGGCACGAAGGCCGCAAAGGCCAGTTCCGGGTCAATATCCTTCTTGACGCTATACACCTGGCCTTCGTCGATGACGCTGGTCACAAAACCGCCCAGCATGGCCGGGGCCACGTTGTCGGGATGGCCTTCGATGGCGGTGGCCAGTGTAAGCATCTGCCGCTTGGTGAGCTTATCTCCCAGCAGGGCGTTGGCCCCCAGGATACCCGCCACAATGCAGGCGGAACTGGAGCCCAGGCCGCGGGCCATGGGGATGTCGTTGCGCTGGGTGATGCGCAATCCCCGCAGGGGAATACCCAACTGGTCGTACACCACCCGCGCCGAACGGTAGACCAGGTTGTTGGAACCGGCTGGCACGTGGGTGCCATCCACCGAGGTGATCTGAATGCCGTCGCATTCTTCAAAAGTAAAGACATTGTGCATGGAAACGGCCAGGCCCAGCGAGTCGAATCCTGCGCCCACATTGGCGCTGGTGGCCGGAACGCTTACTTGTATCATATGAGCGTGCCCCCTCTATTGTGTCTTGCCGGTCAATCCGCCAGTTGTTTGAGCACCAGAGCCACTTCCCCACCGAGGACCGCCACCTTGGCGCGGATCTCCTCGATCTGGGCAGCGGTGGCTGCTTCGATGCGGTAAGCTGCTTCCCCGTTTTCCTCAAAGACCACCTGACCGGGTCCGGCCACGTTGGGCAGCAGGGCCGCCGCCACGCCGCGCACCCGGATGTACCAGGCGTAGGTGCCGGGATCCTGCACCAGTCCTTCCAGCTTGGGGGCAGGTTTCCAGAACAGGCTGTCGTGGATCTTCACGCCGTCCTTCAGGGCGTCGATGACGTCAGCCACCACGGCACTGGCGGTGGGCAGTTTGCCGGCGCCCTTGCCGTAGAAGACCACGTCGCCCAGCATATCGCCCTGCATGAGCACCGCATTGAAGACATCGTCCACACCGGCCAGCTGGTTGGTATGGGGAACCAGCATGGGTTCCACCCCCACGGCCATTTGACCGGCCTTGCCTTCGTCGTACCAGGCAATGAGCTTGATGACGCAGTCCAGTTTGTCGGCGGCTTTCACATCCGCCACCGTGATGTCCCGGATTCCCCGGGTGGGAATATTGTCCGGGTAAACATGATGTCCGCAGGCCAGGCTGGCCAGAATGGCGATCTTGCGGCAGGCATCCCGCCCATCCACATCATCGCCCGGGTCCTTGGTCTCGGCATACCCCAGCTGCTGGGCAATTTTCAGCGCCTGTTCAAAGCTCATGTTTTCCCGCTTCATCTTGGTCAGCATGAAGTTGGTGGTACCGTTGACAATGCCCTGGATCCGGCTGATGTGGTTGGCCGCCAGACACTGGTGCATCGGCGTGATGATGGGCGTACCGCCGCCCACACTGGCTTCAAACAGGAAGGCCGCACCGTGTTCCCGTGCCAGAGCCAGCAGCTCGGCCCCGTAGGTGGCTACCATCTCTTTGTTGGAGGTACAAACGCTGCGCCCGCTCTCCAGACACTGCCGCACATACGGATAGGCAAACTTGGTGCCGCCGATGGTCTCTACCACCACCTTGATTTCCGGGTCCGCCAGAATTGTATCCAGAGACTTGGTAAAGAGTGCCGCATCCGGCGAATCGGAGAAATCCCGCACATCCAGAATGTATTTGACTTCGACCGGCTCTCCCGCACGGCGGGCAATGGAGGCCGCGTTGCGGCGGCAGACTTCCAGCACGCCGCTGCCGACGGTGCCGAAGCCCATGATTGCGATTTTTGCCATGGAAAATCTCCCCCTTACTGAAGATAACGGCGCATGTCGGCCTGAAAAGCTGCGCCCGCTTATGTTTTGTGCTCAGGCACCGCGATGGATTTCCACCACACAGGGTTGGTGGGACAACCGCGTGAGCATCTCCTCCACCGGCATCTGCATGGTGCCGGTGCGCACGGTAACCTCCACCTGGGCGGCGCCGTTTTCCGGCCGGGACTGGGTGATGGTTACGATGGAGGCCCCCGCCGAGGAAATGCCGGAGAGCAGCGCCTGCAGGGCGCCGGTCTTATCCAACAGGGTGGCTACCACGGTGATGGACTCGCGTCCGGCCTCCGCGTCAAAGACGGTATCCTTGTATTTGTAAAAGGCGCTGCGGGAAATTCCCGCCTGGCGGGCTGCTGTGGAAATGTTGGTGACCGCACCGGAAGCCAGCAGTTCTTTGGCCTGCAATACCTTGAGGAATACTTCCGGCAGGACGGCCGCATCCACCAACAGGAATCGGCGATCCGGCATATTGTCCCCTCCTTGCGTACATTTGTAGTTTCAACAAGCAACATCATACCACCGAAAGCCGCGGGATGCAAGCATGTTGTCCGGTTTTTTTGCGCTTTTTGGCGTTTTGCACAGCCGTTTTGCGGAAAAGAATCCTGTTTTTGTGCGGCGGTTATTTGTACGCGGCGCAAAGACAAATGACCACCCCGGCATAGGTCGGGATGGTCATTTGACAGAAATACGGGAATATCAGGCTGCCGGCTGTGTTGCCGGGTCGGTGGCAGTGGCCGCAGGATCGGTTGCCTGAGCCCCTTCCGCCGCCTGCTGCGCCAGCGCTGCGTAGGGATCTTCCTCCGTGACGGTGTAGCTATCATCCGGGAGGTTATCCTCGGTATAATAGCCGGTGGCACCGCCGCTGGAAACAATCGCACCGGAAGAAGTGTCAAACTGCTTGGCCACCACGCCGTCCGGCATGGGGAAGGACGCAGTTTCCTTATTGGCCTGCAGCTCTTCCATCAGGTTCTTCCACACCTGCTGGATGGGTTTGCCGCTCCGGCCGGAAGAGCCCAGTTCGTACAGGCTGGTGGGTTTATCGCAGCCCCACCACAGAGCCGTAACGTAATAGGGCGTCATGCCGGCGAAGGTGTAGTCCTTATAGTCACTGGTGGTACCGGTCTTGGCCGCCGCTTCGATATCGCCTTCCGGCGCCATGCCGCTGGCTGTACCGCCGCTCTTCAGGACATTGGTCATCATGCGGTTCATGATATAGGCCGTGGTGGGATCAATGGCCTGGATGGTGTTGATATACTTGGTGTTGTCCAGTACCTCGTTGCCCAGGTAGTCGGTGATTTCGGTGTAGTAATGGGGCGTGGTGAAGGTGCCGTCGTAGAAGATGCTGTAGGCACCGGCCAGCTGCACCACCGTCATACCGTGGCTCTGAGAACCCAGCACCAGGGGGCCCAGGTCCATATCGGTCTCGGCGTCGATATAGCTGCATTCCAGGGTATCGTGGACAAAGTTATACAGGAAGTCCACGCCGACCATGTTGCCGACCCAGACAGCCACGGTGTTGTAGGACTGGCGCAGGGCATCGTAGACCAGCATGGGGTTGCCGTTGCCGCCGGCACCGCCGTAGTTGGTGGGCCAGGCACGCCAGACGTCACTGCGGGACTGGGCGGCCTCGGAGTAGGGATCCATATAGGAGTACTCGTCCTTCAGCACGCGCTTGTCCTCGGCCGAATAGAAGGGCGCATCCAGCACCTGGGAAGAATAGTTGATCAGCTTGTAATCCAGGGCCAGGCAGTAGGCGCCGATGGGTTTCATGGTAGAACCGGTCTGGTGCGGGATGGTGGCACGGTTGGTGCCCAGGTCGTATTTCTTTTCACCCACACCGCCGCCGATGCCCAGCACGTTGCCGTCATAGTCCAGCGTGGCAATAGCCGCCTGGGTGCGGACTCTCTCGTACACGCAGAGATACTCGGTGTCGTCGTTGGGGTAGTTGTCATCGGTGGAGGTACCGGTCTTGAGGGTCGTTTCCTCATCATCGGTGTACACGGGAATATCGTCGGTGCCGTAGACGGCCAGGCCGTCCTTGGTCAGCGGCAGGCCGGTGTTCTCGTCAAAGGTAACATCGTCCCAGCTGCTGGAGTCGGCCGGGTAATCCCGCAGGCAGACCGCTTCCTCGTGCCAGAGGGCCGGGATGACACCCTCGGCGTCATACATAGCATTCTCGATGGCCGTCTGCACTTCGGGGTCCACGGTGGAATAAACACGCAGACCGCCGTTGAAGATCATCGACTTGGCTTCGTCCGCCGTCATGTTGAGCTTCTCCTGCAGATCGTTGAGCAGCTCATAGTAGAGGGCGTCGGTGAAGTAGGAGTTCTGGGAAGAACGGGTCACGTTCTCGGTGGAACTGCTGGTCTCGGCCAGGGTGATGGTCTCGGCGCAGGCAGAGTTGTACTCTTCCTCGGTGATATATCCCTGGTTGTACATTTCATACAACACATGGTTGCGCCGGGTGATCAGGTTTTCCGGGTTGGTGAAGGGATTGTAGCTGGTGGGGTTCTTGGTGATGGATGCCAGCACCGCGCACTCCGACAGGGTCAGATCCTCCACATGCTTGCCAAAGTACTCCTGGGCACCGGCCTCCATGCCGCATACAATGCCGGTCAGGGGGATGGTGTTCAGGTAGGCTTCCAGAATGGTTTCCTTGCTGTAACGGTTGGCAAGACCCAGCGCGCGGAAGATTTCACGCACCTTACGCATCTTGTCCACTTCATTATCGCCGGTCAGGTTTTTGACCAGCTGCTGTTCCAGCGTGGAAGCACCCTGCTGGGAACCGTAAATGGCATGATCGGTGAACTCGTTGAGGGCTGCACCGATGGTACGTTTGATGTTGATACCGGGTTCGTCGTAGAAGTCCTTGTCCTCAATGGCGATGACCGCATGCTGCAGATTCTCCGGCATGGCGGACAGATCCCGCCAGATACGGTTTTCGCCCTGGGTCAGGGTGGCATACTCATTGCCGTTTTTGTCGTAAATGATGGTGGTCTGTTTGTTTTTCTGGTTGTCCAGGTCCAGGACCTCGCCGTCATCCGCCGTAACCTGCACGATATACATCGAAAGCAGGACGCCGGCCACACTGCCCAGCATCACACAGACACAGAAAAGGCACCCGATAAAACGAAGAATCATGCCCGGCACACTGCGGCGCTTCTTCTTTTTCTTTTTGGGCTCCTGCGGTTTGACCGCGCCAAACTGGCCCGTCGCTCCGCTCGATTTTACGCCATCCGTGGAAATATGGCGCTCCTTTTTGGGTTCTATGGGAACCGCCTCCTTTGATCCTATCCAAAAAGCGTTGCTGCCAAACGGCCGTAACACAGAATTGCAGAATGCTATAGAATGGATTATACCACAAAACCACCGTAAAAGTACAGTCCGGATTATAAAATTCACAAGTTTTTGTTTTTTTGTCGTGGAAGCGTACCATACTAACCCAAAAGGAGGGCTTTCTATGGAGAAAAAACGGTTGAGCGGCGCAAAACTGTATCTTTCGCTGCTGGCGGGCGTTGCGCTGCTTTGCCTGGCAGGTGCGCTGTGGTGGATGCTGCGCGGCGGAGGGGCTGCCCCCGAGCCGCGCTACCTTTTAAAAGACAACGCCGGACACCTGGCATTGTATGCGGCGGACGGGTCCGGACCGTTGGCGGAATACGAGGAAGTGTACACCCGCCTTCTGCCGGAGGGGGATGTGCTAGCCTTACAGCAGGGCGTCCCGGTGTATGACGAGACCGACCTGCAGAAGCACCTGGAGGATTACGGTTACTGAGGAGGTAATCCGCCCCGTCATTTTACAACTTTTCTTGCGCGACGCGCCGATTTATGCTATAGTAAGGGTAATCACCAACAGGCAAAGGAGTACCGATATGACCGAACAGGATATTTTGAATGCCGTGCAGGATATTTTCCGCGACAACTTTGATGACGACACCCTTGTGATCACCCGCGAGACCTGCGCCGATGACATCGAGGATTGGGACAGCCTGGAACAGATCAACCTGCTGACCGCCATCGAGAAAAAATTCAACATCAAATTCAAGCTGGCCGATGTGCGCGGCCTGAAGGACGTGGGCGACCTGTTGGACCTGGTCGCACGGATGGTCTGAATCCATCCCGGACAACCCAGCTGATTTTGTATAGGCGGCCCTGTGCCGCCTTTTTTTCAAAGGAAAAAGGAGTTCCCGATGAACCATTATACGCTGGCCGAGATGACCCCCGGCCTTACCGAGGAATTCACCGTCACGGTCACCGCCGAAATGATGGACGCCTTCTGCGCCATTACCGGCGACGTCTCCCCCATCCACATGGACGCCGACTACGCCCAAAAACGCGGCTATCCCGGTCGGGTGGTCTACGGCATGCTGGGCGCCAGTTTTTTCTCCACGCTGGCAGGGGTCTACCTGCCCGGAGAACACTGCCTGCTCCACGGGGTGGAATGTAAATTTGCCAAACCGATCTTCATCGGCGACACCCTGACGGTTCGCGGCACGGTGACCCATGTGAGCGAGATCGGTAGTGAAGCCGAAATCAAAGCCGTGATCACCAACCAAAACGGGCAGCGGGTTACCCGGGGCATCATCAAAGCAGGACTTGCCAAATAAGGAGGAACGTTTCGATGTCGTACACCTATCTGATCACCGGCGCCACCAGCGACGTGGGCCGCGCCCTCATCGGGCGGCTGCTGACCGGTGCCCCCGATGCCCTGGTGCTGGCCCAGGGGTGCGGTGACCTGGACAAGCTGGCCTCCCTGTGCCAGCGGTTTCCCGGACAAATCCGTCCCTTTGATGTGGATCTGTCCGACCGTGCCAAAGTAGATACCTTTATGCAGTTGCTGGAGACCTCGGCCCCGGCGCCCACCCATTTCATTCATCTGCCGGCGCTGCCCGTGGTCAACACCAAGTTCAAGGCCTTCGACCAGACCCGTTTTGACAAGGATCTGGAGATCGAAGTACACAGTGCCATCCGCATCTGCCGCGGCATCCTGCCTGCCATGGCCCGGGCCAAATTCGGCCGGGTGCTGTTCATTCAAACCAGCTATACCATCGGCTGTCCGCCCAAAAACACCGCCGCTTATGTGATGGCCAAAAGTGCCATCGGCGGCCTGGTCAAGAGTCTGGCGGTGGAATACGCCAAATTTGGTGTGACGGTGAACTGTGTGGCCCCCAGCATGATGGAGACCAACTTCCTGAAAGACACCCCCGATCTGATCGTCCAGGCGGCAGCCGCCGAAAATCCCATGGGGCGCAACGCCACCCCCGAGGATGTGGTGCCGGCCATGGCTTTCCTGCTGTCCGACGAGGCGGGATTCATCACCGGCGTAACACTGCCGGTCACGGGAGGTTCGGCCATTGTCTGATGTGACATTTCGCCTGGCCCGCCTGGGTGAGGACCGGGCCATCGTGGACTTTATCAATGAAAATTTTGACATGCGGCTGCCGCTGCTCAACCGGCCGGAATTGTATCATCACTATTACGCCGGCCGCGGCGGCGTTCCCCAGTTCGCCGTAGCGGAACAGGACGGTCACTATGTCAGTGCCGCCGGCTACATACTGGCCAACACCGCCCGCCGCCCCGATGTGTGGGTCAGCGTCTGGGTGGCCGTCAAGGGTCACAACGGTGTGGGGCTGGAGCTGATGAACGCCCTGCCCGGGTTGCTGCACGCCGATGTGCTGGCCTGCAACAACATCCGCCCCAACACCTGTACCTTCTACCAGTTCCTGGGGTGGCAGGCAGGCCGCATCCCTCATTATTACCGGCTGGGACGCCGCACCGACTACCAGCTGGCCAAGCCTTTGCGCTATGCTTTGCCGCCGGTGCAGCGGGATCTGGGCCTGGAGAAAATCGAGTCGGCCTCCGACCTGATCCCGTTGGGCATGCCCCCTACCCCGCACACACCCCGCAAGGACACTTGGTACCTGCGGCGCCGGTATTTCCACTACCCCCACTTCCACTACGATGTGTGGGCTGCGCGGGAACACGGCAAATTGCTGGCCTATGTGGTAACCCGGACCGTCACCGCCCGCGAAACCGGTTGTGTGCCGGTGGTACGGCTGGTGGATTTCATCGGCGCGGACGAGGTACTGCCGCGGCTGGGCGGTGCGCTGGATGCCATTCTGCACCGCACCGGTGCCGAGTATATGGACTGCTACAACGTGGGAATTCCCGCGGCGACCTGGCAGGCTGCCGGTTTCACCGAGCGGGTGGAGGGCGACGGTTGTATCATTCCCAACTATCTGACGCCGCCCCTGCGGGAAAATACCGAATATTACTATTTCACCAACAAACCCAAAAATTTTGTTCTCTTCAAGGCGGACGGCGACCAGGATCGCCCCAACCTGCCCTGAAGACAGAAAAATGCCCCGGTTCATTCTGCCGGGGCATTTTTTTGTATCGGGATCCGGGATTACTGCGCGGCAACCTTTTCCTTCAGGCGCCCGCTGGCCTTGAAGCCGGGAATGGCGGTGGGTTCCAGTTTGCTGGTCACCTTGGTCTTGGGATTGGTAAAGTTTTTGGTCTGGCGCTCCCGCATTTCAAAGCGACCAAAACCCGCAATCGTAACCTTGTCGCCGCCCTTGAGCACGTCACCGATGGTGCCGAAAATGCAGTCCATGACCTTTTCCACTTCGCCGCTGGTCATGCCGGTGTCGTTTGCAACTTTGGTAATCAACTGAGATCTCGTCATAATTCCTTTATACTCCCTATTGCTTAGGCACAGTGCCTGTTATTGTTACGCCCCATATTATAGAAAAAATACCGCGCAGAATCAAGCGTTTTTCCCCATTTACAACGGAAATCGGCAAAAGGTCTAAAAAAATCCAAGCCAGATTGTTTAAATTCCGTCATTCAGCGAATAAGCGGGTCTTTTGCGCGTCCGGACGGTCTTTCGGAGCTGTTTTTCGCAGAAAAAACGGGCCTGCACCCACGGTGCAAGCCCGTTTTCAGTGGGTCAATCCTGTTTTGCTTCCCGGTGCAGCCGGGCCACATCCACCAGCTCCATCTGGCTGATATCGTGGTCGCCGCGCAGGGCATCCACCAGCACCCGGGCGGTATCCATAGCCGTGATGCAGGGGATGGAAAGTTCGGTGGCCTTGCGGCGGAACTTCACCGAGTCGCGGTGGGGATCACGACCGTGGGGGCTGGTGGAGATGATGTAATCCACCAGGCCGCTTTCCAGCAGGTCGATGACATTGGGCCGCGCACCGCTCATCTGGCGTACCACACTGCAAGGCACCATCTGGCTGTTCAGGTAACGGGCGGTTTCGGCCGTACCGTAGATCTTGTAGCCGTAGTCATGCAGCTTCCAGGCCAGCTCGGCGGCTTCCTTCTTGTCGCTGTCCTTGACGGTAACGATGACGCAGGAGCCGGGGCCCGGCACCTTGAACTGGTATCCGGCCGCCACGAGACCCTTCATCATAGCCTCGTGGAAGGTGGGCGCAATGCCCAGCACTTCGCCGGTGGACTTCATCTCGGGGCCCAGCATGGTATCCACGCCATGCAGCTTCAGGAAACTGTAGACGGGCACCTTGACCGCATAGTAGGGGCTCTTGCCGCCGCGCCACAAACCGGTGCCGTAGCCCATATCCTTGAGCTTTTCGCCCAGGGTGCAGCGCACGGCCAGGTCCACCATGGGCACGCCGGTGACCTTGCTGATGTAGGGCACCGTACGGCTGGAACGGGGGTTCACCTCGATGACATAGACCTTGCCGTCCTGCACTGCGTACTGGACGTTGACCAGGCCGACGACCTTCAGCTCCCGGGCGAAACGACCGGTGTAATCCACCAGGGTGTCGATAACCTTCTGGCTGAAGTTGTAGGGCGGGTAGACGCAGATGGAGTCACCGGAATGCACACCGGTGCGCTCGATCTGCTCCATGATGCCGGGCACCAGGTAGTCGGTGCCGTCACAGATGGCATCCACTTCACATTCGGTGCCGTAGATGTATTTGTCCATCAGCACCGGGTGGCTCATATCCACATGGGCGGTGATGACGCCCATATATTCGATAACATCGGAAGAGTTGTAGGCAACGATCATGTTCTGACCGCCCAGCACGTAGGAGGGGCGCATCAGCACCGGGTAGCCCACCTCCTGGGCAGCCTTGAGGGCTTCGTCCAGGGTGTAGACGGTGCGGCCCTCGGGACGGGGAATGCCGCAGCGTTCCAGCAGCTGGTCGAACCGTTCCCGGTCCTCGGCTTCGTCGATGGCATCGGCGGGAGTTCCCAGAATGGGCAGGCCGATTTCATCCATATGCTTGGCCAGCTTGATGGCGGTCTGGCCGCCGAACTGAACCAGGCATCCGTCCGGCTTTTCGGTGGCGATGATGTTGTCCACGCTCTCGGGGTTCAGCGGGTCAAAGTACAGGCGGTCGCCGGTATCAAAGTCGGTGGAGACCGTCTCGGGGTTGTTGTTGACCAGAATGGCCTCGCAGCCATGGTTTTTCAGCGTCCAGACGGCGTGCACCGAGCAGTAGTCGAACTCGATACCCTGACCGATGCGGATGGGGCCGGAACCGAAGACCAGCACCTTTTTCTTCTTGGGGTCGCTGCGTTCGGCGATGAACTGCTCGGCCTCGTTGTCCTCATCGTAGGTGGAGTAGAAATACGGCGTCTTGGCCGCAAACTCCGCCGCGCAGGTATCGACCATCTTGAAGGCTGCCTTCGGCGCTTCGGGCAGGGTGTCCACACCGGCCAGGCGCTTGATGGTCTTGTCCAGAAAACCGAACTTTTTGGCCTCGAGGTATTTTTCCCGGGTCAGTTCCCCCTGCTGCAGACCCAGCTCGATGTTGGCCAGGTGCTGCATCTTGTCCAGGAACCACCAGTCGATCTTGGTGATCTTATAGATGGTTTCGTGCGGCACACCCCGCTTGAGGGCCTCATACACACAGAAGGCACGTTCGGAGTCCTGCACATGCAGGTGTTCGATGACCTCTTCGGTGGAGAGCTTTTCGAAATCCGGCAGGGTCAGGGTGTCCATGCCCAGTTCGATGGAGGAGACCGCCTTCATCATGGCATGTTCGAAGTTGTTGCCGATGGCCATGACTTCGCCGGTGGCCATCATCTGGGTGCCCAGGGACTTGTCGGCGTAGACGAACTTGTCGAAGGGCCACTTGGGGTACTTGACGACGACGTAGTCCAGGGCCGGCTCAAAGCAGGCGCAGGTCTCGCCGGTGACGTCGTTGGTGATCTCGTCCAGGGTGTAGCCCAGGGCGATCTTGGTGGCCACCTTGGCGATGGGGTAG
>CAJFFY010000014.1 GCA_904374465.1 uncultured Subdoligranulum sp.
AAAAAAGTAGTTGACATTTGGTGGGGTTGTGGCTATAATAATACACGTCGCCCGGGTCACGAGGCAAACGAAAGACACGGAAACGACAGCAAATATGCGGATGTGGCGGAACTGGCAGACGCGCTAGATTCAGGTTCTAGTTCCCTTAAAAGAGTGTGGGTTCAAATCCCTTCATCCGCACCAAATCCCGAACACGAAAGTGTTCGGGATTTTTCTTTGCCTGTACGCGTCTCCCTCAGAAGCGCAAAGCCTCAGGGAAAACGGACTTGAAAAATTCGGTTGCTCTGGGATACTGAAATAGAGTATACTGAAATATGAGTGGCTCTTAGCTGGAAAAGGGGAGTTGCCGTTCAAGATGGGGACGACAACCGCCGGAAGTGAAAGGAAGGCGGCCTTTCGGGGCTGCACAAAGGAAAGAGGATTGCATGTCCAAAACAAGGAAAATCTATTGTGCCCGGCTGGTGGGGCGCATTCTGCTTTTTGCTGGGTGCCTGGTGCTTTGGCGCTGGTACCCCGATAGCTTTGCCGTGCTGGAAGGCTGGAATTTCTTCCGGCAGATTTCCCCGCTGCACTTCCTGTGGGTGGTCTGGGTGGCGGACATGGTGTTGCAGATCGTGCCCATCCGCAATAAAGTCCCTCTGGGGTCACAGAAACTCTTTGCCAATCGGTTCAAGCCCATCCGCGATGCAATTCATTACGAGGCACTGAAGCGGTATATAGAGTCTACCACCAAGGCGGCCTATAAGGTGTTTCTGATCTGGTGTGTGCTGATCCTGGTCATCGGTGCGCTTTACAGTGCAGGTTGCTTCCCCAGGGAAGTGCTGTTTATGATTTCGGTCTTTTTTTACGTGTGCGACCTGATCTGCGTGCTGGTCTGGTGTCCCTTTCGTCTGATTATGAAAAACCGTTGCTGCACCACCTGCCGGATTTTTAACTGGGATCACCTGATGATGTTTTCTCCGCTTCTGTTTATGAGTGGTTTCTTCGCCACTTCGCTGGTGGTGCTCTCGGCGGTGGCGTGGCTGGTATGGGAACTGTGCGTCATGATGTATCCCGAGCGGTTCTGGGACCACTCCAATGCGGCGCTGCAGTGTTCCCAGTGCACCGACAAGCTCTGCACCCAGTATTGCCGCAAGCTGCGAAACGACCATTGACAACAAAGCCCCCGGGTGCATGGACGCATGCATCCGGGGGCTTTTGCCATCGTGCTTACAGGAACAGGGCCAGCAGCACGGGAATGGTTGCCACACACAAAACAGTGGTCAGAATGATCAGGGCGGTACAGTCCCGGGCGTCGATGCCCTTCTGGTTGGCCAGCATCAGGGGCATGTTGCCCACAGGCATACCGAACATCACCAGGCAGACGGGCAGAAGGTCCGACGCGGGAAATACCAGGCAAAGGGGCAGCATCATGACGATGGGAAGCAGCAACAGCTTGATGGCGGAGAAGAGATAGAGCTTCGGTCGGCCAAAAATCTCCCGCAGATCTCCGTTGGCCAGTCCGTACCCCACCGACATCAAGGCCAGAGGGGTGGTCACGTTGCCCAGATAGTCGGTGGCGGTGAGCACAAAGTCGGGCAGGCGCAGGTTACACAGCACCAGAACCAAGGCTGCCACGCAGCACAGGTTGCCGGGGTTGATCATGGCCCGCAGGGCGGTGAGGGAAAGGCGGCCTTCCATCCAGCCCAGTCCGTAGGTGTAAAACACCACATTGTACATCAGCACAAACACCATGACGTAGACCACATACCGGCTGCCCAGAATGCTGGACACCACGGGAATGCCGATAAAGCCCAGGTTGGAAAAGACGAACATCAGCTGGTATATCTTGCCCTGGCGGTCGTCCTTTGTGAACCGGGGGGGTCAGGACCATGCCGGCCAGGATCAGAAAAGCGAACATGGCGGCACTGATCAGGACCAGGAGTCCCAGCGTTTCCGGTGCAATGTTGCCGACGGCGTTGGCGCCGCTGGTCAGAATGAGCAGCGGATTGAACAGATTCACGATCAAGGGGGATAACTTCCCGTTGGTGTACTCGTCCAGAAGCCCGGTTTTGGTGGCAAGCCATCCCGCGCCGATCATGAGCAGGAGGGAGAGCATCTGAAAAAAGATGGTTGCTGGGGACATGGCATCATCTCCGTATAAAAATCTTTCCTATCTACAATAAAACAAAAAGTGCATACGGGCAAGCCTTTTTTGCGCCGGGCGGCAATACGACCCGGAAAAAAGCACCTTTTATGCCGGAAAAAGTAATAAAATCCTCCCTTCTGCATATGCTATCCCGCAGGAGGGAAGTTTGTATGCCCAAACATCGGATTTTGCGCAGCTTTATGGCGGTATTGCTGGCTTTGTTGGCTTTATTCGGGGCGCTGCTCGCCTGGATGTACAACGCTTTGCCGGATACGTTTTATGTAACAGGGGAAAGTTCCCAACTGCACATTGCTTCTATGCCCTGGGTGACGGTGCGGCAAGGGCAAGAGACCGTGAGCCGGGTGGACCGGACGGACCCTGACAGGAGTCAGAACGTGACACTGGCGCTTTTTGGCGCCATTCCGGTGAAAACCGTGCGTTCCGTTCAGGTGGAAACCCGCAGCGTACAGGTAGGCGGAACCCCCTTCGGCATCAAAATGTTTTCGGATGGGGCGTTGGTGGTGGCTTTCTCGGACCAATATACCAGCCTGGGGACCGAAAATCCCGCCAAGGAAGCAGGGCTGAAATTGGGAGACTTGATTGTATCGGCGGGGGGACGGGCCATCCGCAGCAATGAGGAGCTGACCCAGGCCATCACAGCGGCGGCGGGGCGGTCGCTCTCGCTGGTGTACCGGCGGGACGGGCAGGAACATACCACCACCCTTACCCCGGTGGAGGATGCTGCCACAGGTGCGTATCGGGCCGGTGTATGGGTGCGGGATTCCAGTGCCGGCATTGGCACCATGACATTTTTGGACCCGCTTCACGGCACCTTTGCCGGTCTGGGGCATGCCATCAGCGATACAGACACCGGTGCCGATATTACGCTCCTCTCAGGTGAAATTGTGCCGGTGATGATTACCGGCTGCGTCAGCGGCACGGCCGGCAGCCCGGGGGAGCTGCGCGGCGAATTTTCAGCCGTCACAGCGGGTACGGTGCTGGCCAACGACGCCACGGGCATTTATGGCAGCTATACCGGCCCGCAGACCGGACAGAACTGTGTGGTCTGTCAGCCCCAGGAAATTGCCCTGGGCGAGGCGGAAATCTGGACCACCGTGTCGGGCAGTACACCAAAACGCTATACGGTACGCATTGAGCGGGTGAACATGACCAGCGGGGACCCCAACCGCAACCTGTTGATCAAGGTGACCGACCCGGAACTGCTGGCAGCCACCGGCGGCATTGTGCAGGGGATGAGCGGGTCCCCCATCGTGCAGAACGGCAAACTGGTGGGAGCGGTCACCCACGTACTGGTCAATGATCCCACCCGCGGATACGGCATTTTTGCCTCCACCATGCTGGAAAAGGCGGATTCCGTCGCATCGTGACGCCTTGGAAAGAAAGAAAAATGGGAAAAGCACGCAGTGTTCCCGGCTTCGGCAAAATGCGGCGGAAAGAGGCAAACTTTCGGCCGGAAAATGGCATAACCCTTCACAATACCGGCGAAAATGGGAAAAAACGTCGAACGAAATTTGCGAATGAGCGGAAAAAATCCGGAAATTCCTCTTGCGACAGATGGAAAAATATGGTAAAATTTCCATCGTAAACGAAACCCGGCGGGGCGGCCCGGGCGCCGGAACAGGGCGCTGCGACTGCAAAACCGCCTGTAAGCGAGATATGTCTGGAGGATATGACGATGGAAAAGATCAAGTTCGTGATGACGGATACCGGCGCGCAAGTCTCCGCTTTGTGCCGCCAGGCGCTGGAGGCCAAGGGCGTGGCCGTGACCGTCTGCGAAAAGAATGGCACCAAGGCGCTGGAAACCCTGCTCAGCGTACACCCGCAGGCGGTTTTGCTGGATGCCTTTATGCCGGATCTGGATGCCATCACAGTCAAGCAGCGCTACGAAGCCCAGAATACCAGTGGGCAGCACACTACATTCTTTGTCACGGGGGCCTTCCAGAGCGAGGAGATTGAGCAGGAACTGCTGGACAACGGCTTTTCGTTTTTCTTCGTCAAACCCTTCGACGAAAGCGTGCTGGTGGCGCGCGTACTCAAGGCGGCGGGCGGCAATACCCGTCCGATGCTCAGCTCTCAGGATTCCGACGAGATGACGGTCACCGAAATTCTTCATCAGATCGGCGTACCGGCCCACATCAAAGGCTACCAGTTCCTGCGGGATGCCATTCTGCTTACCACCGAGGATCACGGCTACATCAACGCCGTCACCAAACGGCTTTATCCCGAAATCGCAAAACGCAACGGCACCACGGCCAGCCGGGTGGAGCGTGCCATCCGGCATGCCATCGAGGTGGCCTGGGACCGGGGCGATGTGGACACCCTCAACAGTTATTTCGGTTACACCATTCACAATTTGCGCGGCAAGCCCACCAACAGCGAGTTTATTGCCATGATTGCGGACAAGATCCGCCTAGACAAAAAGCGCCGCGCCTGAATCCAGCAAGCACAGCACCGGGCCCTGCTTCGGCGGGGGAACCGGTGCTGTTTTTTGTGCGCGACCACGGTGGCCGTGGCGTCGCACAGGAGGCGGGACAGACGGGGGAGTTTTTTCGCTGTGCACAAAAAATCCTGAGGAATTTAGTGGATTTTTTCCTGGGGACCTTGTATAATAAAATCATGTAATTTGGGAGGGAAGTGTGTCCTATGTCGGAACAAATGCTGCCGGGGGTTACGGCAATCATCGTGGCGGCAGGGGCCTCGCGTCGTATGGGCTTTGACAAACTCAGCTACCGTCTGCCGGATGGTCGTACCGTGCTGCAGACAAGCTGTGACGCCCTGGCCGCACACCCCGCCGTACGGCAGCTGGTGCTGGTGGCCGGCGGCAACCGTGCTGCCTGCGAGGCTATTGCTGCCGGCTGTGCCAAACCGTGCACGGTGGTGCCGGGCGGGCAAACCCGCGCCGACAGCGTGCGCAGCGGCCTGGGGGCAGCCCGCGAAGAACTGGTGGCTATCCACGATGCGGCACGTCCCTTTGTGAGCCGGGAGGTTATTACTGCAGCGCTGCGGGCCGCTGCCTGTACCGGGGCGGCGGCTCCGGCAGTTCCCGTCAAGGATACCATCAAGGTGGCGGATGCACAGGGGCGGGTACAGGCCACCCCTGATCGTGCTACGCTGTACGCCGTACAGACGCCCCAGTGCTTCTCCCGCCGGCTGTATCTGCAGGCGCTGGAACAGGTAACGGGGGACAAGGCCAGCCTGGTTACCGACGATTGCAGCCTGTTTGAACTGGCCGGGCTGCCGGTTACGCTGACCCAAGGAAGCTACGACAACTATAAAATCACCACCAAAGAGGATCTGCAGAAGGAGAAGACAATGCGTATTGGGCACGGATATGACGTTCACCGCCTGGTGGAGGGCCGCAAATTGATTCTGGGCGGTGTGGAGATTCCCTACGAGAAAGGCCTTCTGGGCCATTCCGATGCGGATGTGCTGCTGCACGCGGTCATGGATGCAGTGCTGGGCGCTGCCGCGCTGGGCGATATCGGCAAACATTTCCCGGATACCGACCCTGCCTATAAGGGGGCTGATTCCATGGCGCTGACCCGGGCCGTGGCGGATATGATCCGGGAAAAAGGCTATCGGGTGGGCAACATCGACGCCACGATTCTTTGCCAGGCGCCCAAGCTGGCACCGCACATCGCGGCGATGCGCCGGAATATCGCCGATGCCTTCGGGATTCCGGTGGAAACCGTCAGCGTCAAAGCTACGACGGAGGAACACCTGGGCTTTACTGGCAAAGGCGAGGGCATTGCGGTCCACGCGGTGACATTGCTGGAGACCTGAGCCTCCTCTTTCACCGGAACCACAGGTTTTACATACACGGGGGAAGGGGGCCCGGTTGTTCATGCTGCAAAACCAGATGCTTTCTGCGATCGCCAGTACCTTGCGGGCGTTCGATCCGATATCCGATACCTTGGATATTCTGATTATATCCTTTGCGTTTTATCAACTCATTCAGTTTGCCCGCAAATCCAGGGCCGGGCAGCTTGTCAAGGGCATCTTGCTCATTGTGGTGTTTTACGGGTTGGCCTATGTGCTCAACCTGCGCACCGTGACCTGGGTGCTCAACAACGTGCTGACCATCGGCTTTACGGCCGCTGTGGTGATCTTCCAGCCGGAACTGCGCCGTACCCTGGAACGCATGGGCCAGACCACGGCCTGGGCGGGACGGCTGTTCGGCAATCGCCGGGCCGACCCGTCACTGCGCGGCGTCTGGCAAAGCGCGGTGGTGGCCATCTGTGACGCGGCCGAGCAGCTTTCCGATACCCGCACCGGTGCCCTGATGGTGCTGGAGCGCAACAACAACCTGGAGGAAATCATCCGTACAGGAACGCCCATGCACGCTGACGTGATCCCCGAAATGCTGGGCACGATTTTTTACGAGGGTACCCCGCTGCACGATGGCGCGGTGGTCATCCGGGACGGCGTCATTGTGGCGGCAGGCTGTGTGCTGCCGCTGTCCAACAACCTGGAAATGGGCAAAGATATGGGCACCCGCCATCGCGCCGGTCTTGGCATGAGCGAAAACTCCGATGCCATTGTGGTCATTGTCAGCGAGGAAACCGGCATCATCTCGATGGCGAAAAACGGTGTGCTGATCCGTCGCCTGGACCGACAGAATCTCTTCAATCTGCTGCAGGAGGAAATCGTTCCTCCCGAGGAGGATACCGAGACCCGCGTCCCCACTCTGAAGAATCTGCTGCGCAAAGGAGGCGCACAAACCAATGCCAAAGCCGACTAAACCGGTGCCGCAGCCCGCGGCAGTCCGGAACTCCCCGTGGAATCACCCGGCATTTTCGCTGCTGCTGGCGTTGCTGTGCGGCTTTATTGCCTGGGCAGTGGTCACGGTTTATATTGACCCCCAGGGAACCGTCACGGTGCAGGATGTGCCCATCAACTATTCCAACTCGGCTTCCACCTATACCTCCCAGGGACTGGACATCGTGGAAAAGCCGGACATCGAAACGGTGGATGTCAAGGTCACCGGCAACAGTACCATTATCGGCAATATCCAGAACTCGGATATCATGGTTTACCCCAGCTATGCGGGGGTCAGCGGCGCCGGCAAGGTTACGCTGCGCCTGCAGGCACGTCTGGTCAATACCACTGATTTTTCGGGGGACATCGAATGCACGGTGGAAGACCCCAAGACCATCGATGTGGTGTTTGACGAAGTCAGTGAGAAGACGCTGCCGGTCACGGTGGATGCATCGGGCGTTTCGGTGGCGGATGGCTATATGCTGAACAAGACCGCTGCCGTTCCGGCCGAAATTACGCTGCGCGGCCCCACCAGCGAGCTGGATCAGATCTCCTCGGTGGTGGCCACCGTTGCCAGTGACAGTGAGCTGTCCGATACCACTACCGAGCCGTCCTCGCTGGAGTTGCGGGACGAAAACGGGGAGACCTTTACCCCGCAGTACACGACGATGGACAGCGATACAGCCAACGTCACCCTGACGATTTATCAGGTGCGGGAACTGCCGCTGGTGGTGGACTTTATTGGAACGCCCAGCAATTTTGACACCAGCAGCCTGAAGTACGCCCTCAGCCAGGAAACCCTGCGGGTGGCCGGTCCGGCGCGCACCATCGGTGAGCTGGAGGAGCTGACGGTGTCGGACTTTGACCTGGCCCGGGAGTTTGAGCTGGGGCGGGATTACCAGCGTCTGGTGGAGCTGCCGGCGGGCGTGGTCTCGTTGGATGGTGTCACCAGTGTGACGCTCAGCTTTGACACCACGGACATGGAATCCACCACATTGAACATCTCCAACATCAAGGCCATCAACGTCCCCAGCAATTATGAGCTGGAAATTTTGTCCAGCATCGTTTCCGGGGTGACACTGTACGGCCCGGCCGATGAGATCGAGAGTATCTCGGCGGACAGCGTGGTGGCACAGATCGACTGCCAGAGTGTGAACCTGACGGTGGGACAGCAGACCATACCGGTCACCATCCAGATTCCCTCTTCCACGCGGGTGTTCGCCACCGGCAGTTATACTGTCCAGTGCGAGGTCGTCGCCAAATAAAATTTCCGAAGGAATGCATGGTATGCTTTTGGTTCGCAATATCCGCCTGCCGCTGTCCTGTACTGCACCCGATGCGGAGGCCATCGCGCAGGCCCTGCGTATTCTGCACCTGCCGCCCCGACGGGCGGCGACGTGCGGGGTCGCCAAATTATCGGTGGATGCCCGGCACGGCAAGCCTGTGCTGGTCTACACCATTGCGGTCACGCTCAACGACGAGGGTGAGGAATCGGCTTTGGCCGGGGCCTCGCCCTGTGTCTGTTTCACGCGGGCCCCGCAGTTTGACTTTCCGGTGGCAAAAACACCTCTGGAACATCGTCCTGTGGTGGTGGGGCTTGGCCCGGCCGGCCTGTTTGCAGCGCTGCTGCTGGCAAGGTACGGTTATCGTCCCCTGGTGCTGGAACGGGGCCCCGCCCTGGATGCCCGTGTGCGGGCGGTGCAGCGGTTTGAAGCCACCGGAGAACTGGACGAAAATGCCAACATCCAGTTCGGGGAAGGTGGTGCCGGAACCTTTTCGGACGGCAAGCTGACCACCCGGGTGGGGGATCCTCTGTGTGCCTTTGTGACCGGGGCTTTTCTGGACCACGGTGCACCCAAGGACATTGCCTGGCGGCAGAAGCCTCACGTGGGGACCGACCTGCTGCGCGGCGTCATCCGCAGCATTCGCGGAGAAATCGAAACCCTGGGGGGCGAGGTGCGGTTTGATACGGCGCTTACGGGGTTGCAAACCCGCAACGGTCAGCTTACCGGTATCGAGACCACGGCCGGTTCTATTCCCTGCGAAAAACTGATCCTGGCCGTGGGCCACAGTGCCCGGGACACCTTCGCTATGCTTCATGCACAGGGGCTGCCGCTGGTCTGCAAGCCTTTTTCGGTGGGATTTCGTGCCGAACATCTGCAAACGGAAATCGAAAAAAGCCTTTACCACGGGGCGGCCGGTCATCCGGCTTTGCCGCGGGGGGAATACCAGCTCAGCCAGCACGTTTCGGGCGGGCGTTGTGTATATACCTTCTGCATGTGCCCGGGGGGCACGGTCTGTGCCGCTGCCAGTGAGGCGGGCGGTGTGGTGACCAATGGGATGAGCCTGCACGCCCGGGACGGCCGCAACGCCAACGCGGCGGTGGTGGTCAGTGTGGATGGTAAGGACTTTGGGGAAGATCCTGCCCGTGCGGTGGCTTTTCAGCGCCGTCTGGAACAGGCGGCCTATGCCGCAGGCGGCGGGAGCTATCTGGCCCCGGCCGAGACGGTGGGCAGTTTTCTGGAAGGACGTGGCAGACTGGAACTGGATCGGGTCCGGCCCACCTATCCCCGCGGTGTGACACCCTGGGATCTTGGCAGTCTGCTGCCCCCGGAACTGGCAGGAGCTTTGCGGGAAGGGCTTGCCGCCTTTGGGCGTAAACTGGCCGCTTACCGGGCCCCCGACGGGGTGCTCACCGGCCTGGAAACCCGTACCAGCAGCCCGGTCCGGCTGCTGCGCCGGGAGGATACCTTCCAGTGCACCGAACTACAGGGGTTGTATCCCTGCGGCGAGGGCGCCGGGTACGCAGGGGGCATTATGACAGCGGCGGTGGACGGCGTGCGTTGCGCCGCAGCCCTGATGCGGGAAAGCGGACCTGCTGCACAATAATGAGTGAGGAGAAGGAATGGCAAGACACCCCTATGAAGAACCGTCCGGGGGATCGGACAACAAGCCGCGTTATACCGGCGTGAGTGATTTGGATGATCTGTTGCAGGATACGGTCAGTGCAGCCTCCGGAATCGGTGCCGGCGTGTTGGCCTGTCTTTCCGAAGTGTTGGGCCAGGTGGGAGATGCCATCCATGCGGCTCGTCATACAGATGACGCGTTGCCCTTTGCCCAATGGAAGCGACGGCTGGACCGGCGTTTGCAGAACGGGCGGCAGAGCAGCGCCCTTGCGGTGGCTATCACCGGGTGGGTGCTGGCGGGATGTTTCGGTATCGCTGCCATCGTCATGTGGGCACTGGCAGCTGTGGGGCCGGAGGCGTTGGGGGTGACCCGGGAGGAATTTCTGGTGTTTCCCATTCTGATGGCCTGTTTTACCCCCATGACCGTAGGCTTTGGTATCATGGGAGGCATCGGCGTACGGCGGTACCGCTATTTCAACCGGCTGCGCCGGTATCTTCGGGTGGCTCGGGATTGGGTCTGTGATACAAACGGGCTGGCCCGGGACAGTGCGGTGCAGAAAAGTCAGGTACAGAAGGACTTGCTGCAGGCGGTGGCCGGGGGAGATCTGCCCAACGCCCGGCTGCAGGAGGATGGAACTCTGTATCTGGATTTGAACCACATTGCACCCCCGGCGCAGGCCCCGGAAGAACCCGCACCCGCGGCGGAGCCGGTGGATGATCTGGCAAAATTTGCCCGGGAGGGTACGGCATTTCTGGACTACCTGCGCGGTAGCCAGGGCAGGCTGGGAAGCGATGCCGATGCGGAACTGACGCGGATGCAGAACATCTGTGCCGCCATTTTGGCGTTTGTGCGCAGTCATCCCGGGCAGCTGCCCCGGGTTCAGCGCTTCCGGTCCTATTATCTGCCCACCACCCGTAAACTGCTGGACACCGCCCAGGGGTTGGGCAGTGCCCAGGTCCCCCATGCCCGGGAAATTCGCCGGGATATCACAGGAATTCTGCATACGCTCAATCAGGCGTATGAAAAACTGTACGATACCCTGTTGCAGGAGGTAAGTCTCGATGTCTCCACCGAGATCGACACCCTGGAGGCCATGCTTCGACAAGATGGCCTGACCCATGATTTTGAAATGGACTTTAAAAACGGCTGAAAAAACGCAGCCGTCATACTATAAGGAGCGAACCACCATGAACTATCCAGCCTGGCAGATCAAACCGGAGGAACCGGCAGGGGAAAAGGCCCTGGCGGCAGCCGGCTGCGGTGTTTTGCTGCGCCGGGTGCTGGCAGCTCGCGGCTGTTCCGACGGGGAAGCCGCCCGGCAGCTTCTGGACCCGGAACCGCACCTTTCCGACCCGTTTCTGCTGCGCGATATGGACAAAGCGGTGGCCCGTATTGAACAGGCCGTGGAGGCAGAAGAGCAGATCGTTATCTATGGCGACTACGATGTGGACGGCATCTCCGCCACGGCCATCCTCTATGAGTGTCTGTCCAGCCAGGGAGCCCATGTGCGCTGCAAGCTCCCCACCCGCGGCAGTGGATACGGTTTGACCCGGCAGGCGTTGGACGCCTTGAAGCAAAAGGGATTCGCTCTGGTCATTACCGTGGACAACGGCATTTCGGCTCTGGAAGAAGCTGCCTATGCCCGGGAACTGGGACTGGATCTGGTTATTACCGACCACCACCTGCCCGGCGCCCGGCTGCCCGAAGCGGTGGCGGTGGTGGACCCCAAACGGGAGGACGATGGAAGCCCGTTCAAGGACCTGTGCGGTGCGGGAGTGGCTTTCAAGCTGTGTGCAGCATTGGAAGGCTGTGATCCCGCAGAACTGCTGGAAATGTATGGCGAGTTTGTGGCGCTGGGCACGGTGGCCGATGTGATGCCCCTTGTGGGAGAAAATCGTGTGTTGGTGCGGGAGGGCCTGGCCTTGCTGCAGGATACCATGCGCCCCGGCCTGCAGGCGCTGCTGGAGAGCGGCGGGTATGCCGGCAAACCGGTCACCACCGACACGGTCAGTTACGGCCTGGCACCGCGTTTGAACGCGGCAGGGCGGATGAACAATGCTGCCGTGGCCCTGAAACTGCTGCTCTGTGGGGACGAAGAACAGGCCACCGGTATTGCGGCCCGTCTGGCGGAAATCAACACCGAGCGTCAGCAGACCGAACAGGAAACCTTTGCCGAGGCATGCCGCACCCTGGACGCCGATCCGGCCCGCCTGGGGGATCGTGTGCTGGTGGTGGCCGGGGAGGATTGGCACCCCGGGGTCATCGGCATTGTGGCGGCCCGCCTGATGGAGCGGTATCACCGTCCAGCCATTGTGATCTCACTGCACGAGGGCGAGGGCCGGGGCAGCGGCCGTGCCCCGGACCGGTTTGATCTGCACGGTGCGCTGGAAGGTTGTGCCGGGTATCTGATCCGGTTCGGCGGTCATGCGGCGGCGGCCGGTCTGGAAATTGAGGAAGAAAAACTACCGGCCTTCCGCCAGGCCATCAACGAGTGGGCGGTAGCCCATACTGCCAGTACCGGTCCGGCCACACTGCAGCTGGACGCGGTGGTGGAACTGGGGGAACTCACACTGGAAAATGTGCAGGAACTGGGGCGTCTGGCACCTTTTGGACGGGAAAATCCCACACCGGTCCTGCTGGTCCAAAACGCGGTGGTGGACGGCGTGTGGGCGATGGGGGCTGAGGGACGTCACACCCGTGTACGGCTGCGGCAGGGAAACCATACGCTGTTTGCCTCGGTGTTCGGCACAGCCCCGCAACAGTTTGCCTACCCGGTGGGGAGCCAGGTGGAAGCAGCGCTGGAGGTCTCGGTTTTCGTGGGGCGCAACGGTCCCATGGTATCGGCCCATCTCAAGGCAATCCGCCCCGCCAATCTGACCAATATGCCCAGCGAGCAGGCTTCCTGGTTTGAAACCTTCACCACGGGAGGCGTATTGGAACCGGACCGCGCCCGGGCATTGCTGCCGGAGCGGGCCGACACGGTACAACTGTATAAACAGATCCGCAGCGGGCAGGTGTTTGCGGCAGATCTGCAACCGGTTTTTGCGGCACAGGGACCGGAGAACGCCGGCAAAACGCTGGTCAGCCTGGCAGCACTGCGGGAGCTGGGACTGATCGAGGAGCAGGCGGGACGCTGGTTGCCGGTACCTGTCACTGAAAAGCAGGATCTGGCATCGGCACCGGTGTTGCGCAGGCTGGCACAGCAAGCCGCAGAGCGGCACTGAGAGCACAAAGGGGGAGAAATTCGAATGGCAACCAACGAACCGACGAAAGATGGCAAGATGGCAGAGGAAGTCAAGATGCCCATCACCTATGAAGATCTGAAAAAGGATATGGTCGACAGCGGCCGTCCCTATGACTTTGCCATGATCGACCGTGCCTACGCGCTGGCCGAGCAAGCCCACGGCGGGCAGCGGCGGCGCAGTGGGGAGCCGTATATCTGTCATCCCCTGTCCGTGGCACGGATCCTGGTGGAACTGGGAATGGACAGCGAGAGCATTGCGGCCGCTCTCATGCATGATGTGGCCGAAGATACCCCGGTTTCAGTGGCGGAAATCAAACAGAAGTTCGGCCCCGAAGTGGCCCTTCTGGTGGATGGTGTCACCAAACTGACACAGATCAAGTTTTCCAACGTGGAAGATCGCCAGGCGGAAAACCTGCGCAAGATGCTGCTGGCCATGAGCCAGGATGTGCGGGTTATGATCATCAAGCTGTGCGACCGCCTGCACAATATGCGCACCGGGGATGCCTGGCCGGAGCAGAAACGCCGGGACAAGGCTTTGGAAACCATGGAGGTGTATGCCCCCATCGCCCACCGGCTGGGTATCTCCAACATCAAGGAGGAACTGGAAGACCGCAGCCTGCATTACCTGGACCCCATTGGGTATGAGACCATCCGGGACCTGCTGAACAAACACGGGGATGAGTTCCTGCATACCGTCTGCCATACCATCGCCCGGCATCTGGCGGAAAACGGCATTCCCAAAGCAACCATCCGCCACCGGGTCAAGAGCATCTACGGCATCTACCGCAAAATGTATATGCAGAACAAGGATTTTGAGGAAATCTACGATGTGTACGCCGTGCGCATCATCCTGGAAAACGTGCCGGAATGCTATACGGCGCTGGGCCTGATCCACGATATGTACCATCCGCTGCCCAACCGCTTCAAGGACTACATTTCCACTCCCAAACCCAACGGCTACCAGAGTCTGCACACCACCGTCATCGGGCGGGAAGCCATTCCGTTTGAAGTACAGATCCGCACCTGGGATATGGACCGCATGGCGGAATACGGTATTGCTGCCCACTGGAAGTACAAGGCCGGCATCACCGGCAGCTCCAACGATAAGCTGGATGAGCGGCTGGCCTGGGTACGGCAGCTGTTGGAGAGTCAGCGCTCCAGTGCCGATGCCACCGATCTGCTCAGCGACATCAAGAGTGACCTGCTGCCCGAGGAAGTGTTTGCCTTCACCCCCCGGGGCGATGTGATCAATCTGCCGGCGGGGGCCACCGTCATCGATTTTGCCTACGCCATTCACTCGGCGGTGGGCAACCGAATGATCGGTGCCAAGGTCAACAACCGCATTGTTTCCATCGACCATAAGGTGCAGACCGGTGAAATCATCGAGATCCTCACCGGCCCGGAAAACCGCGGCCCCAGCCGGGACTGGCTGAACATCGTCAAGACCAGCGAGGCCAAGAACAAGATCCGCAACTGGTTCAAGAAGGAGCGGCGGGAGGAAAACATCGAGGAAGGCCGCAACGCCCTGGAACGGGAGCTACGCCGCAATATGATTGTCCTCACCGACGAACAGCGTGCCCCCTTTATGGAGAACCTGGCCCGGCGCAACCACTGCAATACGGTGGACGAAATGTACGGTGCCATCGGCTACGGCGGGTTGCAGCTTTCCCGCATGCTCTCCAAGATCAAGGAGGAGTATGCAAAGCTCAAGGAAACCGAACCCAAGCCCATCACGGTGGAGCTCAAACGGATGCACTCTTCCGACGGTGTGGTGGTGGAAGGCATTGACAACTGTCCCATCAAATTTGCCAAGTGTTGTTCGCCGCTGCCCGGGGACGATATTATTGGGTTTGTCACCCGCGGCTTCGGTGTTTCCATCCACAAACGGGATTGCGCCAACGTGCGGGAAAGCATGCGGCACCCCGAAAATGCCGACCGCTGGGTTCGTGCCTACTGGGCGGATGATGCCAAGGAAAACTATAAGGCGTCGCTGGAACTCACCTGTATGGACCGCGCCAATCTGGTCTCCGACATTGCGCTGGCGCTGGGGGATATGCGGGTGCCCATCTACTCCCTGATGGCCCGCGCCGCCGAACAGGGCCGCGCTCGGATGAGCCTGACGGTAGGCATCACCAACACCGAACATCTCAACAATGTGGTGGCACGGCTGAAAAAGGTCAAGGATGTGATCAGCGTGATCCGTAGCTGAACCAAAGGAGAAAGCAACCATGCGAGCAGTGATTCAACGGGTGACCGAGGCTTCGGTCACTGTCAACGGCGGCCCGGCCCGCTGCATCGGTCCGGGGCTGGTGATTCTGTTGGGCGTGCGGGAAACCGACCAGGCTGCCATTGTTCCTAAACTGGCGGAAAAATGTGCGCATCTGCGTATTTTCGAGGATGACGCCGGTAAACTCAACCGCAGCGCCGTGGAACTGGGCTACGAAGCGCTGGTGGTGTCCAACTTTACGCTGTATGGCGACACCGCCAAAGGCAAGCGTCCCAGTTTCAGCCATGCCGCCAAAGCCGATCTGGCGGTGCCTTGCTACGAGCAGTTCCTCGAGGAACTGGGACATCAGGGACTGAAATCCGTGCAACACGGAGAGTTTGGCGCCGATATGCAGGTGCGCCTGCTCAATGACGGGCCGGTCACCATCGTGATCGACACCGATGAATGGAAAAAATAGGAGGGACCTTCCATGAAGATCCAGCACATTCCGGGGCAACCCCCGCTGTACACCAACACCTTTTTGATTACCACCGATGCCGGCCACGGCATCATTGTGGACCCGGCGGCTATGCCGCAGGCCTATTTGGACGCATTGCAGGCGGAAGGCGCGCAGCTGACTCACCTGCTGATGACCCATGGTCACCATGACCATGTGGGGGCGGTGGCTGCGCTGCGCAAGGCCACCGGTTGCAAGGCCTACATGGATGTCCGGGATGCGGTGGGCAGTCAGATGCTCCCCCTGACCCGGGACCTGGTGGACGAAGACTGGCCCACGGATGGGGTTTTGCAGATCGATGATCTGACCTTCCGCATTTATCATACACCGGGACACACACCGGGCAGCGTTTGCCTGTCTTTGGGCAATCTGCTGTTCAGCGGGGATACACTGTTTGCGGGGTCCTGCGGGCGCACCGACCTGCCCGGCGGCAGCATGCAGCAGATGCAGCAAAGTCTTTCGCTTTTGGCAGGGCTGCCCTTGTCCGACGACACGCAGGTACTGCCCGGCCATGAGGCCTTTTCCACCATGGGGCGGGAACGCCGCTCCAACCCGTACCTCAACGGTGCGTGGTTCTGAGCAACCCACCAAAGCAAGGAGAATTTGTCTATGCAGATCGTTTTGCGCGGCGCAGCCGCCGGATACGAAGCGGAGCATACCGCTCGCCTCTTTTTTCCCGGCGCCGAAAAAGCGGTGCAGCTGCCCGAAACGGGCGACTTTGTGCTGGCTGTCAGCCATGAAAAAACCGATTTTGTCCTGTTGCGCCGGGGAACTTCCCTCTGCTGGCGTACGGCGGAGCGTGCCCCCGACGCCGATGCGGAATACGCGCTGTGCAGCCTTCTGTACACACTGCTGCGACAGGAAACGGGGCAAAACCCTCCTTGGGGCATGATGACCGGGGTGCGTCCGGTGCGCATCATCCATGATCTGCGGGCGATGGGCGCCACGGAAGCCCAGATCGAGGAAAGGTTCCTGGGGCATTTTGCCTGCTCGCCGGAAAAATTCCACCTGGCCCGGGAAATTGCGGACCGGCAGCGCCCGGTACTGGCGGGGGCTGATCCCATGGACTGCAGCGTTTATGCAGGCATTCCGTTTTGCCCCACCCGGTGCAGTTATTGCAGCTTTGTCTCCCGTACCGTGGGGGATAAGGCCACCCAGGCGCTGGTGCAGCCCTATGTGGATAAGCTCTGCCGGGAACTGACGGCCATACGGCAGACGGTGGATCACTGCGGACTGCGCATTCGTACCTTCTATATCGGCGGCGGTACCCCCACCAGCCTTTCGGCAGCCCAGCTGGAGCAACTGATGGCCCATATTGCCAACACCTTTGATCTGGCCGCTCTGGACGAGTATACCGTGGAAGCGGGACGCCCCGACTGTACCGACGCTGAAAAGCTGCGCATTCTTAAAAAATACGGTGCCACAAGAATTTCCATCAACCCACAGACCTTCTCTGACCAGGTGCTGCGCAATATTGGCCGGTGCCATACCGCACAGGATATCGTGGATTGCTTCCGGGAGGCTCGGGCAGCGGGACATGACAACATCAATATGGACCTGATTGCCGGTTTGCCCGGTGATACGGTGGAGGGGTTCGCGCATAGTCTGGAACAGGCCATTTCCCTGGAGCCGGAGAACATTACCGTACACACCCTTACGCTGAAGCGCGCCTCCAACCTGGTGGTGGAACATCGGGCTGCCGCCTACGACGATGTGGCGGCCATGCTGGCACGCTGTACGGCCCTGGAGGCAGCCGGATACCAGCCCTACTATCTCTACCGCCAGAAGGGGACCTTACAGAACCTGGAAAACATCGGTTGGTCCAAGCCCGGCAAGGCTTGCCTGTACAACATTTACATTATGGAGGAGATCCATTCCATTCTTTCGGCAGGGGCCGGGGGATCTACCAAGCTGGTCATCCCCGGCAAACGACACGGCAAGATTGAACGGATCTTCAATTTCAAGTATCCCACCGAGTACATCGACCGCTTTGATGAAATTTTGGCCCGCAAGCAGGGCGTGGAGGATTTCTATGAACGTTGCGCAGCGCAAACGCTTTGTCAGCCGTGAACTGGTGGCGCTGGCGGCTGGGCAACCGCAGCGCTTTGCCGCCCTGTGTGAGCAGCAGTATCATGACCGAATTCGGGAAATAGCCGGGCAAATTCTGGCCAGCGGACGGCGTATTGTCATGCTTACCGGGGCTTCAGCAGCCGGCAAGACCACTTCGGCACACAAACTGGCTTCCGCCATCGAAGCTCAGGGACATCGGGGTGTGGTGCTCAGCCTGGATAATTTCTATGCCGGCGCGGGGCGATATCCCAAAAATCACGACGGCAGCGATGATTACGAAAGCCTGCAGTCGCTGGATCTGCCGGTGCTCCACCGTTGTCTGCAGGAGCTGCATCAGAACGGTATCTGCCAGGCACCTGTCTTTGATTTCAAATTGCAACAACCCAACGGTACCCAGACCATCGATTGCCGGAACGGCATCGTCATCATCGAAGGCTTGCATGCACTGAATCCTGCCCTCACCGAGGAACTGCCCGAGGCGGCTGTCTTCTGTTTGTATGCGGGTCTGCGGGAAGAATACGCTGCGCCGGACGGAACCCGCAGCCTGGCTACCCGGGATATCCGGCTGGCCCGGCGGATTGTGCGGGACTTTCTGTTCCGGGGACATGGCGCTTCCTTTACGTTGGGGTTGTGGGGACATGTCTGCGCGGGGGAAGATCGGTATATCAAACCCTATAAACCCCGGGCGGATTTGCTGCTGGATACCACCCATACCTATGAGGTCTGCCTGTGGCATAATGTGTTGGACTCCATGCCGCGGGACCCGGCCCTGACGGGGGTACAGCAGCGTCAACTGGAGGCGCTTTGCCGCAAGTTTGCGGCTTTTCCGGCATTGGGGACCGATCTGGTTCCCGAGTATAGTATGCTGCGGGAGTTTATCGGTCCGAAGCGGACGTAAATTCACGGAAAATATACATTTCCGCGTTGCAAACCCCAGGGGAATCCGCTATAATAGGCATAAAGAGCGCGGCGGGCGAAGGCTGCGCACGTTTAAAGAAAGAGGTGTTTCCTTATGTTCGAACTGGATATTGAAATGCTGAAGGAGCAAGGTCTTCAGCTTGTGGATACCGCCAAGAAGACCGCGCAGGATCTTGCCGACAAGGGAAAAAACCAGCTGGATCTGATCAACCAGCAGGCTCGCCTGTCTAAGGCGCAGCGTCAGCTGGGGGCGCTGGTGTACAGCCTGCATAAAGCGGGTGAAGAAAACCAGCCCCTGGTGGACAAATACATCGAAGCCGTTGCCGAGGTGGAGAAGGCCATTGAGGAGATCAAGGCCAATATGACTCCCGAGGAGTATATGGCTGCGGAGGCTGAAGCCGAGGAAGAGGACATCCTTCCCAACGAAGAGGAAGAAGAAATCGAAGAAGAGCCCGTGCAGCTGCGAGGCGAAACCAAAACCTGCCCTGTCTGCAAGGCGGAAGTGGATGGCGATGCGCTGTTCTGCAACCATTGCGGCGCCCAGCTGTAATTCCACAAAAACGCTTTTCTGCGAAAAAAATGCTGTTTGCGGGCGGTGCTGCGGCTGCGGTGCCGCCCGCAAGGCTTGACAAATCCCAGATTGGTAGTAAAATATTGCGTACTGCGCGCAGCACGTCAGGAGAGCTATGAAAACCTATCCGCCGAAAGAAACCTATACCGCCGAAGACTTGGTGGCCATTATTGCCCTGCTGCGGGATCCCGTACAAGGGTGCCCCTGGGACAAGGTGCAGACCCATCAGTCCATCCGGATGAATTTTCTGGAGGAGGCCTATGAGGCGGTGGATGCCATCGATTTGCAGGATTCCCATCTCTTGTGTGAGGAACTGGGCGATGTGATGATGCAGGTGGCATTTCATGCACAGATTGAGCAGGAAGCCGGACGGTTTACCTGGCAGGATGTCTGCGATGGTGTCTGCCGCAAACTGATCGAGCGGCACCCGCATATTTTTGGCGGGGAACAGGGCATAAAAGACTGGGATGCGCTCAAGAATAAGGAAAAGGGGCGCCTGACATTGCAGGATGACCTGGACAGTGTCCCCAACGCCCTGCCGGCTTTGATGCGGGCTGCCAAGTTGCAAAAACGGGCAGCCCGGTATGAGAAATATTGCAAAGCCGATGCTGACACGGTGTCGCAGGCTGCCCGCAAGGTGCAGGCGGCTGCCGGTCCGGAAGAAGCCGAACAGGCGGTGGGGGCATTGCTCTTTGCCGCTGTGGCACTGGCGCGGCAGGCCGGTGTGGACCCGGAACAGGCGCTGCAACGCCAAAACTGTGCCTTCCAACAGGGAGGCGGAACAACTCTATGAGCTGAGAAGCTGGCGCAGGGCGTGACCCTCGCAGCCGCTTTTGGCAGATAAACTACTTTGGAGGTACAAACCATGACGAAAGTTGAACTGATCGCCGCTGTGGCGAACGAAGCCAATCTGACCAAGAAGGACGCCGAGCAGGCTGTGAACACCGCCCTGAACGCCATCACCGAAGCGCTGAAGAATGGCGATAAGGTCACGCTGGTGGGCTTTGGCACCTTTGAGGTCCGTGAGCGCCCCGCCCGCAAGGGTCGTAACCCCCAGACTGGTGCCGAGATCACCATCGAGGCGTCCAAGCTGCCCGCTTTCAAGGCCGGCAAGGCTCTGAAGGACGCTGTGCAGTAACCAAGTGTCACTTGCCCCATCGCCCACGGCGATGGGGTATTTTTCATCGGAGGAAAAAACATGCGTTTGGATAAATATCTCAAAGTCAGCCGGTTGATCAAGCGGCGCACCCTGGCCAACGAAGTGGCCGATGCGGGGCGGGTGCTGGTCAACGACAAACCTGCCAAGGCCAGCTACGCCGTCAAAGTCGGCGATGTGATCGAAATCACCTTCGGCAACCGCCCCGTCAAAGTGCGGGTACTAGCGGTGGAAGAACCGAAAGGCAAGGATGTGGCCCGGGAATTGTTTGAAGTGATCGCTCAGTAGGCATATTTTCCTTCCTCCCCGCATATGGTATCAGTGTACACCGAATTGCAAAGGAGGGACAACCGCCATGCCGGAACTCAAAAACGAACCGGTCCGAACCAAAACTGCGGTAACGGAGGTGCAGCCACGGGGGCACAGCCTTGCCTTGAAAGACCGCCACCACCTGGCAGTGACCGGCGTCACCCGGGTAATCAGCTGCGACGAAGGAACGGCGGTTCTGGAAACCCCGTTGGGTAATCTGACCATCGGCGGCCAGGAACTGCAGGTCAGTGAACTGTCGGTGCAAAGCGGCCAGGTGCAGCTGTCCGGTAAGATTGAGTACATGCAATATGCCGAAAACCGGCAGTCGGGCGGCGGTGTGCTGGCCCGGCTCTTTCGCTGACTATGGTGGCTTCACCGGCGGTTACCGCCGTTGTGGCGGATGTGTTATGGTGTCTGGGACTGGGGTGCCTGCTGGGGAGCTGTCGGGACCTGGTAGGCCTTGTGCTGGGGGAGGGGCCCCTGTGTCGCTTCTGTTGGGATGTGATGGCTTTTGTGGCGGCTGCTGTGCTGCTGTGCGGTTTTTCCGCCGGCGTCAGTGACAGTGGCCTGGCGCGCTGGTATATGGCGGTGGCCTTGCTGATAGGGGTGGTGTGTTGGCATTGCACCGTTCAACCTGCCGTGCACCGGGCGCTTTACGGCTTATGCCGTCTGATGCTCTGGCCCATACACTGGTTGCAGCGTCACTTGGTACAGCCTTGCCGAAACCGCCTGATGGCGGGAGGACGGCGTCTGCGGGGGCGTTTTGCCCGGAAAAAAGGCGGAAAAAAGCCAAAAAACGGAAAAAAGCAGTTGCAAAAGGCGTCGAAAATAGTATATAATTAACCATACGTAGTATTGTGTGCTTTACAAGCACGTGGCCGCGCAATTTGAAAAGAAGGGGGCATCCCGATTATGCATAAGCGTCATGGGCTGCTTCCACGGTGGCTGCTGGCCGCCGCGTTTCTGGCTCTTTGCGGGTACTTGTTTGTCAGCCTGATCCACTATCAGGTGTCCATCGGTTCCAAACAGCAGGAATTGTTGAGCGTACAAAACCAACTCAGCAACCAGCTTACCGAGAATGCGGAACTTTCCAATACCCTGGAACAGGGCGATGACGCCATCATCGAGCGCTATGCCCGGGAACAAGGCTATGCCAAACCCAACGAACGGGTGTTTGTGGATATCAGCGGCAAATAAGGCAGTCTATATTCGGTTCAGCGGGGGCGCTTTGCGGCAACCCCTCTGCATACATCAATCCAAAGAAAAAGGGGTATTCTAGTTTGGCTTTACAAGTTGGGGATATCGTCGAGGGCAAGGTTACCGGAATCAAGCCGTTCGGCGCGTTCGTCTCTCTGCCGGAGGGCAAGACCGGTCTTGTCCATATTTCGGAGGTTTCCTACGAATTCGTGCAGGATCTCTCTGCCGTGCTCGAAGACGGGCAGACCGTTTCGGTCAAAGTGCTTTCCATTGCACCGGACGGCAAGATTGCGCTTTCCATCAAGCGCACCCAGCCGGCGCCGGAGCGCGGTGCACGGCAGCAGGGCGGTGGGGCCCGTCCGGCGCATCGTCCCAAGCGGGAGGAAAAGCCCCGCGTGTGGCAGCCCAAACCGGCTGCTCCACAGGGCGAAATGAGCTTTGAAGACATGATGGCCCGCTACAAATCCCGCAGCGAAGAAAAGATTGCTGATCTCAAGCGGGTGACCGAGAACCACCGCGGTGGCTATTCCCGGCGCCGGGGCTGAGCGGCCGTTTTCACAAACAAACCACAGAGCTCTACCCTGACGGTAGGTTTTACCGCCGGGGTTAGAGCTTTTTTGCAAAAATGTAACCGAAAGGAATGCTATGTCCACAGTATATACCCTGGTTGCCCCGTGTTTTTTTGGCACCGAGTCCACACTGCACTTTGAAATCAAGCGTCTGGGAGCCCAGAACATTCAGGTCACCGACGGCCGGATCGCCTTTCAGGGCGGCGCAGAATTGATCGCGGCGGCCAACCTGAATCTGCGCACTGCCGAGCGGGTACTGGTGCAGCTGGCTTCTTACCACGCAACTACCTTCGATGAGCTGTTTGATGGCTGCTATGCCATCCCGTGGGAGGAATTGCTGCCGGCCGATGCGGCCTTCCCGGTCAAGGGATCCAGCCTGTCCAGCCAGCTTTCCAGTGTGCCTGCCTGCCAAAGCATCGTCAAAAAAGCGATTGTCAAGCGGCTGATGGCCGGGCACAAGACCGGCACGCTGCCAGAGAGCGGGGATGTCTACAAAGTCCGTTTCTCCCTGCGCAAGAATGAGGTGGAAATTTATCTGGACACTTCGGGGGATGGCCTGCACAAGCGCGGATACCGCAGAAATGCCACGCTGGCTCCCATCAAGGAAACGCTGGCAGCGGCCATTGCCGATCTGGGGCGTGTCCGGCGGGACAGCCTGGCTCAGGATCCCTTCTGTGGTTCCGGCACCCTGATTATCGAGGCCGCCCAGAAGGCGCTGAATCTGGCGCCCGGTCTGCGTCGTCGGTTTGCTGCCGAGCACTTTGCCTTTGTGCCCACCGAGGTATGGAAGGCGCAGCGTCAAAAGGCGCTGGAGGAAGTGCGCCGGGATGCCGCTTTTGAGGGCATCGGGTACGATATCGACCCGGCTGCGGTGGCCCTGGCCAATGCCAACGCCAAGTTGGCCGGTGTGGGGGATCGCTGCCGTTTTGCGGTGGCGGATGTGAAGGATTTCATCCCCGCCCAGGAGGCTACAGTGCTGACTAACCCGCCCTACGGCGAGCGCCTGGGGGACGCCTCGGAGGCCGCCTCCCTGGCTCGCACCCTGGGCCAGGTGTGGCAGCGCCATCCCGGTCAGGGCCTGTATGCCATTACGGCGGACAGCGATTTTGAGCAGCATTTTGGAAAAAAGGCGGACCGCCGCCGCAAGATTTACAACGGTATGATTCCCTGCCAGCTGTATATGTACTATCAGCAGGCCAAGAGGTAAATGCGATGGAAGATCTGAAACTGGCAATCCTGATTGATGCCGACAACATATCCCCCAAGTACGTCAAGGTCATTCTGGACGAGGCGGCCACCTTCGGGGTAGCTGCCTGCAAGCGCATCTACGGCGACTGGTCGGATGTGCGGCTGAAAAGCTGGAAGGACGCGCTGCTCAACAATTCCATCATCCCCATCCAGCAGTACAGCTACACCACCGGCAAAAATGCCACCGACTCTGCCATGATCATTGATGCCATGGATCTTTTGTACGGGGGCAATCTGGACGGGTTCTGCATCGTCTCCTCGGACAGCGACTTTACCCGGTTGGCGGCCCGTCTGCGGGAGGCCGGCAAACTGGTCATCGGTATGGGGGAAAGCAAAGCGCTGGGGCCTTTTGTCAAAGCCTGTGACCAGTTCAAATATCTGGACCTGATCCTGGACCACGGCGATGCCGAAACGCCGGATCCTGCCGCGCCTGCGGCAGAGGCTGATGCCCGGGCCAATGCCGGGGACGACACCGCCATCAACCGGGACTCCATCGAACGGATTGTTCATGGTCTGATCGGAGAGATGGACGATGGGACCGGCTGGGTGCGCACGTCCCGTGTGGGTGATCAGCTGATCAAACGGTATCCCGACTTTGACGTGCGAAACTTCGGCTCCAAGAGTCTGAATAAATTTCTGGCTTCGCTGCCGGAACTGGAGGTGGAGGAGCGCATCCTCTCCAACGGAAACCCCATCCAGTTTGTGCGCATCCGTCCGGCGCCCAAGAAGACGGCGCCGCGGCGGCAGGGAACCAAAAAGACGACTCGCCGTGCCACCGGCAAGACCAACAAAAAGAAATGAAAAAAGCGTGCAACGAAAACGTTGCACGCTTTTTTGGTTCAGATCACCAACCCGCCGTTGAGGCCCAGTACCTGCCCGGTGATATAGCCGGAGGCGGGGTCCGCCAAAAATACCAGGGTGCGGGCGATTTCCTCGGGGGTGCCCAGCCGTCCTACGGGGGTCTCCTCGGCCAGGGCGGCCCGGTCTTCCTCGGTGAACCCGGCCATCATATCGGTGTCGATCACGCCGGGGGCTACGATGTTTACGGTAATGCCGCTGGGGCCTTCCTCCTTGGCCAGTGCTTTGCCAAGGCCGATCAAACCCGCTTTGGCGGCACTGTAGGCAACTTCGCAGCTGCCTCCGGTCTGCCCCCACATGCTGCTGACCAGCAGAATGCGGCCGTACTTGCGGTGAATCATGCCCGGCAAAACCGCACGGCAGGCGTAAAAGGCGCCGTCCAGATCCACGGACATGATCTGCCGCCAGTCTTCGTCGGTGGTATCGGTAAAGAGCTTCTGCTGGGCGATGCCCGCGTTGCACACCAGCGCCTGCAAGCCGCCCAGCTCCTGCTCGGCCCGGTGTACGGCGTTGGTTACCTGTGCCGCGTCGGCGGCATCGGCATGGAGGGCCAGAAAGATACCGTCGGGATTGTACTGCCGGGCCCGGACCAGTACCTCCTGAGCAGCGTTGGCGTGGGCATTCCAGGTGAAGGCAACGCCGTACCCCGCCCGGGCAAAGGCCAGTACCGCGGCGGCGCCGATGCCCCGGCTGCCACCGGTGATCAGTACGTTTTGTTTCATCTTATTTCTTCCTTCGCTTCTCGCGCAGCATTACAAAAAAATCCTGCAGCAAAGCCTGCGCCTCCTCCTGCAGGAGTCCCTGCTCCATCACCGGGTGATGGTTGAAGGGCATGGCAAACAGATCGGTCAGGCTGCCGCAGCAGCCGGCCTTGGGATCCCGTGCCCCGTAGACAACCCGCCGCAGCCGGCTGTTGATGATGGCGCCACTGCACATGGGGCAGGGCTCCAGTGTCACAAACAGTTCACACTGCCACAGCCGCCAGCCGCCCAGCGCCCGGCAAGCGGCATCAATGGCCAGCAATTCGGCGTGATAGGTGGCGTTTTTGCCGGTTTCCCGCAGGTTGTGGGCTTTGGCAATGATCTCACCGTCCTTGGCAATGACAGCGCCCACAGGAACTTCCCCCAGACTGGCGGCTATGCGCGCTTCCTCCAGGGCGACACGCATCAATTGTTCGTTGGTCATGGCGCCTCCCTCAATGGCTCAGAAAAACGGTGTACAGCAACAGGAATACGACCGTTACGGTGTAAGCGGGACTGGTAAAGACATCCAGCACATCCACACCGGGGCGCAGCCCGGCAGAAAAACGGAACCCTTGCTGCCGGGCGTGGTAGAGCAACCACAGACCAAACAGCGGGAAAAACAGCAGGACAAAAAGTTCAATTGCAAAGGACAGATCGTTGGGCGCATACAGCCGCAGATACAGATTGAAAAAGGCAATGCAATTGTTCACAAAGTGCAGCAGCATACCCGGCAAAATACTGCCGGAACGCTCGGCCAGCCAGCCCAGAAACACCGCGCAGACCAAGGCCGTAAGCCCCTGAATGGGATCCAGGTGCAGTAGCGCAAAGAGCAGCGCCGGACCGAAGATGGCGGCAGCACTGCCGCAGGGCCGCAGCAACCCCTGCAGGGCACCGCGAAAGAACAACTCCTCGGTGATGGCCGGCAGAACGCAGAGTACTACAAATTGAAGGAACAACTCCGCCCCGTCGCTGGGCAGGATGCTGGTGGTGTTTTCTATGCCCAGCAGGTGGGAAAGCAAAGCACCGGCCAGATTGGCGATATTGGCCAAGCCCAGAAACACCGGCAGACAGAAAGCCGGGCTCCAGGGCGCCGGCAGTACAATGCGAAGATCTGCGGGCTGCAACCGGGTAAAGCGAAGCATCGCCCACAGCGGGATCAGAATAGCCCCCAGACCGATCAGCAACTGCAAAAGTCCGACCGTCACGTCGCTGATACCGATGGGTTTGGAAAGGCTGGCTCCGGTCTGTACCAGCCCCAGCGCTGCGCTGATGCCGGCGTACAGCACAGAACGTACCAACAAATATAATAGTGCCGCGATGGCGCACCAACTGGCCGCACCGCGCACACCCCGTGTTCTTGCCATGCACTCATCCCTTACACTATGGTGTTATACTGTATTATCATAACACACTGCCCCATTTGGCGCAATAAAAAAAGACCCAACCGGTGTGCGGGCCGGTAAGGTCGTGGAGGGAGAGAGGAGTCATTGCTTTTCTGCAATGTGCGTTGCAGAGCATTGACTTTCTTTACCTATGATAGTACAGTATAGACGTGAAGTAAAGTACAAAATTTTCATATGGAAGATGAAAAGAATTCATGAATGGGAGTCTTGCCTATGACTTTGACCGATTGCCAGATCCTGATGATGGTGGCACAGCTGGGAACCTTTGCGGCTGCGGCGGAACAGATGCATCTGACGCCGTCAGCCATCAGCCATGCGGTGTCCGGCATGGAGGCGGAATGCGGTTTTCCGCTGTTTACGCGTACCAAAAGCGGTGTGACGATGACCGCCGCAGGGGAAAGTCTGTTCCCCTCCATCCGGCAGATGCTCAACAGCAGCGAGCTGCTGGACCAGTCCATTGCCCAGATCAACGGCATGCATAAAGGTGTGCTGCGGCTGGGGGTCTTCAATTCGGCCTGTGTCACCTGGATGCCGCAACTGGTGCCTCCCTTCCAGCGGGAGTTCCCCGGCATTGATGTGCAGATTTATCAGGGGTCCTATGCGGATATTGCTGCCTGGCTCAGGAATGGTGTGGTGGAACTGGGATTCCTTTCCAACTCCAGCGCCAAGGATCTGGACTTTGAGCCGTTGTATGAGGATCCGCTGATCTGCATTGCTCCGGCCACCTACAAGCCCAAACGCCCGGGTATTGTCTGGGCCGAAGAACTGCAGGGGCAGCCCTTTGTCAGCCAGCAGGCCGACGTGGACGCGGATATTCAGAGTTATTTTAAAAAGAACGACCTGCACGTGAACAGCCGCTGCTACATTGTGGATGACCAGTCGATGATCGCCATGGTTTCCTGCGGACAGGGGCTGGCCATCATGCCGGAACTGATGTTCAAGATGGGGGCCGAACACAGCGGATGCCAGGTGCTGCATTTGGAACCGGCAGCAGGGCGCAGCATCGGCATTGCCTGCCTGGCGCGCAGCGGACTTTCGCCCGCGGCGCGGCGCTTCATCGAGCATGCGCGGGCTTATGCCGGAACGCTGGGAGAATCCTTCCGGCCGGGGGCTTTTCAAGTGAGGCAAAAAAGAGTATAATAAGACGTTAAAGAGAAAAAAGGGGGGAAGAGGTTATGCCGGGTGATCTGCATACCCATTCGACTTTTTCCGACGGGTCTACCCCTGCCGAAAAACTGCCTTTCCTGGCCAGCTGTGCGGGGATGACCCATCTGGCCATCTCGGACCATGACTCCATGCGGGGGGTACGCTACGCCTATGCCCATCCCAAGCAGGAGGGAGTCCATCTGATTCCGGCACTGGAAATGACAGCCTACGACTATGAGCGGGCCCACCGGGTGCATCTTTTGTGCTACTGGCCGGACGACTGTGCACCGTTGGAAGAGTTCTGCCAGATGATGGAGGAACGCCGCCGCACGGCCATGCTGCAAAGCTGCCGGGAGCTGGAGGAAATCTGCCCCCAGTTCCGCACCGAAGAGGCCCTGGAACTGGCCCGGGACAGCGGCACGCTGTTCAAGGCGCATATCATGCGGGTACTGTGGCAGTACGGGCTGGCCGACGGTATGTATAACGATGTCTACCGTTCCCTGTTTGGCCTTAAACCGGTGCGTGGGCGGATTTTGCATACGCCGCGCTATGAGCCTGTGGATGATGTGCTGGCGCTGATCAAAGCCTGCCGGGGCGTGGTGGTACTGGCCCATCCCAGCGTCTACCACAGCATGGAGCTGGCGCGGGAACTCATCGCCGCCGGACGGCTGGACGGTGTGGAGATCGACCATCCCCGCAACACGCCGGAGGACAAGGCTGAATTGCTGCGGCTGGCCAAGGCCAACGATTTGTTGATCACCGGCGGCACTGACTACCACGGTCTGAACACCGTGACGCCCCGGCCCGTGGGGGCTTTCTCCACCGCCGATGAACAGATCAACCGGCTGGAAACCCTGGCCAAGGCACGCAAAATGTCGGGCAAAAAATCCAAATAGTGCTTACAGAAAACAAAGGAGACTGCATCATGACTTACGTTTATAACAATAAGGGAACCTGCTCTGTCCGTACCGAAGTGGAACTCAACCCCGATCATACCATCCAGAGCGTCAAGGTGCTGGGCGGCTGCAACGGCAATCTGAAGGGGATCTCCCGCCTGCTGTCCGGCATGAAGGCGGAAGACGCCATCGCGCGGATGGAAGGCACCACCTGCGGCAACAAGCCCACCAGCTGCCCCGATCAGATTGCCCAGGCCCTCAAAGGCGCTTTGGCAGCCCTGTAATGGTACAGAAGGAGCTGCACATGGATTGCTTCCGTTATCCGCTGGATACTGAGACGCTGCTGCGCAAAAAGCGTCGTCTGCGGCGGGAACTGCTGGCTCAGAACCCGCACCCGCTGCACAAAAAGATCGCCATTCTGGGCGGATCCACCACCAATGAGGTGGCGGACCAGCTGGGATTGTTTTTGCTGCAATACGGTATTGAGGCGGAATTCTACCAGAGTGAATATGCCCAGTACTGGCAGGACGCCATGTTCGGCACGCCGGAACTGGATGCCTTTGCCCCGGATGTGATTTATATCCACACGACCTGGCGCAACCTGACGGCTCTGCCCACCACAGCGGACAGCCCCGAGCAGATTGAGGAAATGCTGCAGGCCCAGTACACCCATTTCGAAACCATGTGGCAGGCGCTGGAACAAAAATTTGCCTGCCCGGTGATCCAGAACAACTTTGACCGGCCCAACTACCGGCTCATGGGCAACCGGGATATCTGGGACATACACGGTCGTTCCAACTTCATCAGTCGTCTGAACCAGAAGTTCTACGCCTATGCCGCCCGGCATCCCCATTTTTATATTAACGATATCGACTATCTCTCGGCGGATTACGGCCTTACGGCCTGGGGGGATGCCTTCTACTGGCATATGTACAAATACGCCCTGTGCCTGGATGCCATTCCTTCGTTGGCCAACAGTGTGGCCAACATCATCAAGTCGCTGTATGGGCGCAACAAGAAGGCGTTGGTGCTGGACCTGGACAACACGCTGTGGGGTGGCGTTGTGGGTGACGACGGGGTGGACGGCCTGGCCATCGGTCCCGAAGTGCCGGAAGGACAGGTCTATGCCGAATTCCAGAGCTACTGCAAGGCGCTCAAGAGCATTGGCGTGATCCTGGCGGTGGACTCCAAAAATGATGAGGCCAATGCACTGGCGGGGCTCAACCATCCCGATGGGGTACTGCGCCCCGATGACTTTGTGGCCATCAAGGCCAACTGGGAGCCCAAGGACCAGAACCTGCAGGCCATTGCGTCGGAGCTCAACCTGGGGGCGGACAGCTTTGTCTTTGCTGATGACAACCCGGCGGAACGGGCTATTGTGGAGGCACAGGTGCCCGGGGCGGCCGTGCCCGCGCTGGACGGTGCCGAGAATTATATCAAGACACTGGACCATGGCGGCTACTTTGAGGTGACCACCCTGTCCAAGGAGGATCTGCAAAAGACCGAACTCTACCATCAGAATGCCCGGCGCGCAGCAGCACAGGCGGCCTTCAGCGATTACGGCGCTTATCTGGACAGCCTGGAGATGGTGGCCACCATCCGCGGATTTGAACCGCTGTACATCCAGCGCATCGCGCAGCTGACCAACAAGTCCAACCAGTTCAACCTGACCACCCTGCGTTGTTCGGAGGATGATATCCGGGCCATGGCAGCCGATGCCAACCGCCTTTGCCTGTGCGGCAAACTGGTGGACAAGTTTGGCGACAACGGCATTGTGACGGTGGTCTGCGGCGAACAACAGCAGGATGCACTGCATCTGCGTCTGTGGCTGATGAGCTGTCGTGTCCTCAAGCGGGGCATGGAGGACGCCATGATGGACACCCTGATGGCGGAGGCTGCCGCCCGGGGGGTAAAAACCGTGTACGGCTATTATTATCCCACGGCCAAAAATGCCATGGTACGCTCTTTCTATGAAAGCTTTGGCTTTGCCAAAACCGAGGAAGATGCAGCGGGCAATACGGTGTGGCAGCTGGATGTGGCTGCCTATCAGCCCCGGCACCCCCACATGAAGATTGAACGTTGACCGAAAGGAATCTCGTATGAAAGCAACCGTCCTGCGTAAAGTTGCCGCTGTGCTGGCTTTTTTGCTGTTCACTGTGGCACTGCTGGGGGCGGTTGATTTTTTGCTGGTGGATGACGTGCATGCCTATTCCCGGGTCATGTTGCAGGAGCTGTATGCTCAGGCTGGTCAGATCGACACGCTGTTCCTGGGGTCCTCCCACTGCTACCGCAGTGTGGATCCGGCCACGGTGGACGCGCGGCTGGGCACCCACAGTTTCAACGCCGGTTCCTCCCAGCAGTTGCCGGACGGTTCCTTCGCTTTACTGCAGGAGGCAGCATCCCAGAACGATCTGAAGACAGTCTACCTGGAAATGTTCTACACCGGCTACAACCAGAATGCTTCCCGGGATGTGCCGATGGCCTGCTATCTGATTACCGATTATATGCGGTGGAATTCCCCCTACCGGTACCGGTATCTGTGGGAGATGGGCGGTCTGGCGGCTTGTGCGGACCTGGTGATGCCCGCACGGCATGGGATAGCGGCTCCGGGGGACTGGCTTTCCCTCTGGAAGGCCAAGCTCACCGACGGCTATGCGCTGGGCAATTATGCCTATGTAAGCTACCCGGAGGACGGGGAGGCCTACCGGGGCAATGGATTCGTTTACACCGAGGGGATCCCCAAGGACGGTTTTGCCACCTTGCTGGATGTGAACCCGGACCAACCTCTGTCGGACTTCGGGTGGGAATATCTCACCCGCATTGCGGATTTCTGCGAGGAACAGGGCATCCGGCTGGTACTGTTTACGGCACCGCTGCCCAGTGCCTATGTTTCCAATACGGACAACTACCAGGCGTATGTGGAGGCACTGCAGCACTTTGCGGTGCAGCGCCATACGGTATATTGGGACTTTTCCCTCTATCGGGAACGCAAGGCGCTGGACTTGGGCATGGGTGATTATTCCGATGCCCACCACCTGAACGGGACCGGTGCGGAAAAATTCACGGCGGTGTTGTGCGATGTCATAGCGCGGGATGCGGCGGGGGAGGACACCTCCGCCCTGTTCTGCGATTCGGTGCAGGAAAAACTCACCGACTACCCGGACAATACCATTTTCATGGCGGATGCCATGCTCAATTCCTGACCATAAGGAGGTCCTGCCATGCTGGCTGTAACGTCCCCGGGCTTTGTCGTTTTTGCGGCGGTCCTGGTGGGGCTTTGGTATTTGTGTGCACCGGCCCGCCGCTGGCAACTGATGCTGGGGGCCAGTGTAGTGTTCTATCTTTCCTTGGATTGGCAGGGCTTTGTGGTTCTGGTGCTCTGCGCGCTGCTGGTCTGGCGGGCTGCGCTGCGCGCCCGGGAACGGGCTGTATGGTTCGGTGTGGGCTTGGCGGCGGCGTTGGCGCCGTTGTTGCTGCTCAAGTATTATGTGGCGGCAGCCGGAGGTCTGCACAATCTGTTTGGGTTGCGTCTTTGGCAGCCGGCTGTTTTGCAGCCGCTGGGGGTGGGGTATTTCACCCTGCAGCTGGTGGGATACCTGGTGGACGTGCGCCGCGGTGTGGCGCCGGCTCAACGCAATTTCGGCAAAGTGTTGTGCTTTGCGGCCTTTTTCCTTTCCATCACGCAGGGGCCTTTCCAACGCTACGGGGAACTGATGCCGCAACTGGAAAGACCGACCCGGTGGGAGAAAACCCGCGCCTGGAAAGGGGGGCTGCGCTGCTTTTGGGGCTACTTCAAAAAGGTGGTGGTGGCTGACCGTGCTGCGGTGGTGGTGGCCGCCGCGTTCAGTAATCCGACCACGCTGGACCGTACCCAGTTGTTGCTGGGAACGGTGTTGTATTCCTTCCAGCTCTATGCCGATTTCTCCGGTTACACCGATATTGTGCTGGGGGTAGGGCAGATGTTGGGGCTTTCGCTGCCGGAAAATTTCCGCCAACCCTTTCTGTCGGCCACCGTCAAGGAACTGTGGTCCCGCTGGCATCAGAGTCTTTCCCGCTGGCTCAAGGATTATGTCTATATTCCATTGGGCGGCAGCCGATGCAGTGCTCTGCGCCGGGATGCAAACCTGATCCTGACGTTTCTGGTCAGTGGGCTGTGGCATGGGGCCGGGCTGACCTACCTGCTGTGGGGATTCCTGCACGGCCTGTTCCAGGCGCTGGAAAACCATCTGCCCTGGCGACACAGCATTACCAGGGGATGGGCCCGGATGGTGGGTATCGCGGGAACTTTCTCGATTTTTGTGTTCACCTTTACCATCTTCCGCGCCAGCAGCCTGCAGAATGCCGGACAGTATTTTGCTGGGATTCTGCATAACAGCGGCCACGATGCCCTCAGCAACTATTGGGAACTGGGGTTGACCACCCGTCAGGAACAGCTTTTTCTCTTTGCGGGACTGGCAATATTGATTGCGGTGGATTTGCTGCACGAGGCAGGAATTTCCCTTACGGAGGTTTTGGCAAAAGCACCTCGTCCGCTGCGCTGGATTCTCTACGAAGGGGCGCTTTTGTCGTTTTTGCTCATGGGCTACTTTCTGGGCGGCGGCGGTTTCCTCTATGCCAGGTATTGAAAAACGAGGTACAGCTTTTGCTGTGCCTCGTTTTTACGTTATCTTTATCGGTCCGGTTCGCAGTCCAGAATGGAGGGAATGTCGGCCCAGCGGGCAACCTCGGTCTCGTACCGTTCGTGCAGCCAGGCCACAGCCTCATCCAGACCCTGCTGGTTGCCGGCGAATTCCCGGCTCTCAATTTTTTCTTCGGCAGTATGCTCAATGCTCCAGGGGCCGGGCCAGACCTGCGCCGTCAGGAATTCCATCTTCTTTTTGCCGCTTTCGTCGGTGGGATCAGGCTTTTTTCCGGGGGTAATGACATAGCGCATGCCGCCTTCGGCGCCGGAATAGGGATTGCCATTGTGAAACCAGTGATAAATAGGGAATGCATCCAACATGTGCAGCCACTCCTTTGGAATAAAATGCAGGGCAGATTTCCTCTTGCAGCAAGTATATACCATTTCCGGCTTCCAGACAAGAGAAAACAAAAACGGGATTGACAAAACCAGGGCTTTGCGGTACAATAACTAAGTCATGCGGGATTAGCTCATCCGGTAGAGTGACTGCTTCCCAAGCAGTAGGTGGCGAGTTCGAGACTCGTATCCCGCTCCAAAAGCGCCTTGAATTGTACGATGCTTCGTTAATTCAAGGCGCTTTTCTTTTTTGCCTCCTGCAATTGCCCTTCCGTTGCAAAACGTTCTTTTCTGCGTTTTTACGGGATTTTCCTTGACAAGCGCGGCGGTTTCTGCTAAAATACTCTAGCAATCGTTCAGATGGCTGCTCCATTCGCACAGGATGGTGAATGCTGGTAGCCGCAATTCGAAGATTGTGATGAGCACATATATCAAGTATGGCTCCTGGAATCATGATCGAGAAAGAGGTGAAACTACCATGAAGAAGGGCATCCATCCCAACTATGTGGACTGCACGATTACCTGTGCCTGCGGCAACGTGATTCACACCCGTGACACCAAGCCGGAGATCCACGTCGAAGTTTGCAGCAAGTGCCATCCGTTCTACACCGGCAAGCAGAAGCTGGTCGATACCGGTGGCCGTGTCGAGCGTTTCAAGCGTCGTTACGCCAACGCCGGCAAATAAGTTTGTTTGCAAGGATACCCCAGATGGAAACATCTGGGGTATTTTTGGCTGTCTGCCTATAAGGAGCACCTCATGTCGGACTATAAAACCCTGCGCGGGACAACCACTTTTGAATACGAGGAAAAACGCAGTCGGTTTATCGCCACGGCTGCCTTTGCAGATACCGAAGAGCGGGCCCTGGAAGTGCTTGGCCGGGTGCGGGCTGCCAATCGGACGGCGCGGCATAATGTGTATGCCTATGTGCTGCACAGCGGTCGGATGCGCTATTCCGATGATGGGGAGCCTGCCAAGACGGCCGGAACCCCAGTGCTGGAAACCATCACCCATGCAGGCGTTTCCGATGTGATCATCGTGGTGACACGATACTTCGGCGGTATCCTGCTGGGAACGGGCGGCCTGGTGCGTGCCTATACAGCGGTTGCGTCCGGGGCCTTGCAACGGGCAGAACTGGTTAGTATGCGCCTGGTGGTGGATTGCCGTGTGCGTCTGCCCTACGCATTGTTTGAGCAGGCCCAGCGTCTCATCCAGGCGTCCGGTGCCAAGTTGCAGGAACCGGTTTTCGACGATGCGGTAACACTGGAGTGGCGCATGCCGGCAGGGGAGGAAAGCCCCCTGTGTCAGGCGCTGTCTGAACTGACCCGGGGCACGGCCCAGGTGGAAGTGGCGGCGCCCGCCTACGCTCCTTTTTAAAAAAATCTGAATTTCTTTAGAAAAATAGAGTATTTGGCACAGTTTTATCGTACTTATAAGATAGAGGGAACGAAAGGAGGCGGATCCTGTGACGATTCGGGAAGAAACAGAGGAGATTGAGCGCCGTACGTTGAGCCGGTATGCCACGCTGAGCGAAACGAGCCGCGGACGTCGTGTGCCGGAGGCGGAAGATCCTATCCGCCCTTGCTTTCAGCGGGACCGGGACCGGATTCTGCACTGCAAGGCGTTCCGGAGGCTGAAACAGAAGACCCAGGTTTTCCTTTCGCCGGAAGGGGACCACTATCGTACCCGGCTGACCCATACGCTGGAAGTCAGTCAGATTGCCCGCACCATCTCCCGCGCGCTGCGCCTGAATGAGGACCTCACCGAGGCCATCGCCCTGGGGCACGATCTGGGCCATACACCCTTCGGCCATGCGGGGGAGCGGGCACTCAACCGATTGTGCCCCGATGGGTTTACCCACTACCGGCAAAGCCTGCGCGTGGTGGACATGCTGGAAAAAGATGGCAAAGGGTTGAACCTGAGCTGGGAGGTGCGCAACGGCATCATCACCCATACCACGGGCACCTGGGCGCGCACGCCGGAAGGCTGTGTGGTGCGCCGGGCGGACCACATTGCCTTTCTCAACCATGACATTGAGGACGCGGTGGCAGCCGGTGTGCTGGATCCGCGGCAGATTCCGCCCGAGGCCACAGCGGTGTTGGGCAACACCAAGTCCCAGCGCATCACCACCATGATTTCCGATCTGGTGGAGCACAGCCAGAACGGGCGGATCAACTTTTCGCCGGAGGTGGAAGCTTCCTATGATGTGCTGAAAGACTTCATGTATTCCACCGTCTATGTGGACCGGGAGGCCAAGCGGGAAGAAAAAAAGGTGGACAAGCTGATCGAAGGCCTCTATGAACGTCTGTGCGAGAAGCCGGATCTTCTTCCCAATTTCTATCTGCAAATTGCCTACCGGGAAGGTGTGGACCGGGCGGCCACCGACTACATCAGCGGTATGAGCGACGAGTTTGCCACGCGGCTGTTTGTGGAGTGGTATGTGCCCCAGAAATGGCAGGTCCTGTGAAACGTTGGCCGTGTAAGGGAGGTGGAGCCGGTTGATCCCACAGGAATACATACAGGAGGTTGTCCGCCGCAACGATATTGAGGAAGTGGTGGGCCAGTATGTGCAGCTGCGGCGCCGTGGTCGTACGCTGAGCGGACTTTGCCCGTTCCATAACGAAAAAACACCGTCCTTTGTGGTATATCCCGACACCCAGAGCTTTTACTGCTTTGGCTGCGGTGCTGCGGGCGATGTTATAAACTTTGTGCGCAAGTACAATAATCTCGGGTATGTGGAAAGCGTCAAGCAACTGGCTTCCCGGGTGGGGATGCCGCTGCCGGAGGAAGAAGACAAAGAGGCCAAGGCCCGCCAGCGTCTGCTGGAAATCAACCGCTGCGCGGCGCGGTATTTTTACGAGCAACTCAATGCCCGCACGCCGGAAGCCGCGTTGGCGCGGCGCTACTGGCGGGAAAAGCGCGGTCTTTCCGACGCGGCCATCCGTCGGTTCGGTCTGGGGTACGCGCCGGAGGATTTCGGGGGGCTTTTGCACTATCTGCGCAGGCGGGGCTTTTCGGAGAGCGAACTGGAACGCTCCGGTTTGGTGAAGCGCAGTGCCAAGGGCAATCTGTACGACATCTTCCGTCACCGGGTGATGGTGCCCATCATCGATGTGCGGGGCTCCATCATCGCCTTTGGCGGGCGCGTGCTGGACGACTCCAAGCCCAAGTATATCAACAGCCCCGAGACGATGGTGTATCATAAATCCCGCACACTGTTTGCGTTGAATGTTGCCAAAAAGTCGCCCAGCAAACGCTACATCCTCTGCGAGGGATACATGGATGTCATCTCGATGCATGAGGCAGGGTTTGATACGGCGGTCTGTGCCTGCGGCACCGCCCTGACGGCGGAACAGGTCAAACTGTTGAGCGAGTATGCCGACGAGGTGGTGCTCAGCTACGACTCCGATGAGGCCGGCCAGAAAGCAACCGAGCGCAGTCTGGGACTTTTTGCCAACAGCCCGGTAAAAGTTAGTGTGCTCAGTTATCAGGGGGCCAAGGACCCGGACGAGTTCATCAAAAAGTACGGCAGGGAACGGTTCGAGATGCTGCTCAACGGCACCGCCAATCCCACCGAATTCCAACTGAAAAAGGCGCAGTCCAAGTATGATCTGCGCAGCGATGACGGCCGGCTGAATTATATCCGGGAGGCGATTGATATCCTGACCGGCTACAGCGTGACGCCCACCGCACGGGATGTGTATGCCGGGCGGATTGCGGAGGAAACCGGAGTTTCCAAACAATCCATCATGGCGCAGATGCAGGGGGCGTTGCGTACGGCCGAATGGAAGAGCCGTCGGAAAGAGCAGAAAAACCTGGCACAACAGGGCAATGCAGCGGATCTGCGGGTGCCCTATTCCCAGGGGGGCGATACGGTGCTGGGGGCTGCCAGTGCCAGCCGCCAGCTGGTGGCAGCGCTGCTGCAGGACCCGGGAGAGATTGCTTATGTGCGCCAACACCTGCAGATGGACAGCGTTCCGCTGCCCGAAATGCAGCAGGCACTGCAAGCAATTTTCCGCTGCGGGGAGGAAAAGCTGCCGGTCAATCTGACCACATTGCAGCAGATGCTGGATGAAAAGGCTTTCCAGCAGGTGGCCCTCGCCCAGGCACAAAACCATGATCAGAAACTGGCCCGCCAGGACATCGCCATGTACCTGGAACGGCTGCAAAACGCCAAGCCCGTCAGCGAACGGGTGGCCGGCACCAGCGACGACCAGTTTTTGGATATATTCGCCCATGTCAAAAAGGAGAAGGGTGTGCAGCAACCGCCGCCCGATGCCGAAGCGTAAACCGTCCGGAGCAATTCGTCCGGTGGTGCGCAGTCTGTCCAATAGAAAACCAAAAGGAGAAACGTACTTATGGCAGAGAAAAAGGATCCTATTCACAGCTTGATCGAAACCGGCCGCCGCAATGGCAAACTGACCAGCAGCGAAATCGGAGATGCGATGGAGGAAAGCGGTCATGTGCTCGACGTGGAGCAGATGGAAAAGCTCTATGAAGAACTGGAAAACAGCGGCATCGAGGTCGTGGATGACGACGCGGTGGACGTGGGGGATGCAGCGCTGACCGAAGACAATGTGGACGATTTTGAGGACAGCCTGAATACCGACGGCATTACCATCGACGACCCCGTCAAGGTTTACCTCAAGGAGATCGGTCGTGTGCCGTTGCTGACTCCGGAGGAAGAGATTGACCTGGCCCTGAAGATCCAGGCCGGCGGGCCGGAAGGGGAGAAGGCCAAGCAACGTCTGAGCGAAGCCAACCTGCGTCTGGTGGTTTCCATCGCCAAGCGGTATGTGGGGCGCGGCATGCAGTTCCTGGACCTGATTCAGGAAGGCAACCTGGGCCTGATCAAGGCGGTGGAAAAGTTCGACCACACCAAGGGCTTCAAGTTCTCCACCTACGCCACCTGGTGGATCCGGCAGGCCATCACCCGTGCCATTGCCGATCAGGCCCGCACCATCCGCATTCCGGTGCATATGGTGGAGACCATCAACAAGGTTAAGAAGGTGTCCAGCCAGCTGCTGCATGAGTGTGGTCACGATCCCAGTGCGGAAGAGATTGCCGAGCGCCTGGATATGTCGGTGGACAAGGTGCGTGAGATCATGCGGGTGGCCCAGGAGCCGGTCAGCCTCGAAACCCCCATCGGTGAGGAGGAGGACAGCCATCTGGGTGACTTCATCCCCGACGATGACGCCCCGGTCCCGGCGGAGGCTGCCAGCCAAACCCTGCTGAAGGAACAGTTGGCCGACGTGCTCAAGACGCTGACTCCCCGCGAGGAGAAGGTGCTGCGCCTGCGTTTTGGCCTGGAAGATGGCCGTCCGCGCACGCTGGAGGAAGTGGGCAAGGAGTTCAACGTGACCCGTGAACGGATCCGCCAGATCGAAGCAAAAGCCCTGCGCAAGCTCCGTCATCCCAGCCGCAGCAAGAAACTCCGCGACTTCCTGGATTAAAGAAAAACCATCTGCCCGCCCGGCGTACCCGGGCGGCTTTTTTGTGGCTGCGACGGATTTGTCAAGGGAAATGTCGGACAAAAAGAAAATCGTCAGGTTGTGAAATATGCCCAAAAGCGGGGGCTGGAACCGTTTGCCAAGATTTGTCAAGGGCTGCTCCGTGGGGTAAAACCGTCAAAATGCCGAAAATATCTCACGCTCACCCGGGCGTTCAACATGGGAAAGAAAAGTTGTAAAAAAGCCCCGAAAAGCCTTGACAATAAGGGTTTTAGCCGATATACTAAGACAGTATCACAAAAATGGAATAGAGCGCCCTAAAGGGATTTGGCAAAAACACAAAAACCAAAAACTTTGTGAAAAACGCCGAATGTGTGGCCTTTTCTCCGGATCTCTTTGGGCTGCTTTTGCCAACTTTGTCAATCTATGGAATAGGAGTGGTCGCGTTTTATGGTAAAGGTCAAGCCCGTACAAAACGGCAGAACGACCCGCATGAGTTTTTCCCGTATCAACGAAGTGATTGATATGCCCAATCTCATCGAGATCCAGAAAAACTCTTACAACTGGTTCCTGAAGGAAGGCCTGCATGAGGTTTTCCATGACATTGCCGCGATCGAGGACTACACCGGAAATCTGGTGCTGGAGTTCGTCGACTACCGGCTGGACAAGAACCCCAAATACTCCATTAAAGAATGTAAGGAGCGGGACGCCACCTATGCGGCGCCCCTGTATGTCACGGCGCGGCTGTTCAACAAGCAGACCGGCGAAGTGAAGGAGCAGGAAATTTTCATGGGCGACTTCCCGCTCATGACCGATTCCGGTACTTTCATCTCCAACGGTGCCGAGCGCGCCATCGTCAGCCAGTTGGTCCGTTCTCCCGGTGTTTTCTACGGCTCCAGCAAGGACCGTACCGGCAAGGACCTGTTTACCGCCACCATGAACCCCAACCGCGGTGCCTGGCTGGAATACGAGACCGACTCCCAGGACGTTTTCTATGTCCGCATCGATAAGAACCGCAAGCTGCCGGTCACCACGCTGATCCGCGCCCTGGGCCTGAGCACCGACGAGCAGATTCGTCAGTTCTTCGGCAATTCCGAGCCCAAGATCAACGCCTCGCTGGAGAAGGATACCACCCATTCCACCGAGGAAGGCCTGCTGGAAGTCTACCGCAAGCTGCGCCCCGGCGAGCCCCCGACGGTGGAGAACTCCCGCAGCCACCTGAATGCGCTGTTCTTTGATCCGCGCCGTTACGACCTGGCTCGTTTCGGCCGCTACAAGATGAACAACAAGCTGGCCCTGGCTCGCCGTATTGCGGGCTACAAGGCGGCCGAGGACATCATTGCCCCTCTGACCGGCGAACTGCTGGTGGCCAAAGGCGAGAAGATCAACACCGCCAAGGCCAACGAGATCGACGCGGCCGGCGTGACCCGCGTGGTCGTGCTGGTGGAGCGCAAAGGCGAAGAGAGCGTGCCCGTCATCGTCATCTCCAACGGCTGCGTGGATGCACAGCCTTTCTTCAGCTTTGACGTTGATGCCGAGTGCGGCATCAACGAGCGCGCCAACTTTGCCGAGATCCGCAAGATCCTGGATGCTACCTCGGATCCCGAGGAGCAGAAGGAACTGCTGCGCCAGAACCATGATGTGCTGATCAGCCGCACTGTCACGGTGGACGATATCTTTGCGTCCATCAACTACCTGCTGGGCCTGGATCACGGCATCGGTGTTACCGATGAAATCGACCACCTGGGCAACCGTCGTGTGCGCAGCGTGGGCGAACTGCTGCAGAACCAGTTCCGGATCGGTTTCTCCCGCATGGAGCGCGTCATCCGTGAGCGGATGACCCTGCAGAACCAGGAAAGCGGCGAGATTACTCCCCAGAGCCTGGTCAACATCCGCCCCGTGGTGGCGGCCATCAAGGAATTCATCGGTTCCAGCCCGCTGTCCCAGTTCATGGACCAGAACAACCCTCTGGCCGAACTGACCCACAAGCGCCGTCTGTCCGCTCTGGGCCCCGGCGGTCTGTCCCGTGACCGCGCAGGTTTCGAAGTCCGTGACGTGCATTACACCCACTACGGCCGCCTGTGCCCCATCGAGACGCCCGAAGGTCCCAACATCGGTCTGATCTCCTACCTGGCCACCTATGCCAAGATCAACAAGTACGGTTTTGTGGAAGCGCCCTACCGCCGTGTGGATAAAGCCACCGGCGTGGTCACCGATGAAGTGGTTTATATGACCGCCGACGTGGAGGATGAGTACATCGTCGCCCAGGCCAACGAGCCCCTTGACGAGAACAACCGTTTTGTCCGTTCCCGCGTGTCCGGCCGTCATCGCAACGACATCCAGGAATTCGAGGCCAGTCAGGTTGACTTCATGGATGTTTCTCCCCGTATGATGGTGTCTGTGGCTACGGCCTGCATTCCCTTCCTGGAGAACGACGACTGTAACCGTGCCCTGATGGGCTCCAACATGCAGCGGCAGGCGGTGCCCCTGATGGTCACCCAGCAGCCCATCGTCGCCACCGGCATGGAGTACAAGGCCGCCACCGACTCCGGCGTTTGCATCCTCGCTGCCCGCGACGGCACCGTGGAGTACGTGGACGCCGAGAAGATCGTGGTGCGCTGCGCCGACGGTTCGGCCGATACCTATGAACTGATCAAGTTCATGCGCTCCAACCAGGGTAACTGCAACAACCAGCGTCCCATCGTGCAGGTGGGCGATGCGGTTAAGACCGGCGATGTGCTGGCCGACGGCCCCGCCACCAAGAATGGTGAAATCAGCCTGGGCAAGAACGCCCTGGTCGGCTTCATGACCTGGGAAGGCTACAACTACGAGGACGCCGTCCTGCTCAACGAAAAACTCGTGCGCGAGGACGTTTACACCTCCATTCATATCGAGGAATATGAGACCGAGGCCCGCGACACCAAGCTGGGACCCGAGGAAATCACCCGCGATATCCCCAACGTTTCGCCCGATGCCCTGGACGATCTGGACGATCGCGGTATCATCCGCATTGGCGCCGAGGTCAAGACCGGCGACATTCTGGTGGGTAAGGTTACCCCCAAGGGCGAAACCGAGCTGACCGCCGAAGAGCGCCTGCTGCGCGCCATCTTCGGTGAGAAGGCCCGCGAAGTGCGTGACACTTCGCTGCGTGTGCCCCACGGCGCTTACGGTATCGTGGTGGACATCAAGGTCTTTACCCCCGAAAACAGCGACGAGCTGCAGCCCGGCGTGCGGATGTGCGTGCGCTGCTATATCGCCCAGAAGCGTAAGATCAGCGTCGGCGACAAGATGGCCGGCCGTCACGGCAACAAGGGTGTTGTCTCCCGCATTCTGCCGCAGGAGGATATGCCCTTCCTGCCCGACGGCACCCCGTTGGACATCGTACTGAACCCCCTGGGCGTTCCTTCCCGTATGAACATCGGTCAGGTGTTGGAAGTCAACCTGGGCTATGTGGCCAAGGCGCTGGGCTGGAAGGTCCAGACCCCCGTCTTCGACGGCGCCCACGAAGCCGACCTGCGTGACTGCTTCGCCGAGGCCCGTGCCAAGTGGCACGGCGAAAATGCCCCCGAATATCCCACCCATCTGGATCGCTTGATGGGCGAGAAGGGCCACATCATTGACTTCTCCAAGATCGACCTGACGGACGACGGTAAGACCACGGTGTATGATGGCCGTACCGGCGAACAGTTCCCCAACAAGGTTACTGTCGGCTATATGTACTACCTCAAGCTGCATCACCTGGTTGATGATAAGATCCATGCCCGTTCCACCGGTCCGTACTCGATGGTTACCCAGCAGCCTCTGGGCGGCAAGGCCCAGTTCGGCGGTCAGCGCTTCGGCGAGATGGAAGTTTGGGCGCTGGAAGCTTACGGCGCCGCGTACACCCTGCAGGAAATCCTGACCATCAAGTCCGACGACGTGGTGGGCCGTGTCAAGACCTACGAGGCCATCGTCAAGGGCGAACCGATCCCGCGTCCCGGTATCCCCGAGAGCTTCCGTGTTATGCTCAAAGAGCTGCAGAGCCTTGGCCTGGATATCGTGGTGCAGGATAAGGAAGGCAATCCTGTGGATATGCGTCAGGAATTTGACGACGATGACAGCAGCTTTGAGAACAGCGATTACGACGTGGGCAACAATGTCCTGGTCGAGAGCGAGCTGCAGGATGACTACAGCGTGAAAGATGCCGATGAGGGCTTTGATGACGATCTGGACGAGGACAGCGAGCCGAGTGCCGATGATCTGGCCAAGATCGAGATGAACGATCCCTTTGACGATGAATAATGTTTCGCTGTATCGTGTGTCATACTTGAATTGAGAGGGTTCGCTGAATGGAAAATAAAGAATTCGCTTCGATTAAGATTGGCCTTGCCTCCCCGGACCAGATCCGTGCCTGGAGCTACGGCGAGGTCACCAAACCCGAAACCATCAACTACCGTACCCTGAAGCCGGAGCGCGACGGCCTGTACTGCGAGCGCATTTTTGGACCTACCAAGGACTGGGAGTGCCACTGCGGCAAGTATAAGCGCATCCGCTATAAGGGCAAGATCTGCGACAAGTGCGGTGTCGAAGTGACCCGCGCCAAGGTTCGCCGCGAGCGCATGGGCCACATCGAGCTGGCTGCGCCCGTCTCCCACATCTGGTACTTCAAGGGCATTCCCAGCCGTATCGGTCTGATGCTGGACATCAGCCCCCGCCAGCTGGACAAGGTGCTCTACTTCGCCAACTACATTGTCACCGATCCCGGTTTCACGCCGCTGGAGAAAAAGCAGCTGCTGACCGAGCGCGAGTACAAGGAGATGCGCGAAAAGTACGAGGATACCTTCGAAGCCGGCATGGGCGCGGAAGCGATCCAGAAACTGCTGGCCGAGATTGACCTGGATAAGCTCTCTGCCGAACTGAGGGAAGAGCTGGAAAAATCCAACGGTCAAAAGCGGGTCCGCCTGCTCAAGCGCCTGGAGGCCGTGGAGGCTTTCATTGAAAGCAACCAGCGTCCCGAATGGATGATCATGACGGTGATCCCCGTGATCCCGCCGGATCTGCGCCCGCTGCTGCAGCTGGATGGCGGACGTTTTGCCACCTCCGACCTGAATGATCTGTACCGCCGTGTCATCAACCGCAACAACCGCCTCAAGCGGCTGCTGGAACTGGGGGCGCCCGACATCATCGTGCGCAACGAAAAGCGCATGCTGCAGGAGGCGGTGGACGCCCTGATCGACAACGGCCGCCGCGGCCGTCCGGTTACCGGCGCCAACAACCGCCCGCTCAAGAGCCTGTCCGACATGCTCAAGGGTAAGCAGGGCCGCTTCCGTCAGAACCTGCTGGGCAAGCGTGTTGACTACTCCGGCCGTTCCGTTATCGTCGTCGGCCCCGAGCTGAAGATGTATCAGTGCGGTCTGCCCAAAGAGATGGCCCTGGAACTCTTCAAACCCTTCGTCATGAAGGACCTGGTGGAGAAGGAAAAGGCAAACAATATCAAGTCTGCCCGCAAGATGGTGGAGCGCGCCCATCCCGAAGTCTGGGATTCGCTGGAAACCGTCATCAAGGGCCACCCGGTGCTGCTGAACCGTGCACCTACGCTGCACCGCCTGGGCATCCAGGCCTTCGAGCCCGTCCTGGTGGAAGGCCGTGCCATCAAGTTGCACCCGCTGGTCTGCACCCCCTTCAACGCCGACTTCGACGGCGACCAGATGGCTGTCCATCTGCCGCTGTCCAAGGAAGCCCAGCGTGAGGCCAAGATGCTGATGCTGGCTTCCGGCAACCTGCTGAAGCCCTCCGACGGTGAGCCTGTTACCGTGCCCACCCAGGATATGATTCTGGGCAGCTACTACCTGACGTTGGTTAACCCCGACGACAAGGGCCACGGCAAGATCTTCCGTGATGAGGCTGAGGCCATGATGGCCTACTCCGAAGGTCTCATCACCCTGCAGGCGCCCATCAAGGTGCGCCGCACCATGACCTTCAACGGCGTGGAGGAGAGCGCTCTGGTGGATACCACCATGGGCCAGATCATCTTCAACACCCCCATCCCGCAGGACCTGGGCTATGTGGATCGCACCGATCCCGAGCACAAGTTCGACTACGAGATGAACCCCCGCACCCTCAAGATCGCTTCGGGCGGCAAGTCCGACAAGCTGACCAAGAAGGGCCTGCCCGACATCATCAGCCGCTGCCTGACCAAGCATGGCACCAAGGCTTGCGCCATGATGCTGGATGCCATCAAGGCACAGGGTTATAAATACTCCACACTGTCGGCCATCACCGTTGCGGTGCCCGATGCCATTATCCCTGAGGAGAAGGCGGACATCCTGGCTGCGGCCGACAAGAAGATCGAGAAGGTCATGAAAGCTTTCCATCGCGGTCTGATTTCCGATGAGGAACGCTATCGCAACACCGTCGAGATCTGGCAGGCGGCCACCGAGCAGGTTTCCGAGGCTCTGGGCAACAACCTGCGCACCAACCACCAGCGCAACCCCATCTATATGATGTCCGATTCCGGCGCCCGTGGTTCTATGGACCAGATCAAACAGCTGGCCGGCATGCGCGGCCTGCTTGCCAACACGGCCGGTAAGACGCTGGAAATGCCCATTCGCGCCAACTACCGTGAAGGCCTGAACATCTTGGAATACTTCATCTCTTCTCGAGGCGCCCGTAAAGGCCTGGCCGATACCGCCCTTCGTACCGCCGACTCCGGTTACCTGACCCGTCGTCTGGTAGACGTTTCCCAGGAAGTCATCATCCGTGAGGAAGACTGCCATGCCACCGAGGGCATTCTGGTCCGTGAGATCAGCGAGGGCAACTCGGTGGTCGAGTCCTTCAAAGAACGTCTGAACGGTCGTTATGCCCTGCATGATGTCTATGATCCCAACAGCGGCGAGCTGCTGGTGAGCAAGGACAAGATGATGGATATGTTCGACGCCGAGAAGATCGCCAACGCCGGCATCACCGAGCTGGAGATCCGTTCGGTCATGACCTGCCGCGCCCATGTGGGTGTCTGCGCTCGCTGCTACGGCTCCAACATGTCCAACGGCGAGTGCGTCAAGGTGGGCGAGAGCGTCGGCATCATCGCCGCCGAGTCCATCGGCGAGCCTGGTACTCAGCTGACCATGCGTACCTTCCATACCGGCGGTATTGCATCGGCCGAAGATATCACCCAGGGTCTTCCCCGTGTTGAGGAACTGTTCGAGAGCCGCCGTCCCAAGGCGATGGCCATCATGAGCGAGATCGCCGGTACCGTCCATATCGACGATACCAAGAAGAGCCGCCATGCCGAGATCAACGGCTTCGACGACAACGGCGCCCCCGTCACCAAGAGCTACCTGATCCCCTTCGGTCAGCGCCTCAAGGTTATGGAAGGCGACGAGGTCCAGAAGGGCGCGCTGCTGACCGAGGGTCACGCATACCCGCAGGATATCCTGGCCATCCAGGGCCCCATCGCCACCCAGAACTATCTGATCAGCGAAGTGCAGAAGGTCTACCGTCTGCAGGGCGTGGATATCAACGATAAGCACATCGAAGTTATCGTGCGTCAGATGATGCGCAAAGTCCGCATTGAGGACGCCGGTTCCAGCGACTTTATCGTGGGCAGCACGGTCAATCGCCGTGATGTCATGATCAAGAACGAGGAAATCCAGGCCCGCATCGACGCCGGTGAGACCGACCTGAAGCTGGTGCAGGCCAGCCAGGTGCTGCTGGGTATCACCAAGTCCAGCTTGGCCACCGACTCCTTCCTGTCCGCTGCCTCTTTCCAGGAGACCACCCGTGTCCTGACCGAGGCTGCCATCAAGGGTAAGACCGACCCGCTGGCCGGCCTGAAGGAGAACGTCATCATCGGTAAACTGATTCCCGCCGGCACCGGTCTGCCGGAGGTGGAGAAGGAACTGGAAGAAGCAGAAATTGCCCGCGATGCTGCGGAAGCCGCCTACGACCACTAATTCATAGCATTATAGCCCCGTCGCCTTGGCGACGGGGCTATTTTTGTCTGTGTTGACGCTGTGTTATAAACTGGGTATAATGGACAGTACTGGAAAAGAAACAGGAAAGGAAGTGTTGCAGTGCTGTTTTTGCAGTACCCGCCGTGCTCCACCTGCCGCAAGGCACAAAAATGGCTGGAGGAACGGAACGTTTCCTACAAGGCACGTCATATCAAGGAAGAAAATCCCACCCTGGAGGAGCTGCGGGACTGGGTTCGCCGCAGTGGACTGCCCCTCAAACGCTTTTTTAATACCAGCGGCCAGGCCTATAAGGTTTTGGGACTGAAGGACAAACTCCCCACCCTCTCGGAGGAGGAGCAGCTGGCGCTGCTGGCCAGTGACGGTATGCTGGTCAAGCGGCCCTTGCTGGTGGATGATGCGTTTGTGCTGGTGGGATTCAAACCTGCTGAATGGGAAACTGTTTTATCGAAATAAGGAGGTAACTATGCCGGATAATCAGATTTTACAGGAACGTAAGGAGATGGATGCCCGCTATCAGTGGGACCTTACGCCTATGTATCAGGACGATGCTGCCTGGGAGGCGGAACTGGCCACGCTGGATGACCAGGTGAACGCCATGACCGCCTTTGCCGGAACGCTGAAGGATGCCGTTTCCATCGGTGCCTATCTGGATGCCGCTACGGAGTTGGGGCGCAAGCTGTCCAACCTGTATTGCTATGCTTCGCTGCGCCGCAGTGAGGATACCCGTGCCGAGGACGGACAAAGCATGTATGCACGGGTTACGGCCAAGTATGTGCAGGCTCTGACAGCCATGGCCTTTGCAGAACCGGAGATTTTGTCCCTGCCGGAGGAAACCCTGAAGGCCGTGGTACAGGACGAACAGCTGGCGGATCACAAATTTACCATGGAAAACCTGCTGCGGCAGAAACCCCACACCCTGACGGCCTCGGAGGAAAAGATCCTGGCCACTTTCGGGGAGGCCCTGGGGGCTCCGGCGGAAATCGCCGACAACCTGCAGGATGCGGATATGGTGTTCGATGCCGTGCAGGATGGGGACGGAAAGACGGTGGAAGTGACAGGGTCTAACTATATTACCCTGCAGATGTCCACCGACCGTACACTGCGTAAGCATTCCTTTGAAAGCTATTACAAGGGGTATCGCCAGCATATCAATACCTTTGCCTCCTCCTATGCAGGTGCTGTCAAAGGCGCGACTGCGGAGGCGACGGTGCGGCACTATGATTCCTCCCGTGCCATGTCCATGGCAGGGGAGAACATCCCGGTAGAGGTCTATGACAATCTGATCGATACGGTCCGCAAACACATGCCGGCCATGTACCGTTATGTGGCGCTGCGCAAAAAGATTCTCGGTGTGGATGAACTGCATTACTATGATGTGTACGCGCCGCTGGTAGGGGATATCAATGTCCGTTACACCTATGAGCAGGCCCAGCAGATGGTGCTGGATGCCGTGGCGCCGCTGGGACAGGACTATACCGACCTGGTGCGCAAGGCTTTTGCAGAGCGCTGGATCGACGTCTATCCCAACAAGGGCAAGAGCGGCGGTGCCTATTCTTCCGGCACGTATGACTCCAATCCCTATATTCTGACCAACTTCACCGGTACGTTGGACAGTGTATCTACCATTGCCCACGAAATGGGCCACAGCATGCACACCTGGCATTCCAACCATCATCAGCCGGCACAGTATGCGGAATACACGTTGTTTGTTGCCGAGGTGGCGTCTACGGTCAACGAAAATCTGCTGATTGAGCAACTGCTGCAGAAGGAAAACCGCCCCCAGATGCGCCTGTATCTGCTCAACCAGTATCTGGAAAACTTCAAGGGGACCGTCTACCGCCAGACTATGTTTGCGGAATTCGAGCGGGAAGCACATGCCATGGCAGAGCGCGGCGAAGCGCTCAACCCGGCTTCCCTGAATGCCCTGTACAAAAAGCTGGTGGAGGACTATTTCGGACCGGAGCTGGTGATGGACGAGGAGGTCCAGTACGAATGGGCCCGCATCCCGCACTTCTATCGGCCCTTCTATGTCTATAAGTACGCCACCGGCTATTCCACGGCGGTGGCTCTGTCTGAGGCAATCCTGCGGGAAGGGGAACCCGCCGTCAAGCGGTACAAAGAGTTTCTTTCCATGGGCGGCAGCGCCTATCCGCTGGATGAGCTGCGCCATGCCGGGGTAGACCTGGCAACGCCGGCGCCCATCGATGCTGCGCTGCAGAAATTTGAACGCATTCTGGATGATGCGGAGGCAACGCTGGCTAAATTGTAAGTCGCTTACTACAAAAAACTCCCGCAGGAGTGTCCTGCGGGAGTTTGTCGTGTCTGTCAGGGAACAGACAGGATTCGTATGTAGTTACTGGCCGAGCACGGCGGCGATGTAAGCGGCTTCCTTGGCGGCGATCTGCGCCTGGTAGTTCTTCACCGCGGCGGCGTAGGCGGCTTCACGCTGATCAGCGGCAGCCTGGGTGGCCTTGCCGGCGGCAATCACGGCAGCAACGTCAGCATCCGCCTTCGCCTGGGCCTGCTTTGCGGCGCTCATGACGGCGGCGGTGTAAGCGGCTTCCTTGGCGGCGATCTGCGCCTGATAATTCTTTACCGCGGTTGCGTAGGCGGCTTCACGCCGATCGGCGGCAGCTTGGGTGGCCTTACCGGCGGCTATTACGGCGGCGACTTCGGCGTCGGCTTTCGCCTGGGCCGCTTTGCCGGCAGCGATTACGGCAAGGCATTCCGCATCGGCTTTGGCCTGTGCCTGTTGCGCGGCAGCTTGCACTGCAGCGGTGTAGGCGGCCTCTTTGGCGGCTACCTGTGCCTGATAGGCTTTGACGGCGGCAATGTAGTCACTGTTGGCATCGGCAAACGCCGGGACGGCAAAAGCAGAGACCATGCACACGGAAAGCAGGAACGCGAGCAGTTTTTTCATAATCGATACCTCCTTATTGATGACGCTCCGTTTAGGAGCTTCTACGATTTGATTATAACAAAGCAAATGAAAATGTGCAATAGAAATGTACACGCTGTTCAGAAAACTTTCACCCAATAAATTGTGCACAATTAACAAAAATATAGCAAAATACAGATAAAATCAGTAGAAAACAGAAATTAAAGCGCTGCACACATTTCCGAAACGGTTGAAACAGACCGCTTTATGGAACTTTATCGGCAAGGCGGCAGCGGCACCTGCATGTAGCAAACCGGCCGGTTGTCGATGCAGAGGGAAAAGCAGAAAAGAAAAATCTCTGTTTTGCACGATTTTTTCGCAGATTTTTTGGCAATACTCTTGACAAGGCGATGGTTATCCTTTAAAATAACTAATGCGTGAGTTTCCGGGGTAAAGTGCGGCCATCCCGTCGCATGAACTCCAAAACACGCGTGAATACGTGAAGAAAGGAGAAAAGAAATGCCTACTTTTAACCAGCTCGTGCGCAAAGGCCGTGAGGTCCTGGTTCACAAGAGCACCGCGCCTGCCCTTCAGAAGAGCTACAACTCCCAGAAGAAGCAGTACACTAACCTGAACAGCCCCCAGAAGCGTGGTGTTTGCACTGCTGTGCGTACCATGACCCCCAAGAAGCCGAACTCTGCTCTGCGTAAAGTTGCCCGTGTCCGCCTCACGAATGGTATCGAGGTCACCTCTTACATTCCTGGTATCGGCCATAACCTGCAAGAGCATAGCGTCGTTCTGATCCGTGGCGGCCGTGTCAAGGATCTTCCCGGTGTCCGTTACCACATCATCCGTGGTACCCTCGACACCCAGGGTGTTGCGAACCGCAACCAGGCCCGCAGCAAATACGGTGCTAAGCGCCCCAAGGCCGGTGCCAAGAAGTAAGGAAACATCTTTTCGCCATAAAATAGGCCAAGCCTTTTTTGTGGCATAACGGGAGTTTCTATACTTTCGAGTACCGATGATATCATTTATGTGAAGGAGGGAAGAAAGATGCCCAGAAGAGGTAATGTCGCGAAACGCGAAGTTCTGGCCGATCCTATTTACAATTCCAAAGTTGTCACCCGTCTGGTCAACTACATCATGCTGGATGGCAAAAAAGGTGTTGCGCAGGAGATCGTTTACGATGCATTCGACATCGTGAAGGAGAAGACCGGCAACGATCCGCTGGAGATGTTCGAGAAGGCGATGGAAAACATCATGCCCAACCTCGAGTGCAAGACCCGTCGTGTCGGCGGCGCCAACTACCAGGTTCCCCTGGAGGTCAGCCCCGCCCGTCGTGAGACCCTCGGCCTGCGCTGGCTGACCCAGTACAGCCGCAGCCGTGGTGAGAAGACCATGTCCGCCCGTCTGGCGGCCGAGATCATCGACGCCACCAACGGTGTCGGCGGTTCCGTCAAGAAGCGCGAGGACACCCACAAGATGGCCGAGGCCAACAAGGCTTTTGCCCACTATCGTTATTGATTTGCTGTCTGTAGGAGGTTAAAGCCATGGCGACGCCGAGAGATGTATCTCTGCAAATGACCAGAAACATCGGTATCATGGCCCACATCGACGCAGGTAAGACCACCACCACCGAACGCATCCTGTACTACACCGGTATCAATCACAAGATTGGTGAGGTGCATGACGGCGCTGCGACGATGGACTGGATGGAACAGGAGCAGGAGCGTGGTATCACCATCACTTCCGCTGCGACCACCTGCTATTGGAGCCATACCGAGACCCAGCACGATCCGGTTCTGTTCAAGAAGAACCGTCATCGTATCAACATCATCGACACCCCGGGCCACGTGGACTTCACCGTGGAAGTCCAGCGCTCCCTGCGCGTGCTGGACGGTTCTGTGACCGTTCTGGCTGCCAAGGGCGGCGTTGAGCCTCAGTCTGAGACCGTTTGGCGTCAGGCTGACGAGTACAAGGTCCCCCGTATGGTGTACGTCAACAAGATGGACACCATGGGTGCCGATTTCTTCCGCTGCGTGCAGATGCTGCATGACCGCCTGCATGCCAACGGTGTGCCCATCCAGCTGCCCATCGGTCAGGAGGATACCTTCAAGGGTATCGTCGACCTGATCGACATGAAGGCAGACGTCTATTATGACGATATGGGCAACGATGTCCGCGTGGAGGAAATCCCCGAGGACATGAAGGAGCAGGCTCAGGAGTATCACGATAAGCTGATCGAGGCTGTGGCCGAGACCGACGAAGACCTGATGATGAAGTACCTGGAAGGCGAAGAGCTGACCAAGGACGAAATCAAAGCCGCTCTGCGTAAGGCTACCATCTCCAACGAGATCGTGCCCGTTACCTGTGGTTCTTCTTACAAGAACCGCGGTGTTCAGAAGCTGCTGGATGCCATCGTCGATTATATGCCGGCTCCCACCGACGTTGCTGCCATCCGTGGTACCAACCCCGAGACCGGCGAGGAAGAGGATCGTATCTCTTCCGATGACCAGCCGTTCTCCGCGCTGGCGTTCAAGATCATGACCGACCCGTACGTCGGTAAACTGTGCTTCTTCCGTGTTTACTCCGGTAAGCTGGATGCCGGCACCACCGTGTACAACTCCGTCAAGGATCAGAACGAACGTATCGGTCGTATCCTGCAGATGCATGCCAACAACCGTAAAGATATTGACACCGTCTATGCGGGCGATATCGCTGCGGCGGTTGGCCTGAAGAACACCACCACCGGTGACACCCTGTGCGACGAGAAGGCTCCCATTATTCTGGAGAGCATGAACTTCCCCGAGCCCGTTATCCGTGTCGCCATCGAGCCCAAGACCAAGGCCGGCTCCGAAAAGATGGGCATTGCGCTGGCAAAGCTCGCTGAAGAAGATCCGACCTTCAAGACCTGGACCGATGAAGAGACCGGTCAGACCATCATCGCCGGCATGGGCGAGCTCCATCTGGAGATTATCGTCGACCGTTTGCTGCGTGAGTTCAAGGTCGAAGCGAACGTGGGCGCTCCCCAGGTTGCTTACCGCGAAACCATTCGCAAGTCTGCCAACCAGGAGACCAAGTACGCTCGTCAGTCCGGTGGTAAGGGCCAGTATGGTCACGTCAAGATCAAGCTGGAGCCCAACCCGGGCAAGGGCTACGAGTTCGTCAACGCCGTTGTCGGCGGTGCGATCCCGAAGGAATATATCCCTGCTGTCGACAACGGTATTCAGGGCGCGATGAAGGCCGGTATCCTGGCTGGTTATCCCGTCGTGGACGTCAAGGTCACTCTGTGGGATGGTTCTTATCATGAAGTTGACTCCTCTGAAATGGCGTTCTCCATCGCCGGTTCCATGGCTTTCAAGGAGGCCATGAAGAAGTGCGATCCCGTCATCATGGAGCCCATCATGAAGGTTGACGTCATCGTTCCTGATGAGTATATGGGCAACGTCATCGGCGACCTGAACAGCCGCCGTGGCCAGATCCACAATCAGGAGTCTCAGGACGGTACCGCTCGCGTCACCGCGATGGTTCCTCTGTCCGAGATGTTCGGTTACGCCACCGACCTGCGTTCCAAGACGCAGGGCCGCGGCCAGTATTCTATGGAGCCCTCTGATTACCAGCAGGTTCCCAAGAACATTGCCGATAAGATCATGAATGACCGTGCAAACAAGGCTTAATTCATAAGTTTTACTTGATTTTTTGTACGGAATTTAGTATGATAGCCTTATCCAAGGCAAACCAAAATTGTTTTAACTAAAGGAGGATACTTCCAATGGCTGAAAAGGAAAAATTTGACCGCTCTTTGGAGCACGTCAACATTGGCACCATTGGTCACGTTGACCACGGCAAGACCACTCTGACCGCCGCGATCACCAAGGTTCTGGCTCTGAAGGGCGACGCCGACTTCATGGATTACTCCAGCATCGACAAGGCCCCCGAAGAGAAGGCTCGTGGTATCACGATCAACACCGCTCACGTTGAGTACCACACCGAGAAGCGTCACTACGCCCACGTTGACTGCCCGGGCCATGCTGACTATATCAAGAACATGATCACTGGTGCCGCTCAGATGGACGGCGCTATCCTGGTCGTTGCTGCTACCGACGGTCCCATGCCCCAGACCCGTGAGCACATCCTGCTCGCCCGTCAGGTTGGCGTGCCCAAGATCGTTGTCTTCATGAACAAGTGCGACATGGTCGACGACGACGAGCTGCTCGATCTGGTCGAGATGGAAATCCGTGAGCTGCTCTCCAGCCAGGGCTTCGATGGCGACAATGCTCCCATCATCCGTGGTTCTGCTCTGAAGGCTCTGGAGTCCACCTCCACCGATCCCGATGCCCCCGAGTACAAGTGCATCTGGGAGCTGATGGATGCTGTTGATAACTACATCCCCACTCCTGACCGTGCTGCTGACAAGCCCTTCCTGATGCCCATCGAGGACGTTATGACCATCTCCGGCCGTGGCACTGTTGCCACCGGTCGTGTCGAGCGTGGTACTGCCCACGTTGGCGATCAGATGGAAATCGTCGGCATCAAGGAAGAGAAGCTGACCACCACCATCACCGGCCTCGAAATGTTCCGCAAGAGCCTGGAGTACGCTCAGGCTGGCGACAACATCGGCGCCCTGCTGCGTGGTATCGACCGTGACCAGATCGAGCGTGGCCAGGTTCTGGCTGTTCCCGGTTCTGTTCATCCCCACACCACCTTCGACGGCCACGTGTACGTTCTGAAGAAGGAAGAGGGCGGCCGTCATACCCCGTTCTTCAACAACTACCGTCCTCAGTTCTACTTCCGCACCACCGACGTTACCGGCATCATCACCCTGCCCGAGGGCACCGAGATGTGCATGCCC